>DCHT01000066.1 GCA_002314885.1 Bacteroidales bacterium UBA1745 | reverse complement strand
CACTTCAGCAAGATAATGAAGAATGGCCTGGAGTACCTCTCTGAGGCTGTCAACAATTCGGACAACGAAGAGAAATTCCAGGTTTACAGGGACAAACTGGTGAAGTACGAGGAGATATCAGACCGCATTGAATATGAGATCGTGAAGTTCCTAAATGACCTTGGGAAGGACCACTTGAGCAGCGAATCAAAGGAGCTAGTCCGTTCGCAGATCCGAATCTGCGGCGAGCTGGAGTCATTGGGCGACAGTGGCGAATCCATCAGCCGTTCATTGATGAATATGCACGCATACGGGCGCAAGCTCTCCCCTGCTCACATCGCCAAGCTCGACAAGATGGTCGTCTATCTCTCTCAGGCCTACGAGGATATGATATGGAATCTTGAGAATGCAAAACGCATCAAGGATATCCGCAACGCCGAAGCCGACGAAGAGGCTATCAATGACTTCAGGAACGAATGTCGTGACCTCGAACTTGAAGGCATCGACTCAAAGGGCGACGCCTATTTCGAAACGGTATTCTATCTGAATGTTCTGGAGCAGATGGAGAAGATGGGAGACTTTCTGATCAATATATCCCAGAGCATTGTTCTTAGGCCCTCGAACGCATAAAAGCCAGCATATACCTGCCGAGTCTAGGGTTTTTCTTGATATAGCTGCTGTGCGTTGCTCCCTCGACGATTACCAATTCGGAATTCGGGATGTTGTCGGCAATGAGTTTCGTGTGCTCGACTGAGATAAGGTCCTTGCTGCCGGCGATGACCAGTGCCGGACATTTGATGGCATTCAAGTCCTTCGGATCGATCTGAGGCTCGTCCAGCATCATCAGCGCGAGCGGAGTCCCCTGCTCGAGTATCCAGGCCTTGAACTCCTCGAATCCATCGCCACAATCCGGAGTAAGGTTCGCTCCTGCGACGACTATCATCGAAGAAGTGCCTGGGTGCGCCATTTCCAGCAGCAGCGCGTTGATTCCGCCGTCACTCCATCCGCCCACGATCGGCTTGTCCAGTCCGAGTTTCTGGATGAACTGGTAGCAATCCTCGGCAAAATCAGCATAGTGATACTCCGTAAGAGGCTCGTTGGCTCCCTGTCCCCTGGTATCCGGGCAATACACCCTGTAGCCTTCTTTGGCGAGCTGCAGCTGCTGAGTCCTCATACTCCTGTGGGAGCCGCCGTTTCCGTGCATCAGCACAACAGGCTTGCCATTTTCTGGACCTCTGACAGTATAAAGGATGTCAAGTCCGTCTATCTCGATGTGATGAACCGACTCCTTGTGCTTGCAGCACGTCAGTCTAAGATAATTGAAGTAAAAAAACTTTGGGATTGCAGAGAGGAACTTCATAATAAATCAATTATTACGCGAAAGGTATATCGATGACAATCGGCTCAAGCTGGGCGCTGTAGAGGAGATCGTAGTCCAGGCCGAGCAGGGTAAGTTCCTTGAGGAAGGCATTGAAATAGACGTCCTCGCGCCAACCCTGGCTGATGGTGAGATAGAACTTGCCGTTGGTGGCGGTGATCTCTATGGCAAAGCCGATGTTCTTGAAATCCAACTGAGGGAAGAGGGCCGCAATGTGGCTGTCACACGAGCCGTAGTTGCTCTTGCCCGAATATGACACTGAGAAGGTGCGAGTCTTCAAGGCCATCTCGAGGATCTGCTGTACGCCGCCCAGTTTCTGCTCTAAAGTAGGCAGCGCGTTGATGTCAGCATAGATCTTCTTCACGGCCTGAGCTCCAAGCAGCATATTGCTCGGTTCTGAACGCAGGATCAATTCGCCACGGAAGATGGTATTCTGCTCCTCGAAGCTCATATCGCGCATTTCAGGCGTGAATTCGATGCTTGTACTGGTGGCAAGAGGATGATGGGACAGGTCGGCTTTCAGAGCACCGCGCGGGTCCATTCCCACATTCGCGATAATCGGCTCAGTGCTGTCAGGGTGAAGTTTGGCAATTGCACGGGCCAGGATGACGCAGATTGCTGAATTCGGAGAAGCGTCATTCTGCTTGCATTTGGCCATCATCTGCTTCTCGTCAAGGCAGATATGGTGCATCTGAGTGTGCGACGGTGAAGGATGCACAAGGCCCATATCGGCCAGCGACATAGCCATACGAGGTGCCGGAAGGGCGGCTGAAAGATCGATGTCAGCATTAGGGATCTCGTCGTTGAACGGGTCGTAGTATTCCCTCGGATCGATAGGACTGTCCACCAGATTTACGCCGTCCATCTGAACATCCTCATTGTAACGCTCCTTGCAGTAATAGTACATCACCGTGTGAAGGAAGGGACTGCGTCCACGTCCGTCCACAAGTGCGTGGGTGTTGTTAAGATAGATGGTGTGATCGGCGTATGTGAATGTGAACTGATGATAATTGGCATCAGGACCGCACAAAGGGATCGTGTGGTGGGTGTTCCTGACAACAACGGGAAGATCATTGTCCTCCAGACGATAGCCCTCGGCCGTGGCCACAATCTTCTTTCCCAGATAAGGATAACGCTTCATAGCAGTATCCACGGCATTGCGCAAGGCATTGCCATCGACCTTATCCTTCATCTCGATTACATAGTGCACCGTGATTCCTTCATTGGGAGTCAGGCTGTAATACATCATTGTTCCACAATTGATGGTATTGTTGTCAGTCATCTTCTTGTTAAATTGGTCTCAACAAAGATAGGTAGATTAAGATATTTTTACCATATTTGTATATAGACATTTGACATATAATTATATGGAATCAAGGAAAGACCTCGTTCAGATAGCTGGACAGTTCGCGATTGCAGGAGCAGTCGCTGCAGTGGAACCTCTCGGCAAAGGACTCATCAACGACACCTTCCGCGTGAAGATAGAAGGCCAGCCGACGGAATATGTGCTGCAGAGAATCAACAACGCCATCTTCCAGGATGTCGAACTCCTCCAGCATAACATCGAAGTCGTCACCAGCCACATCAGGGGCAAACTCGTGGCTGAAGGCGCCGACGACATCGACCGAAAGGTCCTCACAGTCGTGCCAGTCAAGGACGGCAACAAGTCCTGGTACAAGGACGACAGCGGTTATTGGAGAATGACTGTCCTGATTCCGGATTCAGTCACCAAGGACGAAGTCAATCCTGAGACCTCCTACTACACCGGCAAGGCCATAGGCAAGTTCGAGCAGCAGCTCGTCGATGTGCCTGAGACGCTCGGAGAGACCATTCCTGACTTCCACAATATGGAACTGCGCTCCCGTCAGCTCAAGGAAGCCGTAGCAAAGGACGCCGTGGGCCGTATGAGCGAGCCTGAAGTCCAGGAAATCCTCGCCTTCCTCAATGAATATGACGAGGAAATGTGCAAGGCCGAAAGGCTCTACCGCGAAGGCAAGCTGCCAAAGCGCATCTGCCACTGCGACCCTAAGGTCAACAACATCCTCTTCGACAAGGACGACAATGTCCTCTGCGTCATCGACCTCGACACAGTGATGCCTAGCTTCATATTCTCGGACTTCGGAGACTTCCTCAGAACCGCCGCAAATACTGTTGCAGAAGACGATCCGGCAATCGAAAAGGTCGCCTTCAGGATGGACATCTACGAAGCCTTCCGCAAGGGTTATCTCGAGTCAGCCGGCTCCTTCCTCACTCCGATTGAAATAGAAAATCTTCCATACGCCGCCGCCCTGTTCCCATATATGCAGGCAGTCCGCTTCTTCGCAGACTACATCAACGGCGACACCTATTATAAGATTCAGTACCCGGAGCACAACCTAGTTCGTACACGCAACCAGGTCGCATTGTTCAAGAGTATATTGAAATCTAGAATATATAATTCCAAGCAGGAATAGAAGACGGTTTCTTTGAGAAATTTGAAAGAATGTCCTCTGGCACAAAACGTTTCTCGAACACTGCACGGTAGAGATACTTTTCAAACCAGGCATTGCTGAATGTAATATATCCGTCAGCTCCACGAGCGGAGCCGTAACTGTTTTCTACTAGCCAAGACTCTGGATTACCATTGGCATCAAGTCGTACTCCAGCGACTGCAATAGCGTGGACTGAGCGGGATTCACCACTTCGAATCTGTTCAAGCTTTTCCATTGCTGTGTGAATTCCAAGCAAAGAGTCAATAGCAGCAAAAGAACGGATATCATAGATACCTTCCGCATCTAGATTATCGTGTTCTGTGTCGGCTGAAACATAGAACATCCTTCCGTTCTTCAACGACTCGACCGCAATTGCAGATATTGTAGAGATAGGAACATTCTGGAATGTCCAATTACCATATTCATAACAATTTCTGTTATTCTCCACTTCATACATCCGATAAAACCTACGAGTTGGAAGATTCATAAAGACAGCATAGTCATTCTCCATATCGTGGAGTATGAACTTATCTCTGAAACTCTGCGGAGTATATGTCTCCCCTTCCCATTCGAACGCCTGTGGAGGATTACCAAGGCAAGCTGAGAGCAGTCGATAGATGTCGGATAATGCCTGCAATTTAACCCCCTGAAGTTCGCTTTCGTGAGCATCGCGAAGTTCCAGCCCATATTTGCGAAGCAAGTCGCAAACTGTCAGCATCAAGCGTCTGTTGTCCGTACTGCTATAACGTTCAGGCATCGCTTCCACAGGCACAACTCCATATTTATCAATAAGGTGCGCGGCATTTACAAACTGTCCTCCGTCACCGATAGGTTTTTTGAAAAGCCATTCATTCGCACGGGAATTCAAAGGGTGGTTACTATAGTCAATGACATTCTCAAGAAAACGATTTGACTTTTCAAGAATATCATAGAACTGTCCATACGTCTGCGAAAAATAAAACTCTCCTAACCCTTCCCTTTCGATAGCTTCGGCACGCAGGATATTCAATGTCGAGAAGAGCCAGCAACGACCGGACTTCATCTGATCCGTCAGTCCAGTTGTATGAACTCGATAGGTCATACTCGTATCAAGAACGACGGACCAGTCTCTCACAACAGTACGAATATCCTCGTTAAGGAAATCATCTCCAACATAAGCGTTTTCTTCCAATGATGAAAGCAGATCAGCATAGATGGAACGGTCGCGAGTGCCACAGGAACACAGTGCGAAAAACGCAACAAAGATTAGGCAAGAGAATCTACGCATTATTTCCCAAGTTGATAGTCAAACGGTGGTACACGATCGCCCATAAGGGGTTTGAATTCAAAGTCAGCTCCTCTCTTTTGGTCAAATTCAGCCTTTGCTGCAGAAACAAGTGCAGGATTCGTCAGAAGATCGAATGCAGTAAGGTAAAATACCCTTGCTGCCGCCATAAGACCTTTAGTTCCTATACTCATACCTGCGCTTGCAACCTGTTGCCAGCAATGTCCGCTTCCTGCAGGAACAAAGGCCGCCATTCGGAAACTGCCGGTAGGTACAGCCCAAGTCACATTGCCGACATCGCTGGATACCCACTGACTGAGTTTATTCTCAGTGGCAGGGATGACTGAAGATATCTTCCTCAGAGCAGCATCAGTGTCTATAACGCCACTGTTTTTCATCATTTCAAGAGCAAAGGCCATTTCTGATTCGTCGTACTGAATTCCACCGACAGCCTCTAAATTTCTGAATATCAGATCCGAAAGTACATTGTTTGGAAGTCTCTCATAATTACCGGAGAGTACCTCATATTCCATACTAGTTCCGGTTCCTAAAGCTGCGCCTTCAGCAGCCTTTACGGCACGCTCGAAGATATCTCTGACAACTTCCCTGTTTGGATTTCTGAAGTAATACACAACCTCAGCAAAATCTGGCACTACATTAGGCGCCTTTCCACCATTGGTAATCACATAATGGATACGGGAATCCGAAGGGATATGTTCCCTCATAAGATTCATCATATAATCGAAAGCCTCCACAGCGTCCAGCGCACTGCGTCCATTCTCTGGGGCCCCAGACGCGTGAGCAGATTTTCCTTTGAATGCAAACCTGACCTGAACATTCGCCAGGCCGGTCTTGTCATTTACCGTTATCTGAGCATCTGGATGCCAATCCAGCATAGCGTCAAGACCATCAAAACAAGCTTCTCGCATCATATAAGCCTTTCCTCCCCCACCTTCTTCAGCTGGACAGCCAAAGAGGCAGATGGTACCTTGATGTCCCTCTGCGAGGTACTTGCTGATAGCGACTGCGCCGGCTACAGCACCTGTACCAAGCAAATTGTGCCCACATCCGTGACCGGCCCCGCCTCCGGCAGGAGCGCATTTATACGGAACTACTTCCTGGGCCAGACCAGGTAGAGCATCATACTCAGCCATAATTCCAATGACAGGACTGCCTTGTCCGAAACGAGCAACAAATGCAGTCGGAATACCAGCGACCCCTTTCTCAACAGTAAATCCATTTGACTCAAGATGAGCAATCAGGGCAGCAGAACTCTTATACTCCTGGTAACCGACCTCAGCATAAGCGTGAATCTCTTTACTGAGGGCATCATAAACGCCATAAGACGAGTCCAGGTACGTAATTCCTGCACTCGTCATTCTGTTTTCTTTCTTACTTTTACGAGCTTCCGTGCTTGGACTGATTGCCAATAGGAGCATCACGACGGCTAAAATTCTTGTATTCATATTCATCCATTCATCTCCATTCTGAATTGCTCGAAGAGTGCATCGATGCTACTTGCATCCGCTTCTCCCCTCTTGTACAGGTCGATGCATTTCTTTTCATATTTCCTAATAGTTTTTCTGACTGAGCGGAATACCTTGAAATCAATGTATTTCTTTGCACCATCACGAGGGAAAGGATGCATTTTCGCTTTCAACTCAATAGCAAGATCGTTAGAGGCACATCTTCCCTCAAGTTCCTCAGTTGCTTTTATGCAATTGGGGATAACATCTCCATCATTCACACAGAATGGAACCATCATAGCACCTGGAGTGTATCCAACTGCAGCCCAGATCTGGTCACCATCAATACAGATACTTGCAGTGGAAGAAGGTCTTGCTATGAAGTCCTCGTCGTAGACATATCGGCGGCGGCCCCACTTCGATGCATCATATCCCAAGACATCATTATAGAAAGAACGACCCATCTTATCTATGAAGAATGAAGGAGCAAACTTACCGTGATGTCGACTCATTAATTTATGAGCAGACTGATAACGGGCATATCCAGACGGACCATCTTCACTTCCGGCAACAGAGAAATTCGAACGAACCAACCAGCCATCCTCAGGTACATCATATCTGACTACTGAAGAATCTGCCGCTTCGATATATGCACACGCACCAGTCGCATCAAGAACCGCAAAATTGGCGGCACATTGCCTTGGAGACATCTCCATCAACATAGACTCAAACTCATCAACTGTCGCGCAGGATTCCAATGCCAGACGCATAACTGAACCATTCAAAGGATCATATTTACTGGTGGCAAGATTGTATGAAACATTGTTCAAAATCGCAAAGCCAGCGCTGTTCTGACCACCATACGCTGCTGTTCTTTCAAGATTACCGGCCTTGAACAATGCAGTATAGGCCAATGTTGATTCAGTCGCCGGTATGTACACGATAACATTGGAAGGATTGTCGGTGTCTCTTTGCTTCCATATCATCGGCTTACCACTCTGACTTGCGCCTGGCCCTACGATGGCTGTAGTGCAGGCAAACATGTTGAGTATCGCTGATTGAATAAGCAACAGCGCAATTGCGATCAGGTTTCGTTTCATTATTTAGTTCGGATTTTATAACCTTTGTAGGCGTAGAACATAATAAGAAGATAGAACGGCAGGCATATCCAATATGCACTCTGGCTGCCAGCCCAATCCTTGATAGCCCCAAAAAGAAGCGGAATTAATGCTCCTCCACCAATGGATGCGACAAGCAATGAAGAACCCTTTTTGGTAAACTTGCCTAGATCTGTAATCGCAAGAGGCCAGATTGCAGGATACATAAGGGAACAAGCAAGGCTCAAAATAGCAACGCACCAAACAGAAATATAACCCGGAGTCAGCACTATGAGTATTGAATCAATGACTGCAGCCCAAGTGCAGATTCTCAGAGCCTTAACCTGAGAAATGTATTTAGGGATAGTCAAGATGCCAATGATGTAGCCGACAGCCATTCCGATACCTGGAAATATCGTGTATTTTTCAGGATTTGACAGGCCAAGGTCCTGGGCATAGTCAAGAACTGTCAAGAGAGCTAGATTCTCAACTCCGACGTAGACAAACAAAGCCAACGCACCAAGTACAAGATGCGGGAACTGCCAGATTGATTTCTTGCCGGCAGCATAAGGGCAATCTTCTTCATTCTCCTCGCCTTCTGCCTTGATTTCCTCAAGCGGAGCAAAGAAGGTAGCGATACCGAGGAGAGTCACTACGGCGATAATGATATAAAAAGGAACGTCAAGATCGCCAAGAGTTACATCATCAATGCTTTTTCTGGTAACAGCAGCAATGAAGACAGATGGAAGGCTGAGGGCAATGGAATTACATATTCCCATTATCGAAATTCTCCTGGCTGCACTGTCAAGAGGTCCGAGTATTGTCACATACGGGTTCATAGCGGCCTGGAGAACAGTGTTTGCTGTTCCACTGACAAAACAAGCAGCAAGATATAATGCAAAACTTTCGAATCGTGCTGCGGGGATGAACATCGCAAAGGCAATAGCAAACATAAAGAAGGCAAGCGACATCGTATGTTTATAGCCTATGCGATTAATAATGGAGGAAGCAGGAAAACTGAATACGAGAAACGCGATGAAAGTGGCGGCAATCACCAGATAACTCTGTGTCGAGCTGAGATTCAGGTTGGTCTCAAGAAATGGAACAAAATAGCCATTGATTCCGGTAGCGAAACCAACTGTGAAGAACATCGTCCCAATGAATGCAAGAGGAATGATGAATTTGTTTTTCATACTTGACTAATTGTTGAGATGGTAAATGACAAGCCCGTCCATTGGAGCCTTAAGTATATTTCCCATCTCCATTCCGAATTCATTTACGACATTCTCAAGGATAGGTTTGAAATAATAGGCAACGGATCCGACCGCATTGAACTTATATGTCTGATAGTCAGGATAATGAGTAACAATCAACTTGAAAAACTGACGGAACGCATCAATTGCAAGTTCCTTGAAATAAGGATCAGTGTCAAGATTCTCATTGATGAACTTTGCATACTGAGCGCAGAACCTGTTAGGATATGGCTTTGTATATATCTGGTCAATGAGTTCATCGTTGTTCATACCAAGTTCCTCACCCACCAGATCATATACTTTCGCAGGCATATTGCGACGTATATAGTCTGTAATCAATCTTTTTCCGAGATTTCCTCCTGATCCTTCATCACCAAGTATGAAACCGCACGAATCCACATTCAGTCCCTCGTTCTTGCCATCATAGAGACACGAGTTCGCACCTGTCCCAAGAATTGCAGCAAAACCAGGTTTATCCTGAAGAAGCGCTCTGCAAGATGCGAGGGTGTCCATTGCAATGAACACTGTTTCAGCTTTTGTAAAAACAGTCCTGAGAGTTTCTTCCATAAAAGGATATTGCAATTCAGTTACTCCCGCACCGTAGAAATATATCTCTTTTACAGACTCTACCTTCAATTCAGACGGAATATTCTGTAGAATGTCCGAAATAATCTGAGAACCAGTTATATAATTGGGATTGTAGCCAAGACTTTGAAAACGTATCTGTTTATTACTATTTCTTGAAACACAAGCCCAATCAGTCTTGGATGCACCGCTATCCGCAATCAGTATCATAAATTTCTATTTGAAAAGGTCATTCATATCAGGCAAAGTGCCGATTCCATATCTGAAAAGTGCGACACCATCGACAGTCGAATTGGTCTCTACATTCTTGCAATCGTTATATATCTCCTCAGCAGACAGTCCCTGAGTGTTTGAGTTATATGTTGACACACCGTGCCATACTTTTGAGTTGCCTGCCCTATCCTTGAACCACTGTGCAACCTGTGCATTGGCAGTAGGAGTATAGTTGTATGAGGATATATATGCCATCGGGAGGAAAGCATCCAGGTAATCCTTCATCTGAGAAATGTCCTGACCATAAGAGTTCTGAGGGGCCTTCTCTCCCATAACGGCAGCAGAAAGGACCAAATTCGGATTCAAGGCTTTGAGAGCCACATTTGCCTGGCGGCAGAACTCGGTAATTGCACCAACTCCGGTTATACCATCCTCCGGGAATGAATGTTTCTGGGCAGTACCACCGAAACGGATATAGTCAAAGTGAATACCGTGGACACCGGCATTGACATAAGGCTTTGCTCTTTCGATAATCTCAGTGAAGAGCTCTTGGTTATATCGAGCAGGTGTGTCGCCGACCCTGTCAATAACAGGAAGACGCCACTTGATGTCGTCATTCCACCAGAAACACTGCATCCAGATATGAAGAGTCATACCAAGAGATTCAGCCTGGGTGACAAGGCTCTTGACCTTTTCTGTACCATAGTTCCTGAATGCGTATTCGTGGAGGAATATCTGACCATATCCAAGTTTGCAAAGAGCCTCAAGATCAACAGTTGGAGTTGAAGACTGAGGCACCCATAGCGCAATGTTGTTATCCTGGTTGATTCCATAGTTCTTCTCGCCCTTTGAAAGGGTTCGAACTGCATAGAAGTTACCAGTTCCATCAGGGATTCTACTGTTGCTGACCTTCACCGATGAAGGGAGACTGCCCTTCACTTCAGAGAAATCAACCTTATCGACTAAAGCTCCCGATGAATTACGAAGAACGAGACCAGTGCAGGAATTGAGATTGACATCCTTGACAATTTTACCTCCGGAAACCAGAGTAGCAGGTTCAATGGTGGCCGCAAGAGTTTCCTTGGTTCCTGCATAGTAGAGGAACAATTGAGATACTACGGCAGATTCAAGATTACTGTTGCTTATCTCCACCCAACCTTCGCTGACGCAGAATTCATTGATTACAATGCCATCAGTTGTGGTTTTTATATCTGAATTGACAGCACCCTTTGTGGCTGTCGATACGACTCTGAAATCACCTGTAATATCAGGGAGTCGAGACCAACTTCCGCCTTCAGCGGGAGTATCCAAGCCAGACGAACTGAACTCGGCGACTTTCTTATTCTCATTGGAATTGAGGACAAAACCGTTCAGGCCGGTAGCGCACTCTACGACGAATCTCTCGCCAGCTTCAACTTTGAAAGAAACTGGGAACGTATACATTCTGTCGCCATTGGCACTGTCCAAATGGGCATACTCAAGATTCTGACTCTTCTTGGCGTTGTTCACAATCTCAATCCAACCTTCTGCCGGATTCACCTCATTGATGACAAGAGATGAAAGAGTGTAAGGAGTGATCTTATAGTTTGCCTCACCTGGAGTAGCGACATTGGTAACTGTCCATTTGCCTGAGATATCAGGAACTCTAGCATAACTATATCCATCCTCAAGCTCAGTTGAAGAGGAACAGTCATATTTCGCTGAAAAGCTGTCTATCACTGCCCCACTCTTATCCTCTATAGCAACCTCCTCAAAGGTTGCTTTAAGGATAGGCTGTGAAAATTTCACGTCCTCAGAGGAAATGACATAATAGCCACCGGCTTCGACCAGACCGACTGACAATGTTGCAATCACCTCATCGGTAACTGCATCATCAGTCAGAGCCAGCCTCAATCCTTTGAGCTTGATTGATGTATCCGTCGTATTATAAATCTCAATCCAGGAAGTCTTCGTAATAGTGCGAGCTGGGCACACCTCATTGATAATGAGACCATCAAATGACGCAATCGGCTCTTCAGGCGCTGGTTTTGTACAAGCAAATGCCAGCAGCACAGACGTAAGGATAATATTCACTGTTTTGATTTTCATAATTACCACTGGAGATCCTCAAGATATTCTACGCCAGTATATGAAGTAAATCTTACTTCTCCAAAAGAATTTGAATTGTTTGTTGCATCTGCCATAAACCAGACATCATCTACCATAAGTTGTGAAACCACGTGCCCGACAACTCCGCTGGAGTATTGACACTGAGCGTGGAAATACCTTGCGGGAATACCACTGAGCCTTGCCATTGCAACGATAGCATGGGACATATCGCAGCAGTTTCCTGCTTTTGCCTTTATTGTTCCTACTGCTCCCTTCGAAGAATTATAATAGCCTTCATACTCCCACACATCCCGGCCATAATTGAAGATTGCAACAGCTTTCTCCTTTGTTGACGATGACTCCGTTACTCCGGCGTTCTTCCATGCTTCATCACGAGCCGCCTTGACCTCGGCGGCATCAACCGGACATTTGGTAGTAGACCGTATATAGCTTGCATCCCACGAATCTATAGTTTCCGGGAAGCAACCGTGATCTCTATAGTATGCAAATGCGCGGCAAAGCATAACATTGAGAGCAGTATTGGTAATGACTGCCTTATATGGTTCAACATAGAACCTCTTTTCTACTTCGCCCTTGCTATTCATTGCATCATATTGCTGACGGACAGCCTTCTGCAAGATAGTAAAAGGTATAGTTCGTGGGAGGAAAGGATCATCTGTCACAAAAGCAACTGTAGCACTAGGATAATCAACATCCCCGTCCATCCAAGAGTCAGGATTGTCCTGCATCTTCAGGAAAAGACAGATGCCGGCTCTGAGGTATTCGCCATTGAATACAGAAACACCCTCCCACTTTATGACAGTTGAAAGTTTTCCCGTAGACTCCCAATTGTCATAGGAGCCAGCAAGCCCAAGCAAGAGATCACCATTATAGGTTTCCCTCCACTCCTTTTGGACTGGAGAAGGATCATCCTTAGGATAATCAGGCTTGCCTGAGCATGCTGTCACCAGCAGAGCAGCAAAAAGCAAAAGCTCCGTGAATTTCATAATTAGTCGTAAGTTTCTACACCCCAAAGAGTACAAGCAACAACAAGGTCTTTATTATCTGCGAATGTAATAGCATTGAGATTGTTGTCAAGCATATACTTATAGAAGTTAAGGAATGCCATCTGAGCACGGCCAGGGATGAAACAGCCAGAAAAATCAGCAGTATATCTGGCATTGTTGTAACCGGCGGTATTTGCCCACTTGTTGTCATTGCTGGAAGCAAAGTTAACGTTTCTTTCACTGTAGTTCTCAAGCATACCAACAGTTACCTTGTTGGCTTCGTTCTTATAACGGATAGGACCACCGTTTCCAGTAGTTTCCATATACCACCAGTTAAATCCGTAGCCAACAATAGTTGGGATAACAGTATCAAGTGTAGCTGGAGTTACAGCAGCGAAGTTACCTGCGCCCTTTGAAGTAGTGCTGCTTCCATCATAACCCATAAGAAGCATATAACTGCGCATAGCAATTTCAAGGCATTGTGATACGCTGTAATCAGTTCCAGCGACTGTTACCTTGGAATCCATAGGAATGTAATGAACATTCTCGTATTTGACATCTGTATAAATTTCGACATTGCCAGTAGTAGCCTGCCATACGTCAAGAAGCTTTACATACTCTTTTGCAAAGTCCTTGATTGTAGGATCAGCCGGTGCAAGTGGATCATCATAAGCCTTTACACCCCAAAGTGTGCAATTAACGACGAGATCCACGTTGTCAGCGTAATTAATGGAATCAAGGTTGTTGTCAAGCATATACTTGAAGAAGTTGAGGAATGCCATCTGTGCACGGCCTGGGATGAAGCAACCAGTGAAGTCTGCAGTGTATCTTGAATTGTTGTAACCAGCAACATTTGCCCACTTGTTGTCATTGCTAGAAGCAAAGTTCACATTTCTTTCACTGTAGTTCTCAAGCAAACCGAGAGTAACTTTATTTGCCTGGCCCTGGTAATAGATTGGACCACCGTTACCTGTAGTCTCCATATACCAGCTAGCATAGTCGTATCCAACGATAGTCGGCATGAGAGAGTTGAGAGTAGCTGGAGTTACAGCAGCGAAGTTACCAGCTCCCTTAGAAGTAGTGCTTGATCCATCATAACCCATGAGAAGCATGTAGCTACGCATTGCAATTTCAAGTACCTGAGGAATGCTGTAGTCTACACCGGCAACAGTAACCTTAGTATCCATAGGAATGTAATGAACACCTGTGTAGGCTTCAGTCATATATGATTCCTTGACATCACCGGTCGTTTTCTGCCATACGTCGAGAAGTTTCACATATTCCTTAGCAAAGTCCTTGATTGTAGCGGTTGCAGGTGCAATGTAAGCAGCCTGGGATACCTCGACAGTCTTAGAGTAATCACCAGCAGCGAGAGTAACTGAGCCGGCACGAGTCTCATTGACAGTATTGTTGTCAACAGTAACAGTGACAGTCTGCTCACCTGCAGAACCTGAAGTAGGAGTTACATGAATCCAAGATTCAACAGGAGTAGCAGTCCAGTTCTCAGTCGCAGTGAACTTGACCTGCTGACCAGCCTCTGGCTGTGCGTCGAATGAAAGTGTATTCTTCTCAACAATGATAGGAAGCTCCTGATGGTACATATCATACTCGAACTTCACGTCCTTGATAGCAGAGTAAACGTTCTTAGTGATATTGTTGTTGAGGATGTACTTGTAGATACGAGCCATAATGATAAGCTCACGCATTGGAGAAATCTGACCCTCATAACCATCGAGGACAAGAGAAGAAGTAGGCGAAGTACCAAAAAGCTGGTAGTTACCGATCATTCCAAGAGGATTGTTGCTACCGACAGCGATGAAGGCTCTGACTACATGCCAGGAGCCACACTTGAGGATGAAGTTGATATCAACCTCAGTTACAGCTTCACCGTTCTTCTGAACAGGAGCAACACCGTCATTTGAGTTCTCATACCAAGGATATGCACCCCACTGGTTAGCATCAGATGCCTTGCGAATAGGTGCTGAATAGAGTGACAGACCGTCTCCAAGAGTGTATGCCTTGTTACGGTCGTCCATTGTTGCGAGGAAATCATTTCCTTCCAAGGTACAAAGATCGAGGAGACCACGGATTGCAATTTCCCAGCACTTGTTTGAAGTGTAGGTTTCGCCTTCGATCTCAAAAGTATAGAACTCGGTTGTAGTATACTGGTCCTTGCCGTTGTTGTTGTATGCGTTATCAACATAAGGTACCGGAATGTAGTGAACTCTTTCCCAAGCATTGTTATTTGCAGAACAGTGTGAACCATCAGCGCTAAGCTTATCGGCAACGTTATTCTCCCAAACATCAAGGAATTTCACAAAACCCTCAGCAAAAGCCTTGAGTGAAGTGGTCGCACCAAGGTACTCTACAGAAACTGTCTCAGGAAGCTTGCCAGTCTCAGCATACGCAGCAATTGTACGGGCGATTGTGACAACAGCACGGTTTGTGCTGAATGCAAGGGCGTCAGAACCTCTATAGACAAGGGTCTGGTTTGGAATCTGGCTCTTTTCTTTTGCTGCTGCAATAATACGTTCTGCTATAGTAACGATATCTTCCTTGACACCCTTTCCGTCAGCAGGACCATTCTTAACATCTATTTCCGTCTTGTCATAACTGTCGCGATCAGGATTTGTTGCAGCCTTGCAGCTTTCATACTTTACATCACCACTGTTACCAGCAGCGAGATTTACAAGCTGCGCAGCCTCAGCATACAGGAACTCAGATAAATTAAGAGTTGCAGTACCGACAGTGAATTGCTCAGGAGTTGTCCTGGTTGCTTCCCACGTCTCGTAGAATTCACAGACAGCCTCAATGAGTTCGTTGCTCTTGAGAGACTCACCCTTTGAAGGACCTGGAGTTGGCTCCGGCTTGTTACAACCTGTCAATGCAAGTGCAAGGACGGATGCCGCTAAGATAATTGAATAGATCTTCTTCATAATATTAAACATATAGTGTTGTTAATTAAATAGTTCCGTTTTCTGCAAGGTAAGCTTCCGCTTTCTTGAGTCCTCCGCATTTGACGATTGCAGCCTGACACACGTCATAACTGAGCGAAGGATTTCTTTCGACCATAGTACGAGTAAGACGATCGATGACCTTGTTGTTGATGAGATTGGCATTGACCATCCTGTTGTCCTCAACTCTTCCGAGACGAATCATTACAGCAGTACTGATCATATCACACATAAGCTTCTGGGATGTACCGCTCTTCATACGGGTACTGCCGGTGATGTACTCCGGTCCCATCACAATCTCCACTGGATAATCTGAATAATCAGATATTGGAGACTGAGGGTTGTTGACGAATGAACCTGTAGGAACTCCGTGCTCGCGACAAGCCTTGAGAGCAGCGAGGACATAAGGAGTATTACCACTGGCCGAAATACCGACTACGATATCCTTGGATGTGATGTGATGCTTATCAACGAGGGTTCTCCAGCCTTCGTCAACATCATCCTCTGCCTCTTCGAGGTCAAGGACGAGGTTTTCAACTCCGCCTGCAAGAACTGCCTGCCAGCACTCAGGATCCACACCGTAAGTGTTCGGTACCTCAAGAACGTCGAGGACTCCAAGTTTTCCTCCTGTTCCAGCTCCCAGATAGAACATACGTCCGCCTTCGCGCAGCTTGTTTTCAATTGCTGTCACGAGCTTTTCGATGTCTGGAAGCACCTGCTGGATAGCAAGGGTAACCTTCTTGTCCTCCTCATTGATTTCGCGAAGAATCTCCGCGACAGTCTTCTTCTCCATATCGTGATAGAGAGATGGCTGTTCTGTAACTCTTAATGCCATATTCTTTTATTTATAGGTTTTATACATTGTTTTGCCGACCTGTTTTCCATTACGGAAAGCCGATGCCTTGACTACTTGCTGAGGCGTCAACACAAACGGAAGCTCATATAATGCGGAATTGATGCTTGGCTCAGTACCGTCAACCGTATATCTGATTTCTGCCCCAGGAACATCCACTGAGATAGTGACGATCTTGTCATAAGGTCCATCCTTGTGGAGTTCTATGAACGGATTATAGAAAGCCTTGCAATAGTCAAGGTCAATCTCATCATAACGAGCGAACTGAGTCTCAAGACGACAAGCAAAGCCCTCCCAGTTCTTACGTTCCTCGTTTGTCCAACCAGCTTCAGCAATAGCAGCCATACGAGGATAAGCCATATACTCAACTCTTGCAGGGGTTGGCATATATTCAGTCCATACGCACCCCTCGACACCTATGATATATTTCTGCTCTTCAGGCGTAAGTACCTCAGGAACAGGATTATATTCATACATTGTCCTAAGCGTTGTAGGTCCGCCCATTGCAAGAGGTTCAGACTCAGGATCTGCCTGCCAGTAATCAAGATAGTACTTAGGGTATGGAGCCATCACCACCTCGTGATGCTGTTTCGCAGCTTTGATTCCGCCTTCCTCACCAAGCCAACTCATAACCTTGGCATTTGGAGCAAGACCACCTTGGAGAATTTCATCCCAACCAATGATTTCGTGTCCCTTTGAGTTGATATATTTTTCCATACGGGTAATAAACCAGCTCTGAAGTTCAAATTCATCCTTCAGCCCAAGATCCTTGATGAGCTTCTGACAATGCTCGCACTTCTTCCAGGAAGCCTTTGGGCATTCGTCGCCGCCAACGTGTACAAGCTTGCTTGGGAACAATTCGAAGACTTCATCAAAGACATCTTCAAGGAATTTGAAAGTCTCGTCCTTAGGGCAGTATACCTGCTTGAACACTCCCCACTTCGTTGCCGTCTCATAAGTATCCTCAAGACCGCAGGAAAGCTCAGGATAGCAAGCGATTGCAGCGAGAGCATGACCTGGCATTTCTATTTCAGGAACGATTGTGACATAGCGCTCTGCAGCATATTGGACAAGTTCTCTAACTTCATCCTGAGAATAGAATCCACCGTGAGGCTTGCCATCATAGTAACCGGATGCAAGAGTTCCAATGACAGTTTCCTTACGCCATTGGCCTTTTTCGGTTAGAAGAGGATATTTCTTGATTTCGAGTCTCCATCCCTGATCTTCAGTTAGGTGCCAGTGGAACACATTCACCTTATGCATCGCCATCAAGTCAATGTATCTCTTCAGGAAATCCATATCAAAGAAGTGAAGGCATACATCGAGATGCATTCCTCTATATTTGAATCGAGGCTTGTCCTCGATAGAACAGCACGGGAGAGTCCATTTGATGCCTCGAACCCTATCAGAAGAATATATCTGAGAAGGAAGAAGCTGAAGCAGCGTCTGAACGGCATAGAAAGCACCAGCGCCGTCACCATATTCAACGACTATTCTCTTAGGTTCAACAACGATTGCATATTCCTCATGAGCCAATCCGGAGTTCATGAAAAAAATCGCCGGTTCGCTTGTCATCTCATCAGTGACTTTCATCTCAAAGCCAGCTGCAGCAGAGAATCTCTCATTCAGGAATGCTGCAATACGTCTCGTCTCGTCATTCATTTCAGGAATGACAATCATAGTCCTTGGATTCACCTGAAAACTGCCTGATTGCAGTTCCAAATGCTGAGGCTCAGGAATAACACTGACAATTCCTGCTTCTTGTCTTCTCGCACAAGAAGCAAGGATTGACAGCAAAACAACTATGAAAACCGAAAATCTTTTCATCCTAGAATACTTTTACGCTTGTTGTACCTATAGGACGGCCGTCTTTGTCAAAAGCACGGGCCCGTACTTCGACATCCTTGCCAACAGCTATCGCTTCAGTGGCAACAGAAGAAGTAATAAGAGGTTCTGAACCGTCCACTGTATAATGTATGGATGTTCCTGGACAGTTACATTCCATCACGACTGACCTTGGATAACCATTTCTATTATCATATCTGTAGATTACATCCCAGAAGGACTTGCAATAGCCAACTTCCTCAGCATCAAGTCTCGAGAAATCCTTGAGCATACGGCAGCGGAATGAATCCCAATTCTTGTTCTCCACTGCAGTCCAAGCGTTTTCAGCAATTGCTGCAGCACGAGGCCAGGTCATATATTCCACCCTGTCATAATCCGGAATATGTTCACCCCATACGCACCCCTCAAAACCGATGATGTATTTACGGCTCAGGTCAACAAGAGAATCAACTTGTGGGTAGTAACTATAGACCTTGCTGAGAGGCATGAAGATATGGTAGTCACCATTGTTTTCAAGCTCAGTCTGGGGGTTGTCCAGATATGCCCATCTGTTAGGTGCAAGAATGCATTTAATACCTCTGCGGATCGCTCTTGAAGCAGGAGCATGGCCACGATAGGATATGGCAACGGCTTCCTGCGCTGATGGGCCATCAAGAATCTCGTCCCACCCTATGACGGTCTTTCCGTGTTCCTTCAAATATGCTGCGAAATGGCTTGTAAACCAGTCCTGAATATCGTCAACACTTGAGAGGCCATTCTCCTTGGCAAATCTCCTACAATAATCACTATTCCTCCAAGCAGTCTTAGGACACTCATCTCCACCAAAGTGGTAGTATTCCGAAGGGAAAAGTTCCAACACCTCAGAGAAAACGTCCTCAAGGAATTTCACAGTGCCAGGCGACGGAATGTAAACATCCTCCTTGACTCCCCATCTGGTAGCAACTTCCTTAGGCTCGTCAGGAGTACAAGAAAGATATGGATATGCAGCAATAGCAGCACTTGAATGACCAGGAAGTTCGATTTCCGGAACAACTGTCACGTGTCTGTGACGAGCATACTCAACGATTTCACGGATATCATCCTGGGTATAGAAGCCACCGTGAGGTTTGCCATCTCCTTCACCCTTATATCCAGCAGTTTCACTTCGCCAAGCACCTACTTCAGTAAGTCTCGGATACTGCTTGATTTCGATTCTCCAGCCCTGATCCTCAGTAAGGTGCCAATGGAACATATTGAGCTTGTGCATTGCCATCGCATCTATGAAATCCATCACATCTTCCTTTTCATAGAAATATCTTCCACAATCCAGAAGAAGACCACGATAGCTGAAACAAGGTTCATCTTCAATCTTGCAACACGGAACTGTCCAAGAAACACCAGATGCTTTTGACTTGCCATACACAGATGATGGTAGAAGCTGATAAATGCTCTGGACAGCATAATACGCACCCGCTGGCGAACTTGCTTCGATGACTATGGAATCCGGACTTACGAGAAGTCTGTATGCCTCAGGGCCAATGCCATCAATCTCACGAAAAACTATCTTGTCATTGGACTTCAGGCTGATTCCTGAAACGGTCTTGATCTGTTGTGCAAAATCGGCAGCGACTTCCTCAAAGAGAGAGTCAGCAGCCTCGACTGCATAACCAGTCGACCTGTTCAGTCGAAACGATCCTTTAGCAGGAACAAGGACACGAGGCTGAGGAACAATTCCATATTCAGCAGGTATCTCTCTCACCATATTTATTGTCTTCTTAATACCCTCAAGGAATGTTCGAGGCATAGATGAAGAAAGAGGATACGGAGCTTTTATATAGACGTGCATCTGCTCAATCTCGTATTCATAGCCTTTCTTGAAGACAAAAGCGTGCTCAGAAGGCAAATATGAATTCTGGCCATTAGTATAGCCAGCAAAGAAGATGGTCTCACCAGGGAACGCAGCCCTTGCGGCCTGCTGATATTCACAGAAAGATTCTCCCTGAGTAAAGAAGAACAAGATGCCATCAATATTGACGGCTTCCATATTGAAATCAAGCTTGCTCTTGACCTCTCCATTTTCAAACCTTGCCAATATCTCATCCTCCCATCCTCGAACATCACGAGCAAATCGTGGGAAATTGGTTGAAGCCTTGACAAGAGAATCCGCGTGTGACTTTACAGCCTCGGGAGTAACCTTATTGATTCTATATGGGAGTTCCGCCACATTAGTTGAGAGACTAAGCTTTCCCTGCGGTTTGACTGGAGTAAAGACAATATTGAGAAGGGAATCAGCGAGACAGTTTCCGCATTCTTCTGCGTACTCGAAGTCTTTCGGCCCACGGACGGGATCCATATTTCCGGCAGCACCTGTAAACTGCATTACAGAGCCTCCCCACTCATTTTTCAGCCTGTCAGCAGCAATTCCTGAATAGTCAGAAGATATAAGATAGCTCCTTGGACCCATACATACAGGATGGCAGGCAAGATTCATAATTGACACGATGGTCTTGCCTTTTCTGTCTTTCAGACGAGCTACATACACATCGTGGTCACACGGACCGTCCTTCTCGCAGCGATTGCCATTGATGGATGTCTGTGCCTTACCGATCTCCATCTTGAATGGCACAAAAGCACCATCATTGGTAATTGTCGAAACAGCATTGGCCACTACCCTTTCGACCATTCTTGTCTTGAAGGAATAGTTGCTTCCTCCTGGCTGAGCCGCAGAACCACCACATCTTGGAGATGAATGAGTATGGATACAATGAAGAAGGATGTGGTCAAGCGGCAGGCCGGACTGCTCTGCAATCGCCGTTCTGATCTCCAGTGACAGATCAGGAGATATCTCCATCATATCATTCGAAATGATGCAGACCTTCTGCTGGCCATCAGTGACAACGAGGCAATGACTATACAGTCTATGATGCACCGTCGTTGACAGGCTCGTCCTAGCGGCGAAGCCTGCCAACGTCGTGTGCTCTTCCTCTGTCGTTGTAATATCTGCCTCAGAGTAGTTGCATCTCAGCATTGCCTTCCCTGAACAGGCAACCAACGACAGAGCCATCAACAAAATAAGTATGACTCTGGAAATCTTCATACTATATATTAATAACCAGGATTCTGTTCAATTGAGCCTTCACTCTTTGTAATCTCATTACGAGGAATAGGCATAAGATAGTTCGGATAGACATCACCGACCTTAGGGAAATGCTTCTGCGTAGGAGATACATTCAAGCAGCAGTCGCCGAAGTCAATCTTGTACTCCTGTCCAAGCCACTTGTATGTGTATACGCACTCGATATCCTCAGCAGCGCCATTCGCATCGATATATGCCTGACGAGCAGATGAAGTCTTCCAATAATAGCAAGTATTGTTCTTGGACTCGTCGTATTTACGGACCACGCGGTATAATGTATCCTGCTTGGTGCCATTCTTGAGAATCATAGTTCGCATACCGGCAAAAGGAATATTCTCATAGAACGGAGCTGTCTTCCATCTTCTTACATCGAAGTAGCGGACTACCTCGTAAGCCATCTCGATTCTGCGCTCGTTTACAAGTCTGTCCCAAAGAGCCTCACCAGATTCAGTGACTGCAGGCATGTTTACGTCTGCACGAGAACGAACCTTGTTGATGTATTCGCGGCAGGTTTCTTCCTTTCCAAGCATATAAGCAGATTCAGCATAATTGAGATACATCTCAGCAAGTCTGAACCAAGGGAAAAGAAGAGATCCAACTTCTAATTCAGTAATTGGAGAAGTAGGAATATACCACTTATTGAACTCCATACCCATTGTATTGGTAGCGTGCCAGAGGTGTTTTGCCTTGCTTGTGTAATCAGGTTCCGGCTTACCAAGCTCGAAATCAGCCTTCGTCTTCCCATCGTAGAGAAGATACAACTCAAGTTGGTCTGAAGTTGTAGTACCGTCAGAAGTGTGCTCATACATACTGAATGGAGCAGCGATAGTCTTGTAGAAGCGAGGGTCACGATTCTTGAATGGATGCTTCTCGTCATAACCTGAACCATCCTCAAAGAACTTCTTACCATTTGTCATCTCATAGTCCATAACCATAGCCTGGGTTGGACTGATGGAAGTCCAGCCATTGAAGTAAACTACTGAGTAGAGCAACTGGGCCTTGTTCACTGTACTTGTTGCGGTAAAATATTTTGCCCAGATAAGTTCAGGACTGTTGACGTCTCTCCAGATACCATCATAAGTATCGTCCAACTGGTAGGCTCCTTCAACATCTGCTCGGTCAACAATGGCTTTCGCGGCGTCGAAGGCACGCTGCCACTTATCAGAGCTATATGCGCCTCTGAAAATACTTCCCTGCGGATTATCAGGGTCATTGAAGAGAGGTGACGCAGCAACGAGCGTGAGTCTTGATCTGAGTGCAAGGCAAACGTCCTTGTTCGCTCTGCCACGCTGGCTCTCAGCCTTTGTCGGAAGAAGCGACTCTGCCCTGGCAAGATCCTCGAGAATGAAATCGACGCAATCATCGTAACTGTCTCTGGTCACTCCATACTCATCAGAAAGAGTGTAGACCTTAGTGATGATAGGAACACCGGCATATCTCTGAATGAGGTTGAAATAAGCCCAGGCTCTGAGATAGTATGCTTCACCAAGAAGGCGGTTCTTGCCATCTTCGCTTAGTTTTGTCTCATTCTCAGTCACATAATTGATGAAATAATTCATTCTATATATATACTGATATGCCCTGTTCCAGATATTGAGGATTGTAGTTCTGGAATTGTGTGCGGTACCACCTTCATCCATATACATAATATTATCTGGAGTCATATTTCCAGAAGCAATATATCTGGTAGAAGTGCCGCCATATCTGAAGAAGCCTTCGTCGGTGATACAGCTGACATTACCCTCCTCGTAAGGATCGTTGAGAACTGAATACAGAGCATTCACGTAACTTTCTGAAAGAGCGTCACTATTGAACACGGCGTCCTCTGAAAGCTTATCCAAAGGAGTTTTATCAAGAAAACTTGAGCAGGAGGCTGCGGCAACAGCCGCTGCAATTATTGCAATGATATTTCTTTTCATGGTCACTCTTGTTTAGAAGGTCAACTTCACACCAGTGTTGAAAATCCTCATCTGTGGATATGTCTGGTATGACTCATCGCTTGTCTCCGGGTCCACATTCTTGAGTTCTGAAAGAGTAAGAAGGTTGTAGCCCGCGATGTAGAATCTAAGTCCCTTGACAGGAATCTTTCCGCCCCACACTTCCTTTGGAATAGTATATCCGAGTTCCACGTTCTTGAGACGGAGGAAAGATGCATTTCTATAATAGAAGGAAGATCTAGTCACGCCACCATTTGAAATATTGGAACCCATACGAGGATAATCGGAATCTCTGTTATCGAGAGTCCACGCATTCATAGCAGCATTCTTTTCAAGGTTTCCTGACACTGGGTCGGTGAGTGGAGCATAATAGTATCTAGCCCTGCCCTGTCCCTGGAAAAGCAATGAGAAGTCAAAGTTCTTCCAAGTCAGATCGAAATTGAGACCAAAAACAATCTGCGGAACAGCAGTAAGGTCACATCTCTTACGGTCATAAGTGGTGATCTTTCCATCTCCGTCGAGGTCTTCAAAAATGAAGTCACCAAGAGTTGCGCCTGCCATTTGAGGATTGTTCTCGAGGTCTTCCTGGGTCTTGTTGATTCCCTTTACCTGATAGTAGAGTCCTGCGCCCATAGGATGACCGGTAAGGTTCATATACTCGTGACCTTCGCCCCAAGGCGTCTCATCCATATACTCGATCGTATTCTTCGCAAACATAAAGTTTCCAGCAACGTGATAGAGAAGTTGACCGTTGGCAACCTTATTTTCGTGAGAGAGCTGAATCTCAACACCTGAATTCCTTACTATACCTATATTCTCGTCAGGAAGGCTGCTTGTAAGTCCAGTATAATATGGTACGGAGGCATTCCTGGTACAAAGGATGTTTGACCTTCTGGTGAAGAAGTATTCAAGTTCCCAAGAGAAGAGGCCATTCCTGATGTTGCCATCGAGGCCGACATTCCAAGTTCTGGCGACTTCCCAAGTTACATTCTCGTTTGGAATAGTTCCTGGAATTATATAGTTCACGTCCTTGCCGTCGATCTGCATCTTATATCTTGCCAGAGATGTATATTGATATGTAGTAAGGTATTGGAATGCAGCAATCTGGTCATTTCCCTGCTCACCATAGGAGGCCCTGAGCTTAAGGTTGGTGATTGCAGGGACATTATCCTTCATAAATGGTTCCTCAGAGATGCGCCATCCGAGAGATACGCCTGGGAAGACTCCCCATCTGTTGGCCTTAGGGAAGTTTTCAGAACCATCGAAACGTATGAGGGCCTGAACAAGGTACTTGCTCTTGTAGTCATAGCCAAGGCGTCCGAAGAAACTCAAGCGAGCTGTTTCGCGGGCATAACCATTGATGGAATACCAACTCTTGTCTGCTGAACCGGCAAAAAACTCGTCAAGAATATCAGATGCATACGAATCAATGCCGGCAGTGAAATAATCCATTCTGTATGAACTCTGTTCGTAACCGGCAAGCGCAGAGACGTGATGACCACTGAAATCACGGTCATAGTTGATATTGGCATTGGCGGTCAGGGTGTGTGAGTTTGTCTGATACTCGTGCAGGACCGGAGTTGACCAGTATGAGCAGGTGTGAGGCTCAAAGAGTTCAGTGATTTCGTCATAAGAGTAATATTCCCAGTTCTGCTGCCAGTTCTTGCGGAACTTACCGATAACGTCATACGCGATATTACCGTTGATAGAAAGACCTTTTGTGATGAATCCAAGGTCCCAGTTTGCAGTAAGAGTGGTATTTATGGTGTTGGTAGTAGTCTTGTCATAACCGGTAAGGTCCTGGACGAGGACAGCAGGATTTGTACCACCACGCAGATAACCATTTGGATAATACGCAGCGCCCGTTGGCTTCATACGAGTAGCGATATAGAAAATACCGTATGAATCACTTGGGAAGGCAGAATAATTCTTATGCTGCTGGCGGAAATTGAGGTTCACACCGACAGAAAGGCCTTTTGTTACCTTAACAGTGACGTTGGATCTGACATTATACTGATTGTAGTTCGTGGCACTCTTATAATATATACCATCCTGGTACTGACCATTGAACTGAACGAAATATGAAACCCTTTTGCTGCCTCCATTGACACTCACGCCATATTTGTGCTGAAGTGAAATAGGCTTGATGATCTCATCGAACCAGTTTGTATTAGGATAAAGGATTGGATCATCCTGATCAATGTAATGTTGGATCTGCGTCTTGTTGTAATATGGAGCAGCGCCGGTAATTGCAAGCTCATCATTGTAGGCCTGAGTAAACAGCACAGCATCAGCCATTTGAACAAGCCTGGTTGGCTGCTGCATACCAAGGTCATAAGTGAAGGTCACATTTGGGGTCTCTTCATAACCACCGTGTTTGGTAGTGACGAGGATGACACCGTTTGCAGAACGGGAGCCATAGATAGCACCAGATGCATCCTTGAGGACAGTGACACTCTCTATTTCCTCACCGGTAAGACGAGAGAAATCGTCACCTCGACCAGGGATACCATCGATAATGATGAGAGGAGAGTTATCTCCAAGTGTACTACGTCCACGGATGAACATTGTCGCGTCATCCTTACCAGGCTCACCCGAGCGGTTGTTGACGATCACACCGGAAAGACGGCCAGCAAGACCCTGAGAGAGGTTGACTGCAGAACTCTTGACAAGCGCATCTCCAGAAGTGGTCGCTACAGAGCCCGTCAATGTCACTTTTCTCTGGCTACCGTAACCAACTACGACTGTTTCCTCAAGCAACATAGAATCCTCTTCCATCTTTATTGAGACTGAAGATAGATTCCCAGAGTTAACCTCTACAGACTGATAGCCTATCGTAGAAGCTACCAGCACTGCATTTTCAGGTACATTCGAGAGAGAAAATCGGCCGTCAATATCTGTAACAGTTCCATTAGCTGTGTTTTTGACAAAGACTCCGACACCAACAAGGGGTTCCCCAGCAGTCGATGTAACTGTTCCGGAGACACTCCTCTTCTGAGCGAAAACGACGGTAGTAGATACCATCATAGCGAGCAGTAGCAGCGAGATTTTTCGAAATATATCCATATCGTTAAAAATATCTAGTAAGCAAAATTGAATGCTCAGTAACAAAAATGAAAAAATATTTCGTTTTCACAACATAAAAATAAAGAAATATTTCGTTTGATATTTCGTTATATATTTCATTATATTGCGAAACGAAACATAATTACTATATTTGTAACGTTTTAACACAAAATAATATGACTGGAATTGCCGACCGTAGAAAGTATATACTTGAAAACATTTCAAAAGAGGGCCTGCTCAAAGTATCAGAGTTGGCAATTACATTAGGCGTCACGCCGACGACAATCAGAAAAGACCTGAATTACCTTGAAAGCAAAGGACTTCTATATCGCGCGTATGGAAGTGCCCTCCCTACTGCAGCTCCTGTAATGGATATCAATCTCAATAATAAGAAACTGATTAATTACGAGGAGAAACTTAAGATCGGCAGATGCGCTGCATCATTCATCGAAGAGAATGACTCCATAATTATTTCCTCAGGCTCAACGAGTGCTGTATTTGCAGAATGCATCAAGCCAAAAGGACGACTCAATATCGTAAGTACAGCTGTCAACGTCTCCGCCTTCTTCGGTGAAGCAAAAGATATTACAGTTATGCAAGTCGGAGGAATCCTCTATAGCAATACACTCTCCGTTGTCGGCAACGATGCCATCAACACACTGAGCAACGTGTATTGCTCCAAAGTGTTCATTGGAGTAGATGGAATAGACATCAATTACGGAATCACAACAGGCACAATGGAAGAAGCCGAAATTATCCGACAGATGATAAAATCGTCAGAACAGACCATTGTCCTGGCGGATTCCAGCAAATTTGAACAGAAAGGATTTGCTAGGATCTGCGGTGTGGAAAAGATAAGCATCCTCATTACAGACGGAGGCTTCCCCCAGGAAGCAAAACGTCAGATTGAAGAACTAGGAGTAAAAGTAATTATCGTTTGGTAAGAATGCAGCTATTCAGCTACAGTAAACACCTGAGTGCTGATAGATGCGAAGACAAGGTCGAAACCGTTGACATCGGCACCTTTCCTTTCATAATAGAAACCGACTCTGCCGTTATTCAGCATCACCATAGTCGAATAGGCGGAGTTCAATTCCGTAATCTGATATGCCGTCCAGCCCTCGCCGAAGGTGGTAGGGGTAATGTCGGAATATGATTCCTGGGCAGGGATAGTCTTGAAATAAATGGTCACGTGAGTGCGGCCAGGACCGGCTGGAACTGACTGCAGATAGAGCCAGTCACCCTTCATCTGCTGTATGGCCATAATCTCGCCGTTGGTGGAATTGCTCGTCGCAAGAACGGATTTAGTAAATTTCGCACTGCCCCAAGTTCCCTCGGTAAAAGAGCCCTCAGCATATCTGAAGATATTGAAATACCTGCCGCCATTGGCACGGCCGCTGAGAATCACGGAACCGTCAGGAAGTTCTTCGACCTTAGGCTCATCGCCGCTTCTGCAAGGAGAAGACGTTGTGCCGAGAAGATTCCAGTTTCTGCCGAAATCGTCTGAATAGAAGACGAACTCGCCACAACCGCCTACAAGTGCCGCGCAATATAGTCTGTAGTATTTGTCAGTCTTGATGACGCGGCTCTGGAATATCTTGCCGGAAGCCACGAAAAGAGTTCTCCAAGTGGCAGAGCAGCCATAGAACTGGTCACTCAGATCGCTATGTTCCGTGAAAGTCGCGCCTCCGTCAGTGCTTGCAAAACGATGTACCTCCAGGCGACCTCCATTGCCGAAAGTCTTGCCCTCGCGGTCGCCGACGCAGAGAATGACTACTTCCCCGCTCTCCTTGTCTGCCACGATTGCAGCATCGCCAAAGCCGTATATGCCTTCGCCATAGGTCTCGTCATTGCAGTTGATCAGAACCTCGGAATCCGTCCAGGTCTGTCCGTTGTCGCTGCTCCTTCTGACCAGGATGTCGAGAGGATTTGCAGTGCCTACATCCTTGCCGTGCTTGTACCTGTGGTCACCCAGGGCAATGAGATTGCCGTCGGAAGTCACGGCAATCGCAGGAATCCTGAAAAGGCTGT
Source organism: Bacteroidales bacterium UBA1745 (assembly GCA_002314885.1). Taxonomy (GTDB): domain Bacteria; phylum Bacteroidota; class Bacteroidia; order Bacteroidales; family UBA932; genus Cryptobacteroides. The sequence continues at coordinate 45,513 of DCHT01000066.1, read as the reverse complement.
CAGCCGATGACTGAAACAGCACTGATTCAATAACCGGAACCTCAGGCTTGAGCTTGTCGCAAGACGAGAAAGAACTGAACGCAAGGAAAGCGCTCAGGCAGATGATGGTTAAATTGGCGTATGACTTCATTTGACTGGAATAATTTCGATTTTAAGCCTCTGAGAGCCCTGAACACGGTCCCTCTCGAGAGGAATGTCCTGACCGCAGCTGGTGCCTCCAAGACCGGTCACGGCCGCGTCAAGGTGGAGATAGATGCCGTCGCTTTCAGGCAGCTCGTGAGGATGAGGGGCCAATGTCAGCTGAGCATCGCTCCAAGGGAGTGCGGATGTGCTCATCCGGGTCTTCGCGACGAACTTGAGACCTCTGCCACATCTGCTTGTGAGGCTGCACCAGCGTACATCTTCCCTGTTGGCCATATCCTGAGGCTTAGGGAAGTTCACGAACTGCTCTGCGACAGTGCTCTTGTAGATGCCCAGGAATGATCCTGCCTTGCGGTCCGGATAGTTGTTCCAAGGACCGCGTCCATAATAGCAGTAGCGGTCAAAGCGGGAATTCAGCTTGAGGAGATAGCCGAGCCTTGGGAAAATGATCTCCGGATCGTTCGGAGTGATCTCGCTGTCAAGCTCGATGCGACCGTCAGGTCTGACAGTCCATATCTGCTTGGTAATGAAAGAGATATATGCAAGTGAATCAGGCAATTCTTCAACCGTGTAAGTACCCGATGCACCGCCTGTGATGAGGGCAGCGTTAGGGGCTTTGCTCTCGATGGTGAACTCGAGTCTTACGCTGCCGTCTTCGAGTTCCGAAATTTTTGATTCAACGGCCTTGTGCCTGAGATTGTGAAGTCCCATTTCATACCAGGACTCGTAGAACCAATTGTCATTGTCGACCGGGGCGCGGAGCGCATCCAACGCAGGTCCATTGCCAGCAGAGATGAGCGTGCGGCCATTCTTGGCAAGGCTGTACAAAGAGCCGTCCTGGGTGTTGAATCTTGCGACCATACCTTTCGCCCTGACTCTCACCATATCGCCCTTCTGGGATACTTTTATCCTACCTTTGACAGCCTGCTCTTCCCTTTCGGCAGCCTCTTTGAGCGACAGCTGCTCTGCCATCTGGACGTAGCCCTTCTCAGCCCAAGGCTGATCGGAATTCAGAACCAGTTCGATATTGAGCAGATACTCAGGGCCGTCAGGCATATCCGGAAGTTCGAGGGCAAAAACCTCACTTGAACGCGGAGCAATCTGCGACAGATCCTTGGCAACGACAGCCTCAGCGACCTTCTCGCCGTCAGCGAGCAGTGTCCAGCGAAGAGCACAATCGCCAAGCGAAGTGAAATACCTCTTATTGAATACTTTGATGCTGGAAGGACCCTCAAGCGTGATTCCGACGTTCTGATAGACCTTCTTGACCTCATAGTACTCCGGCTTCGGAGAGAGGTCAGGAAGCATAATGCCGTTCATACAGAACATACCGTCGTTAGGCTTGTCGCCGAAATCGCCGCCGTAGGCATAGAAATGCTGTCCTTTCTCGGTGTAGTAGTCCATCGCCTGGTCCACCCAGTCCCAGATGGCGCCGCCACAGATGTAGTCGCTGCTTTCGATGGCTTCCCAGAGGTCCACGAGGTTGCCGCCGGCATTGCCCATCGAATGGGCATATTCGGAGATGTGGAACGGATATTTCACATCGGATGCCTGTCCGGAGGCGGCATACCAGGTCCACGCGACGTCTGGATACTGGTTCGAGCCCATATCCACTATGTCATTGTTCCTTTCATACTGGACAGGACGCGGATCGAAGGCTTTGACAGCCTCGTATGCAGCGACGAAATTCTCGCCCGGACCGGCCTCATTGCCCAATGACCATATCGCAATGCACGGATTGTTCACGTGCTGATGCACCATTTCCATATTCCTGGCCACGTGAGCGGCCTTCCACTCTGCCGGATGGGACAGGGACGCCTTACCGTAATAATACTCGTGCGACTCGACGTTGGCCTCGGATTCTAGATAGATGCCGTATTTGTTGCAGAGATAGAACCAATAAGGATCGTTGCTGTAGTGCGAGGTGCGGACGTGGTTGATGTTGCCCTGCTTCATCAGCATCACTTCCCTGAGCATCTGCTCGTGGGAAATCGCGTGTCCGGTCGAAGGATTGGTCTCGTGACGGTTCACACCTTTGAACCTGATCCTCTGGTGGTTGAGATAGAAGAAGTCGCCTTTAATCTGCACGAGACAGGCGCCGAAATAAGTGCTCTTCACGTCGAGCACCTTGCCCTCTGAATCAAGAAGAGTCGCAGTGAGCACATAGCGCCAAGGTTCCTCTGCAGACCAGAGCCTTGCCTTTTCAATCTTCAGTTCAGAACGTTCAGTGGTCGATTTTGCGGCTTCCACATTGAAGGACTGCGTGCCGGAACAAGCAGTAGCCGCAGCGGTTTCATCGCTGTACAACGCCACCGGATAGGCATTATACCTAATTATATATCCCTGGGCAGCGGCGTCAGAACAGTTCCTGATTCTGGAAGTGATTGCGAACGACGCGTCCTGCTGACCGATGCCATCCCCTGCCACATCAGTGGTCTGGATGACCAGGTCCTCGATCTGGACCTGAGGGGCGGAAGTCAGATATACGTTGCGTATGATGCCCGGAAGCCTGAACATATCCTGAGCCTCCAGGAATGAGCCGTCGCTGTTGCGATAGACCTCGACCGCAATGCTGTTCTCCCCTTCTCTGAGCAAGTCGGTGATGTCAAAGCGGGCGGTGTTGCGGCTGTTCTTGCTGAATCCGAGATATTCGCCATTGATCCATATATAGAAGAAGGAATCCACGCCGTCGAAATTGACATAGACGCGGCGGCCGGCCCAGTCAGAAGGGACAGTGAAACTGCGCAGATAAGAGCCTACCTCGTTTCTGTACTTGAAGGTCGTCCAGTCCTCAGGCGGAGTGCGCATAACACCCTCGCGCCAGTCGCCAGGCACTCTTCTGTGCATAAAAATCACGGGCTGATTGACGTAGATCGGCACTCCGTACTTCAGACTGCCGTCTTTCTGGATGCCTGCAATGTTCCAGCAGGAAGGCACGTCGATATCATCCCAGGAAGCAGCGTCAAAGCCGTTCTGGAAGAAATCCGTCGGACGCGAATCAGGGTCCGCAGACCAGCAGAACTTCCATTTTCCGTTCAATGAACGGTAGAAGCTGCTCTTTTCCGGCAGTACTGCCAAAGCATCATTCTCATCGGCGAACGAGCACGCGTATGCCACCGGCTCTTCCTTGTTCAGAGAAAGAAGCTCCGGGTTCTGCCACTCCTGTGCATACGCACAAGGAAATAAGACAACGGCACAGAGGCCGGAAAAGAACAGTTTGAGTTTCATATCTTACAGTACGATATCCATCTGTGGGAGAGGCTTGGCCTCATTGTTCGGGTCGCCGGCAATACGCGAAGCGCACTTGGCGTTAGGCGAGGCGAAATACTTGTCGTTCACCTGATAGGTTGAGCAGCAGGTCATCCTGACCTTGAATTCCACGGTAGGCTCAGTAAGGGTCTTCGTGAATTCCACAATCTTCTGGGAAGATGTAAAGGCGATGTTATAGGTGATTTCGCCCTGCTCGGTGATCGTAGTCGTAGCGGTGTCGAAGGCAGGAACCCACTTGTCACCGTCCATATATTCTACCATCCAGTACTTTGCACCGTAGTTTCCAGGGTTGTAAGTGAAAATGATATGCACATTCGAGCCTTCGGCAATATTGTAATTTCCGGTAGTCTCAAACAGCCAGTAGTCTCCGGTCATAGGGCCGCACATAACAGGCTGTCCACCGTTGCTGACATCGAGGATTGACAGACCTGAATTGCTTGCAGTCCACTGGGTCTTGTCCACCTGAACATAGCTAAGCTTGCCCTTGCCTTCTTCGTTGGCCAGGTAGTATCCCCTCTCGCCCGGTTCATTGGAATATCTGTAGACACCCGGCTCGGTCTGACCGGTCCAGGTCTGGATGCAGCCGTCAGACTTAGCCCTCGCTGGAGAGAAATACCACTTCGCAAGGATCTGCCTCTTGACGGTGTCCTTCACCTCTCCCGGATCAGGGATTGAAGACAGGTCAGTTACGGTGTATGGATGCTCCACTGCCCCGTGTGCCGCCTGCTGGCAGACGTTGGCCACATAATCGGAGATGGTATTTGGATGATATGTGTTGCCTACGACGCTCCTTCCCATAATCTTCTCAAACCAGAGGCATCCTGCGGTATATCTGCCCTTGGAATAGCTGAGATGCCAGCCGTCGCGGTTGAAGTCCTCACCGAGATACGTGGTTCTCGCATTCTGGATGGCGTCCATAGAGTTCATCACGAGTCCGATCTCAGGATGAGCCGCCACAACCTGCTGAGTAGCCGTGCAGATCATATCGTACATCACCTTCTGGTCGTAGCCGTAATAACTGAACTTCACACCTGTGTAGCCTGGTTTTGCTGCCCAAGGCGCGTGATAGACAAGAGTAGCATCCTTAGGGCCGTTTTCCTTTACATAATTGATGAGATATGTCAGGTTAGGCTCCATAGAATGGGTTACGCCGTTATAAGTCGTATCGTAGAATCCGTGGAATCCAGCACCTTCCTGAATGCTGATGAAGGTCCAGTCCTCGTCCTTGAGAGCCGTGGAAAGCTTGACGCTGGAAGTGGTGGTCAAAGCACCGTTGACGATCTTCCTGTAGCTGTATGCGGCTGCGTCATTCTTGGCATTGTTGGCGTGAGTCTCGAGAGGACAGCCTCCGATGTACATATCACCGATGATGATCTTCTGACCTACAGCCTCGAAAAGGCCATAGAGTTCCTGCTCCACAGCATCCGCAGAGAAACTGTTGCCGATGCAAAGCAGCTTGATGGTTTCAGGAAGCGGTTTGGTAGGATCGGGATCCGGGTCAGGAGTCGGAGTCACTGGAGTAGGATCGGGATCTGGATCTGGAACCGGCTCAGGAGTGATATCCGAGCAGGAAGCAATTGCGACCATCGCGATGGAAGCGATGACAGAAAGGATTTTAGTGTTCATTATGCTTGAATATTATTGATTATTTCTTACGTAAAAGCCTATAGGCCAGATATGTAGCAACGACGACAACGATGGCTGCAATGAACCATATCACTATGCCCTTGGCAGCGACGGTCTTAGGATCGCCGGCAATGAGCAGCACGGTCAGCAGCAATGCCACGACGCCGATGGTGGCGCAGAAGCAGGAAATTGCGAGGTCGGAATAGGCCCTGGAGGCAGCCTTCATCTCAGGAGTGCTCTGTCTGTCGGAGTCAGGATCGCTGATGGCCAGCACAGCCTCAGCACCTGGAGCGACAAGGCCCTTTCGCCAGGATACGATTTCCATCACGGAAAGGATGGCTATAGGCAGGATGCTGCCGGAGATGGACTCGATGAGACTCGGCCTGATAATCTCGGCAGGCACCGTGAACCTTGCAGTGAAGCCTACTGCCCAGGATGCGAGCATAGCTATCATCAGCTGCTTGCCGGTGAGCCTGCGGCTGAAAATGCCCCAGAGGGACGGAATATACAGAGGACAGAGTATCATCGTGAGTATGGTCACAACCACCTTCTCTGCGCCTCCGGCAAACGGAATCAGCATAGCACCGGCGGTGATGGCCAGGCCGAACACGAGAGTAAATACGCGGCCTGCACGTATCTTATCGCTCTCTGCGGCATTCTTGTGGCGGGCGCCCCAGATGTCACAGGTAAATACGTTCGCATAGACGTTGAGAGTGCCGGACACCATAGACATAGTGGCTGAAAGCATAGCAGCGAGCATAATGCCCAGCATACCGTTCATCAGCACCCTCTTGCCCATTTCCACGTATGCGCTCTCGCCGAGAGTGGTCATTGCGGCAGGATCCACGTCCATACCGGGACCAGGCACCAGCACACGGTAGATCATAGCCGGAAGGTACCACAGCAGCGGAGTTAGGATATAGAGGGCTCCAACGAGGAAAATGCTCTTCTGGGCATCCTTTCTGGTCGGCACGCTGATGTAGCGCTGCACGAACGGGAAGTCACCACCGAGATATGCCACATTGAGCACAGCCCAGAGCACCAGCCAGAGCCAGGTGTAAGTCTGAGAAGTACCGCTCAGGAAACCAGGAATCTGACGGGCATTGTCAAGGAACACCTGCACTCCCCCAACCTCTTTGAATGAAAGCGGCACGAGGAAGAGCACCACTGCCAGAAGTACGGCAAACTGCACGAAATCCGTGAGCAGAACGGCCAGGAAGCCGCCGATCACGGTATAGATGAGGGTAACTGTACCGAGAATAAGTATGGCTATCCAGATGTTGAGTCCCGTCAGGGCGCTCAGGATGATGGAAACTGCGTAAAGCGCCGTTGCGGTGTGGACTCCACGGCCCACGATGCCGGCGATGGTGTAGAAATTCACCGTGCTCTTGCCGAAACGTATCGCAAGGTATTCGCCCGGAGAATCGATGCGCATCTTTCTCCATCTGCCTGCGATCCACAGGCCCACAGGCACTGCTGCCACGGCAAACATATAGCCCACCACAGCGGCCACGAGGCCGGATTTGTAGGCCACGCCGCCCCATACCACGAAGGTGCTGGCGCTGAACACGGTCATATATGAAGATACGCCACTGAGCCACCACGAAGAGTTGCGGCCGGCTATGAACATATCACTCGAATTGCGGATCTTGCCCTTCACGAGAAGGCTGATTGCCACCAGTCCCACGAAGTAGGCGGCAATGGCTCCGTAGTCTAACCAAGTCATACTAAATCACTGTACCGATTTCACGAAGGGTATCCATAAGGGCAGCGACATCCGCCTTGCGCACGTCACGTCCCGATGCTGCACACTGAGCTGCAGCCACGCCCGCTGCCTGTCCGGTTCCCATACAGGAGGCCTGCACACGCAGAGATGCGAATGAAGTCTTGTCCGCAGAGATGCAACGGCCTGCAACAAGCAGGTTGTCAAGGCTCTCTGCGAGCAATGAACGATAAGGTACGTATGCCGGAGACTTCAGGAAAGTGACGTTCTGGGCAGGGCCGCTGGCTACGTGGATATCGATAGGATGAGCACCTCTGGAGACGCTGTCGTCATATCTGAAGGCGCTCACATATTCCTGAGCAGTAATCACGTGGAGGCCCTTGACGCGGCGCGTTTCACGAATGCCGGCCGTAGGTGCCACAGCGAGCACATAGCAGTTCTTGAATTCCTCGAAATTGTCACGGAGCACTGCTGCCATCTGATAGGCCTGCTCGCGCAGGCGGCATTCGGCGGCAGTATAGTCGCGGTTGTCGCAGGCATTCGCCGCCGTACGGGTCATATTGACGGTCACGACACCAGGCTGCAGAGTCGTGCAGAACCAAGGTCCGCCGAACTCAGGAATGCCGAGTTCTTCCCTCCGGGCCACGAGTTCGTCCCTGATGCTTTCGCAATGGCAGTTGACGCCCTGGCGGTTGTGGTGCATGGCCTGGTCGATGCGAGGCGATGTCGTATCCACGCCGCCGAGTATGAAGTAACTTGAAAGCGGCTGGAGAGGCTTGCCTTCGTCCGGGAGCATCTCAGCACCTGCGAAGTGAGCCAGGTCGGCATCACCGGTGCAATCGATGAAAACCTTGCCGCCAATGGCCTCAAAGCCGTTCTTATTGGTGATGATCACGTTCTCGATATGTCCGTCGGCGCTCTTGGTACAGCCGCAGAGATAACTGTGCATATACAGTTCCACACCGGCCTCGAGCACCATCTGCTGGCAGCAGAGCTTGTACATCTCCGGGTCGAATGCCACGTTGCCGAGAGGCTTCTCGATCAGACCGCCGCCCATAGCCTGCAGGCGCTCGATGAACTCCCAAGGAATGCCGCCTATCACCTTCTCATTATTGTAAGTGAAGACGCTGAGAGGGGCCACGAAGCCCGTGGTGGCCATACCACCCAGGAAGCCATACTGTTCGATGAGAGCCGTCTTTGCGCCCTGCCTTGCAGCAGCGATTGCGGCGATGAAGCCTGCAGGGCCACCACCGCAGACTACGGTGTCATACTGGCCGACTACAGGAACCTGTGCAGAAAGAGTAATGATCTGATTCATTTAATTGAATATTTCAGCCGTAAATATACACATATTTATTTAATAAAATTTTCGTACATTTGCGCCCGTTTTATAAAATCGAGATGAATATGTACTTATCAATGTGGTTTATGGCCATCATTACGATAGTGTTCGTTTGCGGCGCTATCTACGGAATCGGCTATATGAAGCACTACAAGGGCAGGCCTCTCAGGAACACTCTCCATTGGATCAATTACGCCATAGCATACGCATCGATGATGCTGCTGTGCGTGGTGCAGAACTCCATTCAGTTCCTGGTGTGCTGGGAAATCATGGCCCTCAGCTCGTTCTTCCTTATCATTTATGAGAGCGAGAAGCCGGAGACGATCAAGGCCGGCATCAATTTCTTCATTCAGTCACACGTTTCAGTGGTGCTTCTGACCGCTGGATTTATGATGATAGCAGCGAAGACAGGTTCCTACGAATTCTGCTCTATCCCCCGCTACTGCGCCCACAACAACGGAATGGCCGCATTCCTGCTCCTTTTCGCAGGCTTCGCGGTGAAGGCCGGCTTCGTGCCTTTCCACACCTGGCTGCCATACGCGCATCCAGCAGCTCCGGCCCATATTTCAGGCGTGATGTCAGGCGTGATCATCAAGATAGGCATCTTCGGCATACTCAGGATGATCTCCTGGTTCAGCATCGACTTCGTGACTGCAGGTGCCATCATACTCACGGTTTCAGCCATTTCGGGCCTCTATGGCGTGATGATGGCCATACTTCAGCACAACCTCAAGAAGCTCCTCGCCTACCATAGCATCGAGAACATCGGAATCATCGGTATGGGCATAGGACTCGGCTGCATCGGAGCCGGCAACGGCGACACGGTGCTCGCAACCCTCGGTTTCGCAGGTGCGCTGCTGCACACGCTCAACCACGCCCTCTTCAAGTCAGTGCTCTTCTTCTGTTCAGGCAACGTATATCACGCCACCCACACCCTCGATATCGAGAGCCTCGGTGGCCTGGCCAAGAAGATGCCTTGGACCGCGGCCCTCTTCCTCATTGCCTCAATTGCCATCTGCGGTCTGCCGCCAATGAACGGATTCATCTCCGAATTCCTCATCTACAGCGGCCTCTTCGGATGGATGCAGGGTGCAGAGCCAGGCGTCACCACCGGAGCGGTATTCTCCATCCTGGCCCTCGTGATGATAGGCGGTCTCGCAATCCTCTGCTTCACCAAGGCATTCGGAATCATCTTCCTGGGCAGCCCTAGGACTGAAGTGGACGCCCACGAAATGGAGCCTTGCCGCATCGTTCCGCTCGCCATCGAGGCAGTGATCATGCTTTCCATCGGCCTCTGCCCGGGTCTCTACTCGAAACTTGCAGGCAAAGCCATAGAATGCTTCCCATACGCAAGCAGCGAAGCCCTGAACACCAATGTCAACCTGACTCTGGTCGGCCTTGCAGGCCTTCTCTTCCTGCTTTTTGCAGCCGTCATCTACATCGCCAAGAGCAGGCACAATGCCCGCCGTGCAGTGGCTGAAGGCCCTACCTGGGGCTGCGGCTACACCCAGGGCACTCCAAAGATCCAGTACACCGCCACTTCATTCGTGAAGACCTATGTGCAGCTCTTCTCATTCATTCTCGGAAACAAGAAGGAAAAGAAACTGCCTGTGGGCATATACCCTACCGACGGCAGCTTCGAGTCAGAGTCCTACGACAAGTTGGAGAACACTCTCATAGACAAGCCTCTGGGAGCCTACAACCGCCTGATGGACCGTTTCTCCTTCCTTCAGAACGGCAAGATGCAGTTCTATGTGCTCTATGGCATAGTCTTCATCATCTGCACACTTATCATAACCTTCTTATTCTGCTAGCGATATGACAAGTCTGATACTCATTCTCATTTCAGCGCTCTTCTTCAACGGTATCATAGGCCGCGTGAAGAGCAGATGCGCCGGCAGAAAAGGTCCCGGCATAATGCAGCCTATCCAGGACGTCATAAGGCTCTTCCGCAAGGGCGCAGTCTACAGCGACGTCACCGGCCCGGTATTCAAAATGGCCCCTGCAGTCTATCTGGCATCGGTTATCATAGCCTGCCTCTGCGTCCCATTCGGGCACAAGGCCGGTCTCATCAGCTTCAACGGAGACTTCGTATTCTTCGCCTACGCACTCGCCCTCGGCAAGTTCTTCTGCATCATCGGCGCACTTGACACAGGCTCCAGCTTCGAAGGTATGGGCGCCTCCCGCGAGGCCACCTATTCAATGCTCGCAGAGCCTGCATTCTTCCTGATTATGGGTTCCCTCGCAATGATGACGGGACACAGCTCCTTCGAGAGCATCTTCGCGGCCCTGCACCCAAGCAGCACTATGAGCTGGGCGCTCGCAGTCATCGCTGCGTTCATCTTCCTCGTCCTCGCGATGATAGAGAACAGCCGTATGCCTGTGGACGACCCTAAGACCCACCTCGAACTCACTATGATTCACGAGGTTATGGTCCTCGACAACAGCGGCATAGACCTCGGTCTCATCTTCGTGACCGGCTACCTCAAGTTCGCAATGTACGCTGCCCTGATAGCAAATCTCTTCATCGGCAGCATCCCCGTAGGATTCGGCATCCCTGTATTCCTCGCAATACAGGTCCTCTGCGCAGTGATCATCGGCGTCAACGAGTCATTCACCGCCCGCTTCAGGATGAACCACAATCCTCAGTTCATATTCACACTGGCCTGCATCGCCCTCCTCGCCGTATTCGGAGTGATGCTTATGTCCGGACAACTCGTATAAGGAACTATGCTGGAAACACTTATTATAATATTCCTCGCCACCCTGCTCTATATGGCCATTGCCAACAGGATGAGGAACTATATCAAGATCCTGGTATTCCAGGGCATACTGCTGTTCCTCGTGGCGGCCTTCCACCTCAAGGACTTCAACATCTTCAACCTCGTCGTCATACTGCTCGAGACCATAGTCTTCAAGGCGGCCGCAGTGCCATATTGCCTCGAGAGAATCATACGCCACAACGGCATCACACGTGAGACCGAGCCTTATCTGCCGAACTTCATTTCCCTGCTCATCGTGGCGGGAATCGTGGTAGGCTCCATACTTCTGTCCGGCAGCATCGACGACCTCATACTCGACAAATTCTTCTTCGTGGGCGCGGTATCGGCCATTTTCACCGGTCTGTACCTCATAGTCTCACGACGCAAGATCCTCACCCACGTGGTAGGCTACTGCGTGATCGAGAACGGCGTATTCATACTCTCGCTCGCAGTCGGTAACGAAATGCCTGCCCTGGTGAACCTCGGCGTAATGCTCGATATCTTCGCATCCGTGCTCATCCTCGGAATCTTCGCCAACAAGATCGGAGACGTATTCCACGATGTAGACATTGACTCACTCAACAAACTCAAAGACTAGGACTATGATCACAGCAATTTATCTCGCAGCAGTCTTCTGCATCGTCATCGGTCTGGTCTTCAGCCGTTCAAGAGTGCTCTCCGACCTACTCGGAGTGCTTTTCCTGGGAGTTCAGACCCTGCTCACAGTGCACGCGATGCTGCATCAGGGCTGCACTGAACTCAACTACTTCAGCTTCGATGCAATGGGGCTCATACTGCTCCTCACACTCACCATCGTAAGCTACCCTACCCTCCTTCACAGCCGCATCTATCTCACCAAGCCGCTCAGCTCGCCTGGCAGCGCAGCAGTCTACAACGCCTCCTGCGTACTCCTCATAGCCGCAATGACTATGGGCTACCTGGCCAACCACGCCGCAGTGACCTGGATCTTCACTGAGATCACCACCCTCAGCGCGGCTATGCTCATCTACCACCACCGCAGCAAACTCGCCCTCGAGGCCACCTGGAAATACGTCTTCGTCTGTGCGATCAGCATCAGCTTCGTGTTCGTGGGCATACTGTTCATCAGTCTAGCCCTTCTCCACGACGGCTGCTCCGAGCTCTTCTACACCGACCTGCTGGCCCACAAGGCCACTCTGAACAGTTTCTGGATGAAGCTCGGCTTCCTCTTCATCTTCGCCGGATACACCGCGAAACTGGGCCTCTTCCCAATGTTCACGGCCGGCGTCGACGCCAAGGACAAAGCTCCTGCACCTGCGGGCGCCCTGCTCGCCAGCGCACTGATGAACCTCGGCTTCTGCGGCATCTACAGGGTCTATTCAGCCATCAGCGGCACTCCGGTAGCCGATTGGGCAAGGATGGTGATGCTCATCGCAGCGCTCATCACTCTCTTCATCGCCACCATCTATATGGCGAGGATCAGCAACGTCAAGCGTATGCTCGCCTACTCAGGCATTGAGCATATGTCAGTCGTCACCCTGGGCCTGTGCTTCGGCAAGGCAGGCTTCATCGCCGCAATGCTGCACATCGTGATGCACACCTTCGTGAAGTCCGGACTCTTCTTCCACTTCACCCAGCTCTGGCGCGTCTATTCCAGCAAGATGATAGACGATATGGGCGACTATCTCAAGCTCAATCCTTTCGGCGCACTCGTGCTGCTCCTGGGCTTCGTCAGCATCGCCGCAGTACCGCCTTCAGGCCTCTTCTTCAGCGAATTGCTCGTTTTCAAGGCTATGATAGCAAACGGCAGCTGGGTGGTATTCGCAATCACCGCCTTCCTGCTTACAGTGCTGCTCTGGGCCTTCGCCAGAAGCATCTTCCGCATCATCTTCCTCCCTGCCACCAAGCCTGTGGAGAAGATAAAGATATCCCCTTGGGAGTCCGTCTCACAGCTGATTCTCTTCGTTCTCGCCGCCTACATCGGCTTCAATCCTCCTGCATTCCTGCTCGAACTCATCCAGCAGGCCGCAGCAATGTTACAGTAATGCTATGGACAACAATATACTTCATATAAATAACGGAGGCTGCGTAAAGGTAGCGGACATCCCAGTCCTCGCCTACGACAGCTTCAGGACGCTCACAATCGAACTTATGGGCGACAAGGCAAGGCATTGCGCAAGCTACTTCGCATATCCTTGCGGGGATGGACTCAGGCTTATGATGTGCATCGCGGACGACAACGCCCACGACATACTCGTATTCGCCTGCGACGTGGAGAAAGGCGCGAAACTGGAGTCCGCAGCCAAGGACATCCTCGCCCTGGAGCGCTACGAGCGCGAAATCCACGAGAACTGGGGCCTCGAATTCGAAGGACATCCTTGGTACAAGCCAGTCCGCAACTTCTTCCCTGACAAATATGAATTCTTCAAGATGGAGGGCGAGGAACTGCACGAAGTCGGTGTAGGCCCTGTCCACGCCGGCGTGATCGAACCAGGTCATTTCCGCTTCATCTGCAACGGTGAGGATGTGCTCCATCTCGAAATCCAGCTCGGCTGGCAGCACAGGGGCACAGAGCGCCTTATGCTCGAGAAGAAGCGTCTGATCGAGCGCGTCCTGCTCGCGGAAGGCGTTGCCGGCGACACCGCAGTCAGCCATTCCACCGCCTTTGCAGGCGTCTGGGAGAGCCTCTGCGGCTACACTCCCGACAAATCCGTGCTCTGGGCCAGGACACTCGCGGCAGAACTTGAGCGTATGGCCAATCATACGGGCGATCTGGGCGCAATATGCGGCGATGTGGCATATCAGCTCGGAGCAGCCGTTTACGGCCGCCTGCGCACCCCTATCGTGAATTTCTCACAGCGCTGGTGCGGCAACCGTCTGGGCAAGGGCAATGTCCGCCCGGCATACGCCCCATACGCCTTCACCGAGGAACTCAGGCAGCAGCTCCTGAGCGACCTCGCCGCCTACGAGCGTGACTTCCTGGAGATGTGCGATAAGGTGCAGCACTTCCCTTCAGTCCTCTCCCGTCTGGAGCGCACCGGCGTAGTCAGCAAGGAGCAGGCGGAATCCATCGGAGCCGTCGGTATGGCAGCCAAATGCGCCGGCGTCTCCAGGGACATCAGGGCATCTCATCCGTATGGCCTCTATGCGGGACTTGTTGAGCCAGTCGTGAAGACCACCGGCGACGTGCTCGCACGCACCGAACTCCGTATCGACGAAGTCAAGCAGTCACTGAGAATCGTCAGGGCACTGCTCGAAGATATGCCTGAATTCGATGGCAAAATGCAGTCCGCAGGCACTCCTAAGGCCGATTCATTCGCAATCTCCCTCACCGAGGGATGGCGCGGTGAAATCTGCCACTGCGCAGTTACCGATGCAGAGGGCGAACTCGCAGCCTACAAGATCAAGGACCCTTCCTTCCACAACTGGATGGCCCTTGCCCTCGCAGTCAGAGGCAATGAAATCTCAGACTTCCCTATCTGCAACAAGAGTTTCAACCTGTCCTATTGCGGACACGACCTTTAATATTTCAAGCTATGTTCGACAATCTCAAGATATTCTTCCATCAGGGCAAGCAGTTCATTCCTGATGTACGCACAGCAAAGGCTCCCGGCGTATTCCGCGGCCGTCCTGTGATCTCCACCGAAAAGGTCGATGAGCAGGCCTTCGCAGACCTGTGCCCAAGCGGTGCAATCGGCACGGCCCCAGTCAGCATAGACCTCGGCAAATGCCTCTTCTGCGGCGAATGCGAAAGGTGCTTCCCTCAGAAGGTGCACTTCACCGATGACACCCACCTCGCCACCAACGTACGCGAAAGGCTCATCATCCGCGAAGGCGAAGACAAGCCTATCGAAATCGACAAGGACGCAATCAGACCGGAAATCCGCAAGATATTCCGCCACTCCCTGAAGCTCAGGCAGGTATCAGCCGGCGGTGACGGCAGCTGCGAAGCCGAGCTCAACGCCACCGGCAACGTGCAGTTCGACCTCGGCCGCTACGGCATCGAATTCGCCGCCTCCCCTCGCCACGCCGACGGCGTCCTCGTCACCGGCCCAATCTCAGCCAATATGGCAAAGGCCCTGGAACTCACCTACGAGGCCTGCCCAGAACCTAGAATCATCGTGCTCGACGGCACCGACGCCATCAGCGGCGGTATGTACGCCGGCTCATCCGACCTCGACCGCTCCTTCCTGGACAATCACCAGGTCGACCTCTACATCCCGGGAAATCCGGCTCATCCGCTGACCGTCATCAACGGCGTGCTGGATCTGACGAGGAAAAAGTAAGATTCGTCAAAAAAACAGCGAAACTAGCACGAAACCCTGTGCCCCAGCCACCAGCCAAGGGCGGCGAAGAGGACGCAGAGGATGGCTGTGGCGGCCATATAGAGGATAGCGAGGCCGTATTTGCCAGATTGGAAGAGGGAGACGCTCTGCATTGAGAAGGTGCTGAAGGTGGTGAAGCCGCCACAGAGGCCGACCGTGGCCATCAGCAGCCAAGGCGACTGGCTGAAGCATCCGACAAGAAGTCCCATCACAAAAGATCCGAGGATATTGGTGATGAAGGTGCCGACATTGGACGACCAGGAGAGAGCGGTAAAAAGCAAGGTGATGCCGTAGCGGAGCATTGCTCCAACGGCACCACCAAGCCCTATTAAAAGGAAATTCTTAAGCATAGTCGTTTACCCCAGAATCGCGTCGGCAAGGGCCTCCAGCGCAGGAATGTCGCTGTCCTTCAGGACGCCGCGGAGAGTGACGGTCTCACCCTTGATGGTGATGTCCTTCATTTCCTCCAGCATCTGCTTCATCACCTTGGCGGCGCAAGGAGCCCAACTGCCGTTTTCAATCAGAGCAACTTCGCGGTTCTGCCAGCCCTTGATCTGAAGGAGGTGGAGGAAGTTGTACATTGGAGTGAAGAGGCCGGCATCATAGCTGGAAGCGGCCAGGACGACCTTGCCATACTTGAAGGCATCTTCGACGCCCTCGTGGATGTCCTCGCGGCAGATATCAGCCACGGAAACCTTCTTGCAACCCTTTGAGCGCAGGATTTCAGCCAATTTCTCGGCAGCCTCGGCGGTGCATCCGTGAATGGATGCATAAGCCACGAAAACGCCCTCGGCCTCGACTCCGTAACTGCTCCAGATGGAGTAGAGATGGAGAGCATTGGCCATAGCCTCACCGCTGAGGAGAGGGCCGTGGAGAGGCAGGATCTGCTCAATCTCGAGCGCTGCGGCCTTCTTGAGCAAGGTAGCCACAGGAGCGCCGTACTTGCCGCAGATATTGAAATAATAGCGGCGGGCCTCGCAAGCCCAATCGTCTGGTTCTGAATCGATTACGCCGAACTTGCCGAAGCCGTCAGCAGAGAAGAGCACCTTGTCCAGGGCATCGTAAGTAACCATAACCTCAGGCCAATGCACCATAGGGGCCATCACGAAAGTCAGAGTGTGCTGACCCAGGCAGAGGGTATCCCCTTCCTTCACTGCCAGCACGCGGTCGCTCAGATCGCTTGCCGGGAAGAAAAGCGGAATCATCGCCTTGGCCTTAGCTGAGCAGACGACCGTGATGTCCGGATACATTTCCAGCACCTCGCCAATGCCGCTTGCGTGGTCAGGCTCCAGATGGTGCACTATCAGATAATCAGGCTTGCGCCCCTCCAGAGCAGCAACAAGATTAGCCTTCCACTGCTCCATAGTGCGTCTGTCGGAAGTGTCCATAATCGCCACCTTCTCATCGAGGATGAGATAGGAATTGTAGCACATTCCTTCCGGAACGACGTACTGGGATTCGAAAAGTCGGATATCGGCATCGTCACAGCCAATATATCTGATGGTGTCTGAGATGGTTTTCATAAATATAAATGTCTATCGAGTATATGTTACAACCAGGTGATTATAGCTTATCTCCTTTCCATTGACAGTATTAGAAGTTGTAGTAGTACTATTGACGAACATAAGGGCCTTCGCTCCACCTTCCACAAAGACAATATAACAACGGCCGGTCGTCGACATATCAAAATACAGATTCATATTGTCGATAACATAGGAGAAGCTGAAACCAGTGAATACAGCCTTTCCTGAGGAGAGCTTGAAAGTCGACATCATATCAGTCACAGGGATAGAAGTATTCGATCCCTTCATTTCAGAATTCAAGTAGTAATCAACCTGTTTGATCTTAAAGATCTTATCAGCCATTTCAGAAGCAGGAGTCATCCTGACATAATCCGAAACGATCTTGTCATACTCGTATTCAACGCCGTAAATGGTGTTTTTATAGGTACTGCGAGTAATGGTTTCAGTAAGGACGTTATCTTCGTAAGTGACCTTCCAGGACTTGAAAGCAGAAATGGAAAGGAACATCTGATTATTCTTAAGATCGTATCCAACCTTGCCAAGGCCTTCCCTGTTCAGACATTCAGAGGTAATCGTAATATATTCCGGCTTCTTATGGTAGTACATATCTGCCATAGACAGTGACTTAACAAGGGTACCCTCGTTATAAAGGTTTAAGTTCTGCGCAACCCAGGAACCGGCGACGTCTTCAACCGTGAAGTTTGGATAGATATGCTCCTTATAGGTAAAACAATACTGATTTGCTTTCACTTTCGAGCCATCAGCCATAGTCAGTTCAACGTCACCAAGGGGCCTGACAAACAATACAAGTGCACCGTCGCTGGCACGCAGATAACTGTAGATGTCGCAGTCATCGGTGCTGAAGAGTTTAGCCGACATAAGATCATTGTTGACCTCATAGGACAATTTCATATAATCAGCCAGACCCATCTTGGAATCCTCAAAATAAACATAATTCATAATGTTATATTTTGCACGATCACTGTCGCTTACAGTTCCAAGGGCTTGGTAGTCATAGTAAGCCTCTCCTGATACATAATCAAAGGTCTTGCCTTCGACATCTGTGAAAGGCAGGATCTTTTCATAGACTGAATAAGCGCAGTCATAGCTGACTACCGAGCCGTTGAGATTAACTTTGACAGGCTCCGATAAATTCAGTGTCTGTATGAGTTGACCGCCCTTCACAGTCAGAGTAATATCCTTGAAAGTGGAAGGAAGGCCAGACACCACCATCTTGTCGCCATTGATAGTATATGGCAATGACATAGGACCGGAGATGACTGCCGTCTCATTCACGGTAATAGAAATGAGAGAACCCTGATTTGCCAGATAGTGGTCATTCATAGAATACACACACTTGCCATCGGAATAATAACTGTAACTGCTTGCTACCCATTTTCCGACAACATCATCGACGGTGATTGGTGTGCCAGGAGTTTCTGGTTCTGGCTTTTCGCAGGAGGCCATAGTCAATGCAATGGCTGCTGCAAGGAAATAGAATAATTTCTTCATAATATAAAAGGTTAAAACACGATTGCTGATTACATACTACCAAGCCCCGAGGGTACTTGAGGAATCCTCGAAGAAAAGGTCTGTGTCGGGACCTTCCCAAGTGAAGCTGTAGATATCGAAGGCCTCGCCACGCGGACCATCCATAATGGCCAAACCGGTGTAATAGGTATGTCCGACCTCGAACTTCGTCCTCGAAGAGCCGTCGCCTACACCGTTGTTCTGATGCACATATACACCGGTGAGAACCATACCGTTGTCATTGTTGTAAGTCTTGAACATTTCGTCGAAATAGGCGCCCGGACTCGCATATCCACCTGCCACAAGATCCTCCTTGTCGATGGTCATACCCACCCAAGGCACGTCGATGACCATATCGCCGGTCTCCTTGTTGTAAGGGTAGATATAGTCCCACTCCCCTTTTATGCGGTATTTGAAACGGGTATTGTTGAAAATGCTCTCCTTTTCGGTGTGGATGGTCGTCCAGTAAAGCTGACCGTCGGCCTTGTTGGAATTGTGGTCGACCACGAAGCAGTACACCCAGTAATCCGTGTCCGGTTTGAGGAAGTTCTGCACATAATTGGTCTCACCATACATAAGGCTGTGGGAAGGAAAATCCGCCACGATATGCTCCAATTTGATGAGGTGGGCGTGACGCCACACTACATATTTCATATATAGGCTGTCGAGGGCCAGATCCATAAACACCTGCTCATTTCCGGCAGGGTCTACACCCTCCACGACAGGATCGACGCTGATGGCGTAATAGGCAGGCTGGTCGGGAGTGAAAGTCACATCCACAAAGCCGGCGGAAACGCGGTTGATCTGAATGTCAATAACCACCTTAGGACCGGACTTTGAAGGAGCCACATCGTCGCAGGAAGTAACTGAGGCAAGCGCAAAAAGGAACAAGCCCAGCGCAAGGAAAAATCTATTATTCGTTCTCATTCTGCAGTATAGTCTTGACGGTGTAAACAAATCTGAGACAACACATTGCGTGGCTGCCGTAATGTCCGAAGTTGTACTGGATATTTGAATCAGCCCAACGGACTTTCGCACTTGCCGCGTTCGAGAACGGAACAGTGTTGTCATCTATGGAATGGAGCATATAGACAGGGGCGGAAGGCTGCCAGGCAAGAGACAGAACTGAGTTCAATGTCATCACCTGATAAAGCTGCGTGATCTCCGGACTGGCCCTGTCGAATGCGACCGGAGTCAGGATCTCATCCGTCACGTGAGTGTCGATGATCTTGTTCATCTGACCTGTCATAGTAGTCTTTTTGAGGAACCACTCGTCGAGATGACGGGTGATGGACGGCCTAAGCAGGGTCGTAATCAGTGCGTCATCGAGATGGTTGCCCTTCACCTGACCCACGATCACGAAAGGCACGCCACAAGGATAGGAGGCCTGATTGGTCGTGATATAGCTCTCGAAAGTGCCCTTGATGTCGTAGATTCCGCCGCCCGCAAAAACTCGCTTGATCTTAACCGGAGTGGCGCTGGAAGGACCGTGGTCCCTCTCAAGCATATACTGGACTGCCATAGTGGTTCCACCGCCCTGGGAATAGCCCATAAGGTAGATTTCCTCGTACTTAGGAGCGCGGTCGATGGCCTTCAGGAAAGGCATCACGGCCAGATACATATCGATGACGTTCCTGGCCGTCTGTTCCATCATAAGATATGGATGATAGCGGTCGTTGGTGATGCCGTAGCCTATGTAGTCCGGACAGACGATGGCATAGCCCAACTGTGCCAGCTGGGCCTCCAGAGGGAAGGAATTGCTAGGTGCCTCCATATCGGAGCCGATGGTGTAATGCGACACGAGAATCACTCGCTTGATCTCACTCTTGGTCGGGATGATGACTTTGCCGGAAAGGGTGATTGGGTTGCCGTATTCATCCACGGACTCATAGATGCCGCTGATTTCCGTCAGCTTGCTCTGTGTCCCCCATTTCTGGAAATTCTGGATGAAGGCATTGGCGGAAGTGCTGGTAGCCTTGGTCGCAGCCTCGAGGGAATCGGCGAGGAAGGCATTCACTGAAGTACCGTCCGGAAGCATCGCGTCTTCAGGCAGACCGTCAGACAGGTCCGTGGTCTTCTGACACTTCACCTTGAACATTCCGGGAGTGTAGGAAATATCATCGAAATTGATGTAGTAATCCTTGTCAAACACGCATCCGCAGACGGTGACAAGGCATATTATCATTGAAAGTATCCTTTTCATAGCAGCTTAGAATTGAACGCCCAGGCTGACGCTGAACATACGGGAGCCGAGGAGATAGATTTCAGTCTGATTCTGGAGGGAGATGATGCCGCCAAGGTCCACCGCTCCGAAGAAATTCTTGTAGCAGGCCTTCACACCGATCAGATCCAGATAGAAAGCCGGAGCGACGACGGTCTGCCTGCCGAGATAGTCCTTCTCCGTGCCGGTATTCACGTTCATACCGAGACCCAGTCCGGTGTGGAGGGAGACATACTGCTTGTTCATATAGTTGAAGCGCAGCTGCGGAATAAGGCAGATGTTCATAAACCTCTCATCGCTGGTCTTCGCAATGAAATCGCCGTTGCCCTTGTAATCGGCAGTTTCCCAGCAGACGCCGCTGAAATCCAGCATCAGACCGAGGCTGAACCATTTGCGCACGTTGAAATAACCGCTTAAGAACGCGTGCTGATAGTATTTGTAGTTCTGCTTGATATTGAGCACCTCTTCGTCGGGCACCTGACCGAAAGGAGGCTGGATCTCGTGCCAGATGAGAGTCTCGAACATCTGGTCTCCCCAGCCGACACTGATTTCGACTTTGTAGCCCTGGTCAACGGGCTTCTGTTCCTCGATCACCGGCAGGTCCACTTCCACCTGGACAGAGTCGGCAGGCTCACCGACCGTCTGAGCTGAAAGGGATATACTGGCTAATGAGGCGAATAGAATAAGTGTATAACGCCTGATAGACATATAATATGCATTGATTTGTGTCGCAAAAATAAGAAATATCGGCAAATAATCGCTATATTTGGCGCAATTACGCAAAAGCGTTTCCTGTCAGAAAAAATTTAAACTAAAAATATGAAACTCAGAATTCTTTCAGTCCTCCTCATCGCAGCAGGCCTCCTCAGCCTTTCATCCTGCGAGAAAAGCGCGTCTAAGGCCATTCCTGGCACTTATCATTTCAAGATGTCCGGAAACATCGAGTGCGAATGCGTCACTCCGGGCTACACAGACATCAAGCAGAAATTCATCATCTCAAACGAAGCCGGTCAGATGTACATCATCGACAACGAAGACGGCGGATGGCTCGTGAATATGAGCGTGATGATGTCTTCCCACAGCCTTATGTTCTACGCAACCTACGACAAGGATACCGACGCCCTCAGGCTTGAGAGAGGTACAGGCATTCTCCTGCTCGCCGAAGAAGGTACTACCGGAAGCATTATGAACCGTGCTCCGGCCGTACAGGTGGAACTCAGCGGCAAGGGTACATATTATGAGAATGGAAATTACATCATCCTGAACATATACCCTATCAGCAACTTCGTGATGGAAACCACAGTCGGCCTCGAAGACGTTCTGCTCGAATACAAGGTCATAAGCGATGAAATCATCTGTTTTGCAAAACTCGAGAAATAAGCGATGAAGAAGATCTGTACAATACTGAGCCTCTGCATCCTCATTCTCGGCGGATGCGGCAGACGCCACCAGGAAACGGCAGAAAGGGTCATTCCGGTGGGCGTCATCGAAATAGGTGAATCCGAGAAGACATTCAACAAGAGCTACGACGGCAACATCCAGTCTGCCCGTCATCAGCTCATCCTCGCCCCTCATTCAGGAGTCATCACTTCCCTCTCTGCAAGGGTCGGCCAGAGCGCCAGGAACGGCGGTCTCCTCGCCCACATCGATGCTCCGGACGTGAAGAGCCTCCACGATGCCAACCAGGCCACCCTGCGTCAGGCAAAGGACGGCTACGAGCGTGCAAAGAAGGTTTATGAGGCCGGCGGCCTGTCCGAAATCAAGTGGATGGAGATCGAAACCAAGCTTGCACAGGCAGTGGCATCGGCAGACATTTCGGACCGTTCCCTCGCCAAATGCGATGTCAGGGCTCCGTTCTCCGGCACCGTCAGCGAAGTATATGTCACTGTGGGACAGAACGTTACCACAGGAGAACGCCTCATCGAAATACTCGACGAGGGCGACCTGAACGTCAGCATTGAGATTCCGGAAACCGAATATTCCCTCGTAAAGACAGGTTCTGCAGCTACCGTCGTAGTACCTGCCCTCGAAGGAATGGAAATCGAAGGTAAAATATCCTCAGTCGGAGTCAACACCCATTCCCTCTCCCATTCCTACACTGCTGAAGTCAGACTTTTCAAGAAGCCTTCAGGCCTCAAGCCCGGTATGATATGCAAAGTCTATCTGCAGCACTCAGTCGAAGACCGTCTCGAGATTCCTGCATCCGTAGTCAAAGTCGACGAGGGCGGCAGTTACGTGTGGATGGTCGATTCCACCAGCACGGTGCAGAAGCGCTATGTTACCACAGGCAACTTCGTGGGCAAGGGCGTAGCCATCAAATCCGGCCTTGCAAGCGGTGACCTCGTAATCGTGGAAGGAATGTCCAAAGTCAGCACTGGAATGAAGGCCAGTCCAAACAAAGTAGTGCGTCGATGAGCTGGATCGGTAAAATAGTAAGCTGGGCCATCGAGGCCAAGAAATTCGTTTACCTGGTGCTGCTGGGTCTCATCCTGATAGGCATACTCGGCCTTTGGAAGATGAAGAAGGACGAGTTCCCTACCCTTGAGATCGTGCAGGGTCTGGTGGCCGGTGTCTATCCCGGCGCCTCGGCCGAACAGGTGGAACGAGAACTCACCAAGCCTCTCGAAGAGGTTCTGATGGGTTGTCCGGAGGTTGTCAGAGACAAGATCAAGTCCGTTTCCAAGGACGGTATCTGCTACATCTTCGTGACCCTGGACGTCGACGGAAGCAAGCTGCGTCAGACCTGGACCGACCTCAAATTCAAGTTCCAGACCCGCAAGCTCACGCTTCCGGTAAATGTCGCCGCCATCGTCGTAGTGGACGATTTCAGCAACATTTCCTCCATCCTGATTTCCCTCAAGTCCGACGACAAGGGTTGGACTGAGATGAATGAATATGCCGCAGACCTCAAGGAAAGGCTGCTCGCCATCAACGACGTGTCCCGCGTCAACATACTCGGCCGACAGAAGGAAGAGATAGCCGTGATCGCCGACACCGACAGGATGTCCGCCTACGGCATCAATTCCGGAGTTATGTCCTTCAACTTCCTCACCGAAGGCCTCAATCTCCCTGCCGGCAACTTCCCTATCGGAGATGAATTCACCAAGATCTACCTGCGTGAAGGCATCACATCAGTGGAAGACATCTCCCAGCAGATAGTCTTCGACGACCCGACCGGCGGAGTTGTGCGCGTGGATGACGTGGCCACTGTGGAAAGAAGGCTTATGGAAAAGACCTCTTCCATCAAATACAATGGCGACAACACCCTCCTGATGTCCGTCTCAATGCGTCCTAACAAGGATATCGTAGCATTCGGAGCCAAGGTTGACAAGGTGCTCCACGCCTTCGAGGCAGAGCTTCCGGACAGCGTTGAGCTCACCAGGGTCACCGACCAGCCTAAGGTAGTGCGCACTTCCATCCTGAACTTCCTCAGGGACCTTCTCATCTCCATACTCGTCGTAGTCCTGGTGATGCTGATGCTCTTCCCGTTCAAGTCAGCAATCATCGCATCCACCGGCGTTCCGGCCTGCACGGCCATCGCCATTGCGCTGATGTACCTGATGGGCCTGCCGCTGAACACCGTGACC
Organism: Bacteroidales bacterium UBA1745; assembly: GCA_002314885.1. GTDB lineage: Bacteria > Bacteroidota > Bacteroidia > Bacteroidales > UBA932 > Cryptobacteroides. The sequence continues at coordinate 21,484 of DCHT01000066.1, read as the reverse complement.
CTCGCCGCATTGATTGTGGTGCTGGGTATGATTGTGGACGACTCCATCATCACGATGGACGGCTATATGGACAAGGTCGGCAAATACCCGACCAGGCTCCAGGCAGCGACCGCATCCTGCGAGGAACTCTTCATTCCTATGCTGATGAGTACCCTCAGCATCTCGCTGATGCTCTTCCCTCTCCTGATTTTCGCCGTCGGCAACATCGGTGACGTGTTCGGAATGTTCCCTTGGATTCTCGCCCTTGCCCTCCTCATTTCCCTCGCATACGCAGTCCTCGTGGTGCCATCGATGGAAGTACGCTTCATTGCCGGTCCTTCCGACGACGAGCCTAAGGGCAAGTTCGCAAAGATACAGGACGCCTTCTTTGGAGCCCTCCAGAAAGTCTATGACAAGGGCGAGAAGCTCGTGTTCCGCTTCCCTAAGGCGACCATAATCACAGGCGTAGTCATCATTGCAGCCGGATTCTTCGTGTTCACCAAACTGAACGTACAGTTCCTTCCAAAGGCCTCCAGAGACCTTTTCGTGGCTGAAATGTTCCTCGACGACGGACACAATCTCCAGCACACCCAGGAAGAGGCCGACTCGCTCGCAGCCCTCTTCCGTCAGGACCGAAGGGTACGCAACGTCACCACCTTCGTCGGAGCCAGCGCCCCTCGCTTCCACGCGACCTACGCTCCAGGCCTCCCGTCCAGGAACTATGCGCAGTTCATCATCAACACGACCAGCGACAAGGCCACCGATGAGCTCATAGGCGAGTTCGAGGAGAAATACGAATTCTACTTCGACGACGCCGTCGTACATATCAAACAGATGGACTATCAGGTCGTAAGCTCACCTGCAGAAGTCATCGTCAAGGGCAAGAACAGAGAGGACCTCTATGCTGTTGCTGAGAAGATCAAAGGCTTCTTCAGCCAGCAGGGCGACATCGTAAAATGGGTGCACAGCGACTATGAGACTGCCGCAGCCGTCAATGTCAACCTCCATCGCGACGACGCCCTCAAGATGGGCATCAACCCAGTGCCGCTCTCACTCTCACTCGCACAGGATTATGGCGCCACTTCCCTTCTGAACCTCTCCCAGGGCGACGAGGAAACCATCCCAGTCATACTCTACAGCGACAAGAAGCCTGAGACCTACGATGACCTGGGCAACAAGATGGTCAAGAGCGTCATACCTGGTATCAAAGTGCCTCTGCGTTCGATTGCCGACCTCGAACCGGGCTGGGTTCCTACTCAGCTGGTACGCAGTGCCGGTACTGATGCATCCATCGCAATCGCAGCCGACATCAAATCCAAGAAGTCGCTCCCTGCATTCATGAAGCGCTTCCGCAAGTGGAGCGAAGAGAACCTCACAGACCTTCCTGAGGGCGTCACAGTCGCTGAAGGCGGTCTGACCGCAGTGAACAAGGAACTCACCCCTATGCTCGTGAAATCCTTCATCGCCGCCCTCCTCATCATATTCCTCTTCCTGCTGATCACCTTCAAGAAGTTCAATATTCCAGTCCTCACAATGGTTCTTTCCCTGCTCTGCATCTTCGGAGCTTTCGTGGGACTGCTGATGTTCGACCAGGACTTCTCAATGACTGCCCTTCTCGGTCTCATATCCCTGATAGGCATCATCGTCCGAAACGGAATTATGATGTTCGAATATGCTGAAGCCCTCCACTTCAAAGAGGGATATACATATAAGGATGCCGCAATGCTGGCCGGCGCAAGACGTATGCGCCCAATCTTCCTGACCTCCTGCACCACCGCCCTCGGAGTCCTTCCGATGATCATCAGCGGCGATGCGCTCTGGATGCCAATGGGACTGGTCATCTGCTTCGGCGTTCTCATCACTCTGCCATTCATCGTACTCATTATGCCGGTTGCATACTGGCAGCTGTTCGCAAGGAGGGACAAAGCTGATGAAAAATAGCATAATCACCATTCTGCTTCTGCTGGCCGGGTTGTCAGCAGGCGCACAGAACAAGGTCCTCAGCCTTGATGAATGCAAGCGCATCGCCCTCGACAACAGCACCGAGGTCAAGAGCGCTGACCTGGACATAATCGCCGCCAAGGCCAAGAAAGCGGAAGTAATCACCAACTTCTTCCCTAACGTCAGCTTCAGCGGCTGGGCGTTCAAGAGCAGCGACTACCTCATCCAGGTGGAGCCTGCAGCCCTCTTCGGCTACTCCGAATTCGGCTACAACATCCAGGCCCTCTGGGAAGAATCCTACGCAGAACTCGGAGCCACCAGCAAGGACATCAAGATGCTGGACTTCGGACGTCACTACGGATTCACCGCCATCCAGCCTATCTTCCTGGGCGGCCGTATCATCCACGGCACTCAGTATGCCCAGTTGGGCGTGGAGGCAGCCGAACTCAAAGGCGAGATCGCAAAGCGCGGCAAACTTGAGGAAGTCGAGGCCAACTACTTCAAAGTCACTGCATTGCAGGAAAAGGCCAAGACCCTTGAGACTCTCCAGACCCTCGTGGACTCATTGGAAGCAGTAGCCGGAATCGCCCTTGAAGAAGGCGTGATCCTCAAGGCCGACCACATGCTCCTGCAGACCAAGAAGCAGGAACTCCAGAACGGCAAGATGAAACTCCGCACCGGCCTCAGGCTGCTCAAGATGAACCTCCTCAGCAGCATAGGAATGGAATATTCCATCCTCGACCTGGACCAGTACGAATTCCCTGCCGCATCCATCGACGACATCCCTAGCCCGGACAAAGTCTATATGGACGAATACCAGGTGGCTGAATGCACCCAGGAGCACAGGCTCCTCGAAATGCAGGTTCAGGCCAAGAAATACGACAAGCTCCTGACTATGGGCGCTGCCCTCCCTCAGATCGGCATCGGAGCCACTTACGGCGGCTCGATGTACTCGACCAGAAGAGGCTGGCAGGACAATGCGACCGTATTCATCGCACTGCGCATCCCTATCACTGACTGGGCCAAGACAAGCTTCAAGCTCAGGCAGAACCAGGTGGCCATAGACAAGGCCGTCTATGAAAGGGACCATCTCAACGATATGCTCGTGCTCCAGCAGCGCAAGTTCTATCTCGAGCTGACCAGCGCCTGGGACGAACTGGAACTCGCCCGCAGCCAGAAGGAATATGCCGAATACCTCTATGAGCAGGCTCTCGTAAGCTTCGACGCCGGTTTCACGACTGTGACCGACCTGCTTCAGGTATATTCCAACCTGGCCACAAACCAGGAGAACTATTGCAACGCCATAGCAGACTACCTCTCAGCCCTCCAGGTCTACAAGGGACGTCTCCCACAGGCAGAATAAGGAAATGGGTAAAATCGCAGGAATAGAAGAGGCCATAGAGCTCGCACTGACCACATTCAGGGGACAGAAGGATCTGGACGGCAAGCCGGCAGTACTCCACTCCCTGGCTGTGGGAATGGCCGGAAAGACCCAGGACGAAATGATCGTGGGCTTCCTCCACGACGTGGTCGAAGACAGTGACATCAGCTTCGACGACCTCGCCGAAATGGGCTTCCAGAGCCACATAATCGAGGCTCTGCGTCTCTGTACCCGCGACAAATCCGTTCCATACGAGAACTACGTCGACGGCATAATCGATTCCGGCAACGATATCGCGATGCAGGTCAAGCTGAACGACCTCAGCCACAACCTCCACCGCGGCGCAAAGACCGAAAAGAAGGCTCAGGAAGACGGTGACACTGCATTGTACGAGAAGATCAGCCGCATCAACCGCAAGCACGAAAAAGCCCTCGAAACCATTCAAAGCAAGAAGAAATGAACCAGTTGATACTCGAAGAATACAGGGAAAGCCTACAGGAGTCAGAAACCCTGAAGGACGAGATCCTCGCCAAGCTGCGTCAGGCTATGAAGGACAACAACCTCGTCGTGGCTGCAGTGGAGGGCCGTGTAAAGACTGAAGCCAGCCTTGCGGGCAAACTAGAACTCAAGGGCAGCAAGTATCACAGCCTTTCCGACATCACCGACATCGTAGGCGTCAGGGTCATCACCTTCTACACCGACGACGTGGACAAGATCGCCGCCATTGCGGAGAACCTCTTCGAAGTGGACTGGGAAAACTCAGTGGACAAGCGCAAGATGCACGAGATCGACAGTTTCGGCTACAATTCCCTGCACTACATCTGCAGACTGCCTGGACATAACCAGAGATTCGAACTCCAGATGCGCACCTTGCTCCAGCATATGTGGGCGACTATGCATCACGACACAGGCTACAAGAGCGACGTCGAGATACCGAGGGAGCACATACGCAATATGAACCGCCTGGCCGGAATGCTGGAACTCGCCGACGACGAATTCGCCAGGATCAGGACCAGCATCACCGACTACCGCAGGAAGGTGCAGGCACTGGTCGAGGACGGCGACTTCGAAAAGATTCCTCTCAACGGCGACACATATCGCAAGTACTTGACACTCAATCCATTTGACAAGCTCAACAAAAGAGTTGCAGCAATCAATCAGGCAGAGATCCACAGCGCTTCCCTGATGCCTTATCTCGAGGCATTCCACAAACTTGGCTTCAAGACTCTCGGCGATATCGAGAAACTCATCAAGACTCACGAGGAGAACGCCTACCAGCTTGCAGTGCTCCAGATCGGCGGCACCGACCTCGACATCATCTCCTCAAGCCTGGCAGTACAGGACCTTCTGATCGTCCACATCATCTGCCAGGGCGGCGGAGTGCTCGGACTCAAGTTCCTCTTTGACCTCCTCGACGGAGAGTCCGAATACAACAGAAGCCGGGCTGAGAGAGTGCTCGACCAGGCTTCTCATCTTAGCTTTATCCAGAAATAGCTTAACCAAGGCGATTGCAGCGCAGGCAGAGCAGGGTGATGTCGTCACTCTGCTGAGCTCCGTCTGCAAACTCGTTCACATCGGCCTTCAGCCTGTCCACGATCTCCTTGCTGTTGCAGCCCTCATCCATTGCACTCAGGCAGCTCAGGAGGCGTTTTTCCTCATATAGCTCGCCCTCCTTGTTCTCTGCCTCAGTGATGCCGTCTGTGTAAAGCATCAGCAGGCTGCCAGGAGTCATCTGTGAAACCACTTCCTTATACTCGAAGCCCAGCACGACGCCGAGGGCGATATTGGCCGGCAGTTCACAGAGCTGATATGGATTGTTCGTCACAGGCAGGTTATGGCCGCAGTTGCAGATGCGGCACTCCCCTGTCTTCAGGTCGATGGTGCCGATCATCATAGTCACGAAATAGCCCATATCATTGCCGTCCGTAAGGGCATTGTTGAGTATGCGGGCTATATCGGCAGGAGTCCTGTCCAAAGTGGCGTTGTTGCGGAAAAGAGTACGTGTGATCGCCATCAGCAAGGATGCAGGCACGCCCTTTCCGGACACGTCGCCGACGCAGAAGAAGAACTTGTCCTCGAGCAGTACGAAGTCATAGAGATCGCCTCCGACAGCCTGTGCAGGCGTCAGGGACGCGTAAATGTCCAGATTGTCGCGCTCAGGATAAGGAGGGAAGATCTTCGGGATCATCGCCATCTGTATGCTCCTGGCGATGTCCAGCTCCCTCTCGATGGAAGCCTTCTTGCTGCTGGTCTCCTCCAATTCGCGCATATACCTGTCGAGCGACACCTCCATCGAAGCCAGGGCGGCCCTGAGGTCGTACAGCTCGTTGTTGTCGGTGATGACAGGCAGGTCCACCTTAAAATCTCCGTGGGCGATCTGTCTGGCCGCCTCAGCGAAGGTCTCAAGAGGCTTCGTGAGCTTGTTGATGACATACATAGCGCCCAACAGAAGCAGAATCAGGCCTATGAGCATATCGATGAGGATGATGTTCAGCATCCTGTTCGAACGGTCGATGAAAGCGCTGCGAGGCACGGAAAGCAGGACTTCCCAGCCAGTCTTGGCAACGGTGGAATGGAAGTAATAGACCTTCTCCCTTCCCTTCTTGCTCAGATAGATCAGTTCATCCGAATGAGCGAATTCAATCAGTTCCTCCGATGCGTAAGCCACCATAACGCTGTCGCGCTCCGGATGGGCAATATAGCAACCGTCGTCGCTTATGAGATAGAGTTCGGAACCCTTGTACGGTCTGAGCAACTTCAGCGAATCAGAAAGTTCGTTGAGATTCAGGTCCACTGCCAGCACGCACTTGACCTCGTTGTCCCTAGGATCTATGATAGGTACATTGTAGGAAGTGATGATGGTGCCGTTGACCTCTACGAAAGGATTTGTCCAGTAAGGCTTGCGCGTCTCAAAAGGAATGCGGTACCAATCAGCTTTCTGGAAGTCGTATTTCAGGGAAATGTCGTTGAAGATGAACTCCTCTCCCCTGCGCATCACGTATGGGCACCAAGGGCCCGGATGGTTGAATATGGAGCCATCCTCATAACCGGTGCAGACGCCCTGCACGTGCGGATTCGACTTGAGGAAGCCCCTGCACACGGCAGAAGCATTCTTGAGTTCGAACTTGATATATGGAGAAGAAATCATCCCGGCCATATTGTGGGCCGATATCTCCATATCAGTCAAGTCGTCGTCAATTGCCCTCGTGGCCATAAGAAGCTTGGAACTGACTATGTTGGCTGCACTCTCCTCGATCTCCTGGGACGTGAAGTACACAGCCGCTGAGAAAATCAGCAGGAAAGCTGTGAAAGAAGAGCACAGAATGCTCAGAATTAACTTCAGTTTGAAGGATTGTCTTGGATTGACAGTCATATTCAGGAATAATTGCGTCAAAATTAATCAACTTTTGGTAACTTTGAAAATCATTCAGATGAATTGAGGAATATGTTGATCAGATTCGAACCGATAACCGAGAGATGCGCTGAAATCGTCGAGCAGCTTATGTCGGCCACTGAGATGCCTCAGGACGACGAACTGCTCTTCAGAATACGTCTCTGCGTGGAAGAAGCGGTTGAAAACATAGTCAGCTACGCCTACAAGCGCGGCGACGGATGGCTCGAGGCGGAAACCGAAAGAATCGACGGTTCCCTGGTAGTCACCCTGCGCGATGCCGGCACCCCATTCAACCCGCTCGACATCCCGGACCCCGACATCACCCTCTCCGCCGAAGAAAGGCAGATAGGAGGCCTCGGAATCTTCCTCTGCAAGCAGATGATGGACAGCGTCAGATACGAATACAAGGACGGCTGCAATGCCCTCTCTATGTCAATCAGAATAGAAACTAACAATTAATATGGAAGTAAAAGTCACCAACGAGAACAACAAGACCTGCATCAAGATTTCCGGCAGGCTCGACACCACCACCGCACCTCAGTTCCAGGAGGTCATCAAACCCCTTATGGAAGGAGAAAAGGCCGACATCGAAATCGACTGCAGCGAAATGGACTACACTTCCAGCCTCGGCCTCAGGTCATTCCTGATGCTTCAGAAGAGCGTCAACGCCAAGGGCGGCTCGCTCGTACTCACCGGTATGCAGCCAAATGTAAGGGAAGTCTTCGACATCACCGGCTTCTCCCAGATCATCAAGATTCAGTAAGAAGCCTCAGGGCATCTTTCATCAGACGGACATATTCAGGAGGCATAAAACCCGCATTGAAGGCTACCAGAAGCATCTTCACTGCGGTGTAAGGCAGCATTCTCTCCTCTATGTCCTCAGGCCTCACACCCTCGCCGAACCAGTATTCGCCGAGTTTGTCAGCAGCAAAGAAATACTCGTCCACGAAATACTTCCAGAACTTGCTGGTGATTTCGTGGCCCACGTGCATTTCCTTGATGCGATACTCCTCATTCCCATAGTTGCAGACGGCATCGAGCATACCTATGTCCAACAGAGGACATCCGCTGGCGAAATAGCCCAGATCAATGAAAAGCACCTCGTGAGGGCTTGAAAGCGGCGCACCCTTAGGAAGCGTCGTGAGCAGATTGCCTGTGTGCAGATCGCCGTGGACGGCAGTGTTGCAGTCCGGCAGGCTGAGGATGAAGCGGCGCAGAATCTCGTATTCCTGCTCGCTGAGGCCTTCGTAAGCATCCAGCAGGGCCAGGAACTGCGGTTTCTCCTCCGGGAACATCTCCTCTGGACAGACAGTGGAATGGAGTTTCTTGGCATAGACCGCGAATTCGCGCGCAAACTCCTCTACCCTCTCAGGCTCGTCGGCCAGGGCACGGCTGTAGCTGCGCTTTCCCAGCACCTTGCGGAACTTGATGCCCACGCGGCCGTCCACCTCCACCAGTTCGCCCGGCTTCGGAGAAGGCACGCCCAGGTCATAGACCAGTCTGGCTATCTCCAGCTCGTCGATCACCGGCTGGATCGGATATGAGGCATTGTACAATTTGAGCATTACGCTCTCGTCGTCGAGGCAGTCGAAACTCTCTCCGTTCGCACCGGCACCGTTCTGGACGTAACGGCTCATATCCACAGTTTCCATATCTATTCCTTGTCTATTTTTCCATTCCACAGATAATCCTTGGTCTCCTTCACGATCACGCCGCTCAACAGCAGCAGGGCGAGGAGGTTAGGAATCGCCATAAGGGCGTTGAAGATATCTGCCAGGTTCCACACCAGGTCGAGGCTTATGACCGCGCCCAGGAAGACCGTAATGAGGAATATGGCCCTGTAAGTGTTGATGAATGGCTTGGAGCCCAGGCGTTTGTAGAGCTTGGTCTTGCTGGCCACGTACTCCATCGCCCTTTCGCCGTAGTAACTCCAGCCCAGGATGGTACTGAAGGCGAAAGTCAGCGAACCGAAGGCCAGCAGAGGCGAACCCACGTAAGGGATCTTGCTGAAGGCCATAGTCGTCAGGACGCCGCCGTTCTCAAAGCTGATATCCGGATATGCGAGTATGCTGCTGACGATTACTATACCCGTCATTGCGCAGATGATGACCGTATCCCAGAAAGTGCCCGTACTGGACACAAGTGCCTGACGTACAGGATTTTTCGTCTTTGCCGCAGCCGCCACGATAGGCGCCGATCCGAGACCGGACTCGTTGCTGAAGAGACCGCGTGCGATACCATATCTCGCCGCCATCATTATGCTCGCGCCCAAGAAGCCGCCGCCTGCAGCCGCAGGGTTGAAGGCTGAGCAGACTATGAGTTTGAGCGCCGGCCACACGTAGGCCGAATTCATAATGAGTATGACTATGCAACCTATTATATATAACAGTGCCATAAACGGTACCAGGGCTGTGCAGACCTTGGATATGTTCTTTACGCCGCCCACGATGACCATAGTTGCCAATATTGTGACTATGCCACCGATGATGACGGGATCGATGCCGAAGACGTTGGTGGTCATAGTGCTGATCGCATTCGCCTGGACGGTACTGCCTATACCGAATGACGCAAGGGCCGTGAAGATCGCGAAAAGGACTCCGAGCCAAGTCTGGCCCAATCCCCTTTCGAGCGCATACATAGGGCCGCCCTGCATCTTGCCGTCGGCGTCGGTAACGCGATATTTGATGGCCAGCAGGCCCTCACCATACTTGGTGGCGATTCCGAACACACCGGTCAGCCAGCACCAGAAAACGGCACCCGGGCCGCCCAGAGCGATGGCAGTGCCCACACCGACGATGTTGCCGGTGCCGATAGTGGCAGCCAAAGCAGTGGCCAATGCGCCGAACTGGCTCACATCGCCGTCCGCGCCTTTGTCCTTGCGGAATGAAATCTTGATAGCCTTGAAAATGTAGCGCTGGGGAAAGCGCAGGCGTGCCGTCAGGAACAGATGCGTTCCCAGAAGCAGGATAATCATAGGCCAGCCCCAAAGGAAGCCTGAAATAGAGCTTAAAATGTCGTTGAGTCCGTTCATACTACAAGTAAAAGATGCACCACTTTACCAAACGTTGGTCTGCAGCTTGGCTCTGCCGATGTAGCAGTTCTCGAAACTGATCTTCTTGCCCTTCTTGATGGTGCAGATGACTGCCTTGTGAGGATAGAACACCACTGGGTTCATGTGGTCGCCGTAGAGGGTCTCGAAGCGGATGTCTGAGTTGTTGGTAATCTCGATGCGGCCCTTCGCCTCGTCGATGACCTTCACCTTCAGGCAGGCGTGCACGAGCTCCTCGAGAAGTTTCTCGTCACCTGCGAGAGTCTGGTCCCAGAAGGCCACCATACGGCCAGCGAACATCGCCTCCCTGAGGCTCTCGAGAGTGTACTCCTTCGCGAACACAAGTGTCATAGGACGCATTGTGTGGCCGAAATCGACCGCAGTCGGGTTGTGCTGGTCGGTGTTGGCAACCATAGGAATATGGTACTGGTCGAAGTAGTCGAGCACCCTCGGATACCACTCCGCGTGGTTGCAGATTTCCATCGCATTGAGGTGTCCGGCCTTGAGCATTTCGGTCTGGATGTCAAACCAGTCGCTCTTCTTGTCAGGCCAGCCCGGATGGTTCCACTGGAAGAAGCAGCCCTGCTCCTCGCCCGCCTTGATGTCGGCACGCAGAGTCTCCATATCATTCAGTCTCACGCCAGTCTCAGGATCCACCTTCGGCTTGCCCTCCTCGTCGAGTTCATAACGCACTTCGGAGAACACGCTCGCGTCCTTCACGAACAGCAGATTGAAATGTCCGAAAGGCTTCGCACGGGTGAGCTCGATACCAGGCACCACGAGCATTCCATAGCCCTTGGCGGCCTCTATCGCCTGCTGGTTCACGAGGTTGTGGTCCTCGAAAGCGATGCCCGTCTTGTGCACTCCGATGTGCTCGGAAACGCTCACCACGTCCAGTCCGTCGTACCAGGCCTCCTGCACACGGCCCTTAGGCGTCACCTGTGCGTCGGCATAGCAAGTATGGATGTGAAAATCGCACTTGAGCGTCATATAACCCGGAATATCGGGGATTGCGACGTTGTTGCGGATGCCGGTCTGCATCTTATAGCAGAATACACGGTCGTCGGAATTCTCAGGCATTTTCTGTGCGTGAACGGCCGTTGAGCAAGAACAGAGCAGCACAGCGGCAAGACAATAAAAGAAGCGGTTCATATAGAATATATGTTTAGTTACAATCGGTGATTAGAAACAAATTTAGTCAAATAATACGAAAAATTTGTCTTTCAACTTTCTTTCGCATAAATTTGCAGTATAGATACCACAGTATACCACAGTTATGGGATATATGAAGAGAATTGCAAAAATTGCTTTAAGCTTGGCGGCGACTGTCAGTTTTCAGACAGCGCTGGCGCAGACTGCATCTAACGACTACCAGACTTGGACCAAAGGTCCTTCCTGGCTTAACGACGCCGTCATTTACCAGGTCTATCCGTCTTCTTATAAGGATTCGGATGGCAACGGAATCGGCGACCTGAGGGGCGTGATTGAGAAATTGGACTATATCGCCGACCTCGGTGTAAAGGTCGTATGGTTCAATCCAATATTCGTTTCAGGCTGGATCGACGGCGGTTATGACGTCATCGATTTCTATCGCGTTGACCCTCGTTTCGGCACCAACAATGACCTCGTCGAACTTGTCCAGAAGGCACACGAACGCGGTCTGAAAGTGATGCTGGACCTCGTTGCAGGCCACACTTCCCTCGAGTGCGAATGGTTCAAACAGTCGTCCGAAGACACGAATCTGAGATATTCCGACTACTACATCTGGTCCGATCAGCTGCCTGACGCAAAGGCCGAAAAGGACCTGGAGGAGATGCTGAAGGATCCGAACTATATGCAGAATACCACCGGCAGCTGGATGAAGAGCGAGTACCCTCGCGCGAAGTACTACAACAAGAACTTCTACGCCTGCCAGCCTTCGCTCAACTACGGCTATGCCAACCCTGACCCTAACCGTCCGTGGGAGCAATCCACCGACGCACCGGGTCCGAGGGCTGTCCGCCAGGAACTCAAGAACATCATCGCATTCTGGTACGAACTGGGCGTGGACGGCTTCCGCGTGGATATGGCACGCAGCCTCGTGAAGAACGACAAGGACAAGGTCGAGATCAAGAAACTGTGGCGCGAGGTGCGTGCGTGGATGGACGAAAACTACCCTGAGCACGTGCTGATGGCCGAGTGGGGTTCGCCGAAAGATTGCCTCCCAGCCGGCTACAACATCGATATGGACCTCAATGGCAACAAGGCGAAAGCCCGCCGCCTCTACTTCGACCTGAAGCATCAGGCGAACGGTGGCTGCTATTTCACTCTCAACGGCGGCCAGCCTTCGACCTACGACCTCTACGGCAATCCTTGGCCAGAGGACAAGATCGACCGCAGCACTACCCCGGCCCAGATGCTCAAGACCTATTACGACAACTACAAGAGCAGCTTCGACGCTACCCGCGACCTCGGATACATCGCCACTCTGACCGGCAACCACGACCATCTGCGTATGAACACCGGCGACCGCAACGACGCCAAACAGCTCAAGGTGATGACCACTTTCGTGCTCACGATGCCGCTGCCTATCCTGTATTATGGCGACGAAATCGGCATCCGCAGCCTCGCCGACCTGCCTAACGTCGAGGGCGCCAACCACAACGGCAAAGAGCGCTCCGGCGGCCGCAGCCCTATGCAGTGGGACTCCTCCGCCAACGCCGGCTTCAGCAGCTGCGAACCTGAGCAAATCTACATCCCAGTGTGCCCTGAGTGGACTCCAGCCACCTCCTACCCTCTCTACCTCGAGTGGAAGCAGAACGGCTGCAAGAACCCTACGACCCCTGGCCTGATCACCGTCGAAAGCCAGGCCGGCGACCCTAATTCCCTGCTCAACTACACCAAGAAGCTCATCGCCCTCCGCAAGGCCAGCCCTGCCCTCTGGGCCGACAGCGACTTCACCCCGATCTACAACGAGGAGAATCCGTATCCGATGGTTTACACACGCTCCTGCAGTGGCGCTGACGGTGCTGACGGTGCTGACGGTGCTGAGACCTTCCTGATCGCCCTGAACCCAACGGGAGTCAAGAGGGTTGTGACGATCAATGAGCAGCTCGGAGAAACCGTCCTCGTTGAGGGCAAGGCCAGCCACAAAGCCACCAAGAAGGGCGAAGTGCTCACTATGGGCCCAACCAGCGTGCTGATTGTACGCGTACGCTAGTTTTTGCGACTACTTGCCGGTTTTCGACTGCAAGTAGTCCAAAAAAACCGCAAAACACACAGAAAATTGGACTACTTGCGCGGTTTTGACGGCAAGTAGTCAAAAAAAACAACAGAATGGATAGACGAAAATTCCTCAAGGCGACGGCGCTGGGACTCGGCGCGGCGACAGTGCCACAGGCGCTGAAGGCGGGAAACCTCAGCGCTGAAATAAACGGCGAGGCCGGTTCCGATGCATTGGCTCCCAAGACGGAGACCGTCGAGGCGAAGGTGGAAGCGCTGGGCTATGTGAAGGAGCCTGCGCGAAAGATTCCGGTGATAGCCACGGCGGACGTCGTGGTGGTCGGAGGTGGCCCTGCAGGCGTGTCTGCGGCCGTTTCTGCCGCAAAGGCCGGTGCCAATGTCATATTGCTCGAGAAGAACTATTTCCTGGGCGGCCTGTGGACTGGCGGCCTCGTATTGCCTGTGATTGACACCGAAGGCCTCTCGCCCGACGGCGTTGTGACCAAGACTCTCTACGGTTTCGGCGGCGAGGTCTGCGACCGACTCAAATCTATGGATATGATCGTCCGGCCGCATGCGCATCCGATTGTGGACCCGGAGGCGACCAAATATGTCCTCGACCAGTGCATCGTCGAGGCGGGCGTCCGACTCCTTTATAATATATATGCGACCGAGGTCGTGATGAGCGGCGAACGCATCGATTCGCTGATCTGCGAGTGCAAGAGCGGCCGCGTGGCCATCAAGGCGGGCGTGGTCGTGGACTGCTCCGGCGACGGCGACATCATCGAGTTCGCAGGCGAATCCTTCGAACTGCGTAAAAGGCACATCGGCGCTATGTGGCGCGTGGGCGGTATTACCACCGGCTGCAAGGACGCAACCCCGATTCCGGGCGTCTATGTACGCCACACAAACGGCGAATATGACCAGAACGGTCTGGACGAGTTCAATATCAGCCGGCTGCAGCAACAGTTCCGCCAGATGATGTGGGAAGACACCCAGAAACTGCGCGAAATGCCGGGCAACGAGAATGCCTTCCTGCTGGAGACTCCGCCTATTCTCGGCGTGCGCGTGACGAGGGTCCTGAACTCGCTCCACAACGTCAGATTCGAGGATTATCGCGGCTACAAGGACTACGAAGACACTATCGGAATGAGCGGCAGCGGCAAAGGCAAACAGCCTTACTGGCAGATCCCATACAGGTCTCTCCTGCCGCAGCGCTGCCCTAACCTCGTCGTCGCCGGCCGCTGCTTCGGCTTCGAGGAGAAGGTCACCTACGACGCCCGCGAAATCGCCACCTGTCTCGTCACAGGCCAGGCCGCCGGCGTCGCCGCAGCCCTCTCCCACCGCCTCCGCACCAGCCTCCAGACCCTCGACGTCGCCGTGCTTCAGAAGGAACTGCTTGATCAGGGAGTGAAGATCCGCTAACGCTATGAAACTCTATATCGCATCATCCTGGCGAAATGCCCACTACCCTGCCGTCGTGGAGGCGCTCCGCGCGGCCGGTTTTGACGTTTATGACTTCCGCAACCCGGGCGAAGGAAAGCCCGCGTTCAAATGGGAATATGTGAGCGAGAGGTGGCTGGAATGGAGTCCTGAGGAGTACAGGGACAACCTGGAGCACCCTAAGAGCGTGGCTCAGTTTGCGAACGATCTCGAGGCTATGGAACAGTGCGACGCGTGCGTTCTGGTGCTGCCTTGTGGCAGGAGCGCACACGCCGAGGCCGGATGGTTTGCAGGCAAAGGTCGCAAGACAGTCGTGCTCATTCCCGAGAAGCAGGTGCCGGAGCTGATGTACAAACTCTTCGACGGCGTCGCCTGCAACATCGACGAGGTGATCGAGCTGCTCAACAAATAGAGTGAATTATGAGCAAATATTACCGCCATTTCAAAGGCAATATTTACCGAATGATCGCTATCGCCAAGGATAGCGAAAACCCTGATAGAGAATTAGTTGTCTATCAGGCAATGTATGGCGAGAAGGCCGTTTGGGTCAGGCCAAAGGAGATGTTCTTCGAAGAGGTCCATCGCGATGGCTACGACGGCCCGAGATTCGCCGAAATCAGCGAAGAGGACGCCTTAAAGTTGGCGCAGAACTAGTGCCACTAGTACTGCACCACTTCTCCAACTGTTCCTTCTGAATCAATGTAGAACGGACGTCTGCAGTCTAGGCAAAAAGCTCGGCCTGGCAGTACGACAGGGTCGTAAACCTGCTGGGTATGACCAAAAATCTGGATTATGCCGGGAAGTTGCGCTTTCGGATCCATCATTTCCCGTGCGTCGGCCCAGATCATACTGCCGTACTTTGAACCGCCGCCCCTGGCTGGAGACACATCTGCCAGGGCGTACATAAAGAGGTCATACAGTCTCGGGTCATTACCCTTATACATATTGTTCAGTAAATCAGCCGATATGGCCGCATTGCCGAATGTAAAATCGTTCCACTCAATCCAGCCCCGAGATACACCGGCGTGAGAAAACAGGTACCTCTTCCCTGCCACAACGGCCTCCCAGGCCATTTCAAAGCAGTCAGCCTCTTCCTCTAAAATGCGCTTTATCTGCTTCTCCAAAGCCCAGCTGTGGCGAGTGCAAATGAGGGATATATCCAAATACGACAAATCGTGATTGCCGAGCAAGAGATGTATCCTATCCGGATAGGCCTTCTTGAACGCAATGATATCCTTGAGCCCCTCCAGGGCCTGTTGTTCTGAGATCTTCTCATAGGGATACGGATCGACATAATCCCCAAGAAACACTATCTGTACATTCGGATTCGGCAACTGCGCTTCAATCGCCTCAAGCCAAAACCTGCGTCCGTGAACATCCGGAATAATAAGTATCTGTATATCGTCAATCATATACAGATTATACTCTCAGCAGGAGAAAGTATTACAATCGCCGCAAAAAGTGGCGCAGAACTAGTGCCACTACTTCTGCGCCACTTTTTCCCTCTTACCGCGTCCGAATCCACCTATTCCGCCCTTGATCGCCGGCAACGGCGCAGCGAGGANNCAGCTGCGTCCGTAGCTGCCGCGCTGCCATATAATGGCGCGGCAGCGGTGCCTGAGAGACGATTTGATGCGTTCCAACGGTCTGCTATAGGGCCAACGGGGTGAAAAACGGGCCCTTTTACACCCCGATTTCGAGACCGTCCAAAAGCGGGTGAAAAAACGGTCTATTTTCACCCCAAATTCGTAGAGACAGCAAGCTCGGGGGGCAAAAAGCCCCCTTTTCGCCCCCGCTATTAGCTAGCGAAGTTGGCGCAGAACTAGTGGCACTACTTCTGCGTCACTTCTGCGAGATAATCGTAGTGGTCGCCCTGCTGAAGGAGGCGGCAATGAAGGCCTGCGAAGGAGGCCGCGGCCTCGAGGCGCGCATAGTCGCAGTAGAGCCAAGGGAAGGCCTCTCCCCTCACCTTTTTATAGATCATACGGTAGTCGACCTCACCGATATAAGGCTCAGCGTCGTCAAAAGAATCATCGTCATATAGATAGCTTAAGTCGCTGGAATCGATGAGGATACGGCCGCCAGGGGCAAGGAATCCAGCGACGGTGTGAAGCATCTGAGGCAGGGCGTCGAGGGTCCCGGCGATGCCAGTGCCGTTCATCAGCATCAGGATCGTGTCGTAGCCGGCACAACCGTCAGCACCACCGCCAGCATCACCATCAGCACCACCGTCAGCACAAACATCCTCCCTCAGCACATCCAGACACCTCACATCCCTCAACCCTCTCAGCTTCATCGCCTCGCAGCTCAGTGGCGAAATATCCACGGATGTCACATCAAGACCACGCTCCTGCAGCACCAGAGAATGGCAGCCAGCACCAGCGCCTATGTCCAAAACGCGGCCAGAGGCCTCTGAGAGGGCCCTTTGCTCCAAAGCAGGCATCTCATCAAAGCTGCGGAAGAGGTAGGGCACGTCGATCGAATCTTCGTCGAACTGACTGGACAACACGCGCAGACGACCGGCTTTTCCGGTCGTCGCAAAGTCCAGGATCGCCTGGCCCATCGGGTCTTTTTCTCGTTTCAGCATAGAAAAGTGGTGCAGTACTAGTGGCACTACTTCTGCGCCACTTTTCTAGAAAGCGTAAGCGACGCCGATAGTCGGGATGGCACCGTAGAGGGCGCGGGCGAATTCGACGCCGACGGTCATACGGCCATCATCGTCGTTAGGGCCGAAGCAGATGCCGACGGCAGGAGAAATCTTCGCAAAGAGCATCACGTGGCAGTTGAAAGTGAAGTCAAAGCCAAAGGTGCCCATTAGATCAACGTATGGATTGTAGTCACGTTTGCCGTGCCTGAGAGGAGTAACGCCATAACCCACAATAGCACCAGGACCTGCCCAGAGATTGAACTGGCCGGCAGATTTAGGGAAATTCGCAAAAACGAAGTTGTAGCTGGCACCAGCCAGGCCACTTAATTGGCCATTGAAAATGGCAAAATCAGTACCCGCAAAGACCTCCAGGAACTGGCTGCCTCCGCTGAAAGAATGCTGATATTCAACACCCTGAGACATCATACCGGCATAGCCGCCGATAGCACGTGGCTGAGCCACAGCTGCTGCAGTCGCAATCACTGCACAAGCGATAATTGAAATAAGTTTTTTCATAATGGAATTTGAATAGTACACAAATGTAATAATTATTCTAAAACGCTTAAATTTGCTGAAAAGAATAAACGAACGAATTCAATCACATTTATATTATGAAATCTATTTATCGTATTCTCGCACTTGCAGCAATGGCTGTAACTGCGCTTGCTTCCTGCAGCAAAGACAACGGAGTTAATTCCGGCAAACTGACTGTTGACGGAAAAAACAGCAACGTCCGTTTGGAAATTGTAGTTTATTCTAACCAGGGTTACGGCTTTGCTTTCATTGAAAACTCCATCGTTACTGATGATAATGGCCAGCCTGTTTCCGGCCACGGTGCTGTTCTTTCTCTTAACGGCTCGCCAAAGGTAGGAACGATCACTGAGGAGGATTTCCAAGGAGTGGTCTACAAGAATTTCATTCCAGGAGATATGGAGACAAATTTCAAGAATCAGTACAGAATTTCAGAACTGAATATGAACTTTGTTCCACAGGAAGACGGAACTGTCAGCGTTGAAGCGACCGGCAAGGCATTTTTGGCAGAAATAACGGACCTTCCTATAATAGAAGTAAGATCAGGCGCCAACGAGGGCGAAACCATCAGCTTCAGCCTAAAGTACTCAGGCACCCCGAAATACTTTACAGCCGAACCAATGTAATCACTGACATAAACGCAAAAAAAAGTGGCGCAGAAGTAGTGGCACTACTTCTGCGCCACTTTTTTACTCCACCATCACAACCTTAATGCTCGGATCAAGGGCATTGAGCGCGTTGCGGAGGCTGAGGACGTGGCCGGAGCCGACGACGAGATAAAGATATCCGAAAAAAAAACTATATTTGCTCGAACGAATTAACACAAATATGAAAAAACTTGCAATTGTCTGCCTGACACTGGCCATCGCTCTCGCATCATCCTGCGAAAAGATCTCGACTGAGTTCGGCAAGATGAAAATCAAGGTCACTGACCGCACTCTCAACAGCATCACCTTAGACGTTTCCGTCGAACTGCCGGACGATGCGCCCGGCTATAACGTGGAATGCTATATCGCCACAAAGGACCCGATGCAGCTGTATCTGGATAACGAAATAATGAATGATCAGCCATCCGATGAAAACCCATACTGGGTACATACATATTTTACGTCAGGTCTGCCAGGCACGCATACCTATTCCATTACACTGGAAGAACTCGAGCCTTGGGACGACTACAAAGTGCGCGTCTTCGTACAGGCCCCGAACGGTCTCAAGACTTGGAGTGAACTAGCAACAGTAAGCACCATTCTCCCGGATAAGCCTGAGGTGTTGATCAGCAAAATTGACGTCTACGCCACCTCCATCAAGGTGACATACGAAATAGAAGACACGGGAGCCAGAATCCTGGAGGAAGGCTTCTGTATCAGCGACAAAGGGGAAGATTTCGAGAAACAAATAAGCGGCCTGACGAAATATAAAAACGGGGAAACTGTCACCGGGCTGGAGATGGATACGGAATATTTCATTATGGCGTATGCGAAAACCGTCTCAGGCTGGAGCTGGTCCGATAAAACGAATGCAAAGACCAAGAAATATGTGGATCTTTCGGCTGAGGAAACTGCGAACTGCTACATTGTCAGCAGCGCATCCCGCTATGCATTCAAGGCTTGCAGGGCCACTGAGAGCACACCATTGGGAGGAAGCAAGGCTGAGGTTTATTGGGAGACCGTCAACACCGGCACAAAACCGGAAGTCGGAACCGTCATCAGCGACGTCTTTTACTATAAAGATAGCGGCCTCATCGAATTCGAGGCCACCGGCACTCCAGGCAACGCCCTGATCGCGCTGTATGACGAGAATAATGTCATAATCTGGTCTTGGCATATATGGTCCACCGATCAGCCGAAGGATCAGGTCTACTCCAACAATGCCGGCACTATGATGGACAGGAACCTCGGCGCGCTGTCCGCTTCCAAGGAAGGCACGCTGTCTTGGGGATTGATTTACCAGTGGGGCCGAAAGGACCCATATCTCAGTTCATTGGAGGAAAAAACAGTTTATGGTTACTGCGGCAAAACCTTTCAAGAAGTCCGGG
This sequence comes from Bacteroidales bacterium UBA1745, assembly GCA_002314885.1. Lineage (GTDB taxonomy): Bacteria > Bacteroidota > Bacteroidia > Bacteroidales > UBA932 > Cryptobacteroides. The sequence goes on along the minus strand of DCHT01000066.1, from coordinate 1,883 downwards.
GTAAACAAAAATATGAGTATTCCATTGCAAACCCTGCAGCGAGAATCTACTGCAAAGGCGACTGGTGCTCTGACGTAGCTGCAAAGGGACGTTGGAGCGCGACAAACAAGACAGTCAATGACCCTTGCCCTCCGGGCTATCATATACCAAGCAGTACAGTGTGGAGCACAAACCTCAAAGACAATGCATTCACAATCAGCAACAGCAGCGAGTGGGCAGATGGATATGACTTCGCCACTGGCAGTTGCAAGTTCGGAACCAATGACACATCAATCTGGTATCCTGTGACAGGTATGATTATGGAAAGTGGAGATGATCTAATCAGACTCGATTTGGGATACTACTGGTCTGAAGCAACTGACGACAATTACGCGGGCACGCTCCTTATGATGAGCAGAAGCAGCATCAGCCTTGCCACCAATACCAACGATGCCCTGGCCCGCTCCGTGGCCGTAAGGTGCCAGAAGAATTAATGTTCCACGAATTATGAAAACGACTATGAAAAGAATAGCAATTGTATGTCTGGCGCTTGCCATCGCGCTCGCCTCATCCTGCGAAAAGATGTCAACTGATTACGGCAAATTGAAGATCAACGTCACTGAACGCACGCTAAACAGCATCACCTTCGATCTGACCGTCAATCTGCCGGAGAATGTGACGGGCTATCAAGTGGGAGCCTATTGCAGTCCCGAGGACCCAATGCAGCTGTATAATGATGACTACACCTTAAAGGGAGTAGAGACCGAAGAAGGTCATATTACGTATATTAACCGTGGATATTCATTAGACGGCATACCTGGTAAATTCACCTATACCATCAAGTACGAATATCTCACGCCCGGCGACTACTATGTACGCGCCTACATAGGTACCATAGAACAGATCATTAAATGGGGGCCATTGACTAAGGTCAGCACAGGCGAACCTGACAAACCTGTAGTGACAATCACTGATGTTGATGTTTACTCCAACTCCATCAAGGTAGAATATGACATTACTAGTCCTGAAATCGATGTGCTGAACGACGGTTTCTATCTCAGCGGCAGCAGGAGCGATCTCGAGAAGAAAAAAAGCAGCCTGCAGGCGTACCATAATGGAGATATGGTCAAGGGGCTTGAGATGGATAAGGAATATTACATCCAGGCGTTTGCGGAGAATGTCTCAGGCACAGGCTACAGCGAGATAATGACTGTCAGGACCAAGACATACGAAGACCTTTCAGCCGAGGAGACTGCGAACTGCTACATTGTAAGCAAGGCGGGCCACTACGCATTCAACGCCTTCAAGGCCACAAAATGTGACACTTTGGCTGGTACAACGGCTGTGGCATACTGGGAGACCGTCAACACCGGCACTAAACCGGAAGTCGGAACCATCATCAGCAAGGTCTATTTTAATAGGGAAACCAATCTCATCGAATTCGATGCCACAGGCACGCCAGGCAACGCTCTGATTGCACTGTACAACGATTTCCGAGAAATCGTATGGTCTTGGCATATATGGTCCACCGAGCAGCCGAAGGATCAGGTCTACTCCAACAATGCCGGCACTATGATGGACAGGAACCTCGGAGCGCTGTCCACTTCCAAGGAAGGCAACCTGTCGAGGGGAATGCTCTACCAATGGGGCAGAAAAGATCCGCTCCCTGGTTCGTTGGAGGGTAAAAGCGACATCACTTGTACCATAAACTTCATCCCTAATCGAAGTAAGCAGGCCTATGCCTATTCCGTAAAGAATCCGGCACAGGCAATCAATGGACGACCTGACTGGTGTACTGACGTGGCTGCGGCTGGCCGTTGGAGCGCAACAGAAAAAACCGTGAACGACCCTTGCCCTCCTGGCTATCACATACCAAGCAGTCTAGTGTGGACCAAGGCTCTTGG
>DCHT01000020.1 GCA_002314885.1 Bacteroidales bacterium UBA1745 | reverse complement strand
AACTGTTCAGTTTTCCGTGAGCAATTCTGTTCAAATTTCGATTAGCATCTACACCCGCTTTTGCAGAGTGAAAAAATCGGGGTGAAAATAGGCCATTTTTTCACCCCGATTTACTATATTTGTAAGGATGAAACGCGAGGACGAGCTTCTGAATGGACACGGCATCAGGCCAACGGCGAACAGGACTATGATTGTGAGGGTTCTGCTCGACGCGGGGAGGCCGTTGTCGATGGCGGAGGTCGAGGAGGCGCTGGAGACGGTGGACAAGTCGATCATTTCGAGGACGTTCGCCGCGCTCAAGGAAAAGCATCTGCTCCACACGATCGAGGACGGCAGCGACAGCGTCAAGTACGAGATTTGTCGCGGACACGGCAACGAGGACAGCGGGTGCAACGAAGGCACTGAGACAGAAACCGACAACGACGCCCACGTGCATTTCCACTGCGAGTGCTGCGGGCGCACGTGGTGCTTCGAGGAGCTGCAGGTGCCACAGGTGCAGTATCCGGCGGGCTTTGAACTGCATTTCGTCAACTATATGGCAAAGGGAGTCTGTCCGGAGTGCGTCAACAGGCAGAAGGGACGATGAAAAAAACTCACGGATTCTGTAGTAAATCGACAGTTCCTGCGTCTATTTAACAAACGCTCCCTCAAATAAGGAGCATAGAAGACAAACTAATAAACCTCAGATATTATGGTATTTTCAGCTTGGATGGTTTGGGTGGTAGTTGCCATCCTCTTCATTATCTTAGAGATTTTCACGGCAGGATTCGCTGTAATGTGCTTTTCGCTCGGTGCTGCGGCTGCAGCTATATGTGATGCGTGTCATCTTGGCCTCGTGTGGCAGCTGGCAGCGTTCGCATTGTTCAGCGCACTCGCACTCGCATTCATCAGGCCTGCAGTGATCAAGATGTTCTATAAGGACAAGACCAATGTCAAGACCAACGGCGATGCAATGGTCGGCCGCACGGTCCGCGTGACCGAGACCATCGATCCGGAGAACCACGTCGGCTGCGTGTCAGTGGACGGCTCCGACTGGAGGGCAGTTTCCGAGGACGGCAGCGTCATCGAGAAGGGCAACAACGTCGAGATCGTGAAGCGCGACAGCATCATCCTGACCGTCAGGACCAAGACCCAGGAATAAACCAGGAAGTCCCAGGTACAACCAGGAATAAAAATAGCATACAAACCATTAAAAAACCAATAACTTATGTCAATTGCAGGATTAATCATCGTCGGAGTATTGGCACTCCTCGTCATCATCATCGTTCTGCGCAGCATCCGCATCATCCCTCAGGCCGAGACCTGGGTAGTTGAGAGACTCGGTAAGTACCACAGGACTTTCGATTCAGGTATCAACATCCTCTGGCCTATCATCGATAAGCCAAGGCTCATCCACACCCGCAACGTGTATGTGGACGTGGACGGCACCACCTATGTAAGGAACAAGACCACTCAGAGGATCGACCTCCGCGAGCAGGTTTATGACTTCCCTAAGCAGAATGTGATCACGAAGGATAACGTGACCACCACCATCAACGCCCTCCTCTATTTCCAGATTATGGATCCTGTGAAGGCCGTTTACGAGATCGACAACCTTCCGAACGCTATCGAGAAGCTCACTCAGACCACTCTGCGTAACGTGATCGGCGAGCTCGAGCTCGATGAGACCCTGACTTCCCGCGACACCATCAACGCCAAGCTGCGTGCCGTCCTCGACGACGCCACCAACAAGTGGGGCGTGAAGGTTACCCGCGTCGAGCTCCAGGACATCACCCCTCCTGACACCGTACGCGACGCAATGGAGCGCCAGATGCAGGCAGAGCGTGAGCGCCGTGCTCAGGTCCTCAAGGCTACCGGTGACAAGGAGGCTCTCATCCTCGAGTCCGAGGGTAAGAAGGCCGCTCTCATCAACCAGGCCGAGGCCGACAAGCAGACCAAGATACTCGCAGCCGAAGGTGAGGCAAATTCCCGCATCATCAAGGCTCAGGCAGAGGCAGAGGCCATCGAGAAGGTCAATGCAGCCCTCGCCGGCAGCGGTATGTCCCCTGCTAACTATATGCTCGCCGACAAGTATATCGGCACTCTCAAGGAAATGGTATCCGGCAAGGATGGAAAGACCATCTATATGCCTTACGAGGCATCTTCAATGCTCAGCTCCATCGGTTGCTTCAAGGATATGTTCAACGCCAAATAAGCGAGATTGACAGATAAAGAAAGAGGATGGCCACGAAGGTCATCCTCTTTTTATATCACGAGACGCTTTATCTGTCCCTGTAATCTTCCATATAGTCGTTCATAGCGTCCATCCAGTCCTCTTCCCTTTCGGATGGGTCGTCTATGTAGGCCTCTTCTTCGATGAAACTGCAGTAGAGTTCGTAGGTGGTCATTCCCTCCACGTTCTCCTGCAGGTTCTCCGGAAGCTTATGAAAGAAGTCATAGCCGCTCTTGTGCTCGATGAGGTTCACGCACTGAGAGAACTTGTAGATACCGCCCTGGACGTCTTCCCTGTTCGGGATGAGGAAACCGATAGACTTGTATCCCAGACCAAGTTTGGTCTTCTTGCAGAGCACAAGGTAATATTCGTATGGAACGGCATCTTTGCCCTTCTGGGCCTCGGCGGCGGTCACAAGCGGACCGCAGGCAATGGTAGTGTTGCCGGCAGGCTTGTCCCAGCCCCATTTCCAGCATTCCTCAAGGACGGCCTTCCAGAGGTCCCTGTTCATTCTGATTTTGTCGGCGGGCATATACTTGCTCAGTATGTCCCTGGCGTCGGCGGCAGCCATCAGATCCACGTCGCAGGCTACCCAGTTCGGCATATCGAAATCGAGGTTCTGCGACAGCCAGATGCCGTTTTCGCAACTTACCTTCTCGCCGTACATATAGCCGCAGATGCCATTGGTGCGGAGTACTTCCGGCTCCGCGTCCCTCTGGTTGCGGGTGTAGGTGCCGGCATTGAAACTGAGCTTCGGAATGCCGAGCATAGGCCTCATAGCCCTGAGAGTGCGGGCCTTGGCCTCAACCCTCGATGCCTTGATCTTCTCGTTGGCGACCTGCTGTTCCGGCTCCTGGGCATAGGAAATGCCCGTAAACGCCATTAATGCGGCCACGGAGAGGGCCTTGAGTATGCGGAGGTACAAAGTCATAGCTTGCAAATATAAGCTCTTTATTTGACTTTGAATCGCCAGGAGAGTTTAAATAGGATATATGAATTCACGGAACCTGTCTCCATCGTGACACTGCGACGCTCCGCGCTGAAGCTGCGGACCATATTCTCCTGCTGACGAAGGATGTCGCGCCAGTCGACCGAAAGGCTCAGGCGTCCCTTCAGGAAGGACTGGGAGAGCTGGGCGTTCCAGAGCAGATAGTTCCTGTTGAGCTCGTCATAGACATAGCCCCTCTGGCTCCAATCGGTGAAATCGGAGGAGAGGGTCATCTTCCAAGGCATACGGAAAATGACATTCACGCCGGCGGAAACGGCCCAGGGACTCTGGTTCATCGAAGGCCTGAGGGCGCTGCGTTCAAGGGTATAGAGACCTGCACCGTTGAGGGTGAGTTCCAGCCAGGAATTCCTATATGTGCCGCTGAGCCTCTCGATTCCCATCGCACGACGCATCACATTGCGTTCGTCGACCTTGCTGCTATGGTTATATAGGAAGGCAATGTTATTGGAGTATTCGAGTTTCGTATTGGTCGTAAAAGAGAAGCCGGAATTGCCGAAGGTGTCGTTGAACACAATGGAGGCATCGGCGCTCCAGTTTCCATCTACATTGAGAGGTTTCACTACCCTTGCGCCACTTGAAGCATCGTATGAAGTACTCATACTTACAGCATTCTGTATCAATTTGAAATTCGCGCTCGTCGTAAGGCTGTTCTGACGCTTTCTGTCGCTCCTGGTGTAACTGAGGTTGGCATTGTGCGTGAAGGCCGGTTTCAGGCCCGGATTGCCCTCGCGGGTGTAGAGCGGATTGTTGCCGTTCGGCACGCTGAGCAGGTAGTTGGTGTTGACAGGTGAAGTCCAGCTCTTGTAGGAAAGGGACAGATTCTGCTGCTTGTCGGGGTTCCAGCGCAAGGTCAGGTTAGGCGCCGCACCGAAGCAAAAAGTCGTGGTGTCACGGACGTTGGACTCGTCATCGGGGTATCTCAGACGGGTATTCTGAGGCACCAGAACAACGCCCGCAGTGAGATTGAACTTTTTCTTTATCAGACGATAGTTAATCATCAGATAATTAGCGAAATAATCATAGCGTCCAAGACTGCTTTTCGACGGATCGAAAAAGGCCTCATAGCCGCTCGGCAAAGTGTTCCGGAAAGAGCCCGAAAGCCTGTCCTTCAGATGCCAGTCCGGATAGTCATCCTCCATCTTGTAGGCATCCCTGTCAGTCAGGTAGAAACGGTACTGGAAACGATACTGCATCTGCAGGAACATACCCTTCGCGAGAGGTTCGTTCCAGGTAAAGAAGGCACTCACCTGGGCAGAGTTCACTTCCGTATTCTGATAGCGCTTGTAGACACGCGTGGAGTCGGGATTCTTGCTGATGCGATAGTACCTGGTGGAGTTGTCCGTGACATAGTCGTCATTGTTGTGCAGATATTCCAGATAAGTGCGGAAAGTAACTCCTCGACCACGGTCGTTCAGGCGTCTGTACACCTGGAAAGTGAGGTTCGCATTGAGGCGTTTCTGAATGCTTCTGGAGACGTTATCACTGAGATATACGCGGTCATCGGCAAGGCATTCCTCAGTCAGGTAATTGGTGTTGGAAATCAGGTTGCGACTGTCGGTGAGACTGTAGGTCAGGACCGGCTTCACGAGGAAATTCCACTTGCGGGAAGGCTTGAATTCGAAGTTGCCGTCAGCCTTGAAACTGTGCTTGTCGACATCCCCGATTCCAGAGCCCAGGGTGAAGGTGTTTCCGCTTGAATAAATGTTCTCCGTACGGCTGCTTGTGACGGGGTCTCGGAAGCTGTAATCATAGTGCACGCTGCCACCCAGATCGGCCTTCGGACGGTCCTGCGAAAAGGTCACTCCGGCCTCTCCCCTTTTATTTTCACCAGAACTTCCGGTACCGAACTGGTTGCTCTTGGAATTGAATCGGTTAGGATTCGGCAGGTTCAAGCCGCTGGCAACGATTGTAACCTGCGAACTGTCGGTCATTCTATTGGCATTCAGACGTCCCGTATAACGCCATTTCGTTCCCAGTCCGGCGGTCAGTCTGTTGTTCCATCCGCGCAGGAAAGCGGGCTTGATCCGGACGTCGATCACAGGCTCGTCTTCCCCGTCGTCCACCCCGCTGATGCGCTTCATTTCGGAAGCCCTGTCGTAGGCTCTGATGTTCTCTATCATCTCGGCCGGAAGGTTCTTCAGACCGCTGGCGACATCGCCTCCGAAGAACTTCTTGCCATTGACCAGAAGCTGCTTCACTTCCTTGCCGTGGAGAGTCACATTCCCCTTCTCGTCCACCTCCATTCCGGGGATGCGTTTGAGGACGTCGTCCAGCATAGCATCGTCTGCCAGGATAAGGGCGGCGGGATTATAGACGACGGTGTCAGCCACCGTTGAGACAAGGGGTACGGAGGCCGTAATCACTGCCTGATCCAGCCACAAAGCATCGGGAGCGAGGAGGATTCGGTCGAGGTCTAGTCCGCCCGCATTCGGGACGGATACATCCATCAGCCTGGTCACGAAGCCGATATATGAAATCCTGGCCAGATAGGCTCCGGATGGCACATTCAGGGAAAATCGGCCTTCTTCGTCAGTGACGGTGCCGACCACCTGAGAGCTGTCTTTCGGAGACAGCAATTGCACCGCGGCCTGGACCACGGGCAAGGAGGTTTCCTCTTCAAGCACATATCCCCTCACCTGAGCCGTCGCAAGCGCGGCAACCAGGGAAAGGAGAAATATGGCTAGAGCGCGTTTCAATTAGAATTTGAAGTCCACGAGTATAGGTCTGTGGTCGGACTGATACCAGAAATTGCTGATCTGCTTGCCGTCTGCGTCGAGGGCCTTCTTCTGGTTTGCAACCCATCCGGAGTCAAGCACGTCGGCGTTGACTATCTTCTTGTAGAGGGCCGGAGTCGTATAGACATAATCGATGCGGCTGACGCCTGCGGTCGTGGTGCGGAATACGCCCGGATACCATCCTGCGATGACGTCGATGTATTTGCCGTTGTTGATGACTGCGTCCTGGCAGGCGAAGGCAGGCGCATCCTCGGACCATTTGTACTGGTAGTTGTCCACACGGGTCCTGGAGTTGAAGTCGCCCATCATCATCCAGAGTTCCTTCTCCGGCTTTGCCGCATTCTCGATGGTGTGATTGAGGATATACTCCATTTCAGTGGCACGGAAGTAGTCTCCGCCGTGCTCGGCCTTGCTCTGAGCCCTCTTGGCTTCGTCCTTTCCTGCGTAGAAGCTATAGGCCTGAGGCCAGGTGTGGAGGGTTACGATGTTGACTTCCTTGCCCTTCACCTTGATCTTAGCCCAGCCTGCGCCGTGGGCCACGATGGTGTCCTGCTGCTCTGCAGGGTGGTTGTCCACGTTGCCGATGATGCGGTCGATTGCCTCGATCGGGAACTTGGAAGTGATCACCTGAGGATAGTTGTCGCGATGGCCGCCCATAAACACATATTCGTGTCCGTAGCGTTTCGCCAGCTTGAGCCAGTCTTCCTCGCTGTTGAGATTCCTGTCCTCCACGGCGCACTTGGTCGCGGTGCCGTTGATGTAGATGGTCTGAGCCTCGCACCATACGCACACGTCGGGGTCATACGACTTCACATAATCGACGAAACCGTCGTAGTTGTTGGGCTGATCGCACCACATTCCGTTCTGGATGTTCCAGTAAAGGAGACGAAGGTTGTGCTTGGGCTGTTTCTTGGCAGAAACTGAGAGGCACATCATAAGACAGAGTGCCGCAGAAAGGACTTTTTTCATATCTAGTGGTTATTTGTAATCGACAATGGCAAAGTTAGCAATCTTTTCATTATATTTGCACGCTATATTTTATACGAAACCCCAATATCAAGATATTGTAAATGAAAAAACAGGAAGAAAACGCAGCGAAATGGGCCCTCGTGACTGGGGGCAGCCGCGGTATCGGAAAGGCCATCTGCACCGCCCTGGCGGCTGATGGCTACCACATCATAATCAACTTTGTTTCCAACGTCGAGGAAGCCGAAAAGACACTGGAGGCCGTGAGGGCCGCAGGTTCGGACGGAGAGTTGCTCCGCTTTGACGTTTCCGACGCGCAGGCGTGCGAGAAGGCTCTCGCGTCCTGGCGCAGTGCACACGAAGGCGAGACCATCAGCGTCCTCGTCAACAACGCCGGCATCAGGAAGGACACCCTCCTCCTCTGGATGAATCCGGAAGAATGGCACAAGGTGGTCAGCATCACCCTCGACGGATTCTACAACGTCACCAAGCCTCTGGTGAAGGATATGGTCCTCAACAGATGGGGCCGCATCATCAACATAGCATCCCTCACCGGCCTCAAGGGTCAGGCAGGCCAGACCAACTATGCGGCAGCCAAGGGCGGACTCATCGCCGCCACTAAGGCCCTCGCACAGGAAGTCGCAAGGAAGAAGGTCACCGTCAACGCAATCGCCCCGGGCTTCGTGCGCACTGATATGACCGACGGCCTTCCTGAGGACGAACTCAAGAAACTCATTCCTATGGCACGTTTCGGCGAGCCTGAAGAGATCGCTGCGCTCGTTTCATTCCTCGCATCAGAAAAGTCCTCCTACATCACGGGAGAAGTAATCAACATCAACGGAGGCCTCTATTCATAGGCCCGATCATCAGAAAAAATTAAATGGACAGAAGAGTCGTAATCACCGGCCTTGGCATCTACTCGTGCATAGGAGAGAACAAGGACCAGGTCAAAGAATCGCTCTACAACGGCAAGTCGGGAATAGGATTTTCCCAGGAGCGCGTGGACACAGGCTACAGGTCTGGCCTTATGGGCATACTTCGCAAGCCTGAGCTCAAGGGAGTGCTCGACCGCAAGCAGCGCAACTACCTCTCAGAGCAGGGTATGTACGCCTACGTCGCAACCAAGGAAGCCCTCGAGCAGGCCCTCATCGACCAGGACTGGCTGCTCGCCAACGAAGTGGGCATACTCTACGGCAACGACAGCACCGCCGAGGCTACCGTCAAGGGCATTGACATTATACGTGAGAAGCACACCACAGCCCTCGTGGGCGCCAGCAACATATTCCAGTCGATGAACTCGACCGTGACTATGAACCTGGCCACGATATTCAACCTCAGGGGCATCAACTTCACGGTTTCAGGAGCCTGCGCAAGCGGTTCCCACGCCATAGGCATCGCCTACCTGCTGATCAAGCAGGGTCTCCAGGACTGCATTATCTGCGGTGGTGCCGAGGAAGTGAACATATATTCAATAGGCAATTTCGACGCCCTCGGAGCCTTCTCGGTAAACCCCGATCCGACCAAGGCTTCCCGTCCGTTCGACCGCAACAGGGACGGTCTCGTGCCTTCAGGCGGAGCCGCCACAGTCATCGTCGAGAGCTATGAGTCAGCCGTGAAGCGCGGCGCGACCATACTCGGCGAAGTCATAGGATACGGTTTCTCATCCAACGGTGAGCACATCTCCACCCCGAACGTGGACGGTCCGCGCCGTTCCCTCCAGATGGCCCTCAGGGACGCAGGTCTCAAGCCGGAGGACATAGGCTACATCAACGCCCACGCCACCTCCACCCCTGTAGGCGACCTCAATGAGGCAAAGGCCATTTCCGAAGTATTCGGCGAAAACTGCCCTCCGGTCAATTCCACCAAGTCCTACACGGGCCACGAGATGTGGATGGCAGGAGCCAGCGAAATCGTCTATTCAATGCTACAGATGCAGAATGACTTCATCGCCGCGAGCCTCAACTTCGAGGAGCCGGACGAGGCATCCTGCAAGCTGAACATACCGAAGCAGCGCCTGGACGGCGGTTTCGACACCTTCCTGAGCAACTCCTTCGGCTTCGGCGGCACCAATTCCTCACTTGTAATCAGAAAATTCAAATAAATCAGAAAACGATATGACTAAAGCAGAAATCATCGCAAAGGCAAATGAGATACTTGCCTGCGAATTCGAAGTGGAGGAGAGCGTAATCACTCCGGAAGCTCCACTCAAGGAGACCCTCGGTCTCGACAGCCTCGACCTCGTGGACGTGGTCGTACTCATCGAAGAGAACTTCGGAGTCACCCTCAAGAACAGCGACTTCATCGGAGTCAAGTCCTTCAGCGACTTCTACACCCTTCTCGACGGCAGGATCAATGGCTAAGACCCAGGGAGCGTGGAACGGCCAGTCCAGAGGTAACCGCCTAGGCTACCTCATCTTCGTATATATGATACGATATCTCGGACTGGGCTTCGCCTATGCGGTACTCGCATTGGTGATAGTCTATTACGTGCTCTTCGCTCCAAAGCAGGTCAAGGCAATCTGGAACTATCATCGCAATCATCTCGGCGAAGGCAGAATGCGTGCAGCAGTGAACGTCTATCGCCATTTCTACACTTTCGGGCAGGCCCTCGTGGACCGTCTTGCCATCAAGGGCGGACTCGCCTCGAAATACACCTTCGAATACGAGAACTACGAGCAGATGCTCCGATTCATCGACCAGGAACGCGGTGCCATCTTCATCGGCGCCCATATGGGCAGCTGGGAAGTCGGCAGTATGTTCTTCGGCAAATACGGCAAGAAGATCAACGTCGTCAAGTACGACGCGGAGCGCAAGGAAGTGAAGGATGTGGTCGACAGGCACACGGAGGCAGAGCCATACAAGTCAATCTATATGACTCAGGACCCTATCGGTGCTATGATCGAAGTCAAGGTCGCCCTCAACAACGGCGAATACATCTGCTTTGACGGCGACCGCTACACCAACCTCGCCACCGCAGCCGAGATTCCGTTCTTCGGCGGGAAGGCACCCTTCCCTACCGGCCCGTTCAAAGTGGCATCGAAGTGCCGCGTACCTGCAGTCTTCTTCTACGCGCTGCGTGAGAAGGGACGCAAGTTCCGTTTCATCTTCGAGCTCGTGGACGAGGAGAAGATAAGTACCGACGAACTGATGACCAGGTTTGCCGCCTCACTCGAGGACAAAATCAGCAGGTACCCGCTCCAGTGGTACAATTTCTTTGAATTCTGGACTGAATAAAATATGAAACTCACACCATCGCTCGAAGCGCGTTATACGCAAGACAAAATGAGAGCCGGAGAGGCACAGCGCAAGGCTCAGGAAATCGCCTGGGCTCCTGTGGTATTCCAGGTCTCAAGGCTTATGATCAAGTTCGGCATACTCGAATTCCTTGACGAAAGGAAGGATCAGGGTGCCACTGAAGCTGAGATCGTAGAGAAGTGCGGCATTTCCAAATACGCCGCAAAGTGCCTGCTGGAGGCTTCCCTTTCCGCCGGCACCGTCATAATCGTGGGCGACAACTACAAGCTCACCAAGACAGGCTGGTTCCTGCTCAATGACAACAGCACCCGCGCCGACCTGGACTTCAACCACGACGTCAACTACCTCGGTCTCTTCTGGCTCGAGGATGCCCTCCGCAACGGAAAGCCTGAAGGCCTGAAGGTCTTCGGAGAATGGCCAACCATCTATGAGGCCCTCTCCAGCCTGCCTGAGCAGGTGAAGAAATCCTGGTTCGGCTTCGACCACTTCTATTCCGACAACTCCTTCAAGGAGGCCCTCGAAATGGTGTTCGACAAGAGCGGACGCAAGGTTCGCAGGCTCCTGGACGTGGGCGGAAACACCGGTCGCTGGGCTATGCAGTGCGTGAACTACAACCCTGAGGTGGAAGTCACCATCGCCGACCTGCCTCAGCAGCTCGGTATGATGCGTGAGCAGACCGCAGGCAAGCCGGGGGCAGACCGCATCCACGGCTACGGCTGCAATATGCTCGACGAGAAGACCAAGTTCCCTACCCCTGCATTCGACGTGATCTGGATGAGCCAGTTCCTCGACTGCTTCAGCGAGGAGCAGATCATCAGCATACTCCGCAGGGCCGCCGCATCTATGGACGAGAACACCCGCGTCTACATTATGGAGACCTTCTGGGACCGTCAGAAATACGAGACCGCCTCATACGTGCTCACTATGACCAGCCTCTATTTCACCGCAATGGCGAACGGCAACAGCAAGATGTACCATTCCGACGATATGGCCCGCTGCGTGGAAGCCGCAGGCCTCGAAGTGGAAGCCCTCCACGACAATCTCGGTCTCGGTCATTCAATAATGATCTGCAAGAAGAAATAAATGGACAGCGACATCCTCAGCCTCATACCTCAGCGTCCGCCTATTGTGATGGTGGATGCATTCGAGGGCTTTGACGGCAACATATCCCTCACCAGCCTTACCGTCCGCGAAGACAACATCTTCTGCGATGACGGGACTATGTCCGAATGCGGCGTAATAGAGCATATTGCCCAGTCCGCCGCCGCCAGGACAGGCTACCTCTGCAGGGAGGAAGGCAAGGAAGTGCCAGTCGGCTTCATAGGCTCGGTCAACAAGTTCAGCGCAGAGAGGCTTCCCCTCGTGGGCGAAGTGCTCAGGACTGAACTGGAGATCATCCAGGAAGTGGGGCCTGTCTCCCTCATCGAGGCCAGGACCAAGGTGGGAGAAGAAATCATAGCAAGCTGCAGGATGAAGATTTTCCTCAAAGATGAATAATCAGAAACTCATATATCTCGGAGCGGACTGCCTTATGACAGCCTGCGGCGACAGGGCGCAGACATACGCGGCCCTGGAAGCCGGAGTCAGCGGCCTGAAGCAGGACTCCGCCCTCGGGATGATAGCAGGAAGGATTCCGGACTGCCCGTCAGTCGAAGGCTGCACGAAGCTGGAAGCCCTCCTGGTGAGCGCGATACGCACAGTCTGCCGCGAGGCAGGCATAGATGCGGCCGACCCGGGCCTGGGAATCGTGCTCTCCACCACCAAGGGCAACATCGAGCTGCTCTCGGGAGCCATCCTGGCTGAAGGTGACGTGGCGGAGCAGATCCCGCAGAGGGCCTTCCTCGGCAGCACGGCGTCGAAGATCCAGGAAATCCTGGGCCTCGCGCAGCAGCCGCTGGTCATCTCCAACGCCTGCATATCCGGCGTATCCGCATTCGTGGTGGGCCGCCGCCTCATACTGTCAGGAAGATGCACCCGCGTCATCGTGGCAGGCTGCGACACCCTCTCCCGCTTCATTGCCACCGGCTTCGAATCCTTCAAGTCGGTCAGCCTCAAGCCTTGCAAGCCTTTCGACGCAGAACGCGACGGACTCAGCATAGGCGAGGCCTGCGGAGCGGTACTCCTCACGACGGAAGCTTCCGAGGCACTTGCCCCGGCAGTGCTCCTCGAAGGCGGAGCGGTGAGCGACGACGCCAACCACATTTCCGGCCCGTCCAGGACCGGTGACGGACTTTTCTTCGCCATCGACAATGCGATGCGCCAGGCCGGAGTGGACGCCAGTCAGATAGGCTTCGTGAACACCCACGGCACAGGAACGGCCTACAACGACGAAATGGAGAGCAAGGCAGTAACCCTCGCAGGCCTGCAGGACAAGCCTCTGAACAGCCTTAAAGGCTATTTCGGCCACACTTTCGGTGCCGCAGGCGTCATTGAGACCCTCGCGTGCGCCGAAGAGATCAGGCGGCTGAAAGTATATGGCACCGCCGGTTTCAGTACCCTCGGAGTCCCTTGCCCTATAAATGTCTCATCCGAGTCCGTCGCCATCGAAACCGGCCGCTGCGTGAAGACCGCATCCGGCTTCGGAGGCTGCAACGCCGCAGTCGTACTGGCCCTCGCCTCTCTCGGGGACTATCCGTCCGACGAAGCGACCATCGCTGAAATGGAGACAATAGCCTCATATAGCCTCGACAACGGAGACCAGCCTTTCGCCGAATACATACGCGAACAGTACAGGACCCTGGGCGACGCGAATATGAAGTTCTTCAAGATGAGCGACCTCGCCAAGACCGCCTATATCGCAGCCGAGAACCTGCTGCGCGGCCACGACCTCCACGCCGACTACGAAGAGAGGGACATCGCGATCATACTCTCCAACCGTTCGTCCTCGCTGGACGACGATGCCCTCCACCAGAGGAACATAGACCATCTGGAGGGCGCCTCCCCTGCCGTGTTCGTATATACCCTGCCGAATGTGGCGGCAGGCGAAGTATGCATACGCAACAAGTTCAAGGGAGACAACACCTTCTTCATCGAGGATGCGCCGAGCAGCCTCTGTGAGGACTATACCCGCTACCTGCTCACTCGCGGTCACGCAAAAGCCGTGATCTGGGGCTGGTGCGAACAGCTCGGCAACAACTGCAAGGCAGAACTGAAATTATCAATAACTAAATAACAAACAGAAAAAATGGAAGCACTTATCGAAGAAATCAAACAGCACCTCATCGACGCACTCAACCTCGAGGATATGACCACCGCCGACATCGACGCGGACGCACCTCTCTTCGGAGACGGCCTCGGCCTTGACTCAATCGACGCACTCGAGATCATCCTCCTCGTCGAGAGGAACTACGGCATCAAGATCGACAACACTGCAGCCACCCGTCCTGTCTTCAAGTCAGTACGCAGCCTCGCAGAATACGTAGCCAAGAACCGTAAATAAATAAGCGCAGATAAATGATCGCAGTCAGCGGCATAGGAATAGTCAGCGCCCTGGGAATAGGCGTCGAGGAGAACCTCAAGGCATTCAGGGAAGGCAGGAGCGGCATTTCACCGCGTTCCAGCCTTACCGGCACCACGCACGTCCTCCCGGCAGGTGAACTGCCTGTCACCAACGAAGGACTCTGCGAGCGACTGGGAATTGGGTATGACGCCCACATTTCCAGGACTGCCCTGCTGGGAGCCCTCGCAGTGAAGGAGGCCCTCGCCGACGCAGGCATAACAGATGCATCGAAGGTCGGGCTGATCAGTTCGACTTCCGTCGGAGGTATGGACCTCACAGAGCACTTCTTCCCGGAATTCATCCAGGACCCTCAGAGCGGCGATGCGGAAATGTCCCGTATGCACGACTGCGCAGCCAGCACCCGCTGGATAGCAGCCCAGTGCGGAATCGGCGGACATCTCTCCACCATCAGCACGGCCTGCTCATCCGCGGCCAATGCGATGATGACGGGAGCCAGGCTCATAGAGCACGGCTTGCTCGACACGGTGGTCGTAGGTGGCACCGATGCGCTCAGTATGTTCACCATCAACGGCTTCAAGTCGCTGATGATCCTGGACAGCGAACCTAGCCGTCCTTTCGACCAGACGCGTGCAGGCCTCAACCTCGGAGAAGGCGCAGGCTACATAGTGCTGCAGGCAAGGGACAAGGCCCAGGAAGGCGACTACTGCGCCCTCGCAGGCTTTGCCAATGCCAATGACGCCCATCATCAGACAGCCTCCTCAGCGGAGGGCGACGGCGACTTCCTCGCAATGACCCAGGCCCTCGAAATGGCCGGTCTCACCCCTGCTGACGTTGACTACATAAACGTACACGGCACGGGTACCGGCAACAACGATCAGAGCGAAGGAACCGCCCTCAGACGCATCTGGGGCGACAATGTGCCGCCATTCTCCTCCACCAAAGGCTTCACCGGACACACCCTCGCGGCAGCCGGCGGCATAGAGGCGGTACTGTCTGTACTCAGCGTCAGCCGTGGCATAATCTGGCCTAACCTAAGGTTCAGCACCCCGATCGAAGGTCTCGGACTCGTGCCGGAGACCAGGATGGAGGAAGGACGCGAGATCAAGGCAGTCGTCAGCAACTCCTTCGGATTCGGAGGCAACTGCTCATCCGTGGTATTCAGCCGCAGCGGCAAGACGACGGCAAAGGGCGCAATCTCAGCCTGCTATATCGAGAACATACTCGAAGACAACGAAGTAGTCACCGACGTGAAGGAACTCATCCCGGATGCCGGAATGCGCAGACGTATGAGCAAGGTGCTCAAGAACGCCGTTTCCACCGCCACGGAATGCGTGGGCGGAGCCGCGAACACGGCGGAAGTGGACTGCATAGTCACCGCGACCGGCCTGGGCTGCCTGAGCGACAGCGAGAAGTTCCTGCTGAACATCATAAGGGACAAGGAAGAGCTCCTCAACCCTACCCCGTTCATCCAGTCCACCTTCAACACCGTGGGCGGACAGGTCGCTCTCCTGAGCCACAACCACTGCTACAATATGACCTACGTCAACCGCAGTGACAGCTTCAGGGACGCCCTGCTGGACGCAATGATGCATCTGAGCGACGCAGGTTCAGGACGTGCCCTCGCCGGTGCATTTGACGAAAACATCCCTGCCTCCGAGGCCATTCTGGCACGTCTGGGAGCAGCTCCGGAGCAAGATGGCTCAGTTTTCGCTCTACTCTCTGCAAAGCAGACGCCGGCAAGCAAGGCAAGACTGGTCTACAAGCCGGCGGGTAAGGCATCCAAGGGCATATTGGCCACCGATGCCGCAAGGCAGATCGCTGCCGCCTGCAGGAGCGTCTGCGCAGGAAACGAGGAAAGCATCCAGATAGGAGACTTCATCGTAGAAAGGATATAATATGGTTTGGGCAATCGTCATATCGGCCACGGCTCTCCTGGCATTCCTGATATACGCATCAGCGTGTATAGGCAGCCAGGTCTATGTCCGCACCCTCTGCCGTCGCAGGACGCAGGAGAAGGTGGTGGCCCTCACATACGACGACGGCCCGGATCCCGATATGACCCCGAAAGTCCTCGAAGTGCTCGCAAGGCACGGAGCAAAGGCGACCTTCTTCCTCGTAGGCAGTAAGGTCGACGCCGCCCCTCAGACGGCAAAGGCGATAGTGGAAGCAGGCCACACGGTAGGCAACCACACCTGGTCCCACGACTGGAGGCACATATTCCGGATGTCCAAAGGCCACGTCCGCGACATCAGGGACTGCAACGCATCCATAGAGGCAGCCTGCGGAGTGAAACCTAGGCTCTACCGCCCTCAGGTGGGAGTGACCACCCCTCACATAGGCATCGCAGTGCGCAGATGCAATATGCAGGGAGCCGGATGGAGCGTCAGGTCATACGACACAGTCAGCACCGACTCACGCGAGAAGGTGCTCGAAAGAATACTCAAAGGAATCAGGCCTGGCGCCGTCATACTTATGCACGACAGGATGCCCCAGGCCGATGAACTTACCGAAGCCCTCCTCAGTGCGCTTGAAGCCAGAGGCTACAGCACGACGACACTGGGCGGACTTTTCAAAATTGAAGAATATGAGAAATAGGATAGGAATCATAGCAATGCTGGCAGCGATGCTGCTCCCGACCTCGCTCAAGGCGCAGGACGTGGAGGCACGCTTTGCCGAAGACATTCAGAAGAATGCGGAAATCACGGCCATCAACTGTGACTTCACGCAGACCCGTTGCGTGAGCGTCCTCGCATCTGAAGTATCCAAGAGCGGCAAATTCAGCTTCCGCAGGCCGGGCGACATCAGCCTGGACTTCAACGACGGCGACTTCATCCATATGTCCGGCGAGAACTTCGAAATCCGTTCGGACGGACGCACCAGCGCAGTGAAAGTGAACTCCAACCCTATGCTCAAGGAACTGAAACGTGTGCTCTCATCCTGTATGAGCGGCGACGTAGAGACCATTATGGCAGGTTTTGACACCTCCGTCAGCGAGACTGCCAAGACCTACAGTCTCGTACTCACGCCGAAGAACAAGCGTGCAGGATCGATGATGAAGTCTATGGAGATGGAATTCGCAAAGAGCGATATGTCCCTCAACTGGATGAAGATGACCGAGGCCAGTGACGACTACACCAAGTACACGTTCACAAACAAGAAATTCACGCGATGAGATTGGAAGGCAGTTTCTACGAGCCAGTGTCCACCACTCAGACGGCCGCAGGATATGACATAGAGGTGGAGCTCAGGGAAGACCACAGTATCTACGAAGGTCACTTCCCGGGCCAGCCCGTCGTCCCAGGCGTCTGTACCCTCACCATCATACGCGAACAGCTGAGCCGCCTCCTGGGCAAGCCGCTTATGTTCGCGACCATAAAGGAAGTCAAATACATAGGAATGATAGTCCCTGAAGCGGGACTGCGAGTGAACTTCTCCCTCACCATCGAAGGAGACAGCGTCAGATGCGTGGCCAGCCGCAAGGACGAGCCTGTGCTCAAGCTTTCCGCAACCATACGCGAGCAGAAGGCCAGCTGGGCAGAAAGGCTCAAGGCTATGGGCTGCCTGGTGGTCATCCCTACCTACAATAACGAAAAGACAATCGTACAGGTGGTCAGCGACGTGAAGCAGTACGCCGACGACATACTCGTCGTCAATGACGGCTGCACCGACTCCACCCACGAACTCATAGCAGCAATAGAAGGCATCCAGAGGCTTGAATACGAAAAGAACGCCGGCAAGGGCGTCGCTCTCAAGAGAGCCATCCGATATGCCCTCGACCACGGCTACAAGTATATGCTCACCATCGATTCCGACGGTCAGCACTACGCCGACGACATCCCGGCCTTCATCGAGGCTGAGGAAGCCGAGCCGGGAACCCTCCTGGTGGGCGCCCGCAACCTCAATGCGGAGAATATGCCTGGCAAGAACAGCTTCGCCAACAAGTTCTCCAACTTCTGGTTCAAGGTGGACACTGCCAAGACCCTCTCCGACACACAGTCCGGCTACAGGCTCTACCCTCTCGAGAAGCTCCGCAAGACCCGTTTCGTCACCGGACGCTACGAATTCGAGGTGGAAATCCTCGTCAGATCGGCCTGGAAGGGCATTCCGGTCAAGAATATCCCTATCAAGGTCTACTATGCTCCGGAGGGCGAACGCGTGTCGCATTTCAAGCCGGCCCGCGACTTCCTGCGCATCAGCATACTCAACACCGGCCTCTTCCTGGCAGCCATACTCTTCTACTATCCGTGGCTCTGCCTGAGGTATTTCCTCAAGGGAGACTGGGCCGAAGTGAAGAACATACTCAAAGCCTCCAAGGAGAAGCCGTTCAAACTGGCCGCATCCCTCGGTCTCGGCGTGTTCTGCGGAATCCTGCCTGTCTGGGGCGGACAGATATTCATCGCCGCCGGGCTGGCCTACCTGCTCAAGCTGAACAAGATCTTCGCGATGGCAGCCACCAACATCAGCATCCCTCCTATGATTCCTGTCATCATCTACGGCAGCTACAAGATAGGAGCAATGCTCGTGGAGACCAACAAAGTCTTCCAGTACATAGTCGGTGCGCTCATACTCGCAGTGGCCGCAGGACTGGCAGTGACGCTCGTATCCTGGCTCATTCTGGGCTTCATAAACCTGTTCAGGAAAAAGGAGAAGGCCAATGACTAAGATGCTCATCAGACTCTACGACTGGTTCCACACCCACAAGGCGTGGTTCTGGGTCGCACTCGTCTCCACCACCCTCGTGATGGCGGGTTTCGCATTGAAAGTCAATTACATAGAAGATATTACCAGTATATTCCCGAACGACGAAAAGGAGAACGGAGGCAACGATGCCTTCGACAATCTGAAGGTTATGGACAAGCTGGTGTTTATGATATCGGCCGCCGACACCACCGCGGAATCGGACCCATACGCCCTCATCGACGCAGGCTACGCCCTTGCGGACGAACTGCAGGCAATAGTGGACGCGGGCTACCTTTCCGACTATATGGACTGCGTGGACGCCTCCACGGTCAACCGCAGCGCCGACTTCGTATATGACAAACTGCCGGTTTATCTGACCGAGGCCGACTACGCCCGCATCGATTCCCTCCTGACCGACGAATCAATTGACGCAGCTGTCGCGGAATGCTACAGCCTGCTGAGCTCTCCGGCCGGAATGATCGTAGGCAAGATCAAGATGAAGGACCCGCTCGGGCTCGGCACTCCGCTGATGCAGGGCTTCCAGGACTTCAACACCCAGAGCGAGTATGAGATGTTCTCCGACCATATCTTCTCCTCGGATATGGAGACTATGCTGATGTTCGCCAACCCGGCCAACAGTATGGGCAGCACAGGAGTGAACGACGAGCTCACCACTATGGTGGAGAATGCCTGCGCAAAGGTTGCCGAGGACTGCTCAGTCAAGGTGGAATACTTCGGAGGACCTTGCGTGGCGGCCTACAATGCCCGCGTGGTCAAGCACGACACCATACTCACGGTCACGATTGCCCTCCTGGTAATCATACTCGTGATATTCCTGTCCTTCCGCAGCAAAGCGGCCATTCCGCTGATTATGCTGCCTATAGTATATGGTGCTCTCTTCGCCCTCGCCCTGATCTTCTTCATCCAGGGCAGCGTGTCAGCAATCGCAGTAGGAGCCGGTGCCGCCGTGATGGGTGTGGCCCTAAGCTATTCCATCCACGTCATCTCCCACAGCAACCACACCAGCGACCCTCACCAGATCATCGAGGAACTCGCCTATCCGCTCACCCTCGGCAGCTTCACCACCATCGGAGCCTTTGCCGCACTGATATTCACCCACTCCCCGCTCCTGCACGACTTCGGTCTCTTCGCCTCCCTCACCCTGATAGGCACGACCGTCTTCTGCCTGGTGTTCCTGCCACACTTCCTCAAGACTGACAGCACCAAGGCCAAGAGCAGGACCCTGGTGTTCATAGAGAAGTTCCTCGCCTATCCTCTCGACCGCAAGAAATGGTTCCTCGCAGGCCTCGCGGTGCTGACCATAGTCTGCTGCTTCTTCTGCGGCAAGGTCGGCTTCGACAGCGATATGAACAATCTCTGCTACTTCCCAGACCATCTGAAGCAGGCAGAGGAGAAGCTCGTGGCCATTTCGGGCGACGACAGCAATCAGACCTTCCTGGTGACCGTGGCCGACAATCTCGACGACGCCTGCCTCAAATACGACAGTATGGGCAGCACCATCGATTCGCTCGTGGCCGCAGGCGCAATCTCACAATATGTAAGTGCACGTACCTACATAATCCCAAGCGAAGTCCAGAAGGAAAGGATTGAACGCTGGAACGAGTTCTGGGAGGGCCGACGCGAGGAAGTCATAGCCAAGGTGAACAAGGCTGCAGGCAGGAAAGGATTCAAGGACGGAGCATTCGCCTCTTTCGAGAATCTGCTCAGCAAGGAATACGAGGTCTGCAGCTATGAGCCTGAAATGATAGCGGATATGCCTCTGCTCGCGGATTGGGTCGAGAACATAGACGGCAAGGCAGTCATAGTCAGCCGTATGACCATTGATGCGGACAAAGGCGAGGTCTACAAGGCCGTAAGCCACACAGGCGGCGCAGCAATCGCGGACCGCGGATATTTCACCAACAAGATGGTCTCCGGCATCAACGACGATTTCAACTACATACTCTTCGTGTCGTCCCTGATCGTCTTCCTGGCCCTGCTCATATCCTACGGAAAGATAGAGTACGCATTGCTCTCCTTCCTCCCTATGGCCATCGGCTGGGTGATCATACTCGGCCTTATGGCTATATTCAAGATCGAATTCAACATCGTCAGCATCATACTTGCCACCTTCATCTTCGGTATCGGAGACGACTTCAGCATCTTCATAATGGACGGACTGATGGGCAAGTACCGCGACGGTTCAGACATACTCTCCTCCCACAAGACGGCCATCTTCTTCTCGGCCTTCACCACTCTCGTGGGCATAGGCGTGCTCGTGCTGGCTAAGCATCCTGCAATGCGCTCTATGGCCACAATTTCGGTACTGGGCATACTCACGGTGCTCATAGTGGAATTCACGGTTCAGCCTGTGCTCTTCCGCTTCCTCGTCCAGAGACCGGTCAAGAAGGGCGTCTATCCAGTGGACCTCGCCTGCTTCTTCAACGCAATCGAGATATGGATCACGCTCGGCACCATATTCATTGTTGCCGACCTCATCGCAGGACTGCTCTGCATCACTCCGCTGCCTAAGAAATGGAAGAAGAAATTCTTCCACCAGGTGACCTACATCTCCTGCAAGGTCTTCTGCAAATTCCTCACCCCTGGCGAGAAGTTCAGGAAGATAGACTATGACAAGCACATTCTGGACAAGCCGGCAGTCATAATCGCGAACCATCAGTCCCTCGTGGACGTCATACTGATATATGCCCTGACTCCGAAGGTAGTATCCGTGACCAAGAAGAGTTTCTGGAACAATCCTCTCTTCGGACCTGTCATCAGGTATTCAGAGTGCTACTGCGCGGATGGCGGTGACGGCGGCGAGCTGCCTGAAAGCCTCGCCCAAAAGCTCCGTGAGGGCTATTCAGTGATAGTATTCCCAGAAGGTACCAGGTCCAGGGACGGCAAGGTGCACCGCTTCCACAAGGGCGCGTTCAAGTTTGCCGCTGAGCACGGTTTCGACCTGCTGCCTATAGTCTACAGGGGCGACAACTACGTCTGTCCTAAGGGCCAGAGCTTCCTCTGCAGGCCTGCAGTCAGCATTCAGAAGTTCTATCCAAGGGTATCCGGCACTGACGAGCGCTTCGGCAGCACGGACCGCGAAAGGGCAAAGGCCTGGAAGCAGTGGTTCGTAAACGAACTCGAGGCCGTCGAATCCGAATACGGACGCGCGACCAACCGCGAATACAAGAAGCTCCTGCGCAGCAACTATCTCTACAAGGGTTCAGACCTGTGGCGTCAGGTGCGCAGAGACTGTCGCAGGAACAATTACTGGGACGCCCTGGACCGACAGGTTCCGAGGAATGCGGACATAGTGGAGCTCGGCTGCGGCATAGGCGAAAGGGCCCTCCTGCTCGGAATGCTCTCCAGAGGCAGGCAGATAACGGGCGTGGACGCGTCCGAAGAAAACATAAGGATAGCACAGAACTGCTACCTCGCAAAGGACAACATACGCTTCGAATGCATCGACCCTCGCGCTTGGGAACTGCGCGAAGCTGACGTATATATACTGGACGGAAGTCTCAGGACAGACACGGAACTCGCAGAGCGCTGCAAGGCTATGCTGCGCCCGGGAGGTACACTTATTTATATATAATATAGGTGAAATACGACAGCGTCATAATTGGATCCGGACTCGGAGGACTTGCCTGCGGAATCACGCTGAGCAAGGAAGGCCAGAGCGTGCTCGTACTCGAGCAGGGCGCTGTGGTCGGAGGCTGTCTGCAGTCCTTCCGCAGGGGCGGACACTTGCTCGACACCGGTATGCACTATGCCGGAAGCCTCCTCGACGGCCAGATCCTGAATCAGTATTTCCGCTATTGGGACATACTCGACAAGGTACGCCTGGTGGAAATGGACAGCAAGGGCTTCGACGAAATCCTATATGACGACGGCAGCCGTTTCGCATACGCGCGCGGATTCGAGGCCTTCACGGCAAGCCTGTCCGAACACTTCCCTGCCCAGGCCAAAGGCATACAGACCTATTGCGAGCTGCTCAGATCGGTGGGCAGTCTCGTCACTCCTGAAGTGCTCCGCAGCGGACGCATATCCGACGGAGGACTGGAGAATATGGGTCTCTCCGCATTGGAGGCTATGCAATCCTGCATCTCGGATACTAAACTGCAGGAAGTACTCTGCGGAAACGACCTGCTCTTTGGCTGCCCTATGGAAAGCCGTTCCCTCTACGAGCACGCGATGGTGAACCACTCCTTCATCGAGGGAGCCTGCAGTTTCGCCGGAGGTACACAGCACTGGGCCGACGCGATGGCAGAGGTCATCAGGCAGCACGGAGGCGAAATACGTCTAGGGGCCAAGGTCAGCAAGATACATCTGGACGGCGACAGGGCCGACTATGTCCTCCTGACGGACGGCGAGCGCATAGAATGCGGACGCGTCATCTCCGACATACACCCGAATGCGACCCTCGCACTCCTGGACAACAACACAATCCTCAAGAAGGCCTACTTCACGAGGATGAACTCCCTGAAGAATTCCGAAGCTGTGTTCACGCTCTATCTGCTGCTCAGGCCTGATAGCGTGAAATATACCGGCAGGAACTATTATATGCACTGTGCAGACGGCAGCAAGGCCCTGCTCTGTATGCAGCCGGAGACCGGTTCCGACTATGTGAAGACCATCTCGGTGATGACAAAGGTCAGATACGAAGACTTCGCAGCCTGGGCGGAGACGACTGCCAACTCACGCGGCGCTGAATATGCGGAAGCCAAGGCCCGCAAGGAGGAGGAACTCCTCGCGATGACCAGGACCTTCTTCCCGGATATCGCAGCCGCAGTCGAGAGAACTTTCAGCACCTCTCCCCTTTCCTGGCGCGACTACACTCTCAGCCCGGATGGCAGCGCATACGGCATTATGAAAGATTACCACAACCCTATGGTCACCCATATCCCTGCCCGCACGAAGATAGGCAACCTGCTCCTGACCGGGCAGAACCTCAACCTGCACGGGGCTCTCGGAGTGGCCGTCTCCTCCGCAGTTACCTGCAGCGAGATATTGGGCACCGAATACCTTACGAAGAAAATCGGCAACGCCTAGCGACCGTAAAACATATTGGAAATGATTAGAAACATTGATTTGCATTACTGCTCCCGCGAGGAGATCAAGGCTTTCCAGGAGGCTCGCCTCCGTGAGGCCCTCGACTACGTGAAGGAGCGCTCAGCTTTCTACAAGGACTGTTTTGCCAAGTCCGGGATCAATCCTGATGACATCAGGACCATCGAAGACCTGCAGAAACTGCCTGTGACCACAAAGCAGGATCTCCAGCTGCGCAATGAGGAATTCCTCTGCGTGAACCGCAGCGAGGTCACCGACATCGTTACCACTTCCGGAACCCTCGGAGATCCGGTTATATTCTATCTGACCAACGGCGACCTCGACCGTCTGGCCTACAACGAATTCAGTTCGTTCACTATGGCCGGATGCAGCAAGGAGGACACTATGCAGCTGATGACGACGATAGACCGTCGCTTCATGGCCGGACTCGCCTACTGGATGGGCGCCTGCAAGATGGGTATGGGAGCAGTCCGTGTGGGCAACGGTATCCCTGAACTCCAGTGGAACACCATCAATTCCGTCCACCCTACTATGGCTATGTGCGTACCGTCCTTCCTGATGAAGCTGATCGCATTCGCGGAGGCTAACGGGATTGACTACCGCAATTCTTCGCTCAAGAAGGCTATATGCATAGGAGAGGCCCTTCGCAAGACCGACGGCAGCCTCACGACTCTCGGAGAGCGCATTCACGAGAAGTGGCCTGAGCTGGAGCTCTATTCCACCTACGCTTCCACGGAGATGCAGGCTTCCTTCACGGAGTGCAGCAACCACAACGGCAACCATATTCCTGCCGACCTCATAATCGTGGAGTTCCTGGACGAGAACAACCAGCCGGTTCCTGCCGGCGAGCCTGGCGAGGTGACGATCACTACCCTGGGCATCGAGGCTATGCCGCTGGTTCGCTTCAAGACGGGCGACGTTGTCGTGCATTACGACGATCCTTGCCCTTGCGGACGCAATACCACGCGTCTGAGCAGCGTTCTGGGCCGAAAGGGCCAGATGATCAAGTTCAAGGGAACTACGCTCTATCCGCCTGCGCTTTTCGATATTCTGGACAATACTCCGGAGGTGCAGAATTATGTGGTGGAGGTGTATACCAACAGTCTGGGGACTGATCAGGTGCAGGTGAAGATTGGATGTGCGAACCATTCAGAGGCCTTTGTGAAGCAGCTTAAGGATGTTTTCCGCTCCAAGGTGCGTGTGGCGCCGGATATTGTGTTCGAGGCGCCTGAGATCATTGCCAAGATGCAGATGCCGCCGATGAGCCGCAAGGTGATCAAGTTTTTTGATTTAAGGAATAAATAGGCTGGGCTAAAGCCCGCCTCGCAGGGGAAAATGCTCGGCTACAGCTTTAGCCCAGCCTAATAAAGAGATATTTATCACTAACTAACAATAATATGAAACAAAAAACCAGTATGATGATGGCTTTGGCCATCGCTGTTGCGGGATTTGCTGGCTGTCAGAAGGTTGAGGAATCGATCGGTGACAAGCTGCAGATGACCGTGGAGGCCTCACAGGTTGAGACCAAGACCGTGCTGATGGAAGAGGGCGACGCCTTCAAGGTCGGTTGGTCCACAAATGACGCGATCGCAGTCTTCGAGACTGCCGGGGGCACAAGTATGAAGTACAATTCAGCTGGACTCGGAGGTGCAGACTGGAACGCCAAGTTCTCCGTCGCACTTGAGAAGAGGACTGCTACGTCCTTCGATTATTCGGCTGTCTATCCTGCTTCAGCTGTGAGCAAGGTTGACGCTGTCTGGACAATTACACTGCCACAGGAGCAGAAGCAGGCCGGATACAGCTTCGACAAGGATGCCGATATCCTCATCGCAGGTCCTGAGACCAAGACGACTCAGCCTATGATCCTGCCTATGAGCTTCGCACGCCTCGGTGCAATTCTTCGCGTAAGCGTCACCGGTCTTCCTGAAGGTGAGAAGATCCAGAGCCTGAAGGTGACTTCAGACGGTGCGCTGCTGAGTGGTACCTGGTCCTTCAATCCTGCCACCGGCGAGGCTGAGATCCAGTCAAAGGGTGAGAACAATGTGACAGTCACGACCAGCGATAATGTCATCTATGTACGCACTATGGCCTGCACGACTTCTTCCCTGAGTTTCGTCATCACTACCGACAAGCAGAAATACGGAAAGATACGCGAGACCAGCACAGTGCTGAAGGACAACAGCATCAACTGCTTCTCCTTTGATATAAGTTCTGCAAGCACTCCGATGGATGGAAGCGGTACGAAGACCGATCCATACATACTGAAGACTCCTGACGATCTCAAGAACATCGCAAGCAACCTCGTGCTGGATGAGACCACCTACTTCGTGATGGCTAACGACATCGACCTCGCTGCAACTGAGAACTGGGTTCCTATCAACCCTACCGCCCTCAATATGAGGATGGACCTCGACGGAAAGGGATTCACCATCAAGAACCTCAAGTCCACCAACGGAGGCAAGTACACCAGCTTTTGCGGTCTGCTCGCCGGTTCCATCAGGAACCTCAACTTCGACAATGCACATATCATCTCCACCACTCCTGGCGGCGTTGTTGCAGGCTGGGTGGGCATCAGCAACGCATCATTCACTGCTGAGTGCGAGAACGTGCACGTGACCAACTCCGTTGTCGAGACTCTTCCTGAGCAGAGCGCACAGATGGTTGTCGGCGGATTTGCCGGACGTGCAGGCGGAGCCACATTCAAGAACTGTTCTTTCCAGGGCACTGTGACCTGCGACTCCAATTCTGCAGAATCAATGGTCGGCGGCTTCGTCGCTGAGACCAACCCAAGCTGTACACTCGAGAACATCAGCGTAGAGGCAACCGTCACCAACAAGGGCGCCCGCAACGCAGGCGGTCTCATCGCGAAGGCCCTCAACGACATCACCGTTGACGGAGCCACTTTCAAGGGCACGGTGACCGGCAAATACGACATCGTAGGCGGCGCTATCGGACGCTGCGTGGAAGGCGAATTCAACAACATCAAGGTTGAGGCTACCATCAGCGCAGGCTGCACTCCAAACTACACCGGAGCCAACTACTACAGCTACTGCGGCGGCATCATCGGCTACTCCGGTGCTACTGCCGACAAGATCATCATCATTACGAACTGCAGCTTCAAGGGCGACATCACCTGCGAAGGAGGCAAAGTAGTAGCCGGTATCATCGGACAGACTTCAAGCAACTTCACTGCAAACAACAACGTCACTGAAGGCACAATCAAATGCAAGGAATTCGCAGCAGGTCTCGTAGGTTACGCCCAGAGAGGATCTGATATGACTGCCACAAACTGTCATAACAAGATGGCCATCACCACCACCGGCGGCTACACTGCTGGTCTCGTAGGTATGAACAACAATACACTCCCTGTGACACTCAAGAACTGCAGCAACAGCGGAAACATCACTGCCGGTGGCAACTGCGGCGGTCTCTTCGGCCGCAACAACACCAACTGCAAAGCTACCATCGAACGCTGCTGGAACACTGGTAACATCACCAGTACAGCATCCAACAACGGCGGCATCATCGGCAGTTGCAATACCGGTTCAGTAACCACCATCAAAAACTGCTACTCTACTGGAGACGTCAAGAGTACCAGCTCATACGTCGGCGGCATCTCCGGCTGCCTCCGCGCTGACTCAAGCGTTTCCAACTGCTACAGCACAGGTTCACTGGAAGGCAACTTTGGCATCGGTGGCATCACCACCCGTACCTGCAACGCAGCCAACCTGGGAACCAACATCGCAGTAGCCAACAATATCACAGTAGAGAACTGCATCGCCTGGAACCCAAGCATCAAGACCATCACCGCAGGCGGCGAGAGCCCTGCAGTTCATTACAGCGGCGGCGCAGTCGTAGGCTATTCCGCAACCCTCAACACCCTGAAGGGCTGCATCAGAAGGCCTGATATGGTATTTGAATACTATCCTGCAGGTTCAATAACCGTGAGCGTATCCGGCGTAGACTATACCTTCGATTACACCGGTTACAACGAGCTCTACGATATGGAAGATTCAAGTCCTGACAACCCTCTCACCAAGAAGTACACCGGAGAGATCCAGGACAAGTACTACATCCCTTACCACGGCAAGGCAGCCGCAGCAGGCGCAACTCTTTCTGCAGTCGCACAGGCAGCAGGATGGGACGCCAGCATCTGGGATTTCTCAAAGGATGAACCTGTTTTAAAGTAGAAGCGATATGAAAAAGACGATATATGTATTAGCCCTTGCGGCTTCATTATTCGCAATTGCATCCTGCGACAAGCCTAACGGCGGCAAAGGCGACAAGAACAAGCCAGTCGAACTGACAGTCACTACCAGCGGCTACAACTTCACCGAGGAATTCCAGCCAGTGATGGTGGAGTTCACCGACGATGAACTGCCACGCAGGCTCGAACTCGAGGCTCTTGGCGACGGTGTCTTCAAGACTACTCTTCCAACAACCCAGAGCACTCTCTACCATTATATGATAGGAGCGCCTGAGGATATGGCTTCGTATAGTTACGTGGAGAACGCCCCAGTCCTCTACCTCACGGTATCCGCGACCCAGCAGTACGCGGCAAGTGGCGTTGCGCCGAGATTTGCCACCTGCTATGCTTCTGCTGCCAACAAGGAGGAACGTCCATCCGAGCTCAATATGAAGCTCAGCCAGTTCGGCTGCAACCTCAGGATCGCACTCAAGAATATGGCGGCAGGAGAGACGGTAAAAAGCGTGAACTTAGAGGCTGACAAATCAATCATCGGATGCGTAGGTATCGATGCGATGAAAGGAATAACCGACAAATTTACATTTCAGAACACTCAGATCGGATCATCTCCGGTAGAAGGAGCTGAAGGCTCATCAAATATCTGGTTGCGTACCCTTCCTACCACAATCAACTCCTACACGATCTACGTGGATACTATCAAGGATGGAGTACAGGTCAACCATAAGCTATATTTCAACGAGCCTCTCGTGCTTCTCAACGGCAAGACCGTAAGCATCGAGTTCGACCTCGAAGAATCAGCTCCTAAAAGCAGGCGCAACATCTTCCTCATAGGCAACTCCTTCACCCAGGATGCCTGCCACAGGCTCCCTGGCGTGCTCGTAGGCCTTAACATCAAAGACGTCGAAGTCACCCAGTGCTACTATGGCGGCCGTCTCATATCCCAGTACAACGCAGGTTGGGAGACCAGTTCCGACTACACCAAGCACACTGCCCTTCCAGGTGAGAGCGTGATGACGAACACCTCCGGCGCAAACCTCAAGACAGTCGCTTCAAGCAAGGATTGGGACATCGTCTGCATCCAGGAACACACCGGTAACTCCGCAGCCTGGGAATGGAATGCTACGGCAAAGCAGAACCTCTCCGAACTTATGGAGAAGGTCGCTGCCACTCAGAGCAAGCGTCCTAAGTTCTACTACATCCTCTCCCAGACCTATTTCGATGAGGGCAAGATCGGCTCCGCATCACGCGCCTACATCACCTGGAAGGACCAGGCCGGTATGTACGACGTGACCGTGGCCTTCGCCAAGAAGGTGATGGAGGAACTTCCTTTCGACGGCATCATCGCCACCGGAACCTGCCTCCAGAACCTCCGTCAGACCGAGCTCAACAACTCCCTCTGCCTCACCCGCGACGGCTACCATATGGACTATGGCGTATCCCGCTATGCTGCAGCCTGCACCTGCTACCAGGTAATGCTCAACAAGTACTATGGCAAGAATCTCAGCGACTGCACATTCCGCATCAGCGAGAACACCGCGGGAACTACTCCAGTCACCGACGACAACCTCCCTATCATCGTCCAGGCAGCCAAGGATGCGGCTATGTATCCATACACAGTGACCTACCAGAGCCGCAACTACGGCGAAAGCGGTGCTGCAGGCTCAGGTCTGGAGAAGGTAGACTTCGGAAACTTATAGAAAACTCATATTAACTCATATTTATTAACCCTAAAAACAAATCAGATGAAAGCAAGAAGACTTTTTCTCGCCATTCTGGCCGCAGCAGCGCTTATGGCGTCCTGCGACAAGCCTGAAGTTCCTGAGGATCCAACCCTCGAACTCAGCCAGAACTCAATCACGGTCAATGCAGCCGGTGGCAGTGTTGACATCACAGTCACTGCCAACAATGACTGGAACTGCGAAAGCAATGCAGACTGGCTCTCCCTCAAAAAGGAAGGTGACAAACTCACAGTAAGCATTGAGGAGAACGTTGCTGAAGCCGGCAGCGCAGCCGCAGAGCGTAATGCAAAAATTACGGTTACCGCAGCCTCACTCACTGCTGAGATTTCCGTAAACCAGGGTGCTGAAGACATCGTATTCAAGGTGCTCAATGACCCTAACCCAGCCTCCTTCACCAAGGCAGGTGGTGTGCTCAAGGTCTCAGTAGAGACTAACGTGCTTTACGGCGTCCAGATTGCTGACGGATGCGACTGGATCACAAATGTGACCACCAAGGCCGTTGCAACCGATAACCTGAGCTTTGAGATCGCCAAGAACACTGGTGCAGAGCGCAGCTCCACAATCACCATCTCCAACGGATCCAATCCTACTACAATCACCGTTTCCCAGGAGAAGGGCGCACTTCCACTGGTGATGAAGACTGCCGAAGAATTCGCAGAATTCATCGCTGCCAGCCCAGAGCTTCCTGAAGGCGAGACCTACAGCCTCGGTGCTGACATCGACCTCAGCGGCGTAACCCTCGCCGTATACCCTAAGACTGACACCATCAGGTGCAACCTCGACGGTGCAGGCTGGGCAATCAAGAACTGGACAACCTCAGACCCTCTCTTCAGGATCACCACCGGTTCAGTCAAGAACCTCAAGATCGACGCATCCTGCAAGCTCGCTTGGGAAGGTGAGCTCGCTGAAGAGCGCTGCTTCGCCTTCATCGTAGGCGACAACCTCGGTAAAGTAAGCGGCTGCAGCAACTACGGTTCGATTGTAATCAAGAATTCCGGTGCACAGAAGATCTTCGTAGCCGGCATCGCAGCCCGTCAGGAGACTCTCCCTATGGGTGTTGTAGCGAACTGCGCAAACTATGGCGACATCAATATTGAAGCAAGCAAGTCGGCCTCAGTATCTGGCATCGGTGGTGTAGTTGCACGTATAGGCAATGTGGAATTCCAGGACAAGTGCCAGGTTGAGGACTGCTACAACGAGGGCAACATAGTGTTCCTCTTCAATGGAGAAACTACTGCAATGAAGAAGTTCGGCGTAGGTGGTGTCGTAGGTCTCACCAGAACCGTAGCAGGCTCTGCAACAAAGGAAACTCCAAACCACGGTATTGTCAGAAGGTGCATCAACAAGGGTAACATCAAATGGACATATACCGAAGGCGGTAGCGGTTCATACCCTGCACTCGGCGGCGTCATCGGCGCAATCGAAGGCGAGCTCTATGACTGCAGCAACTACGGCAGCGTATGCTTCGAGTGCGGCAGCGCAACTACTGCAACCACTGACGCAAGCATCGGCGGCGTTGCAGGCTATGTTACCTACAATGCGGAGAACTGCCACAACTACGGCGAAGTTGACGCAAAGGGCAGCATCGCAGGTGGTACCCGTTACGCTCAGGGCGGCGGCAACATCGACTACTCATGCTTCGGCGGCGTATTCGGTGCTGCAGGTCCATACGTAGAGTGCAAGGCAGGTGAAGAGAACCCTGTCACCATCAAGAACTGTACTAACAACTACGAGCTCTCCATGCATCCTTCAATGTCACAGAGCGGCGGACCACTCTTCTGCTGCGGCGGTGTCGTAGGTTGCATCTCAGCAAACATGGTTGACTGCGTCAACAACAAGAATGTGACCTTCACCTCAAATGCCAGGACTCTCTATGCCGGCGGTGTTGCAGGTATCGGTATCGGCTCACGCCTCGTAAACTGCAAGAACCTCGGTAACGTCGTTGCTGACGGTGACGGTGACTGTCCTTCCACTACAGCAAAGCAGGTTCTCGCTGCAGGTATCATGGCTTACACCTATAATGCAGGCTGTACCTTCAACAAGTGCGAGAACAAGGGTAACATCACCATCCAGAACGTGGATCCTAAGGCTATCCTCGGCGGAAGTGAAGGTGCATGGACTGCTGCCGCATACCAGTATGCAGGCGGTATCCTCGGTACCTACAAGTCTTCAGGCAACGTCCTCACCGACTGCGTGAACACCGGCGACATCACCAACAATTGCGACATCTGCATGGTCATGGGCGGTATCGCAGCTGCCGTGAACGGCACTGTAACAGGCTCTACTACCAGCGGTAAAATCACAAACAATGCTACTACCTTCGTAACTGGCAAGCCAACTGAGATCGGTGGCTTCATCGGCTACATCAACGGTACCATCGACAACTGCTCTACCGAGAGCGAGATCGTCAACACCTGCCCAGGCGGCTACATCGGCGGCTTCGCTTCAGGCCTTGACAAGACCGTCCTCACCTGGACCGGCAACATCATGGCTACCAAGTCAGTAAGCAAGGGTCCGGATGACGTGCTCGTTGGTTCCCTCGTAGGTCGCGCACGTACTGCCGGCACTACCTACTCCCTCACTTGGAAGAACGGTCAGATCAGCGGCCCTCTCGCCGAAATGCCATACATCGGCTTCGACCAGGGCACTGTTGTAAACATCGTCAACGAGTAAGCAATACACTACCTTTATATAAAAGGAGGATGGCCTTTCGGTCATCCTCCTTTTTTTTATAATCAACTTATATTACTCGGCAGCCTCTTCCGCTCCGGTAAGCTGAGCGAACTCTGCCTCGGTGATCATACGGCAGTTGCCATTGAACTTGGAGTCGAGTTCCACAACGAGTCGGCGGATGCTGATGTTGCCTTCCACCTCGCAGCCGTCCTTGAGAGCAAGGATGTCGCGTACATAGATGTTGCCTTCGATCTTGCCGTACATATCCATATTGGCGCAGATGACGTCGCCCTTGACGAGAGCCTTCTCGCCCACGACTACCTTGCCACCGGATACTATCCTGCCTTCGAACTCACCGTCGAGACGGAGGTCGTAAGGAGTTGTGATCTCGCCCTTGATTACGGTGCCCTCTGAGATGCGGCTGACCGTATTTACATTGAGTGTTGGTTCTGGTTTGTTCATATCTTTTCTGTTATTAATTCTTACCGTGGCAGTTCTTGAATTTGAGACCTGATCCGCAAGGACAAGGATCATTGCGGCCGACCTGCTTCTCCAGGTGACGGATAGGAGTGTTCTGCTTAGGCTCACCGCCGTTGGTCACGAGATCGGTGCGGCTGGTGTTCATCTGGCTCATATCGGTCTTCCTAGGCTGAGGAGCCTGCCTTACAGGCTGGTCAGTGCGGAGATAAAGCTGTGCACGGAGGAGGAATGAAAGTATGCCCTTGTTGAGGGATACGAGCATATCCTGGAAGAGGTTGAAGCTCTCGAGCTTGTAGATGAGGATAGGATCCTTCTGCTCGTAGGAAGCATTCTGGACTGACTGCTTGAGGTCGTCCATCTCGCGGAGGTGCTCCTTCCAGGCCTCATCGATCTGATGGAGGGTGAGTGACTTGGAAATGGAACGTGCGATCTCCTTGCCTTCGGATTCGTAGGCCTGCTTGAGCGGAATGCTGATCTGAGCCACCTTGATACCGTCGGAGATAGGAATGAGAATGTTCTGATAGAGGCTGCCCTGCTTCTCGAATACGTCCTTGATCACAGGCCAGGTCCTCTCGGCGAGAGCCTCCATACGGCGCTTGTAGATCTCGAGCATATTCTTGTAGAGCGCATCAGCGATGTCGCGGGTCCTGGCGTGATCGAAGAACTCCTCATCGAAGCCGAGGTCGATGGAGAGAGAACTCATCACATACTCACCGAAGGATGCATAATCGTAGTTCTCGGCATCCTGGGCGAGGATCTGGGCCATATCCTGCATCATATTCATCACGTCGATCTCTACCCTCTCGCCTGAGAGTGCATTGCGACGCTTGGTATATACCACCTCACGCTGGGCGTTCATCACGTCGTCATACTCAAGGAGCCTCTTACGTATGCCGAAGTTGTTCTCCTCGACCTTGCGCTGTGCCCTCTCGATGGAGTTGGAGAGCATTGAGCTTTCGAGGGCCTCATTCTCCTGCATTCCGAGCTTGTCGACCACAGAGGCAATCCTCTCGGAACCGAAGAGACGCATCAGCTTGTCTTCGAGGGAGATATAGAAGGTAGATGAACCTGGGTCACCCTGACGACCGGCACGACCACGGAGCTGACGGTCAACTCGGCGGGAATCGTGACGCTCGGTACCGATGATGGCGAGACCGCCTGCGGCCTTCACTTCGTCGGAAAGCTTGATATCGGTACCACGGCCTGCCATATTGGTAGCGATGGTAACGGTGCTCTTCTGACCGGCCTGTGCGACTACGAGAGCCTCCTGTGCGTGGAGTTTCGCATTGAGGACCTGATGCTTGATGCCGCGGATGCGGAGCATACGGCTGAGGAGCTCGGAAGTCTCGACGTCGGTGGTACCCACGAGGACAGGCCTGCCCTCCTTGGTAAGTTCGACGATCTTGTTGATGACTGCCTCGTACTTGGCCTTCTTGGTCTTATAGATGAGGTCCTCATTGTCCTGACGGGCAATAGGCTTGTTGGTCGGGATGACGATGACATCCAGCTTGTAGATCTGCCAGAACTCACCTGCCTCAGTCTCAGCGGTACCGGTCATACCGGCCAGCTTGTGGTACATACGGAAGTAGTTCTGGAGAGTGATGGTCGCGAAAGTCTGGGTCGCAGCCTCGACCTTCACGTTCTCCTTGGCCTCGACTGCCTGATGGAGACCGTCGCTCCAGCGGCGTCCTTCCATAATACGGCCGGTCTGCTCGTCCACGATCTTGACCTTGTTGTCGTCGATCACATAGTCGATGTCCTTCTCGAACATCGCGTATGCCTTGAGGAGCTGGTTCACGGTGTGGATACGCTCGCTCTTGACTGCATAGTCGGCCATAATCTCGTCCTTCTTGGCGGTCTTCTCGGCAGGGGTGAGGCCCATCTGCTCGAGTTCAGCCACCTTGGAGCCTGCATCCGGGAGGATGAAGAAGTCAGGATCGTCAACTGCGCTGGCGAGCTTCTCGTTGCCGAGGTCTGTCATATCGACTGAATGCTGCTTCTCGTTGATCACGAAATAGAGCGGGTCAGTAACGACGTGCATCTCCCTCTCGTTGTCCTGGATATAGAAGTTCTCCGCCTTCTGGAGGAGCACCTTGATGCCCGGCTCAGAGAGATACTTGATGATAGGCTTATACTTAGGAAGGCCCTTGTAGGCCCTCAGGAGCATCATTCCGCCATCCTTCTCATTGCCGGCGGCGATGAGCTTCTTGGCTTCGTTGAGCACACCGTTCACGAGGACGCGCTGTGCCTGGTAGAGCTTCTCCACATAGTCCTTGTACTCGAGGAACTTCTGGTCGTCACCCTTAGGCACAGGACCGGAAATGATGAGAGGAGTACGGGCGTCGTCGATAAGCACGGAGTCGGCCTCATCGACGATGGCGTAATGGAGCTTGCGCTGAACGAGGTCCTCGAGCCTGGTGGCCATATTGTCACGCAGGTAGTCGAAACCGAACTCGTTGTTGGTACCGAAGGTGATGTCGCAGGCGTATGCCTTGCGGCGGGCGTCGGAGTTAGGCTGATGCTTGTCGATGCAGTCAACTGAGAGGCCGTGGAACATATAGAGAGGTCCCATCCACTCGGAGTCTCGCTTGGAGAGGTAGTCATTGACGGTCACGACGTGAACGCCCTTGCCTGTAAGCGCATTGAGGAACACCGGCAGAGTTGCCACGAGGGTCTTGCCCTCACCTGTTGCCATCTCCGCGATATTGCCCTCACGCTCACGCTCGCCTTCCTTCTTGGCCGGGTTCTTCTTGCTGTAGGTCAGTACTGCACCGCCGAAGATCTGGCAGTCGTAGTGGACCATATCCCACTTGATCTCGTTGCCGCCTGCCATCCAGTGGTTGTGCCAGATTGCCTTGTCGCCGTCGATGTCCACAAAGTCGTGGACAGCTGCGAGGTCGCGGTCAAACTGGGTTGCAGTAACGGTTATGGTCTCGTTCTCATTGAGACGGCGGGCAGTGGACTTGATGATGGCGAATGCCTCAGGCATAATCTCGTCGAGGATTTCCTCGAGCTGGTCGTCGATGGCCTTTACGAGGGCATCGGACTCCCCTGCAAGCTTCTCTTTCTCATCCACCGGAAGGTTTCCGGAAAGGAGTTCCTTGATCTCCGCCACCCTGGCTTCCTTGTCTGCCGTCCTGTCCTTGATCAGCTGACGGAGAGCCGCACTGCGGGCGCGGAGTTCGTCATCGCTGAGCTTGTCGATGGTCTCATAGGCAGCAAGGGTCTTCACGACCGTAGGCTGGAACCTCCTTGCGTCCCTGTCGGCCTTCGATCCGAAGATTTTCTTGAAAATTGTAGCTGTATTCATAATGGTGATATTTCAACTGTAATATGCACTCGCACACACATAATGCGCGAAGCTCACAAATATAGTGAGAATTCGCCGTTTTTCAAATTATTTGACGTACCTTTGAAATATGAGTGAATTGGATACCGCCATACAGTATCTGCCGGGCGTGGGCCCGAAGAGAGCAGAACTGCTGAAGAAGGAGCTGGAAGTCTCGACTTTCGGCGAACTTCTGCGTCTGTACCCATATCGCTACATCGACAAGAGCAGCATTACACGCATCTGCGACATTCGCTCCGAGGACGCTTACATCCAGTTCAAGGCGACGGTGCAGACCACCGAACTCAAGGGCAACGGTAAGCGTCTCAGCGCCATAGTCTCCGACGGCAGCGGCTTCACGGAAGTGGTGTTCTTCAAGGGCGTCAAATGGATGAATGAGAAGCTGAAACCGGGCAGCGAATGGATATTCTTCGGCAAGCCTCAGGAGTACAACGGCAGCTTCAATTTCGTGCATCCCGACGTCGACTCGCCCGACAAGGCAGTCAGCCAGGGCAGCGGCCGTCTGACGGGTGTCTATCCGTCCACCGAGAGGCTCAAGAACAGCGGTGTCACCGTCAAGTGGATGAACAAGATAATGGCGGCCGCGCTCAACTGCTGCCTGCCGGAAATCCAGGAAAGCCTGCCGGACTATGTCCTGGCCGAAAAAGGCCTTGTAGACCTGCGTACAGCCATTCGCGACATACACTTCCCTGCCAACCAGGACGCTCTCCAGAAGGCCACATACCGTCTGAAATTCGAGGAGCTCTTCCTCCTTCAGCTGGCCCTTCTGAAGCAGAAATACGTACGCAGTCACGGGTCCCGAGGCATACTGATGTCAAAGGTCGGAGACGCCTTCAACAAGTGCTATGAAGCCCTTCCTTTCCCTCTCACCGGAGCCCAGAAGCGAGTCATCAAGGAGATACGGGAGGATATGAAGAGCGGCCACCAGATGAACCGCCTGCTTCAAGGCGATGTGGGCAGCGGAAAGACTATGGTAGCAGTACTCTCTGCCCTCATCGCAATAGGCAACGGCTACCAGGCCTGCATTATGGCTCCGACCGAAGTCCTCGCCCAGCAGCACTTCCGCAACATATCGAAATATCTGAAGGCCACGGACGTGAAAGTAGCCCTTCTGACCGGCAGCAGCAAGGCCGCGGAAAGGCGCGAAATCCACGCCGGACTCGAAGACGGCAGCATAGGTATAATAGTAGGTACTCACGCCCTCCTCGAGGACAATGTGATGTTCTATAACCTCGGTCTCGCGATAGTTGACGAACAGCACCGCTTCGGCGTCGAACAGCGTGCGAAACTGTGGCAGAAGAGCCGTGTGAAACTGGCCGGCGACGAGGCCGGAGACCCGCTTCCGCCTCACGTCCTGGTGATGACGGCGACCCCTATTCCACGCACTTTGGCTATGACTCTTTACGGCGACCTCGACGTCTCCGTAATCGACGAAATGCCTCCGGGAAGAAAGCCGGTCCAGACTATGCACGCCACCGATGCGAAGCGTCTCGGACTCAATAATTTCATACGCGACCAGATTGCCCTCGGGCGACAGATCTTCGTCGTATATCCGCTTATTTTCGAGAGCGAAAAAATGGACTACAAGAACCTGGAACAGGGTTTTGAGCAGATAGTCCAGGCCTTCCCTTTCCCTCCGTACAAGACTGCGATCGTACACGGGCAGCAGAGCAACGACGAGAAGAATTTCAATATGTCAGCCTTCGCCGAAGGACGCGCGAACATACTCGTGGCGACCTCCGTCATAGAGGTCGGCGTGGACGTACCGAACGCCTCCGTGATGGTCATCGAAAGCGCCGAGAGATTCGGTCTCAGCCAGCTTCACCAGCTCCGCGGACGAGTCGGTCGAGGCAGCGAGAAATCCTATTGCATCCTGATGACCGGCCCGAAGATGAGCAAGGAGTCAAGGCACCGCATAGAACTTATGTGCCAGACCGAAAACGGCTTCATCCTCGCCGAGGAAGATATGAAGATGCGCGGTCCCGGCGACATCGAAGGCACCCAGCAGAGCGGCCTCCCTATCAATCTCCAGATCGCTTCCCTCGCCCAGGACGGAATCCTCCTGAACAATGCCCGCGCCTACGCCGACAAAGTCCTCAAGGCCGACCCGAAATTAGAGAATCCCGACAATGAACTGCTCGCCAAAGAGCTGAGACAGAACAAGTATCGGGAATATAGAGACTACTCGAAGATCAGTTGATTCATTTTTAAAATCCATATATTTATGAAAAAATTACTCGCAGTTATCGCATTTGCAGTCATTGCCACTGCAGCTGCCGTCGCCCAGCCAAGATCAGTCGGCGGCTATCTCGGATTAATGTCACAGGGTGTCTATTACCAGCATTCAATTACAGAAAAGCAGTTCATTGACGTGCATCTCGGCACAGACGTAGGTCTTTTCTATGGTAAAGCCTCCGCCGCTGCAGGCTTCGACTATGAATTCATCTTTGCCAGCTTCCCTAAGTCCAAGGCGACCTTCAACCTTTTTGCAGGCCCTGGCGTCTACACCGGCTACGGATTCATCACAGGCAGCAAGGGAGATGGCACCATAGGTCCATTCTTTGACGTGGTGGGCAATTTCGGCTTCGACGTGATGTTCAACTGCCACCTGCAGCTGTTCGCAAAGATCAACCCTGCTGCCGGTATCGCCATCTGCGACAAATATGACGAAAGCAACAACTATGTTGGCAAAACAGTCAGCCTCGACTACCCTCGCGCTCTCTACGGCGTTATACCGACTATAGGCGTAGCTTACGCCTTCTAGGGTCCAAGCGTCTATCGATTTTTTGGACTACTTGCCGGCTTTCACCTGCAAGTAGTCCATTTTTTTGCGTCCGTGCCCAAATATTAGTATATTTGCTCGGTTAAATAAAACAGAGAACTATGGCAAGAAAACTTATAGTAGGCATTACCCAGGGAGATGGTAATGGCATCGGATACGAAGTGATCATCAAGGCCCTCGCAGACGAGAGGATACTCGATATGTTCACTCCGGTCATCTACGGATCGTCCAAGATCTTCGGCTTCTACAAGAAGCAGATCCATAACATCGAGAACATCAACACCAACGTGATCAGCTCCGCCAAGGACGTACACAACAAGAGGGTAAACATAGTCAACTGCCTGCCAGACAACGTATTCGTCGAGCCAGGACAGCCTACCAGCGAGTCCGCCAAGTCCGCAATGACTGCACTGAAGTGCGCCGTTGAGGACGTGAAGGCCGGCAACATCGACGTACTCGTGACCGCCCCTATCAACAAGAGGGCTATGGTCAACGAGGGCTTCGGCTACACAGGACACACCGAGTACCTCGAGCAGGAATTCGGAGTGGACGAGGTTGCGATGATTATGGTCAGCGACCAGCTCAAGATAGGTGTCGTAACCGGACATATCGCCCTCAAGGACGTGCCTAAGAACATCACCACCGAGAAGATACTCAAGAAGCTCCGCATTATGAAGGCTTCCCTCCAGAGGGACTTCGGCGTGGACGCTCCGAAGATTGCGGTCCTCGGCCTCAACCCTCACTGCGGCGACGGCGGCCTCCTCGGCGAAGAGGAGAGCCAGATCATCCTGCCGGCAGTGCAGCAGGCCAACGCAGAGGGCATACTCGCATTCGGCCCATACTCCCCTGACGGCTTCTTCGGTCTGGGCAACTATGCCAAGTACGACGCCGTCCTCGCAATGTACCACGACCAGGGTCTCGCTCCGTTCAAGGCTCTCGCCTTCGAGCAGGGCGTGAACTACACCGCAGGCCTCCCTATCGTCAGGACTTCCCCTGACCACGGCACCGCCTACGATATGGCCGGCCGCGACCTTGCGGACCCACGTTCTATGATGGCCTCCATCTTCACGGCCATAGACATATTCAACAATCGAGAGCAGTATGACGACCTCCAGGCCGGAAAGATGAAAATCCAGGTTCCTGACACCGAGATCAAGCCTCGCGGAGGACGAATCATCGAATAAGTACATTCGGAATGGCTGACGCACAGGCGAAACCTGCAATCTACCTCTATACCGACGGTGCGGCGAGCGGCAATCCGGGCCCGGGCGGCTACGGAGTCGTGCTGCGCTGCGGCAACATCGAGAAGGAGATGTCGGGCGGCTTCATACGCACCACCAACAACCGTATGGAACTGCTGGCCGTCATCACCGGTCTCGAAGCCATCAAATGGGACAGGGCCACAGTGTATGTAACCAGCGACTCGAAATACGTCGTGGACGCCATCAACAAGGGATGGCTCCGCAGCTGGGTCGTCAAAGGCTTCAAGAAAAAAGCTAATCCGGACCTCTGGAGAAGGCTCCTGCCGCTGCTGGACAAGCATCACGTGGAATTCTTCTGGGTGCACGGCCACCAGGGACATCCGGAGAACGAGCGCTGCGACAGGCTCGCAGTAGCTGCCGGACAGGGTGCCTACGAAAGCGGCGTCGCCCTTCCTGTGGATGAAGGCTACGAGGCTCAGGCAGCCAGCAACGACGGCACATTGGATCTTTAGATATGGTATCGGAACTTCTGCAGAAATATCTCTGGCTCATCCAGGTCTTTATGAGGGCCGGATATCGCGGACTTACCCTTGAGGAGATATCTGACAGATGGGAGAATCGCTGGGGCGAAAAATATGTGCGCAGAAGCTTCTTCAACCATCGAAACATCATCTACGAGATATTCGGCATCAGGATTTCCTGCCGCCGCAGCGACAACTGCTACTACCTCGACGCCGAGTCGATGGACCAGGACAGCAACTCATCATTCAGGTGGATGCTCGACAGCGTCACTATGAACAGCCTGGCGGAACTTCGCGACGGACAGCTGAAGGGACGCATCACGCTTGAGTCGGTGCCTGCAGGCAGGGACAATCTCTCCACGATTGCGGGCGCTATGCAGGACAACGTCAAACTGAAGCTCGCATATCTCAAATATACCAGCAAGGAGTCATCGAACTACACTATACGCCCATACGCATTGAAGGAAAATGCCAGGCGCTGGTATCTCGTGGGCTACTGCGAGGAAAGGAGCCAGGTCAGGGTATATGCCCTCGACAGGATAGTCAGCCTGGAAGTCACCGGTGCACGTTTCAAGATGCCGGTGAACTTCGATGTGGACAGGCTCTTCGCGGGATGCTTCGGAGTCTATCTGCCCGACGAGGGTGCCAGATGCGTGCGTATAGTCTTCCGTATGACCGAGCAGGAAGCCAAATATGTGGCTGACCTGCCTATACACGAAAGTCAGAAGGAAATCGAAAGGAAGGACGGCTTCGTCACTTACGAAATAATGGTCTATCCGAACAAGAACCTGATGATGGAGTTCCTCTCCAGGGGCGAGAGCCTCGAAATACTGGAACCGGCGGAAATAAGGGACCAGATCAAGGAAGAAATCAAGAAAACAATACAGTTATATGAGTAAAAAACTTACAGGCATACTCGAATTTGCCTGCATTCTCATCCTTACATTCGGAATCTATTCAGCATTGAAGCTTATGACAGTCAAGAGAGACAAGGGACCTCAGCCTATCGAGGCAAGCGACATCACCATCCAGGACGGAAAGATGAGTCCTGAGGCACTGCTCGCATTCGGAAGGCTCGGCGACCCTCAGCTCTCCCCTGACGGCAGCAGGATACTCTACGGCGTGAGCTACACCTCCGTCGAGGAGAACCGCTCCTGCCGCAACATCTTCCTCTGCGACCTTGACGGCGGCAACCGCGTGCAGGTCAGCAAGGAGGCATCCAGCGTGAACAACGCCCGCTGGATCGACGACAGCCGCATAGTATTCCTCCAGAAGGGACAGATATTCACCGCCAAGCTCGGCCGCAACGGCAAAATGGGCAAGAAAGTGCAGCTCAGCGACGTGGCTGAGGGAGTAAGCGAATTCGCCAT
The DNA here is from genome assembly GCA_002314885.1 of Bacteroidales bacterium UBA1745. Classification (GTDB taxonomy): domain Bacteria; phylum Bacteroidota; class Bacteroidia; order Bacteroidales; family UBA932; genus Cryptobacteroides. Next base: position 2,362 of record DCHT01000020.1, on the reverse strand, counting down.
TTCGCCTGACGGTGCCAAGATACTCTATATCAGTACAGTAAAAGGCGGCGTAAAGACCCCTTCAAGCGACAATGACGACCTTGCGAAGGCTGAGGCCTACAAGGCTGACGACCTGATGTACCGTCACTGGGATCATTGGGTTACCGACATTCCTCACAGCTATGTGGCAATGTTCGACCTGAAGGCCGAAAAGGCCATCACCACCGACAACAGCATCGACCTGCTCGGAGCGGACAGCCCATACGAACTGCCGACCGAGCCGTTCAGCGGCATCGAGCAGCTCAGCTGGAGCCCTGACGGACGCTACATCGCCTATTCCTGCCGCACCAAGGTCGGCAAGGACTACGCCTTCTCAACCAATTCAGACATATACATTTATGATATGCTGACCGGAGCGACTGTCCAAGTCACCGACGGCGGCGGATATGACACCGATCCTGTGTGGTCGCCTGACGGCTCTATGGTAGCCTGGGTTTCAATGGCCCGTGACGGCTACGAGGCCGACCAGCAGAGGCTTATGATGGCCAGGATCGTCATCCCTGAATGCGAGGACGGCCAGGCAGTACCGGAAAGCGGAGAGATCGTGAACATAAGCGGCGACTTCAGATATAACGTCAGCAGCCCAATGTGGGCAGAGGACGGCATCTGGTTCAACGCCCTCACTGAAGGTCTCCAGGCCATCTACAGGGCCGAATATGCAGAAGGCTGGAACATCGTCCGCATCACAGACGAAAACGACTGGCACGACTACGCCACTCCATTCGCACTCAAGGACGGCAAGGCCTACGCCACCTGGCAGAGCATGAACTTCCCTTCAGAACTCGTATGCGTGAACCTGGAGGACGGCGCAGCCACTCAGATAAGCAGCGAGAACGCTCACATCCTCGACCAGCTCACCGAGCCTAAGATCGAGGCCAGAATGGTCAAGACAGTGGACGGAAAGGATATGCTCACCTGGGTTATGTATCCTCCTCAGTTCGACGAGACCAAGACCTATCCAGCCATCACAATCTGCCTCGGAGGCCCTCAGGGCACCATCAGCCAGGGTTGGAGCTATCGCTGGAACTACCGTCTGATGGCCGAGCAGGGCTACATCGTAGTGCTGCCTAACCGTCGCGGCACAACCGCATTCGGTCCGGAATGGTGCGAGCAGATCAGCGGCGACTACGCAGGCCTCAACATCCAGGACTACAAGAGCGCTGCCCGCGAACTCAAGGCCGAGCCTTACGTGGACAAGATGGCAGCCTGCGGTGCATCCTACGGCGGTTATTCAGTCTATTTCCTCGCCGGACACAACGAGGACGACCTCTTCGACTGCTTCATTGCCCACGCAGGCATCTTCAACGAGGAACAGATGTATTACAGCACCGAGGAGATGTGGTTCCCTGAATTCGACAACGGAGGCCTCGGCAAGGGCTATCTGAGCGGCTCACCTTGGAGCAAGGAGCCTAAGGCCGTATATCACTACGCCCACTCCCCTCACCTCTTCGTACAGAACTGGCACACCCCTATACTCTGCATCCACGGTGCAATGGACTTCCGCATCCCTTACGAGCAGGGTATGGCCGCATTCAACTGCGCCCAGATGATGGGAGTGCCTTCAAGACTGATTGTATTCCCGGACGAGAATCACTGGATACTGAAGCCACAGAACGCGATGTACTGGCATCGCGAATACTTCTCCTGGCTGGACCAGTGGTGCAAATAACGCCTAATCCTGAGGCGCTGGAAGGACTCCGTCGGCGATGAGCTGACGGAGTTTCTTTATGCACTCACGCGGAATGTCGGAGAGACTGTAGATGCCCAGCTTCTCCTTGAGGACGAAGTTCTTCAGACGCTGCTCGTCCCATACGGTCTCCTTGCGCTGAGCTCGGCAGACATCACAGGTACCACAATCCTCGGACTCCTCCTGACCGAAGTATTTCAGCAGGAAACGGCTGCGGCAGACGTCGGTTTCGACATATTCGAGCATAGTCGAAAGCCTCTTCCTGAAAGAGTTCTGGAGATGCTTGTAATTGTCCGGATTGAGGTTCACATTACCCGGTCTCCAACGGTCGTGATGGAGCAATATTACAGTTGCATTGTCGGCCGGTATATATCGTATTATGTGATTGAGTGACAATAAGTAAAGCACCTGACGGAGGCGACCTTCACTGATGCCGGCAGTGGCTGCGACATAGTCCTCCTCGATGGTCACCGGATAGGAGAAGATGCCGGTGTAGCGACGCATCAGACAGTCGAGCACGGGACGCATATCCTGGTCCGGAAGCGGAATGTCGTAGAGGGCCGTACGGTTCACGATGAACTGCACCCTGGTCGGGATATCGACGTCCTCGGTATAGGTCCAGTGGTCGGCGCGCTC
>DCHT01000023.1 GCA_002314885.1 Bacteroidales bacterium UBA1745 | reverse complement strand
ATGTTTTTCAATTACTACATACATCCATAACCACGAATTCAGGGGAATAGGCGCCCCTGGACTGATCCTCGTAGTAGTCGAGGACGCTGCCGGTACCGCCGTTGGCGGAATAGCCTCGCTGCGTCAGCAGGTTCGTAAAGGCCGTCTTCGGGTTGCTGATAGTGAACTGCTTGTCGCTGAACTGCACAAGGATGACCGGTATCTTCGGAGAGCCGCTGACCTTGCTGGCCAGCATCATTTCCTCCTGACGCCGAGATGCGGTCCAGTCCTTTACGGCCTGTGCCATTGCCATCTTTTCCTGAAGTGCCGCGATGGTCGTAGCCGAAGACCTGACCATATAGCCGGACTCATTCTCCTCGAGGATGTTGCCCTTCTCGTCAGTGACATAGTGGAACCATTCGTCGCCGTGGACCTGTACCATAATGGTACTGCCGTCAGGCTGAACGCGCTGGATGAGGCCACGCTTGGCCGGAACTGCCACAATCACCTGTGAAAGGCAGAGTATTGCTGCTGCAATTGTGATGAACTTTCTCATAATCTTCTACCTTTTGACGATGAAACCATTGCCTGCGCCGTCGCTGAGCCAGAGCTTTGCTCCCTCCTCCCTGACTACCCTCACATCGAAGGTGCCGAGAGAGGTCCTCTTGCCGCTGACATTCTTCATAAGGATGAGCGAGAATGTGTCGCCTTGAGCCGCTGAGACAGGTATGCCGATGAATTCCAGCACTGTGTTCTCCTGGCTGTTCAGGATGGCAAAAGTCACCTCAGACGCTCCATATTCGCGACTGATCTGGGTGGCACCGCTCTCGTGGATCGTATTGCCGCTGCTCAGATATGCACCATACTGCTCATTTTCGAGGATTGGATCCTCGTCAGGATCGGACGTTCCGCCGCCTACCGTGGTCTTCTTGAAGATGGCCAGGGACTTGGTTGAGGAGGAATTGCCGTACATCTTGAAATAGTTGCTCACATAGTACAGCGAATACGTCGTCTTGCCGCTGCTGCTCTTGTAAGAAAGCGTAGATGTCCCACTGCTTATAGACAGGGTGAAGGTCTTGGCGCTGCTGCCGAGGACCGGATAGTGAGTAGATCCGGATGCCGTGGTACCAAGATACTTGCTTCCACTCTTGAAAGTGAAAGACGAGGAACTCTTGCTGGCCACGGTCAGAACCAGGACCGTGGAGCCCTCAGGAAGGCGTATGTAGCCGTCCTCGCTGCTGTAAGTGAATCCGGTGGTGGCATCCTTGGCAACGGCTGTGAAGCCGTTGGTGACGGTGCTGGCCGCCGTGGAGGTCATAGCATAGCCCGCTCCTGTGCTGTTCACGAAGATCACTTCATCGTCCACGCTCAGGTCGCTGAGCGAGGTGACGAGGGCATAGACTTCTTCCTCTGCTGCTGAATACTCCTCGAAAGTGGAATTCTTGGTCATATCCAGGGACAGTTTGTTGACCGAACCGGCCGAATATGTCCTGGTGCCGTAGGTATAGCTGCGGGAAAGGCTGCCCTTGTCCGTGTTCACGGAAACCTTCACGCTGACGCCGTCAAGCACGACCGGAGCCAGTGCAAACCAGATATCCGTAGGCTGGCTGAGGTCGCTGACAGTCGGCTTGATGGTGATGGAATAGGACGCCTCTTTCTCCTCGAGGGAGCCATCGGCGACATTCACATACCACTCGCCCGCCACAGGCACTGAATAGGTCACAACGACGGATTTGACGGTCGCGTCGGTGACATTGTTTGTCTGCAGGGCGGTCGCAATATTCTTCAAAGCCAGGCGGCAATATGCCGTGACGTGGCTGAACTGCAGTTCTATCGGAATACTTGGAATTGCCTGCACTTCCTCGGATGCGGCATAGAGCAGCATCGCGGCCTCGTCGCAGGAGAGGCTGTCTGCAGTCGGAGTCTGGACGGTCGGAATGGACACTGCCCAGCTGCTTCTGGATGCGCTGATCGAATTGACTGCTGAAAGCGGGCTGAGGGCATAGAAGGTGTATGGCTTGCCCTTGTCCTCGAACACGGCTGTGAAATCGGCGTTACGACTGGTCTCCTCGGCCTTGTTGACAGTGGCCTCAACCGGAGTTGCCAGATTGAGGGACATAGCGAGAGACTGGTCGTTCGCGGTCCAATAAGCCGGATATTGTCCGTCCTCGAGTTCCGCGAAGGCCGTCTTGGTCTCCTGAGGCTCCGTTGTGAACTTTACTACTATCGGGTGTTTGAACTTCGACGCTTCCGCCGGACCGGCCTGCTCGGCTATCGAACAGGCGGCAAAGCTGTACACTGCAATTGCGGCTACGGCTATGGGTGTGAATATCCTTTTCATAACCGTATCAGTCATCGTCTTCGTCCCCAGGGAAACCGCTGTCGATGTTGCCGCCGCTGAGCTGGAGAATGTCGCTCTCAACGCTCAGGAGGATCAGTTCTGCAACCGGGGAGGAATAAGTTGCAGCTGCGGTGTTCAGTGTCGTTCTCATATATACTTATTTAATAAGTCTAAGGATTTAGCCAGTCGGCATCGGTGAATGGAGCATCGGCAAAGACGGCGCTGCGGGTCGAATAGGCTGCAGCCTCTTCTTCCGTCAGAATCTTCGCACAGGAGGCGCGGCCGCTCAGGGAAATGGTCTTTCCATCCAGGTCGCTGCTGCCGTATTCCTTCCATCCCGAAGTGGCCGTAGCGGTACTTGGGTTAGGGCTCGGCGATGTATGCCAGCCGGCGGATGTGATTACCGGCGACATTGCGCAGTTGATATAGCTGACGTTGTCGTATTCGGTCGCCTTGCCGCCTGAACGGGCCAGGGTCATAGACGACGCGGCGAGGCCGTCACCCGCGGTGAGTTCGCAGCGGAGGAAGACGAAACCTTTGTCGGATGCGGAGGTACAGCGGCACTGGACTATGTAGCCCTTGGCCAGCGAACGTATCTCGCAGCCCTCGAAGAGGCAGGTCTTCGGATAGCCCCAGATATAGTCGCAGTGGCCTGCGATCAGGGACTTGTATATCCACGCATAGCCCTTGGTCAGGAAGGTGTCCTGATAGCTCCAGAGCTCGCAGCGCTTGATGATCAGACGTCCCTTTCCGGTGTTGTCATTGTTGTAGATAACCTCGGCCTGACCGGCTGTGGAGCCGAAGGCGTTGCGCAGTATGAGGCCGTCGAAAGTGAGCAGGTCGCAGTTCTCGACGAGTATCACCGGACGGTAGCTGGTACCGCCCATCCAGCCATCGTAGTTCGCGTATGATATCTCCGGACTCGCTCCGGAAGCCGCCTTGAGGGTCAGCTTGCTGTTGTCACGTATGTAAAGCAGCTCCCTGTACACTCCGTCACCAATGATGATGGTGCGGGCCTTGCCGTTCTGTTCGGATGCGCGGTCGATCGCGGCCTGGACGGTGCGGAAGTCCGCCTTGCCGGTCTTCGCTACCACGATTTCGCTTGAGGAGGTCTTCTGCTTGCAGGTCCTGAAGCACATCTGCCCCTTTTCGATTCCCTTGAAATCCACGCCTGTGACGATGCTCGCGTCCGCTGTGATGTAGTACTCCTTGTCATAGCCTATCTTGCCGAAATGAGGCTTGAAAAGCAGGCTGTCCCCTTCTATGCGCACAGGAGTGCAGTGGATCACCCTCTTGTTGGAGCCGGAATAGATGGCATCCATCATAGTGTTCTTCACCGTCGTGCCGGTAATCTGCTCCTTAGGCACCAGCTGGCCGTCCTCGCGGAGTTCGACCGTCGCCAAATCCGCGAAATCCACGTAGTCTATGAGCCTGTCGTCGGAACGGTTGTACACGCAGATGCGGCCTTCGCTGCCGAAAGCGGCTCCCTTTCCCAGGTAGATGCCGAAGCTCTCGTCTATCAGCTTGGTGGTGTCCGCGACGGGCTTCACCACGGGATCGGGATCTCCGCCGGGTGTCGGGGTTGGAGTGTCCGGGGTCACTTCCGCGCAGGCAAAGACCATCAGGGCCGCCAGGGCAAGTATGTTTATTCTCATTTTTGTCATTTTCGGATAGCCAGAATTACAAATATACAATTTATGGCGATTTACCACTATATTTGTGTAACGGACAAGCATCAGATATGGACAGAAGAGACTTCCTGAAGACCGGTTTGCTGGGCCTCGCGGGCGGAATGTGCCTGCCTCTGGCCTCCTGCACGGCGCGCAATCAGTTCGACATAATCGTAAAGGGCGGCACTATCTACGACGGCAGCGGCTCGGCCGGCTTCGTCGGCGACCTGGGCATCCTGGACGGCAAGGTATCTGCCATAGGCAAGCGCCTGGGCAACTATGCGGACCGCATCATCGACGCGAAGGGACTGGTGGTCTCCCCCGGCTTCATCGACATCCACAGCCACTCCGACCGCAAGCATCTCATCGCGCCGAAGGCCGACAGCCGCATCTTCCAGGGCATCACCACCGAACTGGGCGGCAACTGCGGAGAAATCTACTTCCCGAAAGAAGCTAACAAGGATATGGTCCGCTTCCTGGACATAATGCGAAGCAACGATCTGGGCATCAATTTCGCCTGCCTCGTGGGTCACGGAGACCTGAGGGAGAGAGTGGTCGGCCCATACAACGTAAAGGCCAGCGACGAGGATCTGAGGCGTATGTGCGAACTGCTTGACGAGGCCCTGGACGCAGGTGCCGCGGGTCTTTCCTTCGGCCTGGAATATGCGCCCGGCTGCTACGGCGACATACGCGAAATGGAGGCCCTCTGCCGCGTCGTAGCCCAGCACAACGCCCTCTACGCCATCCATATGCGTCACGAGTCCGACAAGGTCGTGGAGGCGCTCGAGGAGGCCATCAAGGTCGCCGAACTCTCCGGCGCAAGGCTCCAGGTGAGCCATCTCAAGGCCCAGAATCCGGCCAACTTCGACAAGCTGCCGACCCTGCTGGCTATGATAGACAAGGCCAAGGCCGACGGCATAGACATAGCCTTCGACCGCTATCCATACACCGCCTTCTCAACAGGTTTCACGAACTTCATCCCTATCGAGCTGCGCGACGGCACCAATGCGGACATACTCCGCCGCCTGGAGACCAAGAGCACCGCTGACAAGATCGCGGAATACACCCGTCAGAGGCTCAATCGCTTCGGCGGCGCAGACAAGGTCCTCGTTTCAGGATGCAGCCTCAGCGAAAACCTCGTCTATGAGGGCAAGAACCTCGCAGAGTGCAGCGAAATCTCGGGCAAGACTCCCGAGGAGATGGTGCTCTACCTGCTCATCAGCGAGAAACTGAGCGTAAGGCAGGCCACTTTCGCGATGAAGGAGGAGAATCTGGAGACCATCTACAGGCATCCCCTGTCGATGCCAGGCTCCGACGGCAGCGTGTATTCCCCGGAGGGTCCTCTGGGCAAGGAACTGCCTCACCCTCGCGCTTACGGCACCTTCCCTCGCTTCTTCCAGACTTTCGTGAGGGAGAAGAAGGTCCTCGATCTGGCTACGGCCATCCACAAGTGCACGGCTCTGCCGGCTTCCCGTATGCAGCTTGCCGACCGCGGTCTGCTGAAGCCGGGCTACGCCGCCGACGTCACCGTCTTCAACCCGGACACCATCGCCGAACTCTCGACTTACGCCGCACCGCACCAGTTCCCGGCCGGCATCGAGCACGTCATCGTAAATGGCAGCCATATCATCGAGAATGGCCGCCACAGTGGAATCCTGAACGGAAAATTATTATAGATATATGACCCCAGACATCAAAGCCATCTTCTTCGATGTGGACGGCACCCTGCTGCCGATCAACGGAACCAAACTGCCCGAGAGCACTTCAGAGAGCCTGAAGAAACTTCGCGCAAAAGGCATCAAGACCATCATAGCCACAGGCCGCTACAAAAACGAACTCAAGAGTCTCCCTGTTATGGAGGCCAAGTTCGACGGCTACCTCACGCTCAACGGCGACCTTTGCCTGGATGAGTCGATGCACGCATACGCGGGCACCCCTATCAACAAGGACGAAATGGAGGTCCTCGCGGGCATCTTTATGGCGAAGAAGATCCCTTTCGTGATGATCGGAGCCGAGAACCGCTATATCAATTACGTGGATTCGAAGGTAATCGAAGTCCAGGGCAGCACCAACGGCAAGATACCTAATATAGATTTCTATAAGGGCGAGGACATCTACCAGATCTGCGCCTTTGTGACGCAGCATCAGAAGCAGCTGCTCACAGACATCCTCGACGATTGCAGCGTCACCTCGTGGAACGAAATGGGAATCGACATCATCCCCAAGGGCGGCGGAAAGCAGGCCGGCATCAAGAACTATCTGGAAATGTACAATCTGAAGCCCGAGAACATCATTGCCTTCGGCGACGGCGAGAATGACATCGAGATGCTCAAGTTCGCCGGCATAGGCGTGGCTATGGGCAACGCCTCAGACGAAGTAAAAGCCATTGCCGACTATGTGACGGACAGAGTCGACAATGACGGTATCAAGAAGGCCTTGCAGCACTTCGGGATTATTTGACAGACTATTCCCCGCGCAATATCTTCTGAAGTTGTGAGCACTCCTCAGCGCTGAGGCCACAGCCTTTGACATAATTCTCGGCTGCGCTCTTGAGATCGACCTTGGTAGGGTCGGCTTTAGTCCAGTCGATTCCGGTGAAATCATCCACTGCATCGACGTTTTCAAGCAGCCACACGAGGCGGTCGATTGAAAGTGTCTGGCGCACGTTGTAGCTGTTGTCGCCCTTTTCGATCTTGTAGAAGTTGATGAGGGTCTGCATATAATCCTCGGCCACTTCCTTGTAAGTTGCACCTGCAAGCGCCTCAAGCACGAGGATTGCGAATCCGCAGCGGTCCTTGCCCTCGTTGCAGTGTACCAGATAAGGCGGATCGTTCTCGATCATAAAGCGAAGACCATTGCCGAAGGTCTCCATAAAGGTCTTGGAATAGGTGTCCGCAGTGAGGCCGAGCGGAATGACCTTCTTTGCGTCGAAGAGGGCCGGGCAGTAAGTGGAAGTGAAATCTTCCCTGGTGCGGTACTGATTGATCTTCTGCTCTGTGTCTGCAAGGTCGATTTCGGTCTGGATGCCGACGAGTCTTGCCAGTGAGTCCACGTAGGCGAAGCGCACGGCGTTGTCCTTCGGATTCAGAGGGTTGCTGGAGCGATAGAGCACACCGGCCTTCATCCCTGTGGTCCTGACTTCGCGGAAATTGGCGAATGCCTCTGGTGATGGATATGCCTTAGGATCATAGCCATAGACTGAGTGCATAATCTCATAGGTGTCCTTGTAGCCCTGTTTCTTGCTCATAGTCACCGTGATCCTGTCTCCGATCTTACCACCTATCCTCTGGCTGAAATTGCCGTGGAGAAGGCCGAAGCCGTACATCTGTCCGAGACCGTTGTAATCACAGAAGCAGGTCTCCATTACGCCGACCTCGTTGAATCCGGTGGTGAAAGGCACATTGTGGAGGTAGATGTCGTCGCCGATCCTGACGTCGAGCAGGTCGGCGTAGGCGAAGCCTGCATCCATCAGATCCTTCGGGGTGAAGGACGGTACGAGCATACCATAACTGTCTATATCATCTATAGTGTCCTCTCCGGTGTAGTCCCTGAGCAGGATGGTGCCTTCGATTTTCAATCCCTTGCCGTCCTTGTTGCAGGAAGGGAAAAGAACCGCTGCCACTATGGCAATAATCAGATATCGTTTCATATTACAAGTATTTCTTACATTTATCGATGCTGGAGCGTATGACTGACACGCTCTCGTGGAATTCATTGAGTTCATCGTCTGTCAGCGAGAGCTCAAAAATATCCTGGACGCCATTTGCATTGATGGCAACAGGGGTGCTGGTGAACACGTCCTGGAGTTTGTACTGGCCGTCAAGATAGACTGAGCAAGGGATTACGCTGCACTCATCGCGAAGGATGGAACGGGCTATTGCAAGGGCCGCCGAGGCGACGCCATAGCAGGTATAGCCGGTAAGCGTCGCTATCTTCCAGCCGGCTTTCTTGACCTTCTCGAGAAGGTGCGCCGACATTTCCGCGTATGTGAAATCTCCCTTCGGCATATCGAACATCTCGGGGTTCCTCTTGACGAGGTCCTCTATCCTGGTACCGGCGATGAAAGCCGCGCCCCAAGGGATGAACTGAGAGTTGCCGTGCTCGCCAAGGCTGCAGGCCATAATGCTGCGAGGATCCACGTGGCTGATTTCGGAAAGGAAGCACTTGAGTCTGGCTGAATCAAGGGCGGTACCTGTTCCAATGACGTGGGAAGCAGGCAGCCCTGACAGTTTCCATATATAATACGCTATGCTGTCGACCGGGTTGGTTACCACTATGATGTGACCGGAGAAACCTGAGGCCATTAGCTTTTCGACCAATGGCTTCACCATTTCACAGGCACCGACGAGGAGATCATTACGGTCACAGCTCTTAGGAGCGGCTCCGCCCACGCAGAAGATCGCGATGTCGGCATCGCCGCATTCGTCGAAATCCCCCGCCCACACGCGCATATTGCGGCTCATATACTCTATGCTCTGACGCAGGTCCAGCGCAATTCCTATGGCTTTCTGCTTGTTGCGGTTGATGAGCAGGACTTCATTGCACAGACCCTGGTTCACAAGGCCATACGCCACCGCATTGCCGACGTTACCGAGTCCGATAACGGCGACTTTCTGATATTTCTTTCCGGACATTGACTATCTCTTCGGGATACGGTTCGCAGGAGTAATGGCGCCGACAGGGCATACGAGCATACAGAGGTGGCAGCCCACGCATTTCTTTCCGAGCAGGGATGGCCTTCTGGTTTCGCTGTCGAACTGGATGGCCTGATGGCCTCCGTCATAGCAGGAGATTTCGCAGCGGCCGCAGCCAATGCAGACTTCCCTGTTGAACTTCGGAAGCACGTAGGTGTCGCGGTCCAGCTTGCCGGCGGTCACGAACTCAGGCAGGCTGCTGCCCACGATCTCGTCGAGGCTGCTGATGCCGTGCCTCTGCATATAATCCTGGATGCCGGCGGTCAGATCGTCGATGATCCTGTAGCCGTACTGCATCACAGCGGTGCAGACCTGAATGTTGGTGCAGCCCAGACGGATGAACTCGATGGCATCCTTCCAAGTCTCCACGCCGCCGATTCCGCTTATCGGAATTCCGGCAGTTTCAGGTGCCTTGGCGATGTCGAGGACCATCCTCTGTGCGATAGGCTTGACAGCCTTGCCGCTGTAGCCGGATATGGTCTTCTGGCCAGATACGGAAGAACGGTGCTTGAGAGTGATGCTCTTGATGGTGTTGATCGCCGCAATGGCATCTGCGCCACCCATTTTGGCTGCAAAGGCCGGCTCCTCTATGTGGGAGATGTTAGGAGTCATCTTCGCGATGACTGGCAGTTTCGTCGCCCTTTTCACGGCCATAGTGTAGAGACGGACGAGCTCATTGTTCTGTCCGATGTCGCTTCCCAGGCCACTGCTCTTCATCTGAGGACAGGAGAAGTTGCACTCGACCATATCTGCGCCCGCATCTTCGGCCATCTTCGCAAGCTTGGCCCACTCCTCTTCGTCCTTGCCCATAATGGAGGCAATGATCAGCTTGGTCGGATAGTCCTTCTTGAGCCTGCTGATAGTGGCGAAATCGCTCTCAGGAGAATGCTCGCTGAGCTGCTCCATATTCCTGAATCCGAGGAAAGGCGTACCTTCCTTGTCTACCTGGTCGAAGCGTGGAGACACTTCCTTGATGTCCAGGAACGATATGGTCTTGTAAGAGACGCCCGCCCAGCCCTGATCGAAGGCCTTGGCGATCATCTCATAGCAGTTGCAGATCACGGATGACGCGAGAACGAAAGGATTCTCGCAGTGGAAACCGCAGAAGTCGATGGAAAGGTCGGCGGTCGGCTTGCTTTCAAGCTTGGCGACCCCGGATGCCAGTTCCCTGACTCTCAGAGGGAAGTCGTAATGTATGCAGGCCTTTTCGCAAGCTGCATCACAATCCGTACAGCTTTCCTGATTGAAATACAGTCCTGCGCAGTTCTCATTGTCGAATCTGAGGGCCCTGATTCCCCTTCCTGGCTCAAGCCCCTTTGGGCAGGCCTTGCTGCAAGGAGCGTCCGCACAAAGCAGACATCTCGCGCTTTCAATGTGTTTGTTTATCATATTTTTCTGATCTTATTATCCTTGGAGTTTTTCAACGTCGGTCAGATAGGCTTCGAATTCTTCTTCTGTTATGCCGGACATTCTCAAGATTTGGTCGTGGTACTTCTGAATAGCGCGCAAGTATACTCCATAGACTTTGGCACCATCCATCTGCCAGACCATCTCCGTCAGAGTTACGACCTTGGAATCGTCCATAAACAATTTGACAAAACCCTCTTTGTCATAATTCAGTTTTTCCGCAGGTGTGTAACTTAGCTTGATCCCCAACTGTCTCATATACTCAAGGAGCTCATACAACTGGTACGTGGTTTTCTGCACTCGGTCAATCAGTGCATAAGCAAGCTCCATTTTGCGATGGATCGCCATATCCGTTTCATTTGACGGAACTATGGAGCTCATTATATCACGTCCCACAAGAGTATATCTGGAGAGCAGATAAAGCGGATAGTACTGGGCCTCCACAAAATGAGCGAAAGCAGTATCAACAGGAAAAGCCTCCCCACTCGAATAGCGGTCCATATAATCCGGAAGCCATTCTCCCAATTCCGCCAATGTGGTCGAGTCTCTTCGGATGAATCTGCAGGCGTTGTCAATGTCTGTCAGCACATTGAATACACACTGCCTCTGCATTTCGCGGCTGTTCTTGATGTCCACTAATTTGGAAACGCCCAAAGTGAGTGCAATACCAAGCACGGTAGCGATGAAGCTGCCGACAGTCGTCATTATCCAGGATCTGTTTTCTATCATATTGACAAAGGTATGGATTTTTCCCTATATTTGGGGATATGAACAAGAAACTATTCCTCAAGTCTGCCGCAATGACGGCAGCTGCGCTCCCACTTGTGGGATGTTCCGACAAAGACAACAGACCTAACATCATCTTCTTCCTGCTCGACGACTACGGCTGGGCTGATTCATCTGTAGAATACGGCGACGAGGCATATCCGAGAAACCAGCAGTTCGACACGCCGAATATGCAGAAGCTCGCGGATGACGGCGTGATGATGACGAACGCATACGTATGCTCCGTTTCGACCCCAACCAGAACCAGCATTATGACGGGTATGCACGCGGCTCACGAGCACATCACCAGCTTCACGGCCCCGCTGCCTAACATCCCGACCGATGGCGCTGCCGGAGGAAAACTTGCGACTATTTATGAGAATCTGACCTATCCGTTCACCCACGGAGAATGGAACTGGAATGGCCTCAGCCCCGTTGAAGGCGTGAACAACACCCAGTATTGCACTCCGATGGTGCAGATACTGCGCGACAACGGTTATTACACCCTGCACGTGGGAAAGGCCCACTGGGGATGCGCCGGCTGTCCGGCCGCGAATCCGACCAATCTCGGATTCCTCTTTGCAATCTGCGGCAATTCGATCGGCCATCCGGGCTCCTACCAGAGCGAGGACAATTATGGCAACACGCCTGAGAAATGGAGCTATGCGGCCGTTCAGGACCTGGTGCAGTACTATGGCACCGGCACGCATCTGACGGCAGCCATCACCAAGGAAGCCCTGAAGGCTATGGAATACCCAATCAGCGAAGGCAAGCCTTTCTACCTGAACCTCGGACATTTCGCCACCCACACCCCTATCCAGGCCGACAAGAGATATTATCAGAAGTATCTTGACCGCGGCCTCGATGAGGGAGAGGCCAAATTCGCCTCAATGGTCGAGGGCGCCGACGAGAGCCTCGGAATCGTCAGGGAATTCCTGGAAGAAAAGGGCATCGCGGACAACACCGTCATCATCTTTATGTCGGACAACGGAGGACACAGCGTGGACTATTCCAAGGGAACGGAACCGCACAGGCAGAATCTGCCTCTCAGAGAGGGCAAGGGCTCTGTTTACGAGGGCGGAATCCACGTGCCTATGATGGTTCTCTGGCCGGGCAAGACCGCTGCCGGAACCCGCGTTACGACTCCTACCATATCCCAGGACCTCTTCCCTACCATTCTCGAAATCGCCGGCATCAACGATTATGAGACAGTCCAGGAAGTGGACGGCAAGAGCCTTGTGAATCTCTTCACCAAGGGCTCCCAGTACGTAAAGAAGGCTATGGATGAGGGCAGGATCGCCGACAGGAAGGCTGCCAACCGCTTCGTGATCCCGGAGGAAATCACCGGCATCGCCTACGACAGGCCTATCATCTCCCACTACCCTCACCAGTGGCGCGTCGAGAACCAGTATGACATAGACTTCCTTTCCGCAATCCGCGAAGGTGACTGGAAACTCGTCTACAGGATGCTCCCGGGCGAACTTGAGCTCTACAACCTCAGCGAGGACATCGCCGAGCAGAACAACGTGGCAGCTGAGCACCCTGAGCTTGTCGAGAAGCTCCGCAAGGACCTCTCCGACCAGCTTCGCGCCTGGGATGCGACTATGCCTATCTACCGCGCAACCGGCGAACCGGCCCCTATGCCTGATCAGTTATAGAAAATTGTACTATATTTGCGGCCGGAAAAAATTAGAAACCAACTCATTATGAAGTGTAAATCAACTCTTTTCGCACTGTTGGCCTGCTGCGTGCTCGCTGCAGTTTCTTGCGAAAAAATTCAACCAAACAAGGACAATACCCGTGGAAAGCTGGACGGACTTTGGGTCGAGCAGGTCAGGGGTGAAGCGACCGTTGTCCCTCACCTTGACATCAAGGGAAAGTCCGTCATACTCTGCAACTCGAAGCCGCTTGAGTACGACTACTCAGACCGCGTGAAAGGCAAGCTGGAGTATGAACCTCGCACGAACAAAGGACTCATCAGCTTCGTTGACGGCAGCGTTCTCGATTTCATCTGCGATGAGCAGGGAAATATCTGCACTATGGACACGGTCGCCTACTATAGGATCGACAACAACCTGGACTCCCTCCAGGCCCTCAAGACGTCACCAAGACTTCAATTAAGTGCCGACTATGTTGGACCGGAAAAGGACCTCGGCATCGACCTGTCGTGCAAGCCGCTCCTGCAGGGGACCAATCTGACCGCAGGCGGAGCGTGGTATGTCGAGATGCTCAAATTTGCCGGTGAATCTTTCGCGAAGGGCGCAATCAGCTGGGCTGGCGGAAAGGCGTTGGAAACTCTCGTCAGCTGCTTCTACACCGACCCTACCAGCCAGAAGCTGGAGGACATCCTGAACCAGGTAAGCGCGCTCAACGACAAGCTCAACGAAGTCGAGCAGCTCATCAAGAAGGAAAATTATGAATTTTACATCAACCAGCGCACCAACGACTTCTGCGATCCGTTGACCAACTACAGCCAGAAGTATTCGGATGCTCTCGCCGAGGCAGTGAAAGCGAAAAGCGACAGCACCGTCATAGCAAGAATCCTGAACGAATGGCACGACGACAGCAATGGCGCAATCAGCGGAAAGCTGGGAGGACCAATGGATGCTGCAGCCAACTATATGGATTTCCTGATGAACACCCTGGTGGATCAGACCAACCTCTACCAGATCTACGACATCTACACCTTCAACTGCGTACCTTGGGCGATTATGGGTTACGACTTCCGCCAGGGACTCCGTGCGTGTGACCTCGCATTGATCCATTCCAACGCCCAGATGGCAATGATGTATGCAAGTATCCACCACTGGGAGAACGACCTGATACATAAGAACGATGTTGCGAAGCTGAATGAAAAATATCAGAAGTTCCTCAAGTTCTGCGACGCCAACCCCGTCGATGTCACCGACAATGTCGTATGCCAGATTCCGGGTGCGCATTTCGTGATGAAGAAGGACTTGATTTATCGCAACTATAATATTCCACCTATGAACTGGTACACCGTGGGAAGCCGTTTCTATCACGATGAGAGCACGACAGCCGACCTTGTCTACTACGGAGGTATGAATATGAGCGTACAGCAGTTCAAGCAGAAGCAGATCACGCCTAACGAGCTGACTTCGATAGTCAACTACTATGCTGACAAACCATCGTTTTCAGTGCAGAAGATCCTCGAGCAGGGAGGCGCCAATGTCATAGGCGTCCTGCTGCTTCTGAATGGAGAAACAACTGTGGACTGGGATGACAGACTTCACCTCTACCTCGTCCAGTTCAACCACGAGGGAAATTATCGCTACCCAAGGGAGTCCTGCTGGTTATATGGAGAATGCCACTGGTCCTGGTTCGCCTACTATTTTGACGGATGGAAGTATAAAAACGAGCAGCCAGCAGGCGCCACCGATATACTTTATAGGTATTAGAGGTATATTCCTCTCCCCTTTTGATGATTTGACAATAAACTCCACCCTTTGGGGTGGTGTTTTTGTTTTGGGATATGCTGAACTTTGCCATATACCAAACAATAACCAGATATGAAAAAGATCATCTCAACAATCATCGTGCTTTTAATGGTGTGCAGCGGAGCTTCCGCTCAGAATATTCTGGAGCGTCTTGCCAACCGTGCCAAGAATGCTGCAGAGAATGCAGTAGGCAACCGTATGGAGCGCGAAATCGATGATGCCATCAACGGAGTTGGCACCAAGAAAGAAAGATCAGAAAAGACTAAGGATGAAAGTGAAGAAAGTGCAAAATCATCAAAGAAGAATGATAAGGCATCGGAGGAAAACAAGCCTGAGAACAATGTAGCGGCTGAGCCTGCAAGTCCACAGACAGGAGTTCAGAAGAGCGACTTCGTGCGCGGAGGGCAGCAGTTCTTCTTCGACGATGTGAAGAATGAGACTGTCGGCGAGTTCCCATCAAAGTGGGATGTGATCAATGCCGCTGAAGAGGTGGAAGTGGCTACTGTCGGCGGTGAGAAGGCCATCAAGATAGGTGGTTGGGGCAGCCGTATCACTCCTATGATGAAAGAGAAATACTATCTGGGAGACGAGTTCACCATCGAGTTGGATGTTTACACCAGCAGGGACAATGCGGGTGGCAACCATAGCATCAATATTGATTTCGGAGACGAGAACTACTCGGGAGATTTTTCTAATACATTGGCTTCATTCGCTGTCAATACTGCCGGAGATGACTATGCCCGTCTTGACTATTACAAGACAAGCGGTGCTGAAGGTGGTGATGTCGAACAGAGAGCAGAAGTTCAGGAAGATGTTATCAACAAGCTGGTCAAGAAGAACGCCTGGAACACTATCCAGGTTTCGTTCAACACCCGCGCAATGAAGATCTACCTCAATGGTACACGCATCATCAACGTGCCTAACATGGCAAAACCAAAACTCGTCAACTTGGCTACATGGTCCAATGGCGACGATCCATTCTACTATGTAAGGAACGTGCGCGTATGCAATGGTGCTCAGGAACTCTACGGCAAGCAGGAGAGCACCAACGAGGTGGATGCAGCTATGGCTGCTACCGGCAAGTTCGTGACCAACAACATCCTCTTCGAGACTGGCAAGGCCGACCTCAAGCCAGAGTCAATGGCCGAGATCCAGAAGGTGGCTGACTATATGAAGAAGAACACCTCCGCCCGCTTTGAGGTGCAGGGTCACTGCGACAACCAGGGCTCAGACAAGGTGAACGATCCTCTCTCTCAGAAGCGTGCCGAGGCTATCGTCGCTGAACTCGTGAAGCTCGGTGTCGACGAGTGGAATCTCCGCGCTGTGGGCAAGGGCTCACACGAGCCTGTAGCCGACAACAAGACCGAAGAAGGCCGCGCAAAGAACCGCCGCGTAGAATTCATAAAGAAGTAATCCTATGAGAAGACTAGTATCAGTTGCCGCATTAGCGCTTGCGGCAACTATTTCGTACGCCCAGACATCTTCTGAGGCAATCATCGGCTCCTGTCCGCTGATGCCATCGGACCACGACATCGCCGTGTATATCGTGAAGGGCGAAAACTACAATGTTCAGAAGTATTTCCAGCAGTTGGGAGAGGCTATCCGCGTGGCAAACACAGCCGCCCAGCAGGAATACAGCCGCCGCGACTTTGCCCAGGAGCAGGCGAATATGCAGAAAAAGCAGCAGCAGGTTATGAGTCAGCAGGCCAGCCGTCAGGAGGCCGGTCAGAAGATGATGAAGTTCATCCAGACTCTGACTCCCGAGCAGCAGCAGAAGTTTATGAGCTTCCGCAAGGAGGCAGATGCAATGCAGTATCTGGCAAGCATAGGCAAGCTGGACGAACTTCACGACCTTATGGAAGGCACCCCTGGCGCACAGGGCGACAAGACCGTTGTCAGCCAGGAGGATATGGCACTTATGAAGAGGGACCTCAGTGGCGAATATGCGGCTGTGAATGAACCGATGTACGAACTTGGTGCAAAGCTCAGTGCCTTTGACCAGGAAGTGGATGACAAAGCGGAGCAGGCTTATCAGAACAGCATCAATGCACACAGGGACAATTCCGGCGGCAAGGCCGGTGGCCTATGGGACACCGAGGCCGTGGACAACGATATGATCGCCTTCTGGTCAGGCCAGGTTGCAGCACGCAAGAAGATTCTCGTGGACTATATGCAGTCGATCCGGAATATCATCCCTATTGACAAGATAAGCGACAAAAAGAAGAACGCCGAGCGCAGGATGACGGGCCAGAGCCCTCTGATGGCGCTTGAGAGCGCCGAATATATGCAGGCGATGTATTATCTGCACACCGCTGAGAACATCTTCCCAGGCACCGTAAACCGTACCGATGAGATACGCGAGATGATGTCAGAGCAGTCCCGCTTCTGATGCCTTTTTTATCATTTCGGCTGAATTGCTGGAATCTGTTTTCTGCAGAATCCTCTTGCGATACCACTTGATAGTCTCAACACTGAGAGAGAGCGCACACGCAATCTGGGCAGAAGTCTGCCCCTGCGCCACCATCTTCAGAATCTCAATCTCGCGCTCGGTTAGTTTAGTCTCAGTGTTCTTCACGGTTGTGTTCTTTTTTCCGAGTACAAAGTTCGTGTACTATGGAAAGATATGCACCACCCTTAGGGGTGGAAAAGGGGGTGACGACAAGTATTTTTACTATTTTTGGGTATGAAAAAGCTACTCTTTACCTTAATAATCTTCCCTATCACCCTTTCCGTCGCCTTTGCAGATGGCTATAACGACCATCGCGGCCGCAATGTGGATTCCCTTGAAAGGGTCGTCGCAAAATGGGATGCCGTCACCATCGAAAATGCAACCGAAGAAGAACTGATGGATCTCTCGGTCAATTGGAGAGCACTCGCCCAAGGCTACAAACAGACCAATGGCGTCAAGAGCCGGTACTATGCAGAGAAGGCTCTGGAACTCGGGCTCAGGAAAGATTGGAAAACAACCATCTGGGACGGAGCCAAGCTTATAGGAGAAGAGTATTGGGCAAAGGAGAAGTACGACAGCGCCAGCATTTACTTCGCCATTGCGATGGACGCCGTCGAAAGGATGGATGTGGTTCCCGAGGACCAGGTTGTAAGGGGTGCGACTTATTCGCAGAGTGACAAGGATGACCTGTTGTCGTCCCTGTACGGAGCTATGGGCAACCTATATAGTATGCAGGATTCCATCAGCGTCGCCCTGTCCTACTACGAAAAGGCACTTGTCCTCTTCAAGGAATATGGATGGACCACCAGCTGCTCGGTCTGCTACTACAATATGGCGGAAACCGTGCTGAACACAGGGGATGTCAAGCTCGCCGCGGAATATTACAGAGAAAGTCTGGACTATGCGAAGGAGGCGAACGATTCGCTGTGGATAGCAACGGCCCTGAAGGGACACGGCAATCTGTATCTGGCCGAGGGAAAAACCCGAAAGGCGCTGAAATGTCTTGAAGAAGCGGACAAGTACTTCTCCCTCCACGAAGACGAGGAACTCTTCGCCAGGATGGAAACCCTCGACTTCACGGGCAAAGTGTTGAAGATGCAGAAGAAGAGCCTCGCCTGGACAATCGTGGCCCTCGCAGCGTGCCTGCTTCTGCTCCTTGCTCTCGTGGGGGTATTCTTCAAACTCAAGGCAACCCGAAAGGAGAAGGAGGAGACGGCCGAGGTCCTCAACGAGACACTCGAAGAGATGAAACCCGGCCACCAGCTTGACTTCAAGCTCAATGACCGGGAAATCACTATTCTCCAGATGCTCGCTCAGGGTATGACCACACCGCAGATCGCGGACAAGGTCTGCCTCAGCGGCGAAACCATCAAATGGTATAGGAAGAAGCTCCTGCTGAAGTTCGACGCAACCTCATCCGCAGAGCTCGTCAAGAAGGCGATTGACGAGGGGATTATTCAGTAAGCTGCTCCTCAGCCTCCACAGCCTCCTCGGCTTCAACATAGTCCACTGACTGGCGCTCCATTCCGCCCCAGTCGAGTTCATAGTAACCGCTGCCGAGCAGGGTCTTTGACTTGTCATAGACAAATATATAGGAGTAGCAGTAACCTTTCTCGGCATCTCCATCGAACTTTGAATATTCCTCTGTAGGATAGAAGCAGGCGTATGCTATCTCGCCGTCGGATGCCTTCTCATTGACGTGGACGAAGAAGTACTTGTCGCCCTTCTTCGTGTACGCATTCTCGATAGAGATCGTGCTGTCGGCGTTGGCCTTGAACACGAGGTCTGTACCTGCCACTCCGAACCAGTCCTCAACCTTGTAGCTGCCATCGTCCAGAGCCGTCAGGTTCAAGCTGCAGGTCTGCTCCATCGGCAATGTGGCGTTTGCCTCGACCTCCCAAGCCGGGTCTGGAGCAAACAATGAGGAGAGGGCCATTATTCCGACATAGAGCCAATGTGCTATGACACCGGCGCCGAGTCCCCCGACGAAATGGCTGAGGAAGGCACGGGATAGGAGGTTTCGGTATCCGAGAGAGTCAAGCATTGCCGTGTGTGTGGAGAGATAGCCGCTCCAGCACATACCCATAGCCGTGAAAACTGCAATCGCATTGCCGTCAATGATACCCTGCGCTGCAAACTGAGGAATAAGACCAAGGGCTGCGCCTACCGCTCCGAGGGCCGTGATAGGGAAAGAAACGAGTTCCGGGGCTGTGAATCCGAAGAGCCACTTGAAGATGAAGCTTATCTTGGACGCGAGCCAAGGGAGGAGTTTTGTTCCTTCGTATGCCGCGCCGGAATATGCAGCAATCACATTTCCAGCCTCATCGACACCTTCTGCAGACGCTCCGAAAGTAAGCATCATCACGAGAGTGGAAATGATAAGTACGCCCGGAATGATGGCAAGGCCGATTTCAACGCCGGATTTGCCTCCATCGAGGAGAGAGTTGAGAATTCGAACGAATGTGGACTGCTTGGCATCAGCAGACTCTGCTGCAGAACCTGCATCTTCCACGGCTAACACTTCCGCTGCTACAGCATCCTCTTCCTTATATTGTGGGTAGTCCTTGCACACGAAATACTGCATAAGTCGAGTGGAGATGACACAACCGCACATAGCGCCGACCAAGCCGATGAAAGGCTCAGCCATATAGCCCTGACCTATCATAAACACGATCACGATAAGTCCCATTCCGAAAGCCGTTCCGAAGTTGGTCAGCGAGATGAACTGATATTTCTTGAAATATCGCGCGAACTTCTTGTCATTGGAGAGCGTGATGATGGCTGGATTATCACTCAGGAAAGTGAGCACCGCACCAAGGGATGCCACGCCTGGAAGATTGAAGAGGGGCTTCATCACCGGCCTGAGGAGCTTTTGAAGCATATCAACAACTCCGAATTCAACGAATATCTTACCTAATGCACCTGTAAGCACACAGATGGCCATAAGGTAGAATACGGTATTGAGAAGAAGGTCATGCGCCGTCTTCATCATAGTATTGAGCATATTCGACAGGCCCATAACATAAGCCATATAGCCGAAGATGAGAAGGATGACAAGAAGGCAAGTAATACCGGAAGGTATCCTGAATCTGCGTTTCATATTATTTATTTTCTGTTTTTTCCTTGATGAATGAAACCGCCCTGAGAATGTCCAGCCTGAACTTGATTCCGGCCTGGATTTGGAGGCCCCTGTCAAGCATAGTGCCTGACGGATTGCCATTTACGCCCCAACTATAGCCGCCGCAGGCAAAGAGCTTTACGAAGTCGCGGTCTGATTTCATTGGCTGGTATTCCACGCCGCCGCTCACCATCTGAAGCTGGGTACCCGGAAGAACGAGGTAGTCCCTGTACTGGAATATCTCTTTATCAGTAGGCTGACTGTTGCGGTCAAATGTGTATTTTCCGTGGATGCGAAGACCTGGAATGACTTCGCCCGACAACTCTGCCATAAGCGAGAAGTCGCTAAGGATACCGGCTTTCGGAGTGTACCTGTCCATCAGGTCGAGATCCATCCTCAACCAGTCGGTAAAGTTAAAGCGGTTGCCGAGAGCAAGGTAGTAGATGAATCCATCGATGCACTGAATGGCATTAGCCGACCACATTGTGTCATAAAAGCCGTGGCTTCCATACCACATAAGGTTAACAGCAAATTTATTATTCCCTGCCCATCCACGCATAGGGCTGTTGCAGAACTGGACCAGAAGCTGGTCGTGGTCAGAAACATTGAACGCAGCCGATGCACCGAACTGGTAACAAGGGATATTATTCCAGAATTCCGAGCAATAGTAGAGGTCGATTGGAGCACGGTCGTACTCATAGCCTCCGATTGCGACTACCTGCTTTCCAGCGGAAAGGCAGACCCAAGGAGCCGCGTTCCAATCGAGATGAATCCAATCAGTTGCGTCAAAAAAGTTGGTCGTCGTCAGCTTGTTGAGCCTCTGGCGATAACTGAACGACAACTTGTCGCAGATCTTACCATCAAATCTGAAGTTGAGATATTTGCCGTGAAGACCGCTCGAACCGGAATCAAAAGATCCGCCGACGGTATTGTAATCATACGAGAAGAGGGTCTCGAAATAAAGATTTGTCTGTCCCTTTGCAAGAAAAGGTACGCAGAGAGCGATTATTGTAATAACGGCCACCCTTACGGGACCACCCGGAGTCTTCATCTATACTATTATTTGAATATGCAAATATACATCTTTCCGATAAATCCGCAATTGACGATTACTTATTATAAATTGCTTACCTTTGTATTCACAAAAAGATACCATTAATGGACGACAAATCACCGTTCCTCCACCCACAATATGAGACATTGTCCAGAGAGGAAATAAACCGACTTCAAGTGGAGCGCCTCCAGGCGACTGTCAAACATTGTATGAACAGTCCGTTCTACAAGAAACGCTTCGAGGAAATCGGACTTAAGCCCGAAGATATCAAGTCTCTGGAAGACCTCCGCAAGATGCCTTTCACGACCAAGCAGGACCTGCGCGACACTTATCCTTTCGGAATGGCAAGCGTGCCGCTGCGCAAGTGCGTCCGACTTCATTCCTCATCCGGCACTACCGGCAACCCGACGGTGATCCTTCACACCCAGAAGGACATCGACGAATGGGCAAATGCCGTTGCCAGATGCCTGTGGATGGTAGGTCTGCGTCCTGACGACGTGTTCCAGAACTCCTCGGGTTACGGTATGT
This sequence comes from Bacteroidales bacterium UBA1745, assembly GCA_002314885.1. Classification (GTDB taxonomy): domain Bacteria; phylum Bacteroidota; class Bacteroidia; order Bacteroidales; family UBA932; genus Cryptobacteroides. Next base: position 2,025 of record DCHT01000023.1, on the reverse strand, counting down.
TCACCGGAGGACTCGGCTTCCAATACGGAGCCGAAAGGCTCGGGGCGCTCACCGTTCCAGCCGCAGCCGGCAACTCCCTCCGCCAGATCAAGTTTATGAAGGACTTCGGCACTACGGCTGTACACGCCGTGCCGTCATACGTGACCAGACTCTATGAGGTGATGTGCGACAATGGCGTCGACCCTCGCAGGGATCTCAAGCTGAAGGTGCTGGCCATCGGAGCGGAGCCTCACAGCGAGGAGCAGAGGAAGAGGATAGAGAATATGCTCGGAGTCAAGGCATATAACTCCTTCGGAATGAGCGAGATGTGCGGGCCGGGCGTGGGCTTCGAATGCCAGGAGCAGAACGGACTGCATTTCTGGGAAGACTATTATATAGTTGAAATCGTCGACCCGGAGACCCTGGAGCCCGTCCCTGACGGACAGATAGGAGAACTCGTGCTGACGACGCTCAACAGGGAGGCAATGCCGCTGCTGCGTTACAGGACCCGCGACCTGACACGAGTGCTCGGCCGCAGCTGCCCTTGCGGACGCAACCACATCAGGCTTGACAGGATGCGCGGACGCTCCGACGATATGATAGTCCTGCGAGGAGTCAATATCTTCCCTATCCAGATCGAGAAGATCCTGATGCAGTTCAAGGAACTCAGCTCGAACTATCTCATCACCCTCACCACGGATGACGACAACGACAATATGACCGTCGAAGTGGAGATCAGCGAAATGTTCACGGATGACTATGGCAGGCTCCAGGCCCTGACCAAGGACATCACCAGGGCGCTCAAGGACGAGATCCTTCTTACCCCGCGTGTGAAGCTTGTTCCGAAGGGATCGCTTCCGGTCAGTGACGGAAAGGCCGTGAGAGTCGTCGACAAGAGAAAAGTTTATTTATAAAAGGAATAGCAAATGACAGCACAGCAGCTCAGCATATTCATTGAGAACAAGAGCGGTACAATGCTCCGAATCCTCGAGATCCTCAAGGAAGCAGGCATCCAGATCATCGCTTCCACCATCAGCGACACCGTGGACTACGGCATCTATCGCATTATCTGCGACAATCCCTACAAAGGCTATTCTGCCCTGAAGGCAGCCGGAATCAGCGTGACCCTCACCGACGTATTTGCCATCGAACTGGACAACACTCCCGGCGAGGCTGCCGCAGTGATGGAAACCTTTGCCAAGGCAGATATCAGCATCAGCTATATGTACTCCTTCCTGGTACACGGCAAGGGCATCCTGGTATTCCGCACCAGCGACACCGACAAGACCCGCGGCATCATCGAACTCAATAACTTCAAATTCGTCACCAACGAAAGACTCAATTCACTTTAGACCTATGAAAAAGATTGCTTTATACCTGGCTGCAATCGCAGCATTGTTTACAGTTTCAAGCTGCGACCAGGATTCACCGATGGATGTACGCGTGCCCGTCGAAAACATAGAACTCACCCTCCCCGAACTGATTGACGGATTCGTCGAGGTTGAAATAGGAGATATCGTCGGAATCACTGCGACCGTAACTCCGGGCAACGCCACGGATACCCTGACCTGGAGCCTTCAGTACGAGGGCGTGGCCGTCGTGGTGTATGACGAGGCCGATCCTCTCAACCACAAGGTTTCAATTATGGGACTGAAAATAGGAGCCACAACCGTGACCGTATCCGCATCAGGTGTAGAGCAGGAGTTCCGCGTGTTTGTAAAGGAACCAGAGATCCCTCTTGAATCCATCGTCCTCGACATCGACGAGATTACAATCTCCGACAAGGAGTCCGTGTCCATCAAGTGTACCTTCCTTCCGGAAGGGGCCAGTGGTACCGAGGGCCATAAATGGACCATTTCAGACGAGGAGGTTGTGGAATACAGTTGGGAAGAAGGCGACGAATACGTAGTCGACGCCGTTGCTGCTGGCACGGCCACCGTCACCTGTTCCGTAGGAGAAATCAGCGCATCGTGGGGTAGCACGCCCCAATTGTACAAATGTATCAATAAGAAGCAGAGAGCCTGTTCCGCTCCTTAAAAATGCACA
>DCHT01000001.1:578-47880 GCA_002314885.1 Bacteroidales bacterium UBA1745 | reverse complement strand
TGCCACAGAAACAACCTTTCGCTCCGTAGATTGTTTCTGTGGCCAACTTCGTATCCCGCGATGGCCAAATGACCTCGCCGGCAACGGCGCAGCGAGGAGGGCCTTTCCACAGAGCCCCCCGCAGCTGCGTCCGTAGCTGCCGCGCTTCCATATAAGGCGCGGCAGCGGTGCCTGATCAGCGCCGCTAAGCAACCGAATTTGACGCAGAAGTAGTGCCACTAGTACTGCACCACTTTCCAACTCCAACAGTCATCAAACTCGTGACTGTTACGCAAAAAAAGCTCCAACAGTCATCAAACGCGTGACTGTTGGAGCCTAAAGGTGCAAAATTTGGCGCAGAAGTAGTGGCACTAGTTCTGCACCACTTTCAGCTATTTCAGAGTGTGGAAACTGCTGCCGTCGAAGCAGTGGGTGCAGACCTGGCATTTCTCGAGGCCGATGGCCTTGACGATGCTTTCGAGCTTGCTGTACTTGAGTGAATCCAGGTGAAGGCGCTTTGCGATTTCGTCGACCATTGCCTTGTACTCAGGGGAGTCGGTCTTGGCGTATGCCTCGGTGTTTTTGTCTGGATCGCCTTCGAGGTCGGCGATGACGCGACGGGTGATGAGCTCCATCTCGCTCTTGCTTGCGGAGAAGTTGATGAACGGGCAGGCGAAGATGAGCGGAGGACAGGCTATGCGCATATGGACTTTCTTGGCGCCGAGGTCGTGGAGCAGCTTGGTGCTGTCGCGCAGCTGGGTGCCGCGTACGATGCTGTCGTCGCAGAAGAGGACGTCCTTGTCCTTGAGGATGGCCTTGTTAGGGATGAGCTTCATCTTGGCGACGAGGTCCCTCATAGTCTGGTTGGCAGGCATAAATGAGCGTGGCCAGGTCGGAGTGTACTTGCAGAAAGCCCTCTGATATGGCACTTTGTGGCCCTCAGCATAGCCTATGGCCATTCCGATGCCGCTGTCAGGGATGCCGCAGGCGCAATCCACAGGGGTGTCGTCTTCTTCTCCCATTATCCTGCCGCAGTCGTTGCGCATCTGCTCGACGTTCTTGCCCTCGTAAACGCTGTTAGGGAAGCCGTAGTAGATCCACAGGAAGGAGCAGATCTGCATCTGCTTGTTGGCCGGACGTATGGTTTCGTAGCCGTCTGCTTTGATCTTGACGATCTCGCCAGGACCGATGAAGTATTCGATTTCGTAGCCGAGGTTGGCAAAGGAAGTGGTCTCGGACGCAACGCAGTAGGCGCCGTCTTTCTTGCCGATCACCAGCGGAGTGCGGCCCCAGGCGTCGCGGGCGGCGATGATGCCGTCCTCGGTGAGCAGGAGCATAGTGCAGGAACCCTTGACCGTGTTGTAGACGTTCTCGATGCCTTCCACGAAGGTGCGTCCCTGGATGATGAGAAGTGAAACGAGCTCAGTAGGGTTGATCTTACCGCTGCTGAACTCGCTCAATGGCATATTCTTCTCGAGAAGAGCTGCCGATATTTCCTCCTGATTGTTGACTTTGGCTACAGTCGTGATTGCGAATCTTCCCAGGTGGGAGTTCATCAGGAGAGGCTGTGCGTCGGTGTCGCTGATGACACCGATACCTGAAAGTCCTTTGAATTTAGGGAGTTCGGACTCGAACCTGTTTCTGAAATAACTGCTTTCGAGGCTGTGGATGCTTCTGAAGAATCCTTCAGTTTCGCTGAAAGTGGCCATTCCCGCGCGGCGGGTGCCGAGATGAGAGTGATAGTCAGTTCCGTAGAAGAGGTCCGTGGAGCAAGGTGTTTCCTTGGCAATGGTACCGAATAATCCGCCCATAAGTATGTCAGTTCGTTAAAAAATTTCTACAAATATAAGAACGAATAAAAAACCAAACAATACAATTATACAAGTTTTTCCACCGTTTTTTTCAACAGTTTTGTCGACCGTGCAACCTGTGTCTCGACGGTTTTTACCGACAATCCGAGTTCCTCGGCGATGGCTGGGCAGGTCTTGCCCTCGATGACCCTCATCTCGAAGATGCGGCGTCTGGCCTGAGGGAGGGAAGCGATGGCCGAGAGGACTTCCTGCTGCAGCTTCTGGGTGTCAACCCCAATTGCAGGCAGTTCCACGCCGTCCTGGCAGTTGAGGATGTAGTCGGCAAAGCGGCTGGCCTGCTCCTGACGGCGAAGTTCGTTGAGCACGGCATTCTTGGCAATCACATAGAGGTAAGCTGGGAGATTGCGCTCCGGGGAGATGCTTTCCCTGTGGTTCCAGAGCTGGAGGAAGCAGTACTGCGCCAGATCTTCGCTGAGGCTCCTGTCGTTGAGCATAGAGGACAGGAAGCCCATAACCATACCTATATATTTGTGGTACAGTTCGGTGAAGGCCTTCCTGCTGGAGGCATTCAGTTCGAGTATAAGCCTGCGATCTTCGTCCATCACAACAAATTTAGAAATTTTTGCGATGAGTTGTAGGGGAAAATGGAATTTGTGGGTACATTTATCAAAAGTACTTTTCAATGCAATCAGAAGAATCATTCGAGGCGAAATGCGCCGAGGTCTGGGAACAGAATCTCGGACACGTCGTGGACCCTGCCGACGAGAGCCGTATGCTGACCCAGCTGCTGGGGCAGATCCGCTCCGAGGAACGGCATTCTGCGCGCGTGAGCAAGCGCACTATGTGGCTGTCTGTGGCCGCGGCTTTCGCCTTCGTGCTCACCCTTGGGGCTGCCGTGTGGGGCTGGGCTCGATATTCCGAACTTAATTCCGTGCAGGATGAACTCGTCATCCGTGCCGACAAGGGCCAGAAGACCCGTGTGACCCTCCCTGACGGCAGCATCGTCAACCTGAATTCCGACAGCGAACTGCTCTATCTGAGCAGCTTCAACCGCCTGGACCGCAACATCAGCCTCAGCGGCGAGGCCTATTTCGAGGTGGCGAAGAATGCTGAACTGCCATTCGTAGTGAAGGCAGGCGATGTCAGCGTCAAGGCCCTCGGCACCAAATTCAATGTGTCCGCATATCCAGAGGACGCCAGCGTCACAGCCACTCTTACCGAGGGCAAGGTGATGGCTTGGGCAGGGGAGTCTTCCTGTACTCTTGTCCCGGGCGAGGCTTTCGTATGGAACAAGCTTTCCGGGAAGTTCAGCAAGGACAAAGTTGCCAGCCAGACCCATCTGGTGCCTTGGATGGAGAATCAGCTGTACCTGGACAACGAGAGCTTCGATCATCTCGCAAAGTCCATTTCGCGTATGTACAACGTGGAATTGGTCTATGACAATGCGGATGTGGAGCAGCTCCGCTTTACCGGACTCGTGCGCAACAGTTCGCTCGTGAGCGTGCTCGACCTGATCTGCGCTACTTCTACTTTGAAATATCGTATGGATAACAACATAATTTACTTCTATAACAAGTAATATGAAACTACTGACCAGAACATTGATCGTCCTAGCTGCCATCCTGTCGCTGTCAAGCGTGCAGGCTCGTGCACAGGTGACCGTTTCCGTCCGGAATATGGCCCTGAAAGATGCTCTCCTAGAGGTGGAGAAGCAGAGCGGCTATGGATTTTTCTACAGTAATGCCCTCACGGATGCCAATACGCCGGTTAGCGTCGAGGCAAATGACAGGAGCATCGAATATGTGATGGACCAACTGCTCAAGGGGCTGGACGTCACGTATGAGATCACCAAGGACAAGCTCATTGCCATCACTTCCCGTGAGAAGAACGAGGCCAAGCCTCAGACAGCCATTTCTACGGATGTGAAAGGCCGCGTGACCGACCAGGGCGGAGAGCCTGTGGTGGGTGCTGTCGTGATGGTAAAGGGACGTGCAGGCGCCAGCGGCACTATGACCGATGTGGACGGCTCCTACAGCATTGCGGCCCAGAAAGGCGCCGAACTGGAGTTCTCCTGTCTCGGCTTTGAGACCCAGACCATTACGGTCGGCAACGACAGGGTCATCGACGTGGTCCTCTCTGAGGATGCGATGCTCCTCGAGGAGACTGTGGTCGTCGGCTACGGCGTCCAGAAGAAGGTCAACCTCACCGGTTCGGTCAGCGCAATCGATTTCCAGAGCGCTGCGGAGGGCCGTCCAGTGATGAGTGCTTCTGCAGCTCTGGCTGGTATGGCAGCCGGTATGAACGTGTCCCAGTCTTCCGGCCAGCCGGGCAGTGAAAGTGCCACCATACGCATTCGTGGCGTGGGTTCCTTCACCAGCAGCGCCAGTTCTCCTCTCGTCCTCGTCGACGGCGTGGAGTGGAGTATGGACAATGTGAACCCTAACGATATTGCGACCATCTCCGTCCTCAAGGATGCGGCTTCCACCGCCATCTACGGTACCCGTGCGGCCAACGGCGTCATCCTCGTGACCACGAAGACCGGTTCTGCGGACCGCCTGCAGGTCAGCTATTCATATAAAGGTATCATCCAGATGCCTGTGAACAAACTGAAATGGGTGTCCGACTATGCGACTTATATGGACCTGTTCAACGAAGGTTGCGACAATGCCGGCACCAGCCACAAGTTCTCCCAGACCAATATCGACATCTGGAGGGCTGCTGCTGCGGATCCATACGGACTGAACGAATATGGCGTGCCTAACTATGCCGCCTATCCGAACACCGACTGGTTCAATGAGATTTTCCAGAACGGCTACTCCCAGGAGCACAATATCAACATCAGCGGCGGTTCCGCGAAGGTCAAGTATATGATTTCCGGCGGCTGGCTGGACAATGAGGGCGTTATGAACCGATTCAACCTCGATTCATCCTCCCAGAAGGCCAATTTCAGGACGAACCTCGAGGCCGATGTGACCAAGTGGCTGACTATGGGTACCCGCATACTCGGACAGTTCCAGCAGTATGGATGCGCTAATATCTCCAACGGCTTCAACTACCTCTATATGACCACGCCTGGTATCTATCCGGGCAGTGAGAATGCCTGGGGCCGTCCTGCTAACAACGACGAGTCCCCGAATGCCAACAATATCTTCGGACAGATGGCCGGCAGCACTGGCACCAAGAGGACCTGGAGGGTGAACGGCACCATCTACGCAAAGGTGCGCCCATACAAGGGCGTCAGCATCGAGGGCACCTTCAACTATGCTCCTTGTTTCAGCGAGAACCACACCTACAGCCGTGAGAACGGATATTGGGACTATATCACCGACAACCGCTACAGCAGTTCGGACCTCTCCAAGGCAGTTGTGACTGACGCAATGTCCAGGAACTACAGGATGTCCACCGAAATCCTCGCACGCTACGATACGACCATAGGCAAGGACCACACTCTCGGAGCGCTCGTCGGATATTCCGCAATGCTCTACAAGTCCTGGGGCTGGAACGTGCAGAAGAAGGGCGCTACGGACTGGGATCTCAATGACGGCTCCACCTACGAAACCCTCAACAGCGCCGGCAATACTTCGCCTTCAGGCTGGGGCCTGCGCTCGTATTTCGGCCGTGTCAACTATTCCTACAAGGACCGCTACCTCTTCGAGGCCAACCTCCGTGCGGATGGGTCCTCCCGTTTCGGTACCAATACCAGATTTGGCGTATTCCCTTCATTCTCAGCAGGTTGGCGTATCAATAAGGAGCCTTGGATGTCCTCTACTTCCGCCTGGCTCTCCAACCTCAAGCTGCGTGCGTCCTGGGGCCAGACAGGTAACAACCAGGGCATAGGCAACTATGCTTGGCAGGCGACTTACGCCACCCGCAAGGTGACCATCGACGCCAGCAACGCCACTGCGCTCTATATCGCATCTTCCAGCAACGTGAACCTCAAGTGGGAGACCACCGAGACCACTGACATAGGCATCGACGTGGGCTTCTTCAAGGACAGGCTCACCGCTGACTTTGACTATTACTATAAGAATACCTACGACATTCTCTTCACTCCTTCCACCTACCTGACTATGGGTACGGTCAGCCAGGTTCCTTCCAATCTCGGATCGATGTGGAACCAGGGCGTCGAACTCCAGCTCAACTGGAAGGATTCGATAGGGAAGGACTTCCACTACAATGTGGGCGTCAATGTCTCATTCAACAAGAACAAGGTGACCTCATTCAAGGGCGAACTCGTCAAGGAATGGGACGGCAAGAAGTTCAACAACAACCTCTCCAACGTCAGTGAGAACTGGGCGAGCCCTGGCAAGCTCTGCGAGGGCCACGCCATCGGTGAGTTCTATATGCTCGAACGCTACAAGGGCAACGGAAAGGGCTACAGGGGCGGTGCAGTGGACATCAAGGCCGGTCCTAAGGACGGTATGATACGCACCGAGGCCGATATGAAATGGGTCAAGGCTATGATCGAGTCCGGCTATTCATTCAACGGCGTCACAACCGTTTCGCCTGACCAGCTCTGGTACGGTGACTTCATCTATGCCGACCACAATGGCGACAAGAACTACGGTAACTCCGACGATATGGACTTCAACGGTCACACCAGCACTCCGAAGTGCAACCTCGGTATCAATATCGGCTGCTCCTGGAAGGGCATAGACTTCAATATGAGCCTTGCAGGTGCCTTCGGACACTATATCTACTGGGCGACCAACTACTACAACTCCACCAATGTGACCTGGGGTTATGCAATTGCCCAGAGGATTGCCGACGACCATTATTTCTTCGACCCATCCAATCCGGAGGACGGCCGCACCGATCTCAATGCGACCTATCCGCGTCTGTATGAGGGCGATGACCGAAACCGCCGCACCTGCGACTTCTTCGAGTACAAGGGCGACTATCTGAAACTCAAGAACGTGCAGCTGGGCTATACTCTTCCTTCGAAGTACACCAAGGTGATCTTCATCAAGTCCCTGCGCTTCTATGTCTCAGGCGAGAATCTCGTCACCCTGACCAAGTATCCTGGTATGGATCCGGAACTCGGTTCCACCATCGGATATCCTCTGATGAAGCAGGTTTCCCTCGGAGCACAGGTAACATTCTAGTATGGAGGGCATTATGATGAAAAAGACAATTATTATACTGATTGCTGCGGCTTTTGCCGCCTCTTGCACCGGAATGCTGGATCAGGCTCCTGCAAACCAGATAGGAAGTGCACAGATGTGGACCACGGAGTCCCTTGCCGACAAAGGCATTGCCGGTCTCTACGTCAATTTCTACAGGACCGACCTTTCCCGCATCCAGCTCAGGTACAACGATATGACGGGCATCAACCGTCAGGGCTGGATGGGCGTTGAGTTCCAGACGGATTTCGTGTCCGACAACTACCACCTGATGCATCTTGCAAAGGCCACCAAGGACGCCACCGAGTTCACAGTGTGGTATGACTGGAAGTGGACCTACACCACCATCCACGCCTGCAACGACGCCATTGCAAACCTCTACAAGGCCAATTTGAGCGAGGAGAAGTACAATCGCTATATGTGCGAGGCCCGTTTCATCAGGGCTTGGGCGTATGCGCGACTGGCCAAGATTTACGGAGAAGTGCCTATCTATCTCGATGTGATTTCCAACGAGCAGTGTACCAAGACACAGTCCAGCAACGAGGATGTGTGGCAGGTTGTCATCGATGACTGCACCGAGTGCATCAAATGCAAGGATTTCCCAGACAATACCCTCAGCGTCAACTACGGCCGTCCTTCAAAGGGTGCTGCATATTCCCTCCGCGGTATTGCATACGTCTTCCTCGAGAGATGGCAGGAGGCTTACGATGACTTCACCAAGGTCTCCGAGTGCGGTTACGGACTCTGGGCAGGCAAGTTCATCGATTTCTTCAATTACAAGAATGAGAAGGACCACGAGATGATCTTCCCGCTCCAGTTCGGCAGCGAGGCCGGCTACTGCGACAACCTCCAGCTTATGATCGGCGGCCGCGACACCTGGAATTCCTGGTCCAATGTGCGTCCTTCATCCGATTTCGTGGATTACTTCCAGAATGCCGACGGCAGCAAGTTCGAGTGGAAGAAGGTGCCTGGTTTCGAGGATTGGGACAAGCTCAAGCCATATCAGAGGGAAGTGTACTTCCTGCGTGACGGCATCAAGAGCAAGACCTGGTCCGCAGCCCACGAGAGCGCCATCAAGGAGAGGATCAAGAAGATAGGTCAGGACATCTTCGACCGTTATTACATCGACAACGGCAACGAGGACCGCGTCCGCTCCGCCTATAACAACCGCGACCCTCGCCTCAAGGATATATGCCTCGTGCCATACGATCCGTATGACACCTTCAAGGATGCTACCGACAACGGCGGCAAGATCCAGAAGGGCAAGGAACTTCGCTGGCCATTCCTCAACGAGGGCGACGACTATGGCGACTACTACATCGGCGACTACCAGTCTATGTATGTATATAAGAAGTATTCCTACAACAAGCCTGATGACCTCGAGGACCGTCTCCGCTGTCCTACCGACTGGCCTCTGATCCGCTTCACTGACATCGTCCTCCTGAAGGCTGAGGCCCTCGTGCACCTGGGCCGTCTGGGCGAGGCGGTTGAAATCGTCAACCAGATACGCTCCCGTGCCGGTATGCCTGCCGTTTCAGTGGGCTCCGAGGAGGAGGTTATGGAAGCTGTACGCTACGAAAGGCGAGTGGAACTCTGCCTCGAGGGCGTGGACTACTTCGACGAATGGCGCTGGGGCACCTACAAGCAGATGAAGTTCCAGGGCAAGGACGTCTATGGCGGCCAGAGCTGGTGGAAGGAATGGGAAGGATACGACTACAACTGGTATTACAGCGACGATATGTATCCTTGGGCTGCACCGGCAAGCGAATGTCAGAGAAACCCTGATCTTAAGAAAAAAGAAGGTTGGGCTTATTAGAAATATGTGTGTTATGAGAAAATATATGACCTTATCAATTATCGCTGCTCTGTGCTGCCTGCTTGCCGTAGGCTGTCAGGACGACAGGTTCCCGGTGTTCAAACCGGGCTCTCACGTCGATATGGGCAAGGATACGACGGATGTCCCTGTGACTCCCGTGGCAGAGCCGGACTATTCCAGACTTACGGCCTCAAACCATCCGCGCATAGTCTATACCCAAGCTGATTTCGATGCGATGAAGGCTAAGCTGGAGAATGGTTCCAATGCTCCTCTGACCACAGTCTTCAACCAGATGGAGTCCAACTGCAAGTCTTTCCTGACTGCTGCAGACCTGACTTACACGCTTTCCGGCAAGCGTCTGCTTTCGGTCAGCCGCAGTGCTATGAAGCGCATCACTTTCCTTGCGATGGCCTACAAGCTCACGGGCAAGGACGAGTATCTGACAAAGGCAGAGCACGACATTCAGACTGTCTGCAATTTCAAGGACTGGAATGCCAAACAGCATTGGCTGGATGTGGGCGAAATGGCCTGTGGAGTGGCTCTGGGCTATGACTGGCTCTACAATGAACTCTCCGCTGAGACCAAGGCTCTCGTGGAGAAGAAACTGGTGGACTACTGCTTCACTCCGGCCGAGAACAAGGTCTGGAACCTGAATTTCTACGATTCAGACGGCAACTGGAACCAGGTCTGCAACTGCGGCATCATCCTGTCCGCACTTGCCATCTACGAAAAGGATGTAGACCATTGCAAGGCTATGATCAAGAAGAGCATCGAGTCCAACAAGACTGCGGTGGCGGCTATGTACTATCCGGACGGAAACTATCCTGAGGGCTATTCCTACTGGAACTACGGAACTGAATTCCAGAGCATCATCAATATCGCGATGGAGACGGCCACCGGTTCCGATGCCGGCCTGTCATCCATCCAGGGCTTCAGCAAGACAGGAAAATATATGGTCTTTATGGAGTGTCCGACCGGTATGGTATTCAACTATTCCGACTGTGCTCCTTCCAGCGCAGTTTGTCCTGCGCTCTGGTATTTTGCCTGGAAGTTCAAGGATCCTAGCCTGCTCCTGTTCGAACAGAAGCGTACCGGCAGCTATACCGGAGCCGATGATGGACGTGTGATGCCAGTGCTCCTGTACTGCATATCCAAGGTTGATGCAGGAGAAATCACAGCCCCTTCAGAGCAGATATTCAGGGGAGAGGGCAAGACTCCGGTAGTTGCCATACACACCAACTGGGCTATGGACGCTACGGACAAGTACCTCGGCATCAAGGCTGGCAAGGGCAATACCAGCCACTCCCACCTCGACGCAGGCAGCTTCGTGTATGATGCCTTCGGCGTGCGCTGGTCCGCTGATCTCGGCCTTCAGAGTTATGGCACACTTGAGCCTTACATCGACCTCTGGAATATGAACGACGGCTCTGAGAGATGGGGCTCATTCAGATATAACAACTTGAATCACAGCACTCTCAGCGTTAACGGCGGCTATCACAAGGTAGGCGGCGAGGGTGTCTTCAAGGGCCTTGTCAACGGTGACGGAAAATTGGGCGCAACCGTTGATATCACCGCTCCTCTGGGCGCTGCCGTAAAGAGCGCTGTGAGGACCATCTATATGGAGGGTGACAATCTCTATGTGAAGGATGTCGTCACTGCGGCAGGCTCTCCTGCCACCATACGATGGACAATGGTCACCCGTGCCGTACCTACTATCGAGTACGGCGGAATCACCCTCAAGAGCGCGACCGGCAAGTATCTCTACCTGACTACGACCTCATCCACCGGCACCAAGGTGTCCCTGAAGACCTGGAGCACCCAGAGTGCCAACTCCTACGATGCGGCCAACACTGGCTACTATGAGTGCGGTTACGAAATGACCGTACCGGAGGGGGAGACGGCCAGCATCATAGTCAAACTTTCACCTGACGAATAATTCAATACTATATAACTTATTAACACTATCCCGTATGAAAAGAATCTTTTCTGCAATCGCAGTGCTCGGAACACTGCTGCTGACATTCTCCTGCGGCAAACCTGAACCACAGGAGGAAGTCGATCCGATGGTGAAGCTCGAAGTCGTCGACATCGACAACAACTGCGCTACCATCAATGTAACTCTCACCGAGGGCAACTCCTATGGTGGTACTCTCATCAGGATGATGGCTCAGGACGACGTCACCGTCGATGTCACGAATGAGATCCAGCTCATCAACTTCATCCAGGCAAACGGCGAGGACATCCAGGTTCCTTACCACGAGACTCTCACTGATCTCAAGGCCGGCAAGAAGGTGTTCACCGCAGTCATCGTCTATGACAAGGATGGCCGCGCATCTTCCTGTGACTATGCGAAATGGGAGACCGTCGGCAATCCTGACGGCTGGAGCACCAACAATGGTGCAGGCGACATTACTGAAAACATCTGGTAACCTTAAAACGAAGAAGCAATGAAGAAATATATATTCCTGGCTGCAATGGCCACTCTCGTTCTTGCCGGATGCGCAAAGAAGGAACTCGAAGAAATCATCCCTGCACAGGGTACTGTAATCACTTTTGAGGGCAATTCCGAGGAAGATACCAAGGTTTCCATCGGTGAAGGCCCTGTTCTCCTCTGGTACACCGGAGATGCTCTCGGCATCTATGATGTCGACACGACTGTATTCTATGGTCAGACCGCTGAACTCTATGGCGAGTCTTCTGGCAAGAAGAAGGGCGTGTTCCAGACTGTTTCCGAGGTAATTCCTGAGAAGGACCTCGAACTCTATCTTACCTATCCTGCCGCATACGTTTCCTACAAGGCTGCAGGCATCGTGGGCAGCGTGAACAGCGTTCAGTCCCAGCGCAAGGCCAATTCCAGCATCCATATCGGAAACAACTGCGTGGCATACGCAAAGACGAGCATCAAGGCCGGTCAGACTGAAGGCATTTCCTTCACTCTCAATCAGATGACCGCTTTCGTGAAGGTCAAGGTCTCTTCCAGCGAATTCGCTTCTGCAGAACTCGTGAGTGTGAAGCTCTGGGCTCCTGGCAAGGCTCTCTCCGGCACAATCACCGTGGATCCTAAGACCGGCAGCGCAGCTTACTCCGCTACCAAGGACTACGCCGGCGTTACCATCTCCAACACCTCTGCTCTCTCTTCCGAGCAGGATGTCTATTTCACTGCTCTCCCTTGCGACCTTACCGGCACTGACGTCTATGTCATCGTGACAATGAAGGACGGTCAGAAGACCATCGAAATCCCTGTGAAGATGGCTGGCAAGGAACTCAAGGCTCAGGCTCTCAACGTCATTACAGTTTCCAACCTCTCCCTCAGCGACAATACTTTCGACTGGTACAATCCGGTTGAGACCCGCTATGTCGCTGCCTTCGGTGAGGGCTGGTCATACGGCGATCAGAACTGTTATACAGCTATGATGGGCGGTGATGCAGTCACAATGGACGTACGTGCCCGTGGCAACTTCATGCGTTGCACCAAGCCTGCTTACATTCTCGTTCAGAATGCCTGCGAACTGAATGCTTCCAACAAGAACAACCTCGAATTCAACGGCACCAACGGCTGGGACGGTTCTGCATACGTGAAGATTCCTCTCAATGGCAATTACACCGTAAGCGTGAAGGCCCTCAAGGCCGGTTCTTATCTCGGTTATGCTTCCAAGGTGAAGCTCCTCGACGAGAACAGCGACTGCATCTGGGCATTCAATATCTGGGCTCTCGGGTCTGAGATTACCGGCCAGACTATGAAGAACGGCGTGATTATGGACCGTAACCTCGGTGCCGCAATCAAGGACATCGAGTTCAAGACTTCCACAAGGCCTTCGGACGGCCGTGGCTGCTACTATCAGTGGGGACGTCCGTTCCAGACTGGCTGGTCTTCATCAGGCGGACTCTTCATCCAGGCTGCTACTGTCGTGACCGACCTTGCTATTTCTGCAGCTAATCCTGAGAAGTTCTACCATCTTAATAATAACACTATTACTTCGGGTGGCGACTGGTACTTGGGAGCCAATCCTGGTGCACGCAGTGAGCATATCGACGACCTCTGGGGCAATCAGAACACCACTGGCGATCAGGTTGTTTCCACCAAGGGCACCAAGTCCATCTACGACCCTTGTCCTAAGGGTTGGATGGTGGCCTGTCCTGCACTTCTCAACGAAATGTACTCTGTCGCTGAACTCGACGTTACCGATGCAAGTATGTATCGTATGGTCTACAAGTACGGCGATGAGACCGTAACCCTTTCCTTCGGTGGTTGCAAGTGGGGCTCAAACGGTGGTAACTGCGACAATACTACAACCGACATCTGCGCCCTTTGGAGCAACTCCACCGTAACCAGCTACGAGCAGAACGGTGCCAACGCCCATATGTTCTACTATCGTTACAAGGAAGGTGCTTGGTCAGCTCCTGAAAAACAGAGCGGTAACCGTGCCCACGGCTATCCTGTACGTTGTATGAAGGATGATGAGAACAGGTAATTTCCTACTTAGAATATCGACGTTTGTGGTGGCCGCCCTGGTGACGGTCACCACTTCTGCGTCTTCTCTGGATGCTCTCCGCGCCTCTTTCGCTGAGGCTGCGAGGGCTTCTGCAGCGACTTCGGATCAGGTCACGCGCAATTTTATGAAGTATTCGGAGTTCGGCAGGGCCAACGATGTCCTGCTGCTTCAGCTCTATACTTCCATTGCGCTTCCGGACGATGAGGTCTCGCGTCTCCTCGAACTGTGGGACGGCGACCAGTTCACGGATATCGACTATGCGAATATGGACCGCGGTCGCTGGCAGCCTACTCTCCACATTACCAGGCTTCAGTCCGTTGCGAAGCTGTATTCTGACCCTGACAGCAACTGGTACAAGAATCCGAAGCTCCATCAGATGCTGCATTCCGGCATCAACTGGTGGTTCACTAATATGCCTAAGTGCCCTAACTGGTGGCATAACGACATAGGTGTGCCTAAGAAGATGACGACCATCCTGCTGATGATCTACGACGAACTCAGTCCCGAGGAGATCGAAGGGGGAGTGAAGGTCCTGGAACGCTCGAAGTTCGGACGTACCGGCCAGAACAAGTCCTGGCTCGCCGGCAACCAGCTGATGAAGGGTATGCTTCTGGACGATGAGGAACTGGTTCTCAAGGCCCGCGACGTCATCGCAGAGGAGATCTGCATCACTGACAGCGACGAGGGCATACGCGACGACTGGTCATTCCATCAGCACGGCCCTCAGATGCAGTTCGGCAATTACGGTCTGGCTTATCTGGAAGGCCTTTCCTTCTGGCTCAGAGCCCTCGAGGGTACGGACTATCAGTTCACCCCAGAACAGTGCTCTATAGTCACGGAATTACTCGACAAGGGCATTTCCTGGTGTTTCTGGAAGGGCGTGATGGATCCAAGTTACTGCGGCCGTCAGTGTTTTCCTGACGGAGGCCGTGGCAAGGCCTATTCTATGGCCGTGGCAGCGCAGAACCTGGCCGCATATTCCCAGAAGAAGGGCGATACCGATGAGGCTGAGCGCTTCAGGCATATTGCACTGCAGAACCTGGAACCGGCCAAGTATCCTAATGAGAAAGTCGGTGCCGTCTATTTCAATCGTTCCGACTGCGGCTGCTATCGAACTCCGACCTGGTACGCCTCCGTGCGTATGTCCTCCGAGCGCACCATCGGTTACGAATTCACCAACCGGGAGAACACCCTGGCACATTTCTCCGCCTCCGGTGCCGTCCTGCTGATGCGCAGCGGCGACGAGTACGACAATGTGTTTGCCTGCTGGGACTGGCGCAAGGTGCCTGGCGTGACCGCATACGACGACGGCAAGCCTATCCGCTCCTCCGACAAGCGCGAGGACAAGCAGAACAACAGCAGCGAAGTGGGCGGTTTCGTTTTTGACGGAGCCGATTGCCTCGCCGCTTATATGCAGATCGACAGGGACAGCCTCGTCGCCTTCAAGAACGTCCTCTTCACGCCTAATTGCATATCTGAAGAGGGCCACGGCATCAAGACGCTCAATCCTGAAGTTAAGTCGGTGACTACTGCCATCGACCAGGTCAGACTGGTAGGCCGCGTACGTCGTGGCAAGATCAGGATACGCACCAGCAGAGGTCCGGAACGCTGTGAATGGGTATGGCACAATGGCGTCTGCTATATTGCCCTCGACGGGGCTCATATCAACGTCAGCAAGGATATTCAGACGGGCGACTGGGGCGCAATCGACCCTGCGATTGCAGGACGTGTCGATTCTATTCGTATCTTTAAGGCCTGGATCGAGCATCCGGAGGCTCTTGCGGACGCCGAAGGCACAGGTTCCTACTGGTTCGCTATGATTCCGGACGTAGCCCGTTGCAAGATTAAGAAATCGATTAAGAAATTAGTATACTGATGAAGAAAATCATTCTGGCAGCTTCTGCTGCGCTTCTCCTCACTGCCTGCACTGAGTCTCTCGACAGCCTCAGTTCACGTGTCTATGACGTAGCCAAGGTTCAACTTTCTGCAATGGACGCCCGTCTGGGCGAGGGAGTCACTCCTCGTTCATACGATGTGGCCCAGGACACTGTAATCAACGCTAACGTACGCTGGTGGTGCAGCGGCTATTTCCCTGGCAGCCTCTGGTATGTCTATGAGGCCACCGGTGACGAGGCCATCAAGGCTATGGCCGAGAGGCAGACCGTCAAACTGGCGGACATCTGCTCCCTCAACACCGATCACGACATCGGATTCCAGGTCAACTGCAGCTATGGCAATGCCTATCGCATCACCGGCGACACTGCCTATCTGCCGCTTATGGAAGCCGCAGCTGCCAAGCTCGCAGCCCGTATGAACCCTACAGTAGGCTGCATCAAGAGCTGGAACAGCCGCAAGGGCTGCCGCTATCCTGTGATCATCGACAATATGATGAACCTGGAACTGCTTATGGTAGCTGCGAACCTCTTCGACTGCGATTCGCTCCGTCAGGTGGCCTATCTCCACGCCAATACCACTATGGTCAATCATTTCCGCGAGGACGGCTCCTGCTATCACCTCGTGGACTATGTACCTGAGACCGGCGAAATAGATCACAAGCAGACCGTGCAGGGCTATGCCCACGAATCAGCCTGGTCACGCGGCCAGTCCTGGGCTCTCTACGGCTACACTATGATGTATGCTTTCAGCGGCAATGAGGCTTATCTTGCCCAGGCTGAGAAGGTGGCCAATTACCTCCTTTCAGTTATGCCTGAGGATGGCATTCCATATTGGGACTTCAATGCTCCTGGCACTCCTGATGCCATCGCTGCAGACGCTCCCGGCTGTCCTGACAACTATGCCTGGACGGAAGGGGAGCCTGTCAAGAGAGATGCTTCTGCAGGCGCAATTATGGCTTCTGCCTTCGCTCAGCTGAGCAAGCTCACTGCAGACAAGGCATTGGCAAAAGAATGCCGCAGGATGGCAGAAAAAGAAATCAGGACCCTTGCGAGTCCTGAATATCTTGCTGAACCGGGCACCAACGGAGACTTCATCCTGAAGCATTCCGTGGGCAATCTTCACGGCAATTCCGAGGTTGACGTGCCGCTTACATACGCGGACTACTACTTCCTCGAGGCTCTTTCTATTTTGAGAAACAGTCGTTAAGCACTTTTGCGAGACGATATCCGCCCCTGATTATCTGCTTCTGCACGATAGGCCAGGCCGGATTGTAGAAAGGCTTGTAAAGAGTTTCGCCAGGCTGAGCCATTTCGTAGATGACAATGCTTTCGGCAGCGTTTTCATTAGCCCAATCCACAGGAGATCCGCTCTGGATCTCCTTTATTTCTTTCTTGCTCAGACGGTTGAAGTCAGCGGCCATCTCTGCAGGGCTGATATAGTTGCTCTTGCGGTCGATGATCTGTGCGTCCCACACGGTGTGGTACTTGATCTGCTCGGTTTCGCCCTTGTAAGGAATCACCTTGAAGGCGGTGTTGATGGTTGTGTACTTCACGTGTACAGGGCAGTGTATGTCGCCCACGATGTGGATGATGAACTTGAGGTTCACGACCACTGCGCTGTCAGTCTGATTCTTGCGGTCCTTGACTATGGCAACAGCCTGGTCGAGGAGCTTGAGGGCATCCATCTTGCCTTCCACTGGCTCGTAAGTGTAGTCTGCACCGGCTGGGAAGGTGTGGCAGGATGAGGAGAACTTGTACTCGGGCTCGTCGCGGAATTCATCCATCCAGGCTGAATAGAATGGGATGCTGCGTCCGAGATAGGCTTCCACCTGTGCCTTGGTCGAAGGCTTGAGGTTGAGGTCTGCTAGGGCTGCGGTAGTGGCGTGGCCACGTGGTCCCCAGGCGAATGCGATGCTGCTCAGGAGCACGCAAAGCGAAGAAAGAATCAACTTTTTCATATTGTCAGTGCGTTAAAATGTCGGTAATGTACTGTTGGATGACGGGGTACCGCCCAGGAAATATGGCCATCCGTCGCGGTCCCAGTATATCTCATCCAGATTGAGGCAGCGGCCGTTGAAACCGTTGCCCTTCCAGTAGCTGTGATAGAGCATCCAGGTCTTTCCCTTGCTGTCCGTTACTATCTCAGCATTATGGCCCGGACCCACGAATGCGCCTCCTTCAGTAGCCTGCAGGATGACATTGTCGTAGCTCATTGAGGTGAACTTCTGTCCGTCGGGACCGTAATATGGGCCGTCAGGCTTCTCGGACCTGGCCACCACGAGGCGGTAGGTGCTCTTCTCGCCCTCGCAGCATTTGCCCTTGGAGGCGAAAAGGTAGTAGAAGCCGTTGCGTTTGTACAGATATGCGCCTTCCATATTGCGGGCTGCCAGATGCTTCTTCTTAGCATCCTTGGCTACGGACAGGCCATCATCGGACAGACGGACTATGTCAATGCCGCCTCCGAGGCTGCCCCAGAGCAGGTATTTGGCATCTCCGTCGTCGAAATAGTTCGGATCTATGGAGTTGAGGGTGCCGAGGCTCTTGTAGTCCACGACTTTGCCGTAGTCGATGAACGGACCGGCAGGGGAGTCGGAAACTGCGACGCCCGAACCTTCCTTGAATATACCGCCCCACACGCCGAGGGCGTAGTAGAGCACGTATTTTCCGTCGAAATAGTTGATGTCAGGGGCCCAGAGCTTGGAATCTTCCACCCAGTCAGGTCTGCCGTCAGGGAAGCCGTCGCACACGAATTCCCAGTTCACGAAGTCCTTCGAGCGGTAGATCGGCAGGTTGACGACGGTGCCTGCATCTGAACTTGAATCCTTGTTGACGGAGCTTCCGTCGATGGTGGACTGGGTCGAATAGAGCCAGAACCAGCCGCTGTTGGCGCGGTCGTCGAGTACGGTCGGGTCGGGACAATTATGCGGCAGCACAGGGTTTGAATAAGTCTGTGCTGCCGCAGTAATTACTGCCAGGCCGATTAAGGTTGACAGGAGTATTTTCTTCATTTACTATGCTTCAGGCTCCATACGTGCCGCAGCATCCTTGTAGTACTTCTGGTTTACGAAAACGTCGGTAGTATAAGGGTTGATGTGGCGCTTCTTGGACTGATAGATGATGTAAGCAAGAGCGATGATGTTCACGAGGAGTGCAAGGCCGGAAACCACAGTCATTGCGGTAGGGTTTGCATTCACGCTGCTGCCTTCAACGATGCCGTTGATGGTGCCGTCTGCATATTGTACAGGGAGGGTTGCCCAAGGCTTAGGGGCAACGCTGCCGTCAGTAGCGGTGATCTGGAAGAGAGGGAATACCTGAGCGAACATACACCAGATAGCGAGGGTGTTTGCACGGTTCTGGATCCAGCCGCCCTTGTTCCAGCCGAGAGCTGCGATGGTAGGAGCGAGGAGGAGGGCAACGCCGCAGTACCAGGAGTGGGTAGGGAGGCAGTTGTAAGTGTATGCGAAGTTCCAGATGTCATAGACAACGATGTAAACCCAGGTCATATCAGGCCAGAGCATATCGGTCTTGTCCTTTGAGGAATAAACGCTCCACCAAGCTGTCATACAGAAGATGTTGAGGAGACCAGCGACGCCGTTCATCACATTGTGCCAGCCGCCATAGAGCCATACGTCCTCGTTTGAAAGGAACCAGGAGTACCAACCCTTTGCTGCGGTCTCGAAGTCGGAAGCGACTGCGATGAGGATGTTGATAGCCACGATGATGAATGGGAATGGCTTGAACCAGTGCTTTGCACCGATGCCCCATTTGTACTTGATCATCATAAAGCCGATGCAGCCGGTGAGCGCAGCGTAAAGCTTCGCATAGTGGAACCAACCGTTCATATAGACGATGGTCTGGTTCTTCATTGCCCATTCGACACCCATTGCGTTTCCGATCTGGAGAACGAGGAAGTAAACGGTCAGGGCTGCAGGTACAGCAAACATAGTGATGGCTCCGCCGAGTTTGGTCCTTCTGGCGAATTCATTGAGCAGGATAAGGCCCGCAAGCACTGCGAGCATCATTCCCCACTGAGCAAGCGCATTTGCGCCGTAAACGTGGAATAACATTTGTTGATTTGGTTTTTGTGTTACTTAATTATTCGGTCAGTATGATCGATGTCCTACAAATATAGGTATATTTTAGTACATTTGTAACTGAAAAGAACTGATGGAAATGAAATTTCTGCCCTCCAAGGACTATAATGCGCGGATGTCGCTTTATGAGTACCAGGAAAAATATTCGAGGAAGGTCGGCAAGAGGGAACTGAATCTCGTGCTGCGTTTCGGCGTCGCTGCCATAGGTGTCGTGCTCTTTGCGGCCTTGGCAAGCGTGTCTATGCGTGCCTACGAAATCAGTCCGTATCTGGGCTATGCGTTCATCGCATTGTCCGTCATCCTCTTCGTCGGCGTTTACATCGTGCCTCTGGTGCGTCTGTCCCATATGGATGCCTTCCAGACCCACGTGACCGACAAGGAATCGGCCCGTTCGGCAAAGCGTCACAACCGCAGGATGCTCCGCAGCATCGCGGACCATATGATAGAACTGAACAGGGAAGTGGACGAGGCCGACTGGTATCCGTTCGAGAAGGTCGATGCCCTTGCCGCAGCGCGTTCAGACCGCGATGATGACACTCTCAGGACCGTCCTGGGCAGCATCTACCGCGATGACATAGGCAAGAGCGCCAAAGTCATCATCAGGAACGCGGCCGTCAAATCAGGCGTCACCTCCGCCCTCAGCCAGTCCGACACCTACGACACCATCTTCGTCACGACAATCAATCTCCAGCTCATCAAGGACCTGGTGTTCCTCTATGGCTTCCGTCCTTCCGATGCCCGCCTGGCGAAGATACTCAAGTCCGTGCTGACCAATTCGCTCATCGCTTACGGCATCAGCAACGTCAACTTCGGGGACTCTCTCGTCCGTGGCCTGAGCAAGTACATCAAGGGCCTGCCTCTCTTCGGCAGCGCCATCTCAGTCGTGACCGATTCCGCCATCCAGGGCGCCACGAATGCCACTTTGACCACCATTGTGGGCTATCAGACCAAGAAATATCTCTACAAGGAATACCATCTCCAGGAACTGCTCGAGGACATCGATCTGGGCAATGTGGCCACTGAGGCTGCTGACGCCGAGGAAATGAACGAGACCATCGAGGAGGCCAAGAGCGGAGTCAAGAAGGTGTTCTCAAGTCAGGAGGCTTAATACAATTGATTTATGAAAGAAATAGAAGCAATAGACACACTTAGGAACGCGGTGCTCGATACGGCCGGCAAGACCGATATGGAGAAGCACTTCATTGAGAAGATCGGTGTCATCAGCAACACACCGGCCGATGAACTGGCCTCCACCGTACTGCATCAGGCCGTAATCTTCGGACTGAAGGTCGTGGCGGCGCTCATCATCTACTTCCTGGGTGGATACCTGATCAAGCTGGTCAAGAAGATGCTGGCCAGGTCCTTTGCCCGTCGCAAGACCGACCAGGCTGTCGTGTCCTTCACCACCAGCCTCGTCTCATTCGTCCTCTGGGTGATACTGGCCATAATAGTGATAGGTACCCTCGGCATCGAGACCACCTCCTTCGCAGCCTTGCTGACAGCAGGCGGTATGGCAATCGGTATGGCTCTCAGTGGAGCTGTCCAGAATTTTGCCGGAGGCATTATGATATTGATATTCAAGCCTTTCGGCGTTGGTGATTTCATCAGTGCTCAAGGTTTCAGCGGTACTGTGACCTCAGTCAATATCACTTCCACCAAGATAATCACCGTGGACAACAGGGAAGTTGTCCTGCCAAACGGCGCCCTTTCCAGCGGCACCATAGACAACTATTCCAAGAAGCCTCTCCGCAGGGTGGATTTCGCTGTCAGCGTGGAATATGGAAGCGATGCGGAACAAGTGAAGCAGGCTCTTCTTGAAATCGCCTCTGCGGACCCAAGGATCCTCACCGTATCCGCAGGTGCGCCTGCTGATCCTTTTGCAGCCATCAAGGAACTCGGCTCCAGCAGTGTGAATTTCACTTTCCGCGTGTGGTGCAAGGCCTCAGACTATTGGGGAGTGTACTTCGATACCAATGAGAAAATCTACTCTCAGCTGCCTCAGAAGGGTATCAACTTCCCGTTCCCTCAGATGACTGTTCATATGAAAAACTAATGCTATGAAGCGTTTATTGACGATATTGGCCCTTGCCGCCGCAGCCTGGAACCTCAATGCCCAGGCCGTACACGTGTTCGAGTCCGACAATCTGCACTGCAACGACACAGTCTATGTGTGGTCGCCTGCCCAGTCGTCGGCCAAGGACATCCCGACCCTCATTCTGATGCACGGATGGAGCGGAAACAGCTGGGATTGGAACAAGCACACCGACGTCCAGGCAGTCGCCGACCGCTATGGTTTCCGAATTATCTGTCCGGACGGCCTCTACGACAGCTGGTACGTGGACAATGCGGACCCTGCGAAGCCTCAGTGGAGGCAGTTCTTCTGGAACGAGTTCTGGCCTGAAATGGCTGCCACATACGGTCTCCAGGCCGACAGAACCTTCATTACAGGCCTCTCTATGGGCGGTCACGGCGCGATGAACATCTTCCTCGACCATCCGGATTATTTCAAGGGCGCGGGCTCTATGAGCGGCGTTCTCGACCTCCAGTATTCCGGTGGATCGCGCAGTTATCTGCCGTCCATTTTCGGCGCAACGGACATCTTCGACCCTGCGTGCGTCGCCCAGTGTGCCGTCACCAGGCTTGACCGTTACAAGGAAATCTGCGGCGATGACACCAAGAACAAGATACTCGTGGTTACCTGCGGCACGGAGGACAAGAACTTCGTGATCGCAGCGGAGGAATTCTGCCAGAAATGCCGTCAGCTGGGCATACGTCATATCGAGATGCTCTCTCCGGGCAAGCATCGCTGGCCGTATTGGGTATGGGTGCTCAACTACCATCTCGACTGGTTCACCCAGGTGATGGAAGGTACAAACATAGGTGAAGGTGATAAAATCGTAAGATAATGTCAAAGAATGTCGCTCTGGTGCTCTCCAGCGGCGGTCCAAGGGGATTCGCCTATATGGGAGCCATACGCGAGCTTGAGAGCCGCGGTTACAAGATTACTTCCATTGCCGGTACTTCGATGGGTTCTCTCATCGGTGGCATCTATGCCGCCGGCAAACTCGACGAGGCGGAGAAGTGGTTCCTCAGCCTGGATGCCTGGAAGGTGTTCAAGCTTCTGGACCTGAGCGTCGGCCGCAACCATATGGTCAAGGGCGACAAGATCATCAAATCGCTCGAGCAGGTCGTGCCGGACGTGAACATCGAAGACCTCGCCATTCCGTACTGCGCCGTGGCGACCGATCTCTATACCGGAGATGAGGTCGTGTTCCGTGAAGGCAGCCTTTTCAAGGCCATCCGAGCCTCCATTTCCATCCCGGGCCTGCTGCGTCCGGTGCGTTATGGCCTTCGTACTATGGTCGATGGCGGTCTGGTGAATTCCATTCCTCTCAACCGGGTGCAGCGCCGTAGGGGAGACATACTTATCGGATTCAATGTCAATGATATAGACAAAGAAAAGATACGCGAACGCCTCGAGCAGACAGAGGCTCTCAGGGAACGTAGAGCCGGCAGGCGTGGGGCCATTTCCGAGGCCATCGACACCGTCCGCCACACCGATGGCAACTTTCTCGACAAGATCAAGGTGGCCGGCCAGGAGGGCAGTGAAATGCTTGAAGAAATCCGCCGCGACCGCGACTACGAGGAACTCGACCTCGGTGGCAACTATTATTCGCTGCTGGACCGAACCTTCGACCTTATGAACCATCGCAATACTATACTCAGCATCGCCGCCACTCCGCCGGATGTGCTGGTGAATATGCCTTTTGACGCATACGGCGCGATTGCCGACTATGCGAAGGTCCGCGAAATATCCGATCTCGGCCGCAGCCTTATGGCCAAGGCTCTTGACGAATACGAGGCACGATGAAGAAAGTACTGCTCATACTGCCTCTGCTGTGTGCCCTTATGGGCTCCTGTACATCCGATCTCGAACGCAAACTGTCCGAACTGGATGCCGTCATTTCCAGGAGAGACAGTTATACGGCCCGCTTTGAGGCTGAAGCGGATTCTCTCAGGGCTCAATTGGCAAATGCCGTCACTTCGGATGAGAAATGGGCGGCCAACGATGCTCTTTTCAGGCATTATCGCCACTATCAGTCAGACACTGCACAGGTCTATCTCGGAAATCTTGAATCCTTGGTAGGGACTGACCCTGAAAGACGCAATTACGTCGATTTCTCATCGGTCAAGGTGCTTACTTCCTTGAGGGACTATTCGTCCGCGAACCTGATTCTGATGTCAAAAGACACCTCCAGGATGGATGACAGGCAGAAGGTCGCATTCATCGATGCCGAACTCTATATGGCTGCCACTATGGTCGCGGATGAGATGACCTCCGTGGAAAAGCGTCACGAGATGCGTCAGTTCCTGCTCAGGGAGCGCCCGAACTACAATTTCCGCAATGCTGCGGAGAATTTTGAGCGCATACGCCGTCCGGCAATCCAGATGTATGAGACCGGCAGGGCTGCGGAGGCAGTGCCTATCATTGAGAAGCTCTACAATGATTCTGATGACCCGTATGACAGGGCAAATGCCGCATACAGCCTCGCCCAGGCCCACATTTATACGGGCGACCGCGATGCCCGCAAATACTGGCTCGCCCAGTCCGCCATCGAGAGTCTCGCCATTCCTATCCGTGAGCATCAGTCCCTCTATCAGCTGTCCAATATGCTGTTCGAGGACAAGGAGTACCATCGTGCTTCCCGTTACTGTCAGTTGGCCCTTCAGGACGCTCTCGACTGCAATTACAGTTCCCGTATCCTCAATTCCGCCAACTCCCAGCTGGATATCGTGAAGGCCATTGAGCAGCAGGACAGGCAGAGCCGCACCTTCTATATTTCCTTCATTGTGGTGCTCCTGTGCCTGCTTCTGATGATTCTTCTGCTGCTCTATCGTATGTTCAGGCAGACCAGGACTATCCACAATATCAATCATCAGCTTGAGGATGCCAACAAGATCAAAGAGGGCTATGTATATAAATATATAGTACTCTCCGCCAAGTATATGGGCCGAATTGAGGAATACAGGCGCGAACTCCGACAGGCTATGAAGACCGGAGGCTTCGACGCTCTCAACGAAATGCTCCGCAGTCCGGGCTGGAATGCCCTTGACTACAAGTCCTTCTATCAGATCTTCGACGAGACCTTCCTGGGCCTCTATCCGGACTTTGTGGACAGGGTCAATGAACTGCTTCAGCCGGAGGCCCGCTTCAAGCTCAGGAACGACAGGGAACTGCCGACCGGACTCAGGATTCTCGCTGTAATCAAGCTCGGAATCGTTGACAGCGGCAAGATAGCGGAGTTCCTGAACTGTGCTCCTACTTCGGTCTATACTCACCGTTCGAAAATCAGGAAAATGGCCTTGAAAGACCCTGATAACTTCGAATCAGCCATTATGAATATCTAGAAAATGACCTTATTGGTCTAGTGATTAACCGATTGATTTTCAGTCGGTTAATTTGTTTATGTCTATTTGTGGATGTAGATATTCATCTTGGCATCTTTCAATACCTATATATATAGGTTAAATTTGCGTATAGCTTAAATGATTGATGCCACAATGAAACTAATGCCAGCAGCTTTGCTTATTGCAATCGTCGTGAATTCCTGTTCCGGTGGACAGGAACTGAATTACAAAAGGCTGAACAGGCGTGCTGCGGCGGAATATCTGGTTCCCGTAAGACCTTTTGAGGAAGGGAAGCAGCAGTGCTGGAACCATTGGGCGAAGGACTTCAAATTTGCCCCGGTGTTTGATTTCGCTTCCATCGACGGAGCTTCTTCTTACCGATATACCGTATGGCAGGACACTGAGAATTCCTACTATTGGACGACCCCGATGATGCAGAGGCCGGACGATAAGTTTCCTGCCAAGCAGCCTACTGATACATCTGCGGGATTTTTTAATTCGCTTGATATAACTGCTTCAACAGCAATTAGTTGGTCTTTTGTCGCCAAGACTCCGAATGAGTCACTTGCCCCGGTATGGGACAAGATTCCGGTGGGCAATAGCCGCCTGATAGTTGAAGCTCTTGACGCCAAAGGCAATGTCTTGGGAGTTGTCGGAGACAGGCTTTTCATAAGGGACTTCCCGTTCGAGGGACCATATCCTGAGTCACCGCGTCCATATCGTGAGGCTGCGCTCAAGGCAGCGATGTATGTGCACACTATGCCTTCTACCCGTGCCTGGCTCAAAGAAGCGGAACCTGATCCGGGATATACGCATAATCTCTATGCCTGCAAGATCATCGGCAGCACCATACGACTTGAAATCGAACTTGCCAGGCTTGCTCCGGCAATCGGGGATGAATGCCTGACAATTGCACGCAATGCCGCTGAATTCCTCGTTTCGCACTCGATGGAGGAGGGTTCGCCGCTGGCATATTTCCCTCCGACCTATTACAAGAAGGATTCCCTTGCGCTTTCGGAGACCAGCCGTCGCACGACTATGATGATGGAGGCATCCACTGCAGCCCAGGCTTTCCTCGATCTGTATGACTATACGGGGGAGGAGCAGTGGCTCACTCAGGCTCTTAAAATAGCCCGTACGTATGAGAAACTCCAAGCTCCAGACGGTTCTTTCCCAGTGAAAGTGAAGAAAGACAGTGCTGAACCGACCTCCGAAGCTCACGCGATGCTGCATCCGCTCCTGACCTTCCTCGAGAGGCTTCAGAACCAGTATGGAATCGATGATTTTGCCGATGTGCAGGCAAAGGGTGAGGACTGGATGCGCCAGAATGCCCTCCGCACCCTGGATATGCGCGGTCAGTTCGAGGATGTCAGCGTACTCGGCTGGAAGCCTTATCAGAATATGACCAACGCCACAACTGGTCCGTATGCCTCATATCTGCTCAGGAAGAGGGAAGTGTCCAAGTCAGACCTTTGCGACGCGAAGGACCTCCTGAGGCTCTGCGAGGACCAGTTCGTCCACTGGAACGCACTTCCAAACCGCAAGGGCTTCAGGCAGATACACACTCCAGGAGTGTACGAGCAATATGAATACAGGGTGCCTATCGACTGCAGCAACTGCAATGTTGCCAATGCCTGGCTCGACCTGTACGACCTGAACGGCGACAAACTGGCCTATGCGAAGGCTAAGGCGCTTGCCGATGCCATTGCCATAGTTCAGGACCCGATAAACGGACAGATTCCGACTACCTGGGATATGAGATCCTACTCTTCGAATGTCAAGAGGGCGTGGTGGATCAACTGTACCTATGCTTCGGTAATGCTGCTGCTTAGAATGGAACAATACAATTTTTAATAACTAATAATCACTAATTCACCGGTTTATGAAGAAATCATTTCTGACTTTCCTGCTGACGATGCTGGCTTCAGTCATCGTCTCAGCACAGGTGGCAGGGACTGTTTCCGGTAGAGTAGTTGACCAGAACGGTGAAGCCCTCGCAGGCGCTTCACTCATCGTCAAGGGCGGCTCCCAGGGCTTCCTGACCGACCTCGACGGCAACTTCAGTCTTGAAGGCGTCAGCTATCCTGCGACCGTGGTCGTTTCCTTCATCGGATATTCCGACAAGGAAATTACCTTCAACGGCACGGAAAAGAGTCCTTATCTGATCACTCTCGATCCGGACACCAATGTCCTCGACGAGATTGTGGTTGTGGCTTTCGGTACCCAGAAGAGGTCCAGCCTCTCTGGTGCAGTCGGCATCGTAGACGGCAAGACGCTCAACAACCGTCCTGTCGTGTCTGCTGCCAACGCCCTCCAGGGTGCCGATCCTTCAGTTTACATCAACTCCAGCAATGGTAGCCCGAACAGCACCTCGTCCATCAACATCCGCGGTACTCTTTCCGTGAACGGTGGCAGCCCGCTCGTGCTCGCCGACGGCGTGGAGACTGATCTCACTATGCTGAACCCTAATGACATCGAGAGCGTGACCATCCTCAAGGATGCGTCTTCCTGCGCAATCTACGGTGCCAAGGCATCTGCCGGCGTGGTCCTCATTACCACCAAGCAGGGTGCGACAGGCACTAAGGGCAAAGTGACCTACAGCTTCCGTCAGGGCTTCATCCAGCCTACTACTGATATGGACTTCATCGACACCGGTTATGACCATATCAGTGTAATCAACTACTTCCAGGCCCATTCATTCCACGGTTCCCGCGTCCGCGAGTATGACTACTCCATCGAGAACGGCGAGATGCTCAAACTCTATGAGCGCCGCAACGACAAGACTGAGGATCCTTCAAGGCCTTGGGTAGAGGTAGGTGACGACGGTTACTACCATTATTATGGTAACTTCGACTGGTTCAACTACTTCTACAACACCTGCCGCCCTACCCAGGAGCACAATGCTTCCTTCTCCGGCAGCGCAGGTGGCGTCAAGTACTACATCAGCGGTCGTTTCCTCAATGAGTCCGGCCTCCTCAAGGGCGAGGCTCACGATGATTACAAGAGCTACTCCGTCAGGGCTAAGGTTTCTGCCCCTGTGAAGAAGTGGCTGCGCGTTTCATCCAACATTTCATACGTGAAGAAGCTCTATTCCTGGGGCGGCAATTCCGATATGGAGGGCACTTTCGAGAACCTCTGGAGATATGGCTCACCGGCTTTCGTTCCTTACAACCCGGACGGATCCCTCGTGAACTATCCTATCGAGCTTGCAATCGCTGCGAAGACCACTCTGATGGGCAATACGCCTAACCAGACCCTTGCAGGTGGCAACCACAACAGCAAGGACAAGGGCACACTCACGATGACCCACGCCATCGATTTCACTCCTATCAAGCAGGTGACCGTATCCCTCAGCTACGACTTCCGCCGCATCGACGAGTTCAACGCTTTCAGGACCAACAAGTACAGCTACTCCAACCGTCCTGGCGAATTCATCGAGATGCAGGGTACGACCAGTTCCTACAAGGAAAGCCGCGACTGGCGTCAGGTGCACGTCATCACAGGTACCGCCCAGTACGAGAACAACTGGGGTGGCCATTATCTGAAAGCTCTCGTCGGTTCCCAGTACGAGGCTTCCAAGACCTCTGACTTCGATATCACCGGCCGTCCTCTGCTTTCCGATTCATACGATTCATTCGCCCTCATCGACCAGAGTTCCAATGCTGACGGCACTCCTGTCAGGGTTTATTCAGTCGGCGTAGCAAACTCAGAGTACGCTACCCTCGGCTTCTTCGGCCGTGTCAACTATGACTACAAGGGCCGCTATATCGCAGAAGTCAGCGCCCGCTACGACGGTACTTCCCGTTTCGGCGAATCTCACAGATGGGGCTTCTTCCCATCTGCATCCCTGGCTTGGAAACTTTCAGAGGAACCTTGGTTCGCTCCTGCACAGAAGATCGTGAACGATGCCAAGATCCGTGTTTCCGCAGGTTCCCTCGGCAACCAGCAGGTGAGTGCATACTACTACCTCGAGAAGATTTCCGTGGACAACACCCAGGACTGGACCTTCGACAAGAACACCAAGTCCCGTTATTCATCCATCTCTTCTCCGCTTTCTTCAGAACTGACCTGGGAGACCGTCAACACCTACGACGTCGGTCTCGACCTCAGCTTCCTCAACCGCAGGCTCAACTTCACGGGTGACTACTATATCCGCGACACCAAGGATATGCTTACCTCATCCGTTCAGCTTCCTGAGGTTTACGGTGCTTCTTCACCTAAGGAGAACTGCGCCGACCTCCGCACTTTCGGTTGGGAGATTTCACTCAGCTGGAGGGACAGCTTCAAGATTCTCGGCAAGCCTGCATCTTATGGCATCAGCGCCGGTCTCGGTGACAGAAATACCTACTTCACCAAGTATTATAACCCTACCGGAACCCTTTCCAGCCACTATGTTGGCAAGAGATTGGGAGATATCTGGGGCTATAGGTCCGGTGGACTCTTCGCATCTGACGAAGAGGCTCTGGAGTACACTTCAATGGTCAACTGCATCAAGCTGCAGCCTGGTTATTATGTAGCCGGCGGCGGTGTCTGCGTTGACGGTGCGGGTGCAAAGGCCGGTGACTTCAAGATCCTCGACGTGGACGGCAGCGGTACTCTCGACAATGGTGCGAATACCCTTGAAGACCACGGTGACCTCGAGATCATCGGTAACTCACAGGCTCATTTCAACTATTCATTCCGTCTGGACTTCAACTGGAACGGCTTCGATATCTCCGCTTATTTCCAGGGCGTGGGACATCAGGACTGGTTCCCTAACGGATCTTACGGCGGATATGCTTTCTGGGGTCCTTATTCCTCAACGAGCATCACCTTCATCCACAAGGACTTTATGAACAATGTGTGGTCTGAGAGCAATCCAGACGCATATTTCCCAAGACCTCGTGGTTACTCTGCCTACACTGACAGCAAGTACAGCTATTGGACCGGCCTCGGCAAGACCAATGACTACTTCCTCCAGAACATAGGCTACCTCAGGTTCAAGAACCTCACCGTCGGTTACAGCCTTCCTGAAAAGTGGGTGAACAAGATCCACTTCAGCAAGATCCGCTTCTACTTCAGCGGTGAGAACCTCTGCTATTTCTCTCCACTCAAGAAGCACACCAAGCTCATCGATCCTGAGCTTGCAAACGCTTCCGGAACCAGCACCAGCAACACCGGCGTGGGCTATCTCTATCCTAGGACTCTCTCCTTCGGTGTCGATGTTGCATTCTAAATCTGTCTGGCTATGAAAAAGATATATTACATCATTACTATTCTGGTTGCCGCAGCTGCTCTCTCTTCCTGCGACAAGATCAACGGCAGCCTGAACCGTTATCCTATAGACGACGTCAACGTCGAGACTTATTTCTCATCCGAGGCTGAGTGCCAGCTCTGGCTTGACAGGTGCTATCCTCAGTATCTGTCCACCGCATTGTCCGGCTGCCTCTACTGGGGTGATGACTGCGTCAACAACGATCCTTTCTCAATCGTGGAAGGCACCCGTCTCGTGACCAGCGCCAACACAGGTGAGACTGCCTGGGGCTGGGACACTATGAGGCGCATCAACCTCTTCCTCGAGCACGCAGACAACTGCAAGGACGAGGAAGTCCGCAACAGGTACATCGCAGTCGCCAGGTTCTTCAGGGCCCTCGGTTATTTCGAGAAGGTCAAGAGGTTCGGTGACGTACCTTATTATGATTTCGTGGTCAGCTCAACTGACGAGGCCGCTCTGCGCAAGCCTCGCGATCCTCGCGGCTATGTGATGCAGAAGGTTATGGAAGACCTCGACTTCGCCATCGCATATCTCTCCGATGAGACCAACGTGGCACGTGTCACCAAGTGGAGCGCACTCGCACTCAAGAGCCGTGCAGCCCTTTTCGAGGGCAGCTGGAGAATCTACCACGCCAATGACGAATTCGCCCCTCAGAACGATCCTGAAGGCGTTGATACTGAGTATTTCCTCAATCTCGCCGCAGACGCCGCACAGCAGCTCATCGACGGCAAGAAGTACAGCATCTACAGCAAGGGCGAGGCCCCTTATCGCACTCTCTTCAACTCTGACGACGCCTGCGAAGAGGAAGTCATCCTTGCAAAGCTCTACAACAACACGGCTGCTGAGCTGAAGAATATGGGACACAGCCTTCCATACTACTTCACCAACAAGAGCTTCGGTTTCACCAAGCGTTTCGTCAATATGTACCTCTGTTCAGACGGTACCCGTTTTACCGACAAGCCTGGCTATGAGACCGCGTGGTACCTCGATGAGGTCCAGAACCGTGACCCACGTCTTTCCCAGACCATCCTCTGTCCTGGCTACAAGGTAGTTGACGACACCGAATACACAATCGACGACTTCGGTTCCACAATGACCGGCTACAAGCCTATCAAGTGGGCTTCCAGGGCAGACAACAATCTCCAGAACAAGGCCATTGCCGACCTCGCCATCTTCAGATATGCTGAGGTGCTCCTCAACTATGCTGAGGCCAAGGCTGAGCTCGGAACCCTTACCCAGGACGACCTCGACAAGAGCGTCAACCGCATTCGTGCAAGGGTGGGTATGCCAGCCCTCTCAATCGATGTCGCTCTCGACAGCTATATGGCTTCCTGCTATCCTAACTACACCCGTTCCAACAGCGCCCAGAAGGCAGTTCTCCTCGAGATCCGCCGTGAGAGGGTGATCGAGCTTGTCCTCGAGGGATCTCATCTCTGGGATATGCTTCGTTGGGGTGAAGGCGCTCAGATGCTCGACAACTGCTATCCTCGCTTCGGAATTGAGAATATCACCGGTTATTTCGGAGTCTATATTCCAGGTCCTGGCCTCTATGATATGGATGGCGACGGCGTGAAGGATTTCGAAATCTACACCGACAAGAAGACTTCCGGTGCGGAGATCAAGAAGTCAATCAAGATGAGCAGCCTCAAGCTTGTGGACCCTGAGAATCCTACTAACGGAGCTCCTGCTAAGGGTTATATCACCGCATACCAGAGCATCGGCTACTGCTACAGGTGGCAGGAGAACAGGGATTACCTCTATCCTGTTCCACAGCCTCAGATCAACCTGACTGAGGGCGCTCTTACCCAGAACCCTAATTGGTATTAATGGATGAATCTTATGAAAGCAAACAGAATATTATCTCTTCTGGCCTGCCTGACCCTCTGCTTCACTGCCTGTGAAAGTGAATTCACCTGGCAGGAGCATCCAAGGAATCAGGGAGAGGACGTCCTCGACGTGGACGCAGAAGAACTTGTCATCCTCGCCAGGGGAGGCAAGCAGACATTTACACTGAACGCCTCATACGACGGAAGCATCGAATGTGAAGATTGGATCAAACTCAGTTCCAAGGAGTTCCCAGGCGACCGTCAGACCTACACCATCGTGGTGTCAGCAGAGGCCAACAAGACAGGCGAGGACCGTCAGGGCACCGTTATCGTAAGAACTCCGGCCTGCGTTCACGCTATAACCATCAAGCAGGAGAAATATGAACGTCCTGAGATGCCTGAGTCCATCTCAAACGCTGAGGAGTTCGTATATTTCTTCAAGTCCTGTGCACCTGTGTTCGAGGCCGACGAGACCATCAAGTTCTCTGCCGACATCGATATGAAGGGCATTACCGACTTCGTGCCTGCTGAGAAGTTCGTCGGCAAGATCGACGGCGACGGCCATTGCATACGCAACTTTGCTGCGACTGCTCCGCTCGTTCTTCTCAACCAGGGCTCCATCACGAACCTCAGGTTTGATTCCAGCTGTTCGTTCACCCTTCCTGCATCTCTCTCTCTCTTCGGCCCATTCGCCGGCGAGAACTACGGTCAGATCTCGGACTGCGAGAATGATGCTCCTATCTATGTATATGAAGCCCGCAGCGAGAAACTCTACATCGGCGGTGTCACCGGTCACAACTGGGACGGCAAGATTTCCAATTGCGTAAACAAGGGCGGAATCTATTTCTATTGCGAAAAGAGCACTGCAAACGTGTATATCGGCGGTATGGCCGGCTACAGTGAGGGTTCTATCGTGGACTGCCACAATTATGGCCCGATCGATTGCAAGCCTAGTTCTATGAGCGGTGCCTACTTTGTGGGAGGTATGGACCCTCGTCATAGCGTAGGCTGCGTCACTGGTTGCGTCAACCACAAGGAGGCTTCCATTTATATCAAGAGTGTAGGTGTCAAGTCCTATGTCGGCGGCATCGTCGGCTATATGGCAGGCCATCCGGACTGCAGGAACTGCGCAAACTACGCTGATATCTATGTGGGCGGCAACACCGAGTCATACGTCGGCGGTCTTCAGGCTTGGCAGGAGAAGGTTACGGATCAGGCCTTCACTATGTTCGAAGGCAGTATCGTCAACAGCAATATCACTGCATATACCAAGGCTTCCGGCACATACGGCAATAACCCTTGCAAGTCTGCAGGTCTCGTCCTCGGCCGTTTCAGCGGCCAGGCTGACAAGCAGGTCTGCAACTTCGGCTCTGCATCTGCTCCTATTCAGGTTTCAGGTTCTGTCTATTGCCTTGCAACCAAGACCAAGGTCGTAGCGACTGCTAAGGGCTTCGGTCCTCTCGTGGACGGTGACGGCAGCGCCACCAACCTCAACAGCGCCGGCAGCACCTGGCAGGTATTCAACTGCGAATATGCTGTCAAGGGCGACGGTGCCGATGACCAGGATCCTGAGAACCTCATCGTGAAGACCAACCCTGTCAAGGTCAATGTATCTGACAAGGGAGGGGAGTACAGCATCACCGTTAAGGCTAACTATCAGGCAAAAGTCGAGACCGACGTGGAGTGGATCGAACTTTCCGACTCTACCATCGTGGGCGATGGCGAGGAGCACAACGTGACCATCACCGTGGCTGCCAACCCTGATTCTCAGGTTCGTGAAGGCCACGTGACCGTTACCCTTCCTCTCGGCACCCAGGAGTCCGTCCTCTTCGAGCAGGCTGCCAATGCCAATATCCCTGAGGCCCTTGAAGTGAGCGTCGAAAGCATTGCTGCTGATCCTGCAGGTACTGCTTCCACTTTCACCGTAAAGGCAAACTACGATGCGGAAATCGCGACTGAAGGCGATTGGTTCACCCTCGATGCAACCAGCGTTGTGGGTGATGACGTTGCTCACACCATTACTCTCAGCCCGACCAAGAACGAGTCCGGTGCTGCACGCGTAGGCAAGATCACAATCACCCTTCCAAAGGGCCTGAGCAAGGAAATCGCCCTCTCACAGGACGTATTCACCTTTACTCCTAAGGCTGAGATCGGTACTGTCGCCGACTTCCTCGACTTCGTTTCCTTCGCAGCCGATGCAACTCTGTATCCGGCGGATTACACAGTCAAGCTGACTGCCGACATCGACCTTGCAGGCAAGACTCTCACTCCTATCGCCGATTTCCTCGGCACATTCAACGGTCAGGGCCATTGCCTCAAGAACTGGGTGAGCGAATATCCTCTCTTTGCCCAGAACAAGGGTACTATCGAAAATCTCGTGATCGACTCAAGCTGCAAGTTCACCATCAATCCGACCTGCAGCACTTCAACCCTCTATTTCGGCACTATCTGCGGAAACAATGGCCCTGGCACAGAAGAAGCCAAGATCATCGGATGTACCAACAAGGCTGACATCACTATGACTGCTGCTTCCACCAAGCAGGCCTTCCTCGCCGGCATCGCCGGACGTACCGGTGCTGCCTCAAGCACTGAGGACTGCGTCAACAAGGGCTCCATCACAGTCTCTTCCACTGAGGCTCTCGCTGTTGAATATAGAATAGCAGGCATCGCCGGCTCCTGCAACGGAGCTTGCAAGAACTGCGTCAACGATGCCGCTATTTCCTATTCTCCTGCGGATCTTTCCGGCAAGGGCTGTTATGTTGCGGGTGTGCTTGCATATTCTGCTAAGCTCGAGGTGACTGGCTGTACCAATACCAAGAACGGCAAGGTTGCCTTCACTCCTGCTGCTTACAGCGGTACTTCAGCCTGCTATGTTGCAGGTGTCCTCGGTCTTCAGAACAACTCCAACGTCATCAGCGCTCTCAAGAACTTCGGCGACGTAACTGCATCTGCAGACAATGACAAGGTATATGTAGGTGGTCTCGTGGGCTTCTGCAAGAAGATGTCCAGCACCTTCAATGCCCTGACAGCCGGTTCTGCAGTAAACTGCACAGTGACTGCTGTGACTGCCAGTGCAGATGGTGCCGCAAGTGCCAACCCGCTCAGCCGTGCAGGCCTTGTAGTGGGCAGCTTCGGTGGCCAGGCAGCCGGTTATGTGATCAATTACGGTACTGCAGACGATCCTGTCAAGGTCGCTGGCTCAATCAGGAAGAGCGGCTCTGACGCAATTGTCCTGACTGCCGATAATTACACTAACTATGTCTGCGGTTCCGCTTCTGCGACCAATCTCTTCGGAGGCAATGCAGAGCAGAACGTCAACGCAATTTATTCCGCAGTGACTGAATAATAAGTTTTATTATATTTGTGGGATTGATAAATCCCCGTAATATGAAAAAGTTATTTGCAACATTATCCGCTTTCCTTTGCGTTCTGTTCCTGGGCGTTTCCTGCGAGCAGAAGCCAGAACCTGTTCCTGATCCCGTAATCCGTCCTGATTCCGCCGGACATCAGGTGGTGCCAGAAGCTGGCTCGGCGCATTTGGAATACACGATTGAAAACCCGATTGAGGGTGCCGTTCTCAGCGTCAAGTCCGACCACGGATGGCTCAGCGTCGGGGAAGTAACGGAGAATGTTGTCACATTCAACTTCGAGGCGAATCCATCGGAAAGTGAGAGAAGGGGAATCCTTGTTCTCACTTATCCGAACGCCCGGGAGTTCCGATATCCCGTCGACCAGGAAGGTAAAAAGGCACCGGATCCTATCGCATCGAAAATAAACGTCATCTCTACTATAGAGTACGTCCCTTCTCAGGGCTGGGAATCCTTTTTCAATTATTCGATTGAGAATCCGGTCGATGGAGCCAAGCTGGTTGCGAAGAATTCCAGTGATGACAGTTGGATAAAAGTCACATCCATAAATGAGACTTCCGTGATCTACACGGCGTCGGAAAATACCGGTGCTTCGAGAACCACTGGTGTCACCCTCTCCTACGAAGGAGCAGAGGATGTTGTAGTGACCTTTGTACAAGAGGCTGCACCCGTATTTACCTTTACAATTGAAACTCAGGAATTTAATCTCAGTCAAAGGTCGGAATTTGTTAAAATCCCTTACACTTGTTCCGGGGCTGACTCATTTGAGATAAGCATCGATTGCGAGGCTAGCTGGCTGCGAAACTCGAAAGTGTACTACGACGACAGTTATATTCAGTTTTGGGCAGCTCCTAATGAAACCGGGGCAGAAAGGAGTACGGACTACAAAGTTACCTGCACCACCAGTGGAGGAAAGTCCGAAACGATTACCGTCAAGGTGACTCAGAGCACCAGGGATTACGTTATAACCCTTAGTCCTTCCTCCCTGACGGTGAGCAACGAGGAGCAGACGATCAGCTTCAGCATTTCTGTGGAGAATCCAACATCAGTTAACTCCATTTACGTGCTCTGCAGCGATACCTGGATTTCTAAGTCTGGGTTAAGCAGCGACAATGTAGCAAGTTTCACGGTTTCCAAGAATACTGGTGGAAGCCGCAGGACTACAACTATAAAGGTTACCTTCTACAATCACGCCGATGCGACGTTCACCCTCACTCAGTTGGGCGTCGATCTTCCTTCCAACGTGGTCGACCTCGGCCTGCCAAGCGGCAAGTTCTGGGCGAATGCCAATATGGGCGCAACCAGCAGTTCTCCGATCGGAACTTACTTCGCCTGGGGCGAGGTTTCAGGCAAGAGTTCATTCT
Source organism: Bacteroidales bacterium UBA1745 (assembly GCA_002314885.1). Taxonomy (GTDB): domain Bacteria; phylum Bacteroidota; class Bacteroidia; order Bacteroidales; family UBA932; genus Cryptobacteroides. Next base: position 11,448 of record DCHT01000001.1, on the reverse strand, counting down.
CCTGGAGCAACTACAAGTGGGGTACGGAGAACAACATCAGCAAGTACAACGCTTCTGACAGCAAGACCAGACTTTCCTCTGACGATGATGTCGCACGTTCGACCCTCGGCAGCGGATGGTCTCTCCCAAGCCAGTATGACGTGCTTGAACTCGTGGAAAACTGCAAGAAGTCCGTATACGTTCTGAACGGTGTGGATTGTGTCAAGTTCACCTCCAAGATCAACGGTGCGTACATCATCATCCCTAATTCGGGTTATATGGACGGCTCGTCCAAAACAGGATCCGGGACAAACATCTATTTATGGTGCTCCGACAAGCCGGAAGGTGCCGGTGGCAATGTAAATAACGGATGGTCATTCAACGGTACGTATGCTGCTGCTATGAGCAGGTATATCGGTATGAATGTCCGCGCCGTATACTCATTGTAAATTTTAACATTCAATAATGAATAACATCATCAAAGCCAGCTGTGCATTTGCAATCGCACTCATCCTGGCCCCATCCTGCAACCCTGAGAAGATCGCTCAGGAGCGTCTGAACAAGACCGCTGCAAAGGAATATCTCCAGCCTATCCGTCCTTTCTACGAGGGCAGGAACCCTTGCTGGAACGGCTTCAGCAAGAAGTTCATCTATGCTCCCGCCTTTGATTTTGAGGCAGTGGAGGGTGCTGTAAAATATCGCTATACCGTGACTCCGGCCGTCCTCCAGGGCGAAGCCGTGGAGCGCAACGACGATGACGGTGATGCAATGGCAAATGCCAAGGAACGTGAGTCCAAGGCAGTCGAGGGACCATCCTGGAGCTTTACCAGCAAAGTCCAGACGGTGGCTCTCAGCCCGATATGGAACGATATCCCTGTCGGCGACGTCGTCCTCAAGGTGGAGGGCCTCGATGCCAAGGGCAATGTGCTCGGGCTGGCAGGGGAGAGGGCCTTCTTCAGGGATTTCCCATACGAGGGACCTTATACTTCCAATGTCCGTCCATATCGCGAGGCAGCCCTGATGGCTATGCTCTACATCCATTCTATGCCCCAGATCCAGGCGTGGAAGGATCAGGTCGAGCCTGACCTCAGCTACAAGCACAACACTTATGCGAACAAGATAATCGGCCGCACGGTCACTGTAGAGGCAAAACTTGGACAGTATTTCCCCGAATATAGGGAGGATGCCCTCAAGATTGCCAGGAACGCAGCTCAGTTCCTCATCGACCAGAGCCGTCCAGCCGGTGATTCACTCGCATATTTCCCTCCGACCTACTACGGCGGCCTCATCGCTTCCAAGAAGTATGAGGGACAGGTGATGGTAATGGACCCTCTGATGGCTGCACGTGGCTTCCTCGACCTCTATGATGCCACTCAGGACACCCTCTACTACAACCAGACCATCAGGATCCTGAGCACCTACCAGCGACTCCAGAGGGAGGACGGTTCCTTCCCGATCAAGTGCTGGCACGATACAGGCGTGCCTACTGGTACAGGCTGCGCAATGCTTCATCCGCTGCTCAACTTCATCCGCCGTATGGAGAACCAGTACGGCGTGTATGACTACACTGAAATGCGCGACAAGGCTGAGAAATGGATGAACGAGGTGGCTGTGGAGACCTTTGACCTCACCGGTCAGTTCGAGGACGTCAGCACCGATGTGAAGCCATATCAGAACCTCACCAACTGCACTGCAGCCCCATACGCCTCATATCTGCTCAATTCAGAGCATCCGACTGCAAAGCAGATTGCCGATGCCCGCGACCTCATCAATATGAGCGAGGATCAGTTCGTGCACTGGAACTCTCTTCCTGAGAAGAATGGCATACGCCGTCTCTTCGGCCCTTGCGTGTTCGAACAGCATCACTATCAGACTCCTGTGGACAACAGTTCCTGCAACGTGGCCAACGCCTACCTCGACCTCTGGGAGGTAACTGGCGACGAACTTGCCTTCGCAAAGGCCAAGGCCCTCGTCGACGTCCTCACCATCGCTCAGTCCGATGGCAGCGGCCAGGTTCCGACCACTCTCGACTACCGCTCTCCAGAAAAGGATAAGAAACGCACATTCTGGCTCAACTGTTGCGCTGCATCCATCGAGATGTTCCTCAGAATGGCGGAAATCCAGGGAGAAGAATAAACACATTATTATATGAAGAAGTTACTTTCCATAGTCCTAATGCTCGTCGTGCTGCTTCCTGCCTCGGCAAAGAAGAGAGACGACATCAAATACGATCAGAAGAACAATGTCGCATACGGCGAATACGAACGCTGTGTGATGGATATCTACTATCCCAAGAACGTTGAGAACGCTCCTGTGGTCGTATGGTTCCACGGCGGCGGACTGGTAGGAGGTAACAAATATATACCTGAGCAGCTGAAGAACTCCGGCCTCGTGGTGGTTGCTGCCAACTATCATTTTATGACCAAGGCCTCTGCAGCTGCCAATACTCCGGAAGACCAGTTCGTGCCTATCTCACAATGCATCGACGACGCTGCAATGTGCGTGGCCTGGGTAAAGGAAAATATCTCCAAGTACAATGGCAATCCTGACAGAATCTTCGTCGCAGGCCACTCTGCCGGCGGTTTTCTGACAAGTATGCTGGGTCTGGACAAGAAATGGTTGGAGAAATATGGCGTGGACGCGGACACTATCAGGGGCTATGCTCCTTTCAGCGGCCAGGCTGTGACCCATTACGAACAGAGAGGCATCAACGGCATTCCTGCGACCACGCCTGACATCGACGAGTTCGCGCCTATCAGATATGTCCGCTCCGATGCTGCGCCTTTCCTGATCATCTCCGGCGACCGTGAGATGGAACTCTATGGCCGTTATGAGGAACAGGCCTATTTCTGGCGTATGCTGAAGGTCTGCGGCCACAAGGACGTCAGCCTCTATGAGATGCAGGGCTACAACCACGGCGATATGCCTGCTCCAGGCTTCCATATACTAAAGGCTTTCATCAAGAGACTCAAATAAGCATTATGAAGAAGACTGTTTCAGTTATTGTTGCACTGTGCCTGGCATTGAGCGTATTTGCACAGGAGAGGGTTCGCGGGACTATGAAGTTCCAGGGCTTCGAAAGGGAATACTACGTCTATGCGCCTGACTCGCTGGATGCTGCGAGACCGTTGGTGTTCGTACTCCACGGCCACGGTGGCCACGGCGACAACTACTTTCCTGAATTCCTCGAGACAGCAAAGAAGCACGGCTTTGTGATTTGCACGCCTCAAGGCCTTGTAGAGCCTGCACCTAAGTCCAAACCGGCCTGGAACGTGGGTTATCCTTTCCAGGAGGGCTGGAAGGTCGATGACTGCGCCTTCATCCTCGCCCTTGCGAAGAAACTCTGCAAGGAGTACAAGCTGGATTCCCGCAACGTCGTCTTCAGCGGAATGAGCAACGGCGGCGAAATGTGCTATCTGATGGCCCATCGCTATCCTCAGAAGTTCTGCGCCATCATTTCCCTCGCCGGTCTCAATATGGAGTGGATCTACCGCGAAATGCGCCCGTCAGCACCGGTTCCGTTTATGGAGGTGCACGGCACTGCCGATATGACTTCCAAGTGGAACGGCGACCCGGAGAACAAGGACGGTTGGGGCAAATACATTGCAGTTCCGGCCGCTGTGGGGCGTATGGTGGACAACAACTGCTGCACCCACGAAATCTGCGACACGCTGCCTGTGATACGCAATATGGTCATTCGCCATCAGTACGTCGGAGGCACTGACGGCAAGGACGTCGCTCTCTATGAAATCATAGGTGGAAAGCACTCCAAGGGCGAAAAGGACCTCGACCTGGGAGAGGAGATGTGGAATTTCTTCAGCCGCTATCTGAGCTACTAGTCCTCTACGAATCTCACGCCGGCGTCGTGGCACATCCTCTGGACTGCAAAACGGCCGCTGGTGACTGCAGCAGGCATTCCGCCTGGCTGTCCCCATTGTCCGGACGCATAGAGCCTATCCAGGCCTTCTATGCGCCCGGAATGGTTTTTCTCCCCGAAGTACGGAGTACGTATGAAGCACATATATGATCCGTGGTGGGAGCCGCAGCGTTTGTAGAAACTCAGGGGAGTGAGCACCTCCAGGATTTCGCATTTGCCTGCAATGGCCGGGAAACGTTCTTCCAGCCTGGCAATCATCCTTTCGGCCATACGCTGCTTCTCTGCCCTGTATTCGGCGTGATCCCTGTCCCAGAGAGCCTTCCAGAAGGCAAAGTCCGCATCGTATTGGTTGACCATCAGCTGGCACACAAACGAACCTTCAGGGGCGAAGCCCTTCTCGTGGTCGTAATGGTGGAAGAGCATAGCCCTGTGAGTCCTCCTGCCCACCTTGAATGCTCCTGTGGCGAGAATTCCGTTGTCGTGGACGTCCTTGCTGTCAGCCTTGATGCCGGCATAGACTATGGCGTTGCTGAAAGAAGGGGAGAGGCGGAACCTCTGCTCGAAGTAATCGTCCTCGAAACGGCCTCCGAGCATATCGTGGAGAAGCACGTTCATCGGCGTCGTGCTGATGATGTAATCGGCCTCCAGACGCTCTCCGTTCTTGAGGATTACGGCTTTCGCGATGCCTTCCGATTCCTCGATGCTGCTTACCTCTGCACAGGTGCGCATTTCGCCGCCGAGGGACTTGTACAATTCTGTCATTCTGTCGGTGAACGCCAGCGAACCGCCCTCAGGCAGATTTCCGTTGCCGGAGGTGATGATGGAGAGTATGTCGAAGAGGGCTTCCGCATAGTAGCCGTGAGGGAAATATGCATTGATTACAGCCCTGAGATCCTCGCTCTTGTAGAGTTTCGAATAGTCTTCGATAGTATGCTTGCGATATTTGACGTGAGGTGCGATGACGCCTCGCATACCCCAGAGCTTCTTCATCTTCTGAGGGAAGGAAAGCAGCTCCGGAGGCGCTACAGCAGGGAATTCCATCTTCTGGTAGCCCTTGATGATCTTGATGAACTCGTCGATGACATCCTTGTCCTCGGGCCCGAATTCATACATTTCGCGGCGCAACTCCTCGAGGTTGTGGTGTATGTGGAACACCTTGCCCGACGGAGTGTCGAAGCTGAAGAACGGATCCACCGGAATCGTCCTGATCTGATCGCTGAGCGCGCCGACCTGGCACCATACCTTATACAGATATGTGTCTTTCTTGGTGCCTGTGAGCCAGTGGATGCTGTTGTCGATATGGTAGCCGTGACGCACCCATCCGGTGCATTCTCCGCCCATATTTACAGTCTTCTCGAGAATGAGGGTGTCGAATCCGCTTCTGCGTGCGTAGATGCCCGCTGTAAGTCCGGAAACGCCTCCTCCAATGATGATTGCACGCATTTCAGTTCAGGTTTTGCTTTCCATACAAATATAAGTATATTTGTAGAATAGAACGAATTGCAATGAAACGTTTTTCTCTTCTTCTGTTGGTCGTCTTTGCCAGTCTCTCCATCCTTGCCCAGGATAAGGTTGTCAAGAATGTGCTCGAACTCGGCAAAAGCGACAATCAGACTATGTCACACGCCGATTTTCTCGCAAACATCATCGGCGGCAGGCCTGTTGGCTCGCATAACCTTCAGGATGCCGAGGCTTGGGTGGAGAAGCAGTTCAAATCCTGGGGCCTCGAGGTGATGGTCCAGGAAGTAGGGGAGGTGGAAGTCGGCTTCTCCCGCGGACCTTGGTCTGGCCGGATGATAGGCGGCAGCGGAATGAACCTGCATTTCGTGACTCCGACTTATTCAGCTGGTACTAAGGGGCCTCAGAAGGGAAATGTGCTCATCGAACCTCAGTCACAGGGCGAATTCGACAGGATCAAAGGCGCTCTCAATGGCTCCTGGGTGCTTATCGAAGGTATGTCCAAGGGCTTCCCGGTTGATACCGTACATTTCCGCAAGGAGATGGAAGACGCGGGCGTCCTGGGCTTCATCCAGGCTGCGGACCTGCCTATGCAGGCTCATTACAACCACAAGGCCCTCTTCAAAATCACGATGGATACTCTCCCAAGGGTATGTGACATCAAACTCGAAAAGGCTCAATACGACGAAATCCGCAAGATGGTAGTGGAGCACCGCGACATCCAGCTCGAGTTCGACATACGCAACCATTTCTTCGAGGGACCGGTCAAATATCACAATGTCATCGGCATTATGAAGGGCAGCAAATATCCGGAAGAATACGTGCTTCTGGGCGGCCATCTCGACTCCTACGACGTGGCCTCCGGAGCGGTCGATGACGGCAATGGAGTGTCGGTCACAATGGAGGCTGCAAGGCTGCTCGCACTCAGTGGCGCAAAGCCTAAGAGAACCATTATGTTCTGCATCTGGACAGGCGAGGAATTCGGCCTTCTTGGCTCTAAGTATTTCGTTGAAAATAAGACAGTTCCGCTCGATAAGATAAGCAATTACTTCAACCGTGACGGAGGCCCTCTTGCGGCTGTCGGGATCACTGTTCCCGAGGCTATGTACGACGACTTCGAGAAGGTCTGCAAGCCTCTTGCCGACTACACCGAGGACATTCCTTTCACGGTGGAGAAGAGGGAAGGCGAACCCCGTCCGCGACCTACCCGTGCCGGCGGCTCCGACCACGCCCATTTCGCGATGAACGGCGTGCCTGCGATCTCCTTCAGGGAGCGTGACATCAAGGGCTACAACTTCAATTATCGCGTGATCTGGCACACCGAGGCCGACAACTACGACAAGCTCTATCCGGACTATATGGAGCACTCTTCAGTGATGACCGCAGTTACTGTTTACGGCATTGCCAACCTGGACCATCTCCTTTCGAGGGAGGGCCTGTACGCAGAGTAGATTAACTAATGTATACCAAATAATGAAGATTAAATTTTTATTCCTTGTGACGCTTGCCCTGATGGTATCCGTCTCCTGCTCAAAACCAGTTCCCGACCCGAAACCGGAAGATCCGGACACTCCTGTTGTGGATCCCGACAAGCCGGACACTCCGGACCCGGAAACTCCTGATACCCCTGACACTCCGGAGCCTAGAAAGGGCACTAAGATCCTCTTTACAGGCAACTCACTGACTTACTATGGTGAGGTGATCATCTCTCCTGGCGGTTCTCCTTCCCAGGACCCAGGCATTTTCGAGAAGATTGCCAAGTCTAAGGGCGTAACGGACCTGACCGTGACGAACTTCTGCTATGGCGGTGCAGGATATGTGGACGGCCGCGACAGTGCCTCAAAAGACGGCCTTCCTTCTACTTACTCTGACTACGGCATCTACCAGCTGCTCACCTACCTGCACCCGAACTACTATGGCAAAGGGGAGACAATGGATGACATCTACGACCAGGACTATGTATTCCTCCAGCAGAGGGGCTCAAACCTGTCCGCCAGCTACGAGCAGGCCAAGAAGGTGATGGCGCTTTTCCCTCCGACGGTGAAGTTCCTCGTGATGACTACCCATTACGACTATAAGAACAGCAACGTCTACCAGGCAAACAAGAAACTGCACGATGCCGACGGAGTGACCGTCATCCCATGGGGAGACCTCGTGACCAATGTCTGGAACAACCAGATCTATGGAATGGACTTCACCTACAAGAAGGCGGATTTCGTCATAACCAAAGACGACGTCCATCCTAATTACCTGGCCGGTTATATCGCTGCCCAGATGTCCTATTGCGCTATTTACGGTGGCAGTGCCGTGGGGTCTGACTACTCCTTCGTGAAGAGGACCATCGGCAGCTACTACACCTCCGAGGCTCAGACCCAGTTCCCTCAGGTTCTCGCCAATGCCTCCGAGATGGAGAAGATCCAGAAGCTCATCGACGGTTTCCTGGCCGGCAAGAGCATCTCCGAAATGCACTTTGCTGAGCCTCCTGTAAGCACGGAAGACAATGTGCTCAAGGGCATAACTCTCCTCTCTGACGATCATTTCTCTCCTAGCTGGAGCCCGAAGAACGTAGCCAGCCTGACCGACGGAATAACTGTCTATGGAGGCGGCAGCAACTACGCTGACTTCAAGTGGGTGGGCAGCGCTGCTGCAGCAAAAGCTCCTACCGTGCATTACAACGAACAGGGCGTGGCGTCTGAAACAGGAAAGTATCTCTGCGGCTTCACCCTCAATCTCGGCCAGACTGTAAAGGTGGATTCCCTGACCTTCTTCAATCAGCGCAATCTTATGGACATCAATGGCTTCGATATCCTCGTGAGTACCGACAACAGCAATTGGACGGTCGTTTTCTCAGGTGAAAAACTGACTACTGGATGCAAGTACAGCATATTCGACGAGTCCACGAATTACATCGGTGCCAGGTTCCCTGCAATCGATGCGAAGTATGTCCGTTTCGGTCTGACTGAGCCTCGCGCTCAGGTCGTTACCGAGGCGGAGATCGCTGCATTCAATGAAAAGTACGGTACTCCTACTTCCGGCAGCGGCCCGAATGCTAATCCAAATTATTTCAGGATCGTCGAGATAGAGATGTTCAAGGCTAAATGATTTAAGGAAAAAGTGCTACATTTGCAGCACCAATGGGGATGTTTTGGTTTTGACAGCATCTGACATTGGACGGTAAGCACGTCGGGCGTCGGAGCCTTGCCCGTTAATCTCAGACTCCAAACAATCAGCTGACAACAGCAACTATGCACTCGCTGCGTAATTAGCCAAGCTAATTAGCTTAATCCGTCCCGCCAAGGCTGCGGGGCCGACGAGTATCCCTCAGGGCTTTAGGCCGGTTATGTCCTGAATCACGGGGTATCATCCAAACCGGATGCTGCAGTGGACTCCTTTAAAGCTGCCTAAGACTCAAAGGATAAGTGCATGATGGCCCGCCTTCCGGCAGCCACGCGCCGACAATTAAAGGAAGGATAAGCGTGTAGAAAGCCGCCTGGTGCGGTGTTTGGACGGCGGTTCGAGTCCGCCCATCTCCACAAAAAATGCCTCTCATGCGAGGGGCATTTTTTATTTGCATCAGCTGCTATGTGTCAGCTTGGGGATTGTTACTTCTTGTAAGTCTTCTTTGCAGGGCGGGCAGGGGCGACGGTGTTGACTGCCTTAGGAGCCCTTGGGGCCTTGTTGGAAAGTCTAGGAGAAGCGGAAGTTGACTGTGAGTAGTCAGCGTAGGTGAGCTTCTGGGTAATCTTTGCCTTGTAGGTGATCTTGTAGTCGTCGTCGAAGAGTTCGACGTCCATGGTGTAGGTGTCGCCGTCCTTGCTGATGTTCACGCTGCCGTCGGTGGCTCCCATGACGATTTCCTCGTTATCTACGTACATCGTGCCGTATGCATAGCCGTTGCTTTCGTAGTAGCCGATGAGCGCGCAGTCGGTGTAGCCTGTAGCCTTGTATTCACCTGCCTTGAGTTCAGTCTTGCTGGTGTTGGTGGTGGCCAGGTCAAGGCAGAGCAACTTGCCCTTGCCTTCGAGGGACTCGAGATTGACGTTGCTGTCGCCGAGGTAGATAGTCCAGTAATATGTGCCGTCGCTCACACCGTTGTAGTCCAGCTCGCCCTGAGTGAATGAGTTGAAGCTGACGACTTCGAACTGGCTTCTGTCTACGTCTCCATTGTCGTCATCGTCATCTCCGCTGTCATCGGCATCGCTGCCGTCGACGACTTCAATGGCGCCTGAATAGGTGTATACGACATCGGTGGTCTCGAAGCTTGCGAGAACGGTGATGGAATACTTTCCGTCGCTGTTCTTGCTGATCTTTACGCTGGATCCGGTGCCTGCCTTGAAGAGGAAGTCGGTGTAGATGTAGTTGTCGTCTCCGTCCTCGTCCACGCCGTCAAGCTTCTGGACGTAGAACTCTGAGCCGGCAATGGAACCGCTAGGCTCGTTGAGCTCTGCTGCGGTGTACTCCTCCATAAGTTCCTTGAGGGTGATGAGCCCTGCGTCGATGTAAGGCTGGTAGAACTCCAGGACGGTCTGCTCCACGCCTTCGCAGAAGGTACCCTCTGCGAGCTTGTCTTCGCTGACGCACTTGTAGGTGCCGGCAGGGAGCTCGGAAGCAGTGTATTTCTTGTTTGCATAGAGATCGATGTAGAGGACCTCGGCATCTCCTGTGATATATCCGTCTTCGTCAACTTCTCCGTTGTAGAGGGTGATGGTGTAGTTGCTGAGTCCTTCGACGTATTCTCCGTAATAGACAACTTCCGCGTTGGTGAAGTCAATGTCTTCGAGCTTTACTTCGTCGTCCTTGGATCCGATGATGGTTTCCCCTCCGTCCTTGTTGCAGGCTGCGAGTGAAGCAGCGATGGCTGCGATGCCTGCAAGTCTTCTGATGATTTTCATATTGAGTTTTTGATTGTGATAATTATTATTAGATGCAATATCCAGGCAAAAGTAAACAATAGAGCCTAAAGATGCAAAATTACTATATTTGCCGTCCGGAATCAGATGAAAGAAAGACATGGTACATACCTATAATCACAACGTGCATTACTACGAGACGGACAAGATGGGGGTGACCCACCATTCGAACTATATCCGTTTCATGGAGGAAACCCGTATCGATTTCATGGAAAGGATCGGCTACGGTTACTACCGCATGGAAGAGGAGGGGGTCGGCTCTCCGGTCATGGCTATAACCTGCGACTACAAGAAGCCTTCCACCTATCCCGACATAGTTACAGTAGAACTTCAGGTTCTGGAGATGAGACCTTTGAAAATCAGCTTCTGCTACACGATGAAAGTAGGGGAGACGGTGGTCTGTACAGCGACGTCCCTTCACTGCTTCATCGACTCTGACGGACGCCCGGTCAAGTACCAGGAAAGATATCCGGAACTGGCCGAAAAACTCAGGGAATACCTCAAGGCGTAAAAAAATATTGCAAAAAAACATCGGAAAAATTTGGTGTTTTAAATTTTATCCGTACATTTGCAATCCCAAAGCAAAGGGAGCTTAGCTCAGTTGGTTCAGAGCGTCTGCCTTACAAGCAGAGGGTCGGGGGTTCGA
>DCHT01000001.1:0-567 GCA_002314885.1 Bacteroidales bacterium UBA1745 | reverse complement strand
TTCGACTCCCTCAGCTCCCACTTCAAGCCTCGCAGTTTCTGCGGGGCTTTTTTGTGTTTATAGGAAAATTCCGGTTCATCGGCAAAAGTCCGTGTAAGGGTTGTTGTGAAACTTGGAAGGGGTTTTCGGGATTTGTGCCGTGTGGAAGAAGTCTGCTTATCTCGCATGGAAGCAAAAAATAGGTCATTTTTTGCTCGACAACTCGGAAAAAAGCAAAAAATCGGCGGATTTTTGGAGAAATCCACTTTTTCCCGACAATCCTCCAAAAAAAGCCCGAATTTTTGCTCAAATCCTGTTTCAAGAGCAACAAAATGCCTGTATTTTGCTCTGTCGTTTTGGAATCCGGGGTTTTGGAATCCTGTGAGCGAGAAGAAGCCCGATGTCCAGCTCACCTTCTTCGGAATTCCGATGTTTTGGAAGCCACGTGGTGACGAAACCCCGGGTAACTGTCACAATCCCCATTTGAGAATGGTGTCATATCCATCAGACAAGCTATAGCCAATATCCGTTGACTCACGGCCACGGACTTTTGCCGATGAGCCCTGATTTGTTCAAAGTCGCTCCATT
>DCHT01000049.1 GCA_002314885.1 Bacteroidales bacterium UBA1745 | reverse complement strand
GTCACCTCCTGCTTCTGGGAGCAGGAGATGACCATAAGTATTCCGAGCAATATTGCCGAAAGTCTGCGCATTACTTGGCTACAGTAACCTCGAAGCCCTTGATGTCAGTCCAACCGGCACTTACTTCAGCTGTGGAATCAGGAGTTGCCCTGTACTTGAGGACGACGAGACGGAAATAGAGATTGCCGGATTCGATGGCCGGAGCCTCTATCTGATAGATCTGATGGGTATCATCAGTAGCCTTGTCGTAGGACTTCCTGGTGTTGGTGTAGCCAGCCATACTGATTGAGCTTGGGGTGTTCCAAAGATGCGTCTTGAAGGTGTCAGTACCACGGGTAGCCTCGACGGCACCAGGAACCTCAGTCCAGGTGAATGCATCGGCAGAATACTCCATAATGTAGTATCCGACAGATCCGCCCGCACCGCCGCAAGCCACCTCGATGTCGAGCTTGGTACCAGCCGCGAGGCCGGTAACAGGAATGGTTGCGAGCCAGTAGTCGCCAGGGAGGAGACCCTTTGCCTGCATAGATGGGTTTAAAGTACGGCCTGCACAGGTTCCGGAAACGAAAACAGACTCGAACTTTGCGCCGGAGTTATCACCCATTGTAGCCGGTACGTATGCAGAAGACTCCAGGTTGTTGAACCAGTTCTTTGCATAGTCAGAAGTCTGAGCGGCTGCGGCGTCCATTCCGAGAGCATAGAAGTTCCATCCGCAAGGGATGCCGGAGAATCCGGACTCACCGCCAGCCTCGCTAGCCACGAGGGAGAGTTCGCCCTTGAAGCGTGAGGAAGCAGGAGAGGTGTTGATGGCCTGAGTTGTCTCAGTGTGGTTCATACGGAGGTTTGCAGGGACACGGAGACGTACATAGAGCTTATCAGTAACTGCACCAGGAGTGAAGGTTACGTTGAAGTTGCCATTGTTGCAGTCCGTGATGTTGTCCTCAGTCTTGCAGTGCCAGTTGAAGGTCATTGCATAGAAGGTAGAGGTAGTTGCGCCAGGGCATTCAGTCCAGGTTGAACCATCCAGAGAGTATTCTGCAAGGTAGTATGCGGCTGATGAGCCGGCACCACCCATACAGCCCTTGAAAGTTACGGCTGAACCTGCGGAGAGAGTGCAAGGAACAGTAAAGAGGACTGCGTCGTCCTGCTGCATACCCTTGAAGTAGAGGTGACCGTCAGCAAAGCTGCAACCGGTAACCTTCGCGAGGGTCTTGCCTTCAGGCTCGTAGATGCTCAGACGGCCCTTGCCCTCGAATGCATCGAGATATTTATCTGAAGCCCAAGAAGGATATGCGGCGGTAAGTTCTGCCTTCTTGTCTGCATTGGAAGCCTCTGCAAAGGTCCACTTTGCCAGCACCGTGGTCTCGATGACAACTGCAGGAGCTGCAACGGTAGCGGAAGCTGAGCCCACTGACTTGCCGTCGAGCTTGATTTCTACACTGAAGTCGCCCTCAGCTGTAGGAGTTCCTTCAATTGGAATTGAGATGTTTCCGCTGCCTGGGGTGAGGGAGGAATAAGTACCGTCAGGAATGCTGAGACCCGCAGCACCGACACCGCTGAGGACTGCGCTGTAGGAAATGCTCTCCTCACCGGATGCGCCGGAGTATGCAACGAGTACACGTGCAGTGCTGGCCTCATCCCTTACGAAGTTGCCTTCGATGGAAACTTTTCCATACTTGAAGTTACACTCGCCCTGGCTGACGATGACGCTTGCGCGCTGACCGTTATGGCAGAGATAGTATACGCCTTCGCGGGCCTCGCCCTTGTTGTAGGCTATATTGATAAGGTATGACTGGAAGAGAACACCATCGCCGTCACCCTCTGCTGGAGTGAAGGAGAGCCAGTCCTCATCAGTTTCGAGAGTCCAATGTCCGCTCACGAGCACATAGTGCGTAATGCTCTGGGCATTGCAGTCCACGCTGATAGCGTCCGTGTCCCTCTGGAACACGTCCGGCTGCTTCTGGCAGGCGGCGCTCAGGATGAGAGCCGCTGCCGCGCAGAATATGTTTATTGCTAATCTTTTCATATTGATAGTGGATTATTCTTCCCAACCGTAGTTCTGAGTGAGATTGGAGTTGAGGGTCACGCTTGAGAGCGGAATAGGATAAACGTACTTCTTCTCCTCCCACTTGTAACCGTCGCAGAGTGTGGTGCTGGTGATGATGTAACCGTGGTCGCCCTCAGAGAGGATATGACCTGCACCTGACTTGGTGGAGCCGTTGTAGTTCACGGTAAGCACCTTCAAGCCGGCAGCCTCAGTCTTGGTAGAAGATACGACGTTGTCGTTCTTGCCGTCACCGTCGAGGTCCATAGGAGTCTCGAGAGCAGGGATCCAGATACCGGTCTTAGGCTTTACGAGAAGTTCGCCCAGATGCCAGCGACGGATGTCCCTCTGACGCTGATTCTCCATAGTGAGCTCGACACCACGTTCACGGCGCACCTCGAGGATGACCGGATCGGTCACGGTGTTCAGGAAGTAGTTCACGAGATATGGATCGGCTTCAGTAGGATAGATGCTCTTCACGCCACCCCTTTCGCGGAGAGGCTTGATAGTCTTGTCCCATACAGCCTGGGTGCATTCTCCGAGCTCTGCCTTTGCCTCTGCGTATGCGAGGAGAACCTCAGCGTAGCGGATAAGCGGAACGTCGGTGTCAGTGGCGGCATTGATCTCATCACGGCCAAGGTCGTCAGTGAGCCACTTGCAAGGCTGGTAACCGGTCTTCGCATACACGAGGTCCGGAGCATAGCGTACCTTGCCGCCGTCACGGGTGAAGCCAGGAGTACGGATGGTACCAGCCAGACGGGCGTCACGACCCTTGCACTCGTCAGCGAATGACACCTCATAGTACTTGTCACCGCTGTACTTGCTGGTGAAAGGAGTACCGTCTGTGCAGAGGTAAGTCATCACGAAGTCACGGTTGAAGGAGTACTGTGCGTGCTGCGCATTGATCATATAGTCATTGATGGAGTAGGAAGTGTTGTTCACGGCGAGCTCGGTGTCATAATCCCTTGCCCAGATGAACTCTGAAGCACAGTTGGATGTGCCGCCGCCCTGGTTGAACATTTCCCTGTACTTAGGATAAAGGCTGAAAGCGCCGGAAGCAATGAGCTTCTCGCAGGCGTCAGCACATTCCTTGAGATACTTCTCACCCTGAGCCTTTTCCTCTGCGGTCCAGGCAACTCCGGTGGAAGGATCCACTGTATGGTACTTGCGGTAGGTACCCTCGAAGAGGCACATACGGGCCTTGAGAGCCAGAGCGACATACTTGTTGATGAGAGTGCGGCTGTCCACGAACTTGCCGGTGGTCAGACAGTTGTCACAAGCATAGTCAATATCTTCGAAGACCTTCTCGAATACGTATGAACGGGCATCGCGGTCCTTGTAGAGAGCCTCAGTGTTGGCGTCGTCAATCACGAAGTCATAGTAAGGCACAGCGCCGAAGGCCTGGATCTTGTCGAAATAGAACAGGGCACGGAAGACGCGGCCTACGCCCTCATAGTGGTTGAGGATGGACTCCTCGGCCTGAGCCTGGCGCATACTCTCCAGATAGTAGTTGATGGAGCGGAGTGCAGTCCAGCTCCAGCTGGTGTAATCCTTCACCTCGTAGCGGTCAGTATAATAGAGGTACTCACCGTCCCAGTTCTGGGTGTCTGCATAACGGTCACCGTTGATGAAGTCGATCAACTTGGTGGAATAGGTCCTGAGGAGACCGTTTGTGTAGAGGTTGAGGGAAGATTCGTCAGTGAAGAAATATTCGCTCTCAATTGCGTTCGGGTTCTGCCTGGAGAGGAAATCATCACAGGAAGTAGCCATCATACAGAGTGCGATTGCTGCTATAATATATCTTTTCATAATGTATCCTCCTAGAATGTTAAGTTAAGACCGAGAGTTACAGTCCTGAGGGTAGGATATGAGTTGCCGTTGAGGCTGCTTGAACCATAGTCTGAGTCACCGCCGTCGATGCCTTCCGGATCGAGGTTAGGAGCCCACTTGTGGAGCGGAGTGAAGCAGAAGAGGTTCTCAGCGTTCACGAACACCTTGAGGCCGCTGATGCGCATCTTGTCACAGATCTTCTTGTCGAAGCTGTAGTCGAGCTGTACGTTCTTCACACGCACGTATGCAGCGTTCTGCTTGTAACGGGTGTTAGGAATACTGAGCACGGTGTTGGCGTCAGTATCGGAGTTGGTCTGGTAGGTCGTAGGACGTGGCCAGTATGCGGTGTCGTAGTTGTAGCACTCGCTGCCGTCCTCGCTCATCTGGGCAACCGTAGGGTTGGAGAGGGCGTGGATGGTAGGGATGAAGTAGAAGAACGGACGACCGTACTTGCCCCAGAAGTAACCTGCGTCATAGCCAGGATACCAGTCCCTCTTGCCTACGCCCTGGAGGAATACGGACAGGCCGATGCCGTTCCAGTTTGCAGCGAGGTTGATACCGAAGCGATAACGAGGAGTGGTGTTACCGATGATTGAAAGGTCACCTGGGTCTTCGAGAGTAAGTTTGCCATAATCGATCTTGCCGCTGTAGTCAAGGTCAGCGAACTTCACCTGACCAGGACGGGTCTTCTTGTCGGAAGCCTGCTTGAAGGTCTGGGTAGCGTGGTTGTCGATGTCTTCCTGATCCTTGAAGAGGCCTTCTACAGTGTAACCCCACATCTCACCGAGCTTCATACCGACATAGTACTGAGGCTGGCCCATATTGTCGATGATGGTCTGGATCTTACCGAAGGAGTTCGCATCGTTGCCGGCAAACTTGGTGATCGTGGACATACTGTCCCAGAGAGTACCCTTGACGCTGTAGGAGAACGGCTTGCCGCCGAGCTTGATCTCATCCCTCCAGGAGAGTGAGAGCTCCCAGCCGTTGGTGCGGAGTTCGGCGTTGTTACCCTTAGGGGCAGAAGCGCCGTAGACACCAGGAAGGGTGACACCTGCAGTGTACATATCCGTGGTCATACGGATGTAGTAGTCGAAGGAAGCGGACAGACGGTTGCCGAACATATCGAGATCGAGGCCTGCGTCATAGGTAGTGGACCTCTCCCAGGTAAGGGTCTGAGGGATGGAGCTTGCAATGCCTGTGTAGGAAGGAAGTCCGCCGGCGAGGATGATGTCATCAGCCTTTGAGACAGTCATTTCAGAGCTGTACTTGTAAGCGCTGACATTACCGTTGCCCATTGTACCGGCAGATGCCCTGAGCTTGAGGTTGTCGAGATATCTGCGGGTTGGAGCCATCCAAGGCTCGTCAGAGATTCTCCAACCGAAGGAACCGGATGGGAAGAAGCCCCAACGGCTGTTTGAAGGGAACTTGGAAGAACCGTCATAACGGCCGCTGAGCTCGAAGAGATAACGGCTCTTGAAGGAATAGTTGGCACGGAAGAATGCACCTACGTATGCCCACTGGTAACCGCCCTCTGAGATGGTAGCCTCGCCGTCCATCAATGAATATGAAGGCTTGTCCATCTTGATGAAGCTGAGACGCTCGGTAGAAAGGGTACGGTAGTTATCGTATTCGAGGTTGAAACCTACGAGGCCTGTGAAGCTGTGGTTCTCGCCCAGGCGCGGAGTCCAGGTGAGGTACTCGTTGGTAGCCTGATAGCGGGTGTCGTAGTTGGTCTGGGTCTTGCTGCCGCCATCGGAAGAAGTGTAGGTGATGGTGCCAGGCTTGAGGGAGTAGGCCACAGGATTGGAAATACGGGTCAAGGTACGGCTGGTGAAGTTGTAGGAGTAATCAGCCTGGAACTTGAGCACGTCCTTTACGATGTCGATTTCGATATCGACCTTGTTGCGGACATAGATATAGTCGTCAGTCTTGTAGTTGTTGCCCTCTACGAATGCTGCGTAACCGGAGATACCGGCTGCAGGAGTCCAGGTACCGTCAGGGTTGCGGAGCGGAGCCATTGGCTGCACGCAGTGCTGCATATAACGCTGCACACTGTTGTTGGTGGTACCCATAGGGATGTAGTTCTGATCCATTGAGAAGCTCATATTCTCGGTGATCTTGAGCCAAGGACGGATGCGGAGAGTACCCTTCGCGCGAAGGCTGTACTTCTTGAAGTCCTCGTTACCCACCTTGAACACACCCTGTGAACCGTAGAAACGGCCGGATACATAGTAGTCAGCGAAATCACCGCCACCGGACACGGAGATATTGTGCTCAGTGGAAGCGTGGGCCTTGCGGTAGAACTGGTTCATCCAGTCGTTGTTGTCGTAGTATGCCCAACCGAACTTATCCACGTCATAGCTTTCCTCGACCTTCGCGAGAGTTGGGTCATTCTTACGGCGAAGGATCTCGTCATAGATGGCCTGTGAATAAGGAGCCTTGGAGTCGATGTGGTTGAGGAGGGCCTTGGAGCCGTTGTAGTAGCCATTGTAGCAGGCGATCCACCAATCGAGCCACTCGTTGGAATCGGTGATGTTGTCAGGAACGACTGTTCTGGTGTTGACGCTGACTGAACCGCTGTAGTTCACAACCGGACGACCCTTCTGTGCGTTCTTGGTGGTGATGAGGATCACACCGAATGCACCGCGGGCACCGTAGACTGCAGTTGAAGAAGCATCCTTGAGGACAGTCACGCTGGCCACGTCCTGAGGGTTGACGGAGTTCATACTGCCCTCGACACCGTCGATGAGGACGAGAGCTGAACCGCCGGCACCGATGGAAGTCGTACCGCGGACATTGTAGGAACCGCCGTGGGATGGCTTGGAGTCATTGAAGGTGATGTTGAGGCCGGCCACCTCACCCTGGAGTGAACGGGTAAGGTTGGAATTGGCACGGTTGCCGATCACCTCGCTGCCGACTGCATCCACAGCGCCGACGAGATCCCTCTTCTTCATCGTGGCGTAACCTACGACCACGACATCGTCGAGGATGTTAGTGTCCGGATTGAGGACAATTCTGTACGGAGAAGCTTCATTTCCGCTCAGGGTGATCTCCTGGTCGGAAAAACCGATGAACGACACCACGAAGGTAGCCGGGAACTCGACTCCCTTGATTTCGAAGTTGCCGTCCAGATCGGTAATGAAGCCCTGGGCTGTTCCCTTCACCATAAGAGAGGCACCTGTAAGCGGCTCTCCATTGGGATCAACAACCTGTCCGGTGAGTGCACGCGTCTGCGCGTATGCAAAAGCAGAGCTGAGCACGAGCGACGCTGCGACAAACAGGACAGAAAGCAAATGTCTGGCTTTCATTGTGATTTGAATTAGTTAGTTGTATTAGTCTTTCGACCGTTATTGGTTGTGTGTGTTGTCCGATTGTGGTGCTTGGGGCTGACGTTAGTGGTGATGCCCGACAAGCAAAAGCGAATTTACTGATAAAATTCCGCGATTGCAACGGTGTGAGTGTGATTTCAAGGTTGTTTCGTGGGACGCCGCGAGTAACGCCCTGAGAATCAAAAAATTACTCCCGACGTTGTGCCGGGAGTTTCTAGATTGCTCCAACAGTCACGACGCGCGTGACTGTTACGCAAAAAATGCCGCAACAGTCATCGATTTGGTGACTGTTGCATAGAAAATTGATTAACAGTCACGCGAACGATGACTGTTGGCGAGATTACTTGCTCGCAGGAACGATGCCGAGCTTCTCGAGGAGGGCGCGTGGCTGAGGGTCGTGGCCGCGGAAGTTGCGGTAGAGGACTGCCTCGTCATCGGTGCTGCCCTTGGAGAGGATGTTCTCGCGGAAGGAGTTGGCCACTTCGGTGTTGAAGATGCCCTTTTCCTTGAAGAGGGAGAAAGCGTCGGCCTCGAGGACCTCTGCCCACTTGTAGGAGTAGTAGCCTGCAGCATAGCCGCCGGTGAAGATGTGGCCGAAGGAGGTGCTGGTGCAGCAGTCAGGGTCGGAGTAGATGACCTTTGACGGAGCCAGAACCTTCTTTTCAAAGGCTATTGTGCCTTCAGCAGGCAGTTCGGTGAGGGAATGCCAGGCCATATCGAGTATGCCGAACTGGAGCTGGCGAACCTGTGAGTAGGCTGCGAGGTAGTTCTTGGACTCGACGATCTTCTCGATGAGTTCGGCTGGAATGGTCTCGCCGGTGAGGTAGTTCTGGGCGAACTGGTTGAGCCATTCTGGTTCGTATGCCCAGTTTTCCATAATCTGTGAAGGGAGTTCCACGAAGTCGCGTGCCACGCTAGTGCCGGTCTGGGAACCGTAGCGACCCTCTGCGAGCATACCGTGGAGGGCGTGTCCGAACTCGTGGAGGAAGGTGGTGAGCTCATCGTGAGTCAGCAGGGACGGAGTGTCGCCGGCCGGCTTGGTGAAGTTGGTCACGATGGTGATGAACGGACGCTCTTCCACGCCGTTGACAACCCTCTGGCCGCGGAATTCAGTCATCCAGGCACCGCCTCTCTTGCTTGCACGTGGGAAGAAGTCGGCATAGAAGAGGGCGAGGTGGCTGCCGTCGGCGTCGGTCACTTCGAAGGCCTTCACGTCCTTGTGATAGACAGGCAGGTCCTTGCGCTCCACGAAGTTGATTCCGTAGAGGGTGTGGGCCAGGCCGAGCACTGCGTCGATGCAGTCCTCGAGGCGGAAGTAAGGCTTGAGCATCTCGTCGCTGATGGCGTACTCGGCATCCTTGTACTTCTCAGACCAGAAGCTGAAATCCCAAGGCATAAGTTCGCTGTCCTCGAAACCGTTGGCCTTTGCATACGCATAGATAGCGGCAACCTCAGCCTTTGCGGCAGGGACGGACGGCTCGAGCAGCTCGTCCAGGAACGCATTCACTGTAGGGGCGTTCTTCGCCATCCTGTTCTCGAGGGCATAGTCGGCATAGGTCTTATAGCCGAGGATATTGGCCTTCTTGATGCGCAGTTCGATGATCTTGCGCGCATTGTCGGTGTTGTCGAATTCGCCGCCTACGGCCTTTGTGTTATATGCCATATACATCTGCCTGCGCAGGTCGCGGCGGGTGCTGTACTTCATAAACGGAGCGTAGCTTGGGTAGGACAGGTCATATACCCAGCCTTCCACGCCCTTCTCCTGGGCTGCGGCTGCACCCATCTCGCGAACGAAGTCAGGAAGACCGGCCAGGTCGGTGCTGTCGGTGAGGTTGAGGGTGTAGGCGTTGGTCGCTGCGAGTACGTTTTTCTTGTACTGGAGCTGCACCAGTGAGAGTTCCTCCGCCAGCTTGCTGTAGATTTCCTTGTCCTCGTCGCTGAGGTTGGCACCATTGCGGGAGAAGCCCTTGTAGGTATCCTCGAGCAGTCTCATCTGGTCTTTGTCCAGACCGAGGGTATCGCGCTGCTCATACACGGCCTTGATGCGCTGGAAGAGCTTGTCGTTGAGAGAGACATACATTGAGAACTCAGTTGCGATAGGAGTGAGATCCTCGGCAATCTGCTGCATCTCGTCGTTGGTATCAGCTTCCATCAGGTTGTGGAATATGCTGCTGACACGGTCGTATGCACGGCCGGAATTCTCAAGGGCGACGATCGTATTTTCGAAAGTCGGAGCCTCCTCGTTGTTCACGATGGCATCGATTTCGGCCCTCGCCTCCTCGATGGTCTGCTTGAAGGCAGGCATATAGTGCTCGGTCTTGATCTTGTCAAACTGCGGAGCACCGAAAGGCAGTTTGGATTCAGTCAGAAGTGGATTCTCCATTTTGCACGATGTGAGGGCAGCCGTCGCCATCACTGCTATGGCCGCCAGTTTCATTTTATACATATAATATACTCTGTTGTTACGGAAATATTAGACGGCGGCAAGTCGGATTTGCTACAAAAATCAGCGATGTCGCGGTCTGGACGGCAAATTTACTGAAATTTTGGTGATGTCCATCAGCTTGGTTTCCGTCTGACGGTAGCGTATGTCGAATATGCTGATTTCCAGGTGTCGCCTCACCTTGGTCACGGAAGTCACGTGGGTCAGGTCGAAGCCCATATCCAGAATCTGGGCAATGGGAATCTGCCTTATCCCGGCATTGACCAAGCCGCTAAGTATCAGATAGTTCCTATCTATAGCACCGATGATCCGCGCACGGCTCACACGCAGGGGGCGCACCGCGTGATTATGGTAGCTGTAGCGGCATTCCTTGCAGCAGAACTTGCGGTTCAGCCGGCCATATACAATCTCGTTTCCGCATTCGAGGCAATGTCCGCCCTCGATCTGCACATATCCTTCTTTCTCTCTTCCCATTGCTTCGATTTTTTCGGTTTTCCACGCTGTGGTGTTTGTTACGATAAAGCTAATCAGAAAGAGCATACAAATCGTAAATCAAGCGAATCCCAACAAAATATTCACGAAAAATGAAATCGCCATTTCGTCCCAGAAAACCCAGATTTCACAATTTCACAATACTTTTTTGAGATTCGCGGAACGTCTTCATTTATTGCTTTTATTTGCCATCAACCTACTCGAGCGCTCAAGGTAGTGGGGAAGAAAATGTATCACATAAAGAATGACCTTATGGAACAAATCAACAAAGTGGAAGTGCTCGGAACAATGGGCAACGTCCGAATCTACAACCCTCCGGGACAGCCGCCGTTCGCTCGCTTCTCGGTCGTAACCAAGCGAGTGTACTATCAGAAAAGCACAGACTCCGACATCGTGGAGAACACCTGGCACAGCGTGGTGCTCAACCAGGACAGGAACTTCCCTGACCTGAGCATACTCCAGGGCGGCGGCACCTGCCACGTGATCGGCAGGATCCGCAACAGCAAGTACCTCGGCCAGGACGGCCAGGAACGCTACAGCAGCGACATCATCGCCCAGTCGGTGAAGCTCCTCAACGAGCCATCCACCATTCCAGTATAGTTTAACGACCTTTTCAGGGAAAAAGCGGCAACCGGCCGACGCATCCTCACGATGCGCCGACCGGTTTTGTGCGCTATGTGTCGCCCTGTTATGGTGCTGGGTGCAGTGCTGTCGCCGGTGCCGTACCAGGTGCCGTACTTTTCCCAACAGTCATCAATCGCGTGACTGTTAATCAATTTTCTATGCAACAGTCATCAAATCGATGACTGTTGCGGCATTTTCTGCGTAACAGTCACGCGCGGCGTGACTGTTGGAGCAAGAAGACACAAAAAAAGCCGGCCCAGAAGGGTCGGCTTTTTGTATGGGAGCCACGCCAGCACTAAGCCAGCACTAAGCCAGCACTAAGCCAGCACTAAGCCAGCACTATGCCCTTACGCCTTCTTGACCTTTGCAGGATCCTTGAAGAGGATTGCGAAGAGGACGCCCACGGCGAGGGCGTAGCCGGCGAAGATGTACCAGGCGGTTGGCCAGTTGGCTGGGGTGTTGAAGCAGTCGCAGGACTCGACGACAGCACCTGCGGCGAGGGTACCGATGGTGGCGCCGAGGCCGTTGGTCATCAGCATAAACAGACCCTGGGCGCTGGAACGGATGTCCTTGTCTGTGTTCTCGTTCACGTAGAGTGAGCCGGAGATGTTGAAGAAGTCGAATGCAACGCCATAGACGATGCAGCTGAGGACGAAGAGGAGCACACCTGGCATTGCAGGGTTACCGAGGCCGAAGAAGCCGAAGCGGAATACCCAGGCGAACATAGCGATGAGCATCACGTTCTTGATGCCGAACTTCTTCATACAGAACGGAATGAGAAGGATGCAGAGGGTCTCGGATGCCTGTGAGATTGCGATGAGGGCGTTGGAGTTCTTCACTGCGAAGCTGTCGACGAAGGCAGGGTTGGCGGCGAAGGATCCGAGGAAGGTGTTCGCATAGCCGTTAGTCACCTGCAGGGATGCACCGAGGAGCATTGAGAAGATGAAGAAAACTGCGAACTGAGGGTTCTTGAAGAGGGTGAAGGCCTTGAGGCCGAGAGCCTCGACGATGCCGCTGGAGGCGCCCTTCTTCACAGGGCAGGCAGGCATTGTGAGAGCGTATGCGCAGAGCACCAGGGAGAGCACACCTGAGGAGATGAGCTGCCAGAAGGAGTCCTGCATTGCGGCGCCGCCGATCTTGACGAAGTTGGTGGCGAGCATACTGATGATGAAGCCTACGGTTCCGAACACGCGGATAGGAGGGAATGCCTTCACTGGGTCCTTGCCGGCGCCTTCGAGGGCGTTGTAGGCAACGGAGTTGGTCAGCGCGATGGTCGGCATAAAGAAGGCCACGCTGAGGCTGTAGAGCACGAAGAGCGGAGCGAATGCCACTGCGTCACCGGCGGAGAAGCAGTAGATGCCTGCACCGGCCATAAAGAGGCCTGCAAAGCCGTGACAGAGGGAAAGGACCTTCTGTGCCTGGAGATATTTATCGGCCAGGATGCCCATCAGGGCTGGCATAAAGATGGATACGATGCCCTGCATCGCGAAGAACCATTTGATCTGAGGACCGAGTCCGATGTTGCCGAGATAGCGGCCCAGAGAGGTCAGGTAGGCGCCCCATACTGCGAACTCGATGAAGTTCATCACGATGAGACGGAATGAAATAGACTTGTTATTCATATAAATTAGTGTTGTTGTTCTGTGTAATGCACCTTCGACGAAGAGTACAGCATACAAAGATATAAGAAATCCGCAACTTTTGCTATCTTTGAAACTTCATAGATAAGAAGAAAAGGACACAATGGCATTCAGCTTCACAAAGACAGCCTCGGACCCGGGGAGCGCGGCACGATGCGGCATCCTGACCACTGAACACGGTCAGATTGAGACGCCTATATTTATGCCCGTCGGCACCGTCGGTTCGGTAAAGGGCGTATACCATCGCGACCTCAAGGAAGACATAAAGGCCGAAATCATACTCGGCAACACATATCATCTCTATCTGCGTCCGGGCCTGGACATACTCAAGGCGGCGGGCGGACTCCACAAATTCGAGAACTGGGACAGGCCTATCCTCACGGACAGCGGCGGATTCCAGGTGTTCTCGCTCACGGGAATACGAAAGCTCACCCCGGAAGGATGCACCTTCCAGAGCCACATCGACGGTTCCCGCCACACTTTCACCCCTGAGAACAACGTGGACACCCAGCGCATCATCGGAGCCGACATTATGATGGCCCTCGACGAGTGCTGCCCGGGAGACGCTGACCGCAAGTATGCGAAGAAGTCCCTCGAGCTGACCAAGAACTGGCTGGAGAGATGGAACCGCAAGTTCCGCGAGAGCGAGCCCGTTTACGACTATCAGCAGACCTTCTTCCCTATCATACAGGGCTGCGTCTACCCCGACCTGCGCGTCGAGGCGGCCGAGCACGCACTGCAGTTCGCCGATGCGGGAATCGCCATCGGAGGCCTCGCAGTGGGCGAACCGACCGAGCAGATGTATGAGATGCTGGAGGTCCTCAACCCTGTGATTCCGCAGGACAAGGCGCGCTACCTTATGGGCGTGGGCACTCCTGCAAACCTGCTCGAGGGCATTGCCCGTGGCGTGGATATGTTCGACTGCGTGATGCCTACCCGCAACGGCCGCAACGGAATGCTCTTCACCTGGAACGGCATTATGAATATGAGGAATGCGAAATGGGCGGACGATTTCAGCGAACTGGACCCTGCCGGCACATCCTTCGTGGACCACACATATTCCAAGGCATACGTACGCCACCTCTTCGTGGCAGGTGAGATGTTCGCGGCCCAGATCGCCAGTGAGCACAACCTCGCCTTCTACCTCGACCTCGTACGCGAGGCGCGCAAGCACATCAAGGCCGGCGACTTTGCCGCGTGGAAGGACGTGACCGTAAAGAAGATCAGCCAGAGACTGTAATATAGAACACCTGCCAGAGACTGTAATATGATAGACCTGAGGCCGAAAATACTGGACCGCTACATCGTGAAGAAGTTCATCCTGACCTTCTTCATCGCGATGCTGTTCATCATAGGCATCATCATCATCTTCGACATCAGCGAACACATCGACGACTTCGTCAGCAAGCAGGCGCCGCTGAAGGCCGTAATCCTGGACTTCTATCTCAATTACATCCCGTACTTTATGAATATGTTCAGCCCGCTGTTCGTATTCATCACGGTCATATTCTTCACTTCGAAGATGGCGGCCAATACGGAGATCGTGGCCATACTCTCCTGCGGCGTCAGCTTCCACAGGATGATGCTGCCGTACCTGTTCTCCGCACTGCTGATCTTCTCTGTGTCGCTCACCCTCAACCACTATGTGATCCCAAGGGCCAACGCCAAGCGCATCGAGTTCGAGTACAAGTACATCAAGGACCCGAATGCCAACTACAACCGCAACATCCACTACCAGATCGCGCCGGGTGAGTTCGCCTACGTGGAGTCCTTCAGCAACTGGAACAATACGGCCTACAAGTTCACTCTCGAGACTGTAAAGGACAACAGGATCGTATCCAAGATATCAGCCGAATCAGCAGTGTGGGACACCACTTTCTGCGGATGGAGGCTGAAGAAGTATTTCATCAGGGAATATTCGGAGGGACTCGGCGACAAGATACGCAGCGGAGCCCAGTTGGACACGGTCATCAGCCTGACGATCAGCGACTTCAAGCGCAACAAGAAGACGGTGACTACCCTTCCGAAGAAGGAACTGGACGAGTTCATCGCCACCCAGAGGATGAGGGGCGATGCGAGCGTCAACCAATCCCTCATCGAGAGACACACGCGCACGGCCCTGCCGTTCTCCGCATTCATCCTGACGATTATGGGCGTGGCCCTCTCGTCCAAGAAGAAGAGGGGCGGCATTGGATGGAACATAGGCATAGGCATTGCCCTCGCCTTCACCTACATCCTCTTCCTCCGATTCAGCGAGATGTTCGTGTACACCGGCACCCTGCCGCCAGGCCTCGCGCTCTGGCTGCCGAACATCATATATGCAGTAATTGCGGTCTTCCTCTACAGGATCGCTCCTAAATAATCAGACATCTATGCTAAAGAGAATCAGAGTAGTCCTTGCTGCCCTTTTCTGGGTGGCGATTACTATGTTGTTCCTTGATTTCACCGGCGTTCTCCGTCACTATCTCGGTTGGCTGGCGAAGATACAGTTCCTCCCTGCCGTCCTGGCCGTCAATGTCGGCGTGATCGTGGCCCTCGTGCTGCTTACGCTGGTGTTCGGACGAATCTATTGTTCCGTCATCTGCCCTATGGGCGTACTGCAGGACGTCATTTCCTGGGTTCACGGCAAGACTAAGAAGAAGAATCGTTTCCGCTTCAGTTTCAAGAAGGAGAATGTGTGGCTGCGCTACGGCGTGCTGGTCGTGTTCATAGCTCTTATCGTGGCTGGAGTGGCTTCCATTGCATATATCATCGCGCCATACGGTGCCTACGGACGCATAGTCAGCAATCTGCGTTTCGATATTCCTCACAGCCTGCCGACCGTCATTGTTTCGGTCGTGCTGCTGGTGGTTATCGTGGTTCTGGCGTGGATTGACGGCAGGGCGTGGTGCAATAATATCTGCCCTGTGGGCACTGTGCTGGGTACGATTTCGAGATTCAGCATATTCGCGCCGAAGATCAATACCGATAAGTGCGTGAATTGCGGGCTTTGCGGCAAGCAGTGCAAGGCGTCGTGCATCGATACGAAGAATCACCGGGTGGATACGAGCCGGTGCGTGGATTGCTTCGATTGCATCGGGGCGTGCAAGCACGGGGCGATCAGTTTCGGCCCCAGAAATCCTTTCGACGCCTGCGCGGCAGTTACTCCTAACGACGCCTCCGCGGCTACCGAACCGGCGGCCAGGGGGAATGGCCGCCTACGTCCGGCAGCCGACTCCGGCGTTGCAGAGAATAATTCAACCAACGTGAACGAGAGTGCGGCCGAAACTGAGGAGAGAAAGAAGGCGGAAGGCGTTGACGAAGGCAAGAGGGCCTTTATTACGGTTGGAGCGATTGTGGCGGGGACGGCGTTGATGAAGGCGCAGGAGTTCGGAGGCGATGGCGGTCTGGCACCGATTGAGGCGAAGAAGGTTCCCGAGAGGGAGACGCCGATTGTGCCGCCGGGGGCGGTGGGGCTGAAGCATCTGGCGACCAAGTGCATTGGATGCCAGCTGTGCGTGACCAAGTGTCCGAACGGAGTGTTGAGGCCGTCGACCGAGATGGGCAGGCTGATGCAGCCGGAGATGGGCTTCGAGGACGGTTTCTGCCGTCCGGAGTGCACGAGATGTTCTGAGGTTTGTCCGACTGGGGCGATTCTGGAGATTACCCGGGAGGAGAAGACGGCGATTCACGTGGGACACGCTGAGGTGGACACGTGGATGTGCATCGCGAGCAGCGGAGAGAAGTGCGGCAACTGTGCACGTCATTGTCCTGTCGGGGCTATCAGGATGGTTGAGAACGAGTTCGACCCTGAGGGTCCGAGAGTGCCTTTCGTGAACAAGGAGAGATGTATTGGATGCGGTGCGTGCGAGTATCTGTGTCCGGTGAGGCCATTGAGTGCCATCCACGTGGAGGGCAACGAGGTGCATCACGATGAGAGGAAGGAAGTTGAACCAGCAGCGAAGGAAGAATAGTATGGACAGAAGGAATTTTCTCAAGGCCGCGGGCCTGGGTGCAGCGGCACTCGCACTTCCCTCTTGCGGAGGCAAGGAGAGGAAGGCCGAGGCGAGGAAGATAGAAGGCGAAATGGAATATCGCGTCTGCGGCGAGGATCAGGTCGGTCTGCTCGGCTACGGCTGTATGCGCTGGCAGATGATACAGGATGAGAACGGCAAGGATATCATAGACCAGGAGAGCGTCAATGAGCTCGTGGACTATGCCTTGGAGCACGGTGTGAACTACTTCGACTCCTCCCCTGTCTATCTGCAGGGACAGAGCGAGAGGGCCACTGCCATCGCCCTGCTGCGCCATCCGCGCGAGAGTTATTTCATTGCAACCAAGCTGTCCAATTTCCGTGACAGTTCCTTCGAGAGCGGAGTGGCTATGTACAAGGCCTCCCTCGCGAACTATGAGACCGATTATATAGACTATTACCTCCTCCACGCCGTGGGCAGTGAAGAGGCTTTCAAGAGCCGCTTCCTTGAGAACGGCCTGATGGACTATATGCTCGAGGAGAGGAAAGCCGGGCGCATACGCAAGCTCGGATTCTCATTCCACGGCAGCAAGGAGGGTTTCGACTATATGATGTCCCAGCACGAGACCTATCATTGGGATTTCGTCCAGATTCAGATGAATTATGTCGACTGGAAGCACGCCAATGACAAGGTGGGCGCCCGCCGCCACGACCCGAATGCGGAATATATGTACGAGGAACTGACCAAGAGGGGCATACCAGTGGTCATTATGGAGCCTCTGCTGGGCGGTTCGCTCGCGGACCTGCCTGATGCAGCCGAAGAGCGCCTTGCACAGCAGGATCCGAGCCGTTCCACAGCATCTTGGGCATTCCGTTTCCTCGGACAGTTCCCGAACGTCCTGACCGTGCTCAGCGGTATGACTTATATGGAGCATCTGGAGGACAATCTCAAGTCCTTCTGCGGCTTCGTTCCGCTCAATGAGAAGGAAAACGACATACTCGAGCAGGTCGCAAAGATACTCGCTACATACGCCAAGGTGCCTTGCACCGGCTGCCAGTACTGTATGCCTTGCCCTTACGGCATCAACATCCCGGGCATCTTCTCACATTACAACAAATGCCTCAACGAGGGCATTATGCCGGATCCGAAGGAGGAACTGGAGGACAGCGAAGACCGCCGTGCTTTCAAGAAGGCGCGCAGGGAGTACCTGCTCAGCTATGACAAGGCGATACCTACAATACGCCAGGCCGACCACTGCATAGGCTGTGGCCAGTGCGTATCAAAATGTCCTCAGGGAATCAAGATTCCGTCTCAGCTCCAGAAGATCGACCGTTACGTCAACAATCTTAAAAAAAGTGGGACAGACCTTTAAAAGCTATATCCGAGGCCAACGCTGACCGTGTTGGCTATAGGATTGCCCTTGCCCGCGATGTAGTAGGCTGCATCGATGTGCACGCCTGCGAATTTGACGCCGAGGCCAAGGCTGGCGTGGCTGGCAATGGCCTTTCCACCGTAGCAGTAGCCACCGCGTACGCTTACCATATCATTATAGGTATATGCTGCGCCGAAGGCGGCTCCGAAGCCGAGGCCGCTGAGGCTGTAGCGCATATCGGCGTTGATGGCGATACCGTGCTTTTCAGCGAATACCGGAGTATAACCCAGGCCGAGAGCCACGGCTGCAGGGATAGGATACTTGGTGTCAACTCCGGACTTCTTGCCGTATGAGGCCTTGGTGCCGAGGTTCACGGCGCCGAGGGTGGCGGAGAAATCCTGATACTTGCCCATCACGAAGGCGTCTGCCATAAAGGATCCGAGGGTGTAGCCGTCGGCCACCTTCTCCATTGCATAACGGGCATTCACACCTATGCTGACCCAAGGTACGAAACGGTAGCTGATGCCGAAGTTGCCCTGGAAGTCCATAGGCTTGAAGCTCTTGAGCTCCTGACCGGAGTCGGACACGCCGGTATAAGCACCGTCAGCGCCCATAGTCACACCGAAGGCGATACCGATTTTCTCCTTGACGTTGAAACCGCCGCCGAGGTTGATGTAATGGGTGGAAGTCGGCTGCCAGAGCTGGTAGCTGAACGCGATGTCACCCTTCTGAGAAGAGAATGGAATGGCTGCGGCATTGGTATAGGATGACCAGGCGATGGACGAGGTCGAAGTCAGGCCTGCGCCGCCCATTCCGTCCACAGCGGCATCCTTGCCGAACTGTACGAAACCGAGGGCAGCACTTGCGGAAGCCTCCTCCTGTGCGAAGGACATAGCAGGCGCGATGATGAGCGCGAGCGCGAAAATGATTGCTTTCTTCATATCCTTCACAGTTTAGAGTTTGACGATTGACTTGGTGGTGGTGTGGCCGTCGATGACGGTCACTACCTTATATTTACCAGCGGCGCACTTGTCCATATTGATGGCTACAGGGCTGAATGCACCGGCCTCCGTAGTTCCCTCATATACGACGGTACCGGAAGCGGAAGTTACCTTCACGTATGTATCCTGCACGCTGCCACCGCTGACATAGAGCATACTGATGCCGTCGGCGTTCTTGGAAACCGGATTCGGATAGATGTCCGCCGGTGCCTCAGGGTCGCGCACAAGCACCTTGAAGGTCTGTGAGCAAGTGAGGCCGCGGGAGTCAGTGCCGGTCACTGTCACATCCACGAGGCCGTAGTCGAGGGCTGTGACGAAGAGCACCTCTTCCTTCGGATTGATGTGGAGCACGAGACGGTCGGAAATGCTTACCGTGTACTTCAGAGGCTCCTCGTCCGGGTCGATGATGTACTTCGTCATATCAAGGCTGGTCTTCTCACCAGGGACCTCGAAGATGATGTTGTCGATAGTCTTCACGATCACTGGAGCCTGATTCTCAAGGATAGTGTACTCGATATTGTATACCGTCTGAGCTCCGTATGAGTCAGTGACGGTGTATGAAGCCGTGTATTTGCCAGGGTCAGCCACATTGCCGACGATGGTGAGCTGATATACGTCGTTGCCGAGAGACACGGAAGTAGCAGCCGTTGAGCCTCCCTTGAAGTCAATCGTGATCTTGTGGAGGTCCGGGTCGGCAATCGTATAATTCACGACCAAGGTCTGGTGGGACTTCACGCGATAGTCACCGGTATACTCCGTAGTCACGGTAGGAGGATTGTTCTTCTGGGTCTTCACGCTCTTGATATCGGAGACTGCAGAATAGTTCTTGCCATAGTCATAGGCGACCACGGCCGCATAGTAGTCAGTCTCGAACTCGAGGTCCTTGAGATAGTCTTCAATGACAGTTCCGGCCTTGGCTCCGTTTGCAGGGACCACGAGGGATTTGACGCTTGAAGGCAGGTTGGACATATTCAGGGACGTCAGGTCAGCCTTGTTCTTGGAGGCGAGGAACACCAGACCGTATGCCTGCTTGTCATCGGTGTCGGCAGGAAGGACAGCGCTGAATGCCAGGTTGTTGGAAATAGCGGATACAGTGAAGGTGCTCACCTTGTCCGGAGGAGTGTTTCCGCCGGAGCTGAATGCGCCCATCGCATCCACGAGGTTTCCGATCTGCGAATTGGCGGACACCACGCCTGTCTTCGCTCCGTTGATGAGCTTGGACTCAAGCATAGCGTTGGTGAAGCCAGGGCCGCCGAAATGGGAGACGATGAGGGCCGCAACGCCGGAAACGTGAGGACAGGCCATAGAAGTACCCTGCATTGTGCCATACTTGTTGCTCGGGAGGGTGCTGTGGATGAGATGTCCGGACTTGGAATCGCCACCTGGAGCGCAGATGTCCACCCAGTCGCCATAGTTCGAATAATAGGACCTCTTATAGGCACCGTTTACGGCACCCACTGCAATGACTGGAGCATATTCTGCAGGCCAGCCGTCTGCCCAGGCATCATTGCCTGCAGCGAAGATGACAACGCCGCCGGCCATAGGGCCGACCTGATTGCCATTTGCATCGAAACCGGCATTGGCCCTGAAGTAATCGATGGCGGCCTTTGCTGCACCAGCAGAACCCGCCGCAGCCTGTTCAGCCGTGTCATAGGTATATCCCCAGCTGTTCTGGCAGATCACCGCACCCTTGTCACAGGCCCACACGATTGCGCTTGCGCCGCTGCCGCTCTTGTCCTTTCCAGTGGAAGGATCAGTCTGGAAAATCTGACAGGAGAGCAGCCTTACACCACCCTTTCCGTCAGTTCCGCCAGCAATGCCGCAGACACCTTTGCCATTATTGTTGATGGCGCCGATGGTTCCGGCCACGTGTGTACCGTGATTGTGGGCCACGATTGTATATGAACCGTCCACGAAGTTCTTGCTGCCATTCTTTCCGCCTGCTATGCAGACTGCGGCGAGGTCCTCGTGGGTCAGGTCGATACCGCCGTCAACCACACCGACAATCACGTCGGATGAGCCGCCGGTGTAATTCTGCCATACCGGAACGCAGTTGACGTCACAGCCTGAGCGATAGGTGGAACCAAGGGAACCGTCGTTGTAGTAGTGCCACTGATCCTTGAACTTAGGATCGTTGAAGGTCGCGGTGCTCTTGATCTTGTGAGGCATTTCCACGAAGTTGATGCCTTCGATGCCCTCCAGGCCTACAGCAGCCTTGGTGTGAGGGATATCCTCGGTATATTTGAGCACATACCATCTGTGGAGACCGAACGCGCGATGGCGTGGCTCCCACTCTTCGTCGTATGGGAACACTCTCTCGACCGAGGTCACACCCAGTTCGGAGAAGATTTCATTGATGCCTGCAGACTTGGTCTGGAGGAACGCACCCTTCGCAAGGTCCGCCTCCACCATTTGAGTCATCTCTTCAGTGAATTCGACGATCATCTCGCCCTCGATGAGGCAGGACTCGAGGGATGCTTCTGCCTGAGCAGGATCCGGAGTCTGGTTCACCGACGGATTCTCGTCCTTCTTGCAGCCGGCAATCACTGCAGCCGCAAGGATCAAACAATAGAGTTTCTTCATATTCTAATTCTGACCGGAAATGAAATCCACAAGCTTGAGAAGCGACTGTGGGTCTTTCCATTTGATTTTGTTCGCTTTGATGAATGCATTCAGAGCCGCCTTGTCCGAAGCCACATCCGTGACATCCTTCTTGTTGGCACAGATGACCATTCCGTTGACCACGAGATAGTTCTTCTCGATCAGAGGCAGGACCTGACCGCTTTCCTTGCTGGCGCGGAGTTCCATATGATTGATGGCAGAAGAAGAGTTGGAGGCACCTATGCCCTCGAGGGAACTGAGCGCACGGGTGGAAACGGAACTTGTGGAAGAACCGTAAGCTCCGCCTGTGGAGTTCAGCGCAACGACGTCAATCTCAGTGTCCTTGACCACGCATCCGTTCTCGTTCCTGGCCAGCAGGCGCATCATCTTGGTATTTGCACAGATATACACCGTGCTGTCAATCTGAACGGAGAAAATATCGCGGGAAGAGGCCTCACGGATGTAGGCTCCATCGATGAAATGGAGCTTTCCCTGGAGGAGATGGATGTTGTAGAGACCCGTCTTCTCCTTGCCGTCAGGCATATGGATCTTGCCCTGGGTGAACTCCGGATATAGATATGGCCAGGTGGAAGTAGGCTCCTGGGCCTTCATAGAGCTGGCAGCCAGAATGAGGGCCGCAGCGGCGAGAATGATCTTTTTCATATATTATTCTTTTACGCAGCGAACGGAGAAGGCATCCGCCCTGGATCCGTTGGCATAAGGTGATACGGTTATGAGAGTGCTCTTGTTATAGTCCTTGATGCTGAAAGCAAGACCATAGGCAAGGTAAGAGTCGTTTCCGGTGGATGAGTCGACAGAAGGCACATTGAACCAGTAGTTGCCCCAGAGTCCGACCATACTGCCCATAAGCAGGGCGTACTGACCGTCGTAGCGGGTAGTAGCCGGGAAGTAGGAGTGAACTCCGTTGGCCTTGTCGAGGTTGAAGGTCCAGCCGTTGTTCCAGTCTGACATATTGATCTTTCCATCCTGATTGTAATCATAGAGGTCGAATGAGTCTTCGCCCCAGTAGTATCTTACAATCATATTGCCAGAATCGTCGTTCACGGCATTTCCTTCACTGTCAGTGGTCACCCAGGCGTATTCTCCGGAGCCGGTGAAGTTCCTGAAAGCGGCGAGCGGACCCACTCTCCAGCCCACAGGACAAGGATCGTAGTAGGACTTGGTGCCGTGGTTGTTGTACTGGGTCTCCTTGCGTTCATAGCCCTTAGGATTGCCCCAGAGGGCAGGGTTGCTCTCGTCCGGCTGCAGCCAGTCGCGGCACTTGGAGTACTGGGCGTTGTTGCTGATGCAGACCGTAGGGTTGGCAATCGCGTATGCGAGGTAGTTGCATTTCAGGTCCACCATACTGGAGGCCTTGATCTCGACCTTGGCACCATTGATGTCATAGACCGGCACGTTCAAAGTGGAGATGTTGCCGCCGCTTGCCACAGGCGAACCAGGGAAAGGATCCTTGCGGCCCCACTGATAGAGGAGACCGTATGCCTCGAGGCCGTAGGTGTTGCTGAGGGCGCCGAGGTTCATATTCATAAGGTCGAAGCCAGTCGCGGAATGAAGTGCCTGGATTTCTTCCTTCGGATGCCAGATGTGCCAGCTCCAGATGATTGTACCCTTGGAGTCCATCACTGCGATCACGGCATTGCCCCTTGGCCTGCCGGCGGTGAACTTCACCCTGTTGCCCTCGAGGGACACTGCGGTGATCATACCGTTGAAGGACTGCCAAACGAGTTTTGCAGAAGCAGGGGCGAGAGCCTCAGGTGCTGCGAGACCTTCAGAAGCCTTGCCGTTGCCCTTTACAGTTGCATCAAAACTATATGGGCCCCTGTGGGAAATGACATAGCAGTTGGAATTTCCGGCTGCGCTGAGGTCGATTTCCTCGTACTGGATTTCAGGCGCAGCCTGGGAGATGGTGAAGGCTTTCTTCACCTTGGCGTCCTCGGCAGGAGCGAAGATGGTGACGTCTGCGGAGCGGGCCAGGTCGACCTCGTTGCGGGCCACTACGAACTGGAGGCCCTTGTCGGTCTTCTTGACGGTAATCCAATCATTCTCGCTGATAGTATATCCGAAGTCCGGATAGACCACGAGAGTCACCTCGACATCGAGGGTGGCACCATCGGATGGGATGTTCTCCTTTGCGTTTGCGCTGATAGTCATCGACGGCTGGAGTTCCTTGCCGGCCTGATTGACCTTGACGTAGGCAATGGCCGCCCTGGCATCGCTGTCAGGGGCATATACTACGATGTCGGCGCTCCTTGACTCGGTGGTCTTGTTCGCGGTGACCGCCAGGTCTATGCTGTTGCCGCTCGGATCACCCGCACTGATCCAGGAAGAAGCCTCCCCGAGATCCACGTTCCAAGTGGCCTGATTGGTAGACACTCGTATGCTTATGATTGTACCGCTTGCATCCAGCGAATAAACGTCCTGCCCGTCGATTTCGATGGACGGAACCACAGTCTCCGCACAGGCAGCCACACATAAGGCCGTCAACAGAGATAATGCAATGTGTTTCAAACTAGTCATATAGACTGCAAATCTAATAAAAAAAGGTGGCCTCAGCAATGCCGCGGCCACCTTAATTGTATCAGATTAAGTACTACTTAAGAGTTGGGTATACGAAATCCACAAAACCCTTAGGAGCATACTTCTTTACTGAAGAAGCAACAGCACTCGTCTTAGCATCCGGAGTATACTCTATTTCGCCTATGTTAAGGAGGTCATACCAGCCAAAAGCCTGACCGCCCTTGAGTTCCATAAGGCCAGCAAACGCCTGACCACTGAACCAGAAAGCAAGGCTGTGAGCCGATGCCATATCAAAGCCCCAAGCACTTGTGTAAAGATTGGATCCATTTGTAGTAAGGGCCAGAGTGTAGTCATAGGTAATAGTGACATAATTACCGTCGCTATCCTTCTTAGGATTGTCATCGTCATCATAATCTACGTCCACACAAGTACCGACAACAGCTGGATACTTGGTGACGAACTCGATTGTTCCAAGATCCGTGTCAATTGCGGCGTAAGCCGTGAAGTTGACGTCAGAAAGCTGACCGGAAATAACGACATCTCCCTTCTTTGCATCGTCAGACTTGGCGATGGTAACTACATTTGCGTATGGGCCATAACCATAACTTGCATAACCTGAAGTACTGTTAATTGTGTAAGTACCAACAAAATCATCCATAGTATAGCCGTAAGAATAGAGAAGCGGATCGATCACAACCTCAGAGTTGTAGTTGCCATAGACATCGTAGAAGGTCTTCTCCGGGATGGTGATGGTAACATAAGCACCACGGGAAGGCTCGTCCTTGAGCTTTACCCCCCAAG
This sequence comes from Bacteroidales bacterium UBA1745, assembly GCA_002314885.1. GTDB lineage: Bacteria > Bacteroidota > Bacteroidia > Bacteroidales > UBA932 > Cryptobacteroides. The sequence continues at coordinate 35,789 of DCHT01000049.1, read as the reverse complement.
AGGTAGTGGAAACAGCACCATAGTAAGGAGCACCGGAAAGAACGCTCTCTGTAGTAACCGTTGCACCAGCGTCATTGATCTCGACAACCTTGACCTTGACCATACTTGCAACAGCACCGCTGACATAGTACTTGTCAGGGTGATTGAGAGTCTGGTAAGCACTGTAGTCAAGCATAACATCGAGAGTGTCAGCAAGAACAGGCGCAAAGGCAGCTGCAGCAACTTTGCCATAAACAGGACCCTGAGGCACTGGCTTCTTCTTGTCAGTATCATACTTGAAGCCATTGTCGAAGCCCTCGGCCTTGAGGCCTGCGTAGTCGACGAATGCACCATCAGGAACGATCGGAGCGTAGTAAGCACCATTAGGGAGATTAGGGAACGCGCAGGTAGCAACATTACCCTCTACAGTAACCTTCGCAGTGTCGACACCCATCATCTGGCTGTCGTCAACGAACGGAAGATACTCCTTTGCGTAAAGGTTGCTTGCATAGTACTTTGCAGTGATGACAATGCCCTTGTCGTACTTGACATCCTCAGAGAATGTGAGGGTGAGGGTTGTGTCCTTGCATTCTGCATCGACAATCTCCGGAGCTACACCGTCGGTGGTCTTTACACCAACAACGGTAAGTTTGCCAACATTACCATCGGTAGCGCTGGAAACTGCGTAGATCCAATACTGAGAGTTAGGCTCAGCGTCAACAGTGAAAGTGTAGGTAGGGTTCTCTGCATAGCAGACGGTACCCTCAGCTACGCTTGAATAATCTACAAAGTAAATCTCCTCAGGAGAGAGATCGTATGCCTCATCGTCCTGATCTACGAGATAAGAGTAGAAAGCGGCTTCGCCCTTAGGAGCAAGGGTCACAGTGAAGGCGCTGTCCGTAACGGCAGAGACAGTGACATCAATGTCCTTCGCTGAAAGCGGAGTAGTTGACTCTGGAATCTCTCCGTACAAGTTGCAGGCGGTCATTGCCACTGCAACTGAAAGATATGCTAAAATCCTTTTCATTGTCTCAATTAATTTTTAACGGCAGTTGTACCACCACGGCAGTTACCGATCTGGCCAGCACCAATTATGTAAGCCATAAGACCGTAATCAGACGGATACTCGAGCTTTGCACCACCGTCCGTGATAGTAATGATATAGTCATCACCCTCGGTCCAGTAAAAATTCAGACCATTGTCAATCAGACAAAGGGTAACAGGAGTGGTACCACTATACTTGTATTCAGACTCCTGACCGAGAGGTACTGCAATAGTGCCTGCCTCGATATCAACGCGACCGTAGTAAACGATATCGTCGCCTACCCAGCTGGAACTGATGTTACAAGGGTTCGTGAACCAGCACATAGTAACGTCCTCAGGATCCTTCCTGATCTCACCGGTCCAAGAAGTTCCGCGAACAGGGTCAGAGAAGGTGTAAGTACCAAGGATGTTTGCGAGAGGATGGTCATTATCGGTGATAGTGACAGTACATACGCTGTTAGCGCCCACCTGGAGTGAACCAGCGCTTACGATCTCGATAGAGAACTTGATGTCGCCAGTGAACTTGCCAGGCTGGTCGATGATCTCGACAGGAATATACGCAGTACGAACCTTTCCATCGAATGAAAGAACGCCGGAGTCATCCTTGAGCTTGAAGTTAGTGCCCTCAACTGCAGTGCCGCCCTCTACGACAGAGTAAGCGACAGCCACCTTTACGGGATCTATTGAAGCGATGGTAATCGGAATGAGAACCTGCTCACCACTCTCTGCAACAGAGATTGAAAGCTTGTCAAATGCCGCGAAAGACATATCCTCAGTGAAGACAGGAGTCTTGTTGAGGTTGCAGGAAGCAAGAGTCACTGCAGCAAGAAGAACAGCTGAAATATTGAAAATTTTCTTCATAATCTTTTCCTCCTATTAATAACCTTCGTTCTGAACGAGGACGCCACCGGAAACCTTGATCTGGCTTTCAGGAATAGGCATAGCGAAATACTTGCTGCCCCACTTGATCTCGGAGATGATATTAGTGCCGGTTTCGTCAGTTCTGGTCATATCAGTCTTGGTACGTCCGAGGTCGAACCAGAGATGACCTTCCCAGCAAAGCTCCTTGATACGCTCCTTTGCGATACCGCTGACAGTAGCTGGCTGGGTTGATGCACCCATACGGCCTGCAATGGCCTTGAGGTCCTCAACTGCAGTCTTTGATGCGGTAGCACCGTGGAGAGCAGTAGCCTCTGCGCGGATGAGATACATCTCGGAGAGACGGAGAACGACAACGTTCACAACGTCAGGAGTTGCGACGCCCTTTCCAAGGTACTTGCCTGACCATACGCAACTCTTGTCCTCCTTATCACCATAGCTGGAGTCAACGAAGAGATTCAGACGAGCGTCATCCGGCTCGTAGAGAGCCATAAGCTGCTGAGTTGCACCTGCGTCACCATAAGAACCAGGGCCAGCCATATTTGCGAGACCGTCCCAGTAGCCGTCATAAGAGTTCTGAGAGCTGGCGTAAACTTCGAAGATAACCTCGTCGTCAAGCTCGTGTACATCTTTGGTGAAAGGAGATGTTTTAGGATCCTTGTAGTCAGCGGCAGTCCAAAGAGTGAAGTCATAGTCTTCAATGACCTTGGTAGCATAGTCTGCAGCCTTCTGCCACTGCTCACTGTAGAGGTAAACCCTGGCGAGGAGAGCCTGGATGGCAGGAAGGGTAACGAGAGATGCTGCGTCCTTGCCGTCCCTGATGTAAGAAGGATCGATGATCTTCTCAGCCTCGAGGAGGTCGGCGATAACCTGGTCGTATACTTCCTTCACAGTGTTGCGTGCAGGGTTGCCTGAAGGGTCCTTGTGAAGGACTACAGGAACGCCGGCGTGGCTTGCATCGCTGGTGTAGCAATATGGCTGAGCGTAAGTGCGCACGAGGTCGAAATGAGCAAGGGCACGGAGGAAGAGACACTCTGCCTTGAGGTCGTTGGTGTACTCACCATCAGGATCAACTGCAGGAATGTTGTCAATTACCTCATCAGCCGAAACGATTGTATAATAAGCAGTGCCCCAGAGAGCTGTAGTGCTGGATGATGTCCAGTTAACTGCATAATGTGCTTTGCAACGGCCGGAATCATACTTGGTACCGATGTTCTTCTTGCCTTCCATAGTCTTCAGTTCATTGACGAGGATCATATCCTGGCCATACCAGTTGGAAGATGCAAGCGGAGAGTAGCAACCTGCGGTAGCCTTGTCAAGGCCATCGAGGGTGGAAAGAGTCAGCTCATCACTCTGGGAGAGCTTCGGTGCCTCTTCGAGGAAACCGTTGCAACCAACAAGAGCGAAGGCTGAGAGAATAGCTGCTGTATATATTAATTTTTTCATCGCATCAATGATTTAGAAAGTGACTTCAATACCACCAACGAATGACTTGGTGAGAGGATAGATACCTGCACCTGCACCGGTTACACCGATTTCTGGATCCCAGAAGTTGACGTCGTTGAAGCAGTAGAGGTTGAGGCCGCTGACATATACCTTGAAGCCCTTGAGATGCATAACATCGAGAGCCTTCTTAGGGAGAGCATAGGAGAGGGTGACGTCCTTGATGCGGACATAGTCACTTCTCTCGAGGAAACGGGTGCTCCTTGCTGCGTCTGAGTTGCTGGAGTTACCTGCAACAGGCTTAGGAGTTACACCTACGTCGCCCGGCTTCTTCCAGTAGTTGAGAGCAGATGCCATCTGGTTCAGTTCCATTTCGGTACCGTCTGAGTTGAGGTAGCTGCCCTCGTTGAGGATGCAGACGTAAGAACCGCCCTTGAACTCGAAGAAAGCGCTGAGCTGGAGACCCTTCCAAGCGAAGGTACCGTTGAAACCACCGAGAACCTTAGGCTCTGGTGAACCACAGTATACCTGGCGTGAAGAGTTGTAGTCGTTGGTAAGTTTGCCATCCTCAGTGTACCAGAGAGCCTCACCGTTTGAAGGGTTGACACCTGCGTAGTCGTGGAGGTAGAACTCGTACATAGGGTGACCTACACGGTACTGAGAAATCCAGCTTGAAGGGTTGACTGCCTCAATACCACCGAGGTCGAGGATACGGCTCTGGTTGTGTGCGATGTTGAAGCCTACGTTTACATAGAAGTCCTTGGTGCTTACGAGGTCAGCGTCAATCTGGAACTCGACACCGCGGTTTCTCATCGAACCGATGTTCTTGGTGTTGCTGCCGAAACCGGTGGTCTGAGGCACGCTGACAGCGAGGAGCATATCAGTGGTCAGACGGTTGTAGACATCAAAGGTACCGTGGATGCGGTTGAGGAGGGTGAAGTCGATACCGATATCCCAGGTCTTGTTCTTCTCCCAAGAGAGGTCCTCATTTGAAGGCTGAGATGGGAGCATACCCACCATACCGTTGTATGAGGTGCTTGAGTAGAGACCATATGCCTGGTAAGCAGAGATACCGTCGTTACCGTTGACACCGTAGGAAGCACGGATCTTGAGGAGGTCGATGGCCTTCACATTCTCCATAAATGACTCACCGGAGATGTTCCAGGAACCGGATACTGACCAGAAGAGACCCCACTTCTTGTTCTTGCCGAAGAGTGAGGAAGCATCCTCACGGACATTGGCCTGTACGAAGTAGCGGTTGTCATAGTTGTAATCACCGATGGCAAAGAATGAAAGACGGGTCACGCGGGTGATTGCGTAATCAGCCTCAGTGTTCTCCTGATTTGCAGTAGTGGTGTAAGGGATGTTAGGATCAACGTCCGGAGAATATACATAGTTGGCTTCATACTGATAGTTGGATGCCTCCTGACCGGCAACTACTCGCATACTGTGCACACCACCGAATACATTGGAGTAGGTGATGGTATTTGAAGTAGTGTAGTTGGAGTAGAAATCCTGCTCAGTCTGAAGGGTAGCGTCGGAGTGACCTGCCTCTGGTGACCAGTAGCGGCGGGAATCCATAAAGCCGACCTCAGCAGCATCCTTGGTCTCGAGAACGAGGTTCTTGACAGGCTCCCAACGGAGAGAAGCCACGCCATTGAAGCTGTATGACTTCTGCCACTGATCATCATAGGTAGCAGTTGCCATTGGGTTGGTGTTGGAGTTTGATGAAGGGAGGTTGAAAGAACCGTCCTCATTGAACTTAGGCTCCCAAGGAAGGAGGGTAAGACCAGCCCAAGAAGGGTTTGAGTAGTACAGGGACTGCATTGGAATATCGTTCTGGTTAGAGTAAGCGACATTCACACGGGCAGCAGCCTCGAGGGTCTTGGTAAGCTTGTAGGAAGCGTTCATACGAGCCTGGAAACGGGAGTAGTCGACACCGTAGAACACACCATTGTTCTTGTGATAAGAAAGTGATGAGTAGAACTTTGCCTTAGAGTTACCACCGCGGGCGGTAACCTCATACTCCTGGAGAGTACCAGGGCGGGTGAAGTAATCCATCCAGTTGGTGAGTTCACCATTGAGGAGGGAAAGCGGACGATAGTAAGTACAGGTAGGATCGTCCGGATTGAGGCCTGCATTCCTGACAGCGTCACGCTGCCATCCGAGGAGCTCGGAAGCAGACATCATTCTGAAACCTGAGTCAGACTGGAGCCAGCTGCAACCGAACTTAACCCTTGCGTCGAACTGTGACTTGCCTTCCTTACCGCTCTTGGTGGTAACGAGGATGACACCGTTTGCAGCACGGGAACCGTAAGCAGCAGCCGCAGCAGCGTCCTTGAGGACGGTGATGGACTCAATGTCGTTAGGGTTGATAGTGGCGGACTGGCTGGAGGTGTTCGTCATAATGGACATATCACCAGAAAGCACAGGAACACCGTCGATGACCCAGAGAGGAGAGTTGCTGGCGCTGATTGACGAGAATCCGCGGATACGGATCTGTGAAGAAGCGCCTGGCTGGCCAGATGCTGCAGTAACCTGCACACCGGCGAGCTTTCCGGAGAGGGCCTTGTCGACTGAGGTTACAGGGGCAGAAGCGAGAACTTCACCCTTCACTGAAGAAACGGAACCGGTAACGGCCTCCCTCTTCACTGAACCGTAAGCGACAACGACTACGTCTTCGAGGACGTTGTCTGTCTCCAGTCCACAGTTTACGATGACTTTGCCGGCAACTGCTACAGTGGCAGTCTTGTAGCCGACGGAGCTGAATTCGAGAGTTGCATCAGAAGCAACCTTAATGCTGTAGGCGCCATCAACACCTGCAGTAGCTCCAGTGGTAGTACCTACGACTCTGACAGCGGCGAACGGAATAGGGTCGCCAGTGCCTGCGTCTGAGATGACACCGTGAACCTCAACGCTCTGCGCATAAGCGGCTGCGGAAGCCATCAGTACAACCAAAGCTGTGAAAAAAAGTTTGATTTTTTTCATAAGCACAATGATTAATTAAACATAAATATTGAACAAATAATTGTTTCCAAGTTATTGTGTATCAATTAGTTAACCCTTTTGACACAACACGTTCAACTGCAAAAATACTTAAAAATTTCAATTTATGCAAACGTCTGAAATGCAGTGAGTTACGATAATTTATCAATTATTTTGAAATTTTACTTACAATCTGTAAGCACACATATTTCACTTGTTCCGATTTTTAACTAAAACAAAAGGATTCTATACCAAAAAAAAGATTTGCGCCCCTCGGGAAAGGAGCGCAAGTCATATAGATGTTAAAAACTGTTAGCGACGCAGCCTTACAAAGACACTCAGAGGAAGCTTTTTTCCGAAGCTGTCCTCAAGCACAAGTTCCCCGCTTTCAAGGGATTTGCACTCCTTTCCGAAGGCCTCGCGGACTATGGTCTCGCCGAGCACGGCGGAGTAACCGTTGGAATAGAGATTGAGGACCATAAAGCTGTCCTTCGGAGCTAGTATCGCAGCCACCTGGCGGAGCATATCGAAGAGACACTCGTCGAGTTTCCACTTTTCGCCGTCCGGACCGTGGCCGTATGCGGGAGGATCGAGGATGATGCCCTGATAGACATTGCCCCTCTTTGCCTCGCGGCGGGCAAACTTGAGAGCGTCCTCCACTATCCATCGGATATTGTCGAGTCCGCTGTTCTCCATATTGCCCCTGGCCCAGGTCACGACCTGCCTTACGGAATCCAGATGGGTGACGTCGGCGCCGGCTGCCTTTGCGGCGAGCGATGCGGCTCCGGTGTAGGCGAAGAGATTGAGGACCTTCGGAGTCGGGCGTCCCTCCTCCTTTGCCTTCTCGACCATCTCGCGCGTATACCTATATATATATTCCCAGTTCGAAGACTGCTCCGGGAACACTCCGACGTGCTTGAAGGAGGTGAGGCCGAGGCGCAGCGTGAACTTCAGTCCCGGCTGGGCACTGTTGTAGCGGATGTACCACTGGTCGTCCATCCTGCGGAAGCGGTCCCAGGTGCCGCTGTCCTCCTTGCCGGCCTTAGCGAAGCCCGCGCCCGGAGAGAAACGGGTGTGGATGAGTTTGTTCCACTCCGCATCAGACATAGTCTTGCCCCACAGAGCCTTCGGCTCGGGACGGGCAAGGTAATAGCTGCCGAAGCGCTCCAGCTTCTCGAAGTTGCCGGAGTCTATGAGTTCGTAGTCCTTCCAGGACTTGTCCGGAGTTTCTATCGTCATATTCTACTTTTTGTCAGGAAGTCCGAGTGTTGCTTTGTAATCCCTCTGAAGCGCGAGCGCCAGATCGGCGTCACCCTCCTCGCTGTAAAGCTGGGTCAGGGACTCGATATAACTCTTGGTGGTGTTGAATTCACGCTTGCAGACGTCGTAGAACTCGAAATAGAAGAGGGCGGAACGGAGGAGGCTCTCAGAGAAGCGCTGTCCGAGATCACGGGCCTTTTCAGGAGCATCGCAGTAATAGTAGAGGCTGCAGAGTTCGAGAACCATATACTCGTTGGAGAAGCCGAGATATGACATATCGAGAGGGAAATTGGCCTCCGGAACGCATTCCTGGCACTTGTCGAGGAGTTCGAGGGCCTTGGCCTTATCGCCCACCTTGAGCATTTCCTTGGCTGCATTCACGAAGAGGAGCCTCTGGCTCATCACGCCGCAGAAGGTATAGTAGTTCTGGTAGTCCACGAGCCAGTCGGTACGCTTGAGGGCGTCCCACTTGTAGACCTCAGTCATCTTGTAGTAGAGGTCGTCCGGGTCTGCCAGGCCGATCTCGGAGCTCTTCATCTTGTTCTTGATAGGCACGAAGCGGTAGGAGAATCCGTCGTAAAGCAGATATTCCTTGATGCCTATGTTGATGTCACCGCCCATACTGAGCAGGTTGATAGGACGGTCCCACTCGTAGTTGGAGAGGAGGTCCAGCATAAAGAGCTCAGGCTTGGTGATGTAGCGGTCCTTGAGGGTGAGGACGATCTCGTCCGGAATCCTGTCCGCATATTTCTCAGGCACGATGCCGTACTTGAGGCAGTTCTCCTTGTTCACAGGGAGGCTCACCTGCTTGGAGGCGATGTAGTTCACCTTGGTGCCGTCGGAGAGGCTGAGGGTGGCCTTAGGGTTGCGGAAGAAGGCCATCACATCCTTGAGCGGCTGTACCTTGCCGGTCGGATCCTGGACATAGACTATCTCGTTGGTACCATAGAGGTACTGGTTCAGGCCTACGGAGAGGTTCAGAGGAGCGGACTCGTTGCAGGCGTATTTCATCTGGTCGATGTACCAGTCGGTGCCGAGCAGCGAGGTGTTGCATATCCTGACGTCGGTGCGGATTCCCTCGACCTCCTGGGCGTACCACAGAGGGAAGGTGTCGTTGTCGCCGTGGGTCACGAGTATGCCGTTAGGGCCTACTGAGTTGAGGTAGTTGGCTGCGACTTCCACTGCGGTGCGGCGGTTGCTGCGGTCGTGGTCATCCCAGTTCTGGCAGGCCATAAGCACAGGCACGCCCATACATACGACGGCGAGTCCGGCTGAAGCAGCAGTCTTATGGAGAGGCTTCTTGAGATATTCCTCCACGAAAGAGTAGATGGCGGCCACGCCGAGGCCTATCCAGATGCTGAACGCATAGAAGGAGCCCGCGTAGGCATAGTCCCTCTCGCGCACCTGGTAAGGAGGCTGGTTGAGGTAGAGCACGATGGCGATGCCAGTCATAAAGAAGAGCAGGAAAGTCACCCAGCAGCCCCTCTTGTCGCGCATGAACTGCAGCAGGATGCCGAGTATGCCGAGCAGCAGAGGCAGGAAGAAGTAATGGTTCTTGCCCTTGTTGTGGAGGAGATAGTCAGGCGCATCCCTCTGGTCACCGAGTATGGCCCTGTCGAGGAAGCCGACGCCGCTCTCCCAGTTGCCGATGAACGGATCGCCAGGGCTCGGGCTGTGGATGTCGTTCTGGCGTCCCACGAAATTCCACATAAAGTAGCGCCAGTACATCCAGTTTAGCTGGAAGTTGAAGAAGAAGGCGAGGTTCTGCCCGAAGGTAGGCATCTCGTGCTGCTCGCCGTCCACCTTCACCTTGTGCGGACGCGTCACATAATATTTATAGAATTCCTTATGCCTCTCGTCGGAGCTCCACATACGAGGGAAGAGCATCTTGGTGCGGGAGTCATATTTGAGGGAAACCTGTCCCTTGGTCTTGACATAGCGGCCGTTGAGCGGAGTCCAGTAATAGGTCTCCGAGATGTCATAGGCCGAATCGTAGCACTGTCCGTAGAGCAGAGGGTTGCTGCCGTACTGCTCACGTCCGAGGTAGCGGACGAGGGTGTAAGGGTTGTCAGGCTGATACTCGTTGGTAGGAGTCTTCACATTGGAGCGGATGACCACTACCGAGAAGATCGAGAAGCCGATCACGATGGTGGTGGCGCAGAGGATGATGGTGTTTGCCACCACCTTTTCCTTCTTCATAGTATACCAGGCAGCCCAGAAACCTGCGGCCAGGAGCACAACGAGGAAGAATGCCGCACCGGTGTTGAATGGCAGGTGGAAGCCGTTCACGAAGATGCGATCCACGAACGCAGCCATCTTAGGCAGGTACTTGATGGTGCCGAGAAGCACGAGGAGCACTGCGCAGGAGATTGCGAAGATGCCCAGGAACTGCCAGAAGCTGTACTGTCCGTCTTCCTTTTTCTTGAAGAAGAAGAGGAAGAAAAGGCAAGGTACCGTGAGGAGATTCAGCAGATGGACGCCTATGGACAGGCCCATCAGGAAGGCAATCAGGACGATCCAGCGGCTGGAATGAGCCTCGTCGGCCTGCTCGTACCACTTGGTCATTGCCCAGAACACTATGGCCGTGAAGAGGGATGACATAGCGTACACCTCGCCCTCGACTGCGGAGAACCAGAAAGTGTCGGAGAAGCAGTATGCGAGGGAGCCCACGAGACCGGAACCCATAATCGCAATCGCGGAAGCGAGCGAATAGCTGCCGTCTGCCTCGGGGCGGATGAGCCTCTTCGCAAGGAAGACTATCGTCAGGTAGAGGAAGAAGATAGTCAGTGCGGAACAGATGCCGCTCATTGCATTTACGGCAATCGCGGCGCTCTGTCCGTCAGAGAAGAGGGTGAACATCCTGGCGATCAGCTGGAACACCGGGTTTCCAGGAGGGTGACCCACTTCCAGCTTGTAAGATGAGGCGATGAACTCGCCGCAATCCCAGAATGACGCCGTCGGCTCGATGGTGAGCAGATATGTCACTGCGGAGACGAGGAATGCCACGCCGGCGCAGATATAATTCCAAAGTTTGAATCGTTTATTGTCCATAGCTGGCAAAGATACGAAGAGAATCCATATATTTGCAATAATTTATCATAGATAAAAATGGCAGACAACGATTGGAAGAAACGCCTCGGAGTGGTTTACTCCACCAACCCTGACTTCGCCTACACAACCGAAGAGGCCACGACGCAGGAAACTTTGGAGCCTTCAAAGCAGAATCTGAGGGTCGGAATTGACCGCAAGGGACGCGCCGGAAAGCAGGTGACGCTGATCACTGGCTTCGTCGGCAGCGACGCAGACCTGGCGGAACTCGGACGCACCCTGAAGGTGAAATGCGGCGTAGGCGGCACGGCCAAGGACGGCGAGATCACGGTGCAGGGCGACTTCCGCGACAAGATCGTGGAACTGCTCACTAAAATGGGCTACAAGGCCAAGAGAGCAAACTAAAGAATGGAACACGGCTCCTATCTGCTTATGTCCCTGGGACTGGTGGCGCTCATCGCGGCACTGGTCTATCTGCGCGCTTTCGTGACCATCGTCCCTTCCCTCTTCGCCTGCTGCCTCAGATGGAAGGAAGTGATCAACCTCGAAGACAGCGCCTCCCTCGCAAGGATGAGGAACATCGTGTTCTCGATGATAATGCTGCCCTTCGTCCTGATGGCCACGGGCTACAACATCTTCTGCCTGGAATTCCTCGACAATATGGGACCGGAACTGCGCTTCGCCATCTGCCTGGGCATCACAGCGGTCTATTTCGGACTGAGGATGACGATTGCCGCCATTATGCGCCCGAGTACATTCAACCACAAACTGTGGGGTGCATATATGAGCTGCTTCAGGGATTTCTTCACCCTGAACACCCTCGAATGCCTCGCCATTACAGGTATTCTGGCCCTCTGCAACTGCAGCGACAATGCCATACGCTCGACCATTCTGATAATTTCAGCGGTCAATTATTCCATACATTTACTGCGCAGAATGCAGATTTTTGCCTCCGCTCGCGGTGTATTTTCAAGTATTTTGTATCTTTGCGCCCTTGAATTTCTGCCGTCCGGCATACTGATCGCCGCGGCAATACTTTTTTAGGACGACTATGTGTGTAAAACAAATACTTATTTCCCAGCACGCCCCACTTCCGGCATCCTCCCCGTATCCAGCACTGGAAGAGAAATACGGCGTCAAGATTGAATTCCATCCATTTTTCCTCATCGAGACGGTGAGCTCAAAGGAATTCAGAGCACAGAGGATCAACATCCTCGACTATACTGCAATCGTCTTTTCCGCAAAATCAGCCATTGACGCATTCTTCCACCTCTGCGAGGAACTGCGCGTCAAGGTACCTGAGACTATGAAGTACTTCTGCTCCACCGAATCAGTGGCGAAGTACCTCCAGAAGCATATCGTCTATCGCAAGAGGAAGATCTTCTTCGGCACAGGCCCTGCTTCATCGATAATCAGCGAAATCGGCACCAAGCACAGCGGGGAGAAGTTCCTCGTTGCGACTTCCGGCTCCACCGGCAACGACATCACCAAGGCGTTCGAGGCCGCCGGCCTTGACTTTGCGCCTGCAATGATGGTCAAGCCTGTATCCCAGGACATCAAGGGCATCGATCTGGAGAAGTACCAGGCCGTAGTACTCTACAACAGCGCCGACGTCAAGTCCCTCTTCGAGAATTACCCTGAGTACAAGCAGGGCGAGACCAAGTTCATCACCTTCGGCCACTCAGTCGTGAAGGCAATGGAAGAGGCCGGACTCGAGATCGCCATCGCTGCCCCGACCACCGAAGTTCCATCAGTAGCGAAGGCAATAGAAGTCTTCCTGGACGCCCAGAAATAATAATGGAAGCCCTTCAGCACAATACCCTTTCCAAACAGGAGAGGCTGTATTGCAGGAAGGACATCTCAGAACTTCTTGCCGGGGGCAAGTTTGTCGGCAATGGTCCTATGCGTTTCTGCTACAAGGCAGGAAACGGCTGCGGAATGAGCCGCATAATGGTCTCCGTCCCAAAGAAGCTTTTCAAACGCGCGGTCAAGCGCAATCTTCTCAAACGTCGCATTCGCGAAGCATACAGGCTCCAGAAATCCCTTCTGGAAGGCCTTGAAATGGACATTCTCTTCATCTATAACACCAAGGAAGTGCTCTCGGCAGCCGAAATCCATCAGCTGGTCGGCAGCTTCCTCTCGTCCCTGGCCGAAAGGGCCCGCAAATAAGATGGACGCCTCCTGGAAACAGACTGCAAAGAAGATTCTGAGCGCCCCTCTCATCCTTCTGGTCAGATTCTATCAGCTGTGCATCTCGCCGCTCAAACCGGCTTGCTGCCGCTTCACTCCGACCTGCTCGCAGTATGCCCTGGAAGCCCTCCGCAAGTACGGACCGATCAAAGGCGGCTGGCTCGCGCTCAAGAGAATACTTCGCTGCCATCCTTGGGGCGGCAGCGGATATGACCCGGTTCCATAATCCACGACGTTATGCCTAAGAAGGAAGGAATACGCAAACTGTTCGACGACATTGCGCCGGACTACGACAGGCTCAACCATATAATGTCCCTGGACATAGACAAGTCCTGGAGACGCAAGGCGGTCCGTCGCATAGTATGCAAGGACAGGGCCGTGGAAGTGCTCGACGTGGCCAGCGGCACAGGCGACTTTGCCATAGCCATTGCACGCAAAGCGTATAAAGGCAGCAGGATATGCGGACTTGACCTTTCAGAGGGAATGCTGGAAATCGGAAGACAGAAAGTCGCCGAAGCAGGTCTCGGAGATTGCATCACGATGATGCAGGGAGACTGCGAGGCACTCCCCTTCCAGGACGGCAGTTTCGACCGCGTGAGCGTAGCCTTCGGAATACGGAATTTCGAGCATCTGAGCGTAGGACTCTCAGAAATGTGCAGAGTCCTCAGACCGGGCGGACGGCTGGTGATACTGGAACTCTCCTACCCGGACAACAAGATACTGGACTGGGGCTTCAGACTCTACTCCACGAAAATAATGCCCGCAATCGGAGGACTGATCTCCGGAAACCGGGGCGCATACGAATACCTGCCGGCGTCCATATTCAGATTCCCAAAACAGGACGTTATTCTGCCTATGCTTCACGACGCAGGATTCTCCACAGCCGAGCACAAAGCCTTCAGCTTCGGCATCTGCAGGATGTATGTTGCAAGGAAATAGATTTATGTGGATTTCGACAAAAACCACGAATTATACGCCTACAACTAATAAAACAACGTATAAAACAACAAAGGCTACAACCGAAGGATATTCATAAAGGCGCATCTTTGCATCGGTTAAGAATCTTATTCGTCTCATTGAAGACGCCTTCGAACAGAAGGAAAAAAAAGGACTACTCGTGATGAGACGTCCTTTTTTTGTTTTTATATGCTAGTCGAGTTTGAGAACCGCCATAAAGGCGCTCTGAGGGACTTCGACCGTACCGATCTGGCGCATCCTCTTCTTGCCCTGCTTCTGCTTCTCCAGCAGCTTCCTCTTTCGGGTGATATCACCGCCGTAACACTTCGCCGTCACGTCCTTGCGCACCTGGCGGACGGTCTCACGGGCGATGATCTTTGCGCCGATGGCTGCCTGGATGGCAATGTCAAACTGCTGACGAGGAATCAGGTCCTTCAGCTTGAGGCACATCTTACGACCTATTTCGACAGCGTGATCGACGTGAATGAGGGAAGACAGGGCATCAGCCGGCTCTCCGTTGAGGAGAATGTCCAGTTTGACGAGTTTCGCCTCCTTGAATCCCACGATGTGATAGTCGAATGAGGCATAGCCCTTGGAAATGCTCTTGAGCTTGTCGTAGAAATCAAACACGATCTCAGACAGAGGCATCTCGTAAGTAAGTTCAAGACGGTCAGCCGTAAGATAGTGCTGATTGAGCAGCATTCCCCTCTTGTCGAGGCAGAGCTTCATAATAGGGCCGTAGAAATCCGACTTGGAGATGACCTGCGCGCGGATATAAGGTTCTTCGATGTGGTCAATGAGAGTAGGTGCAGGCAATCCGGACGGATTGTGCACGTCAATCACATCACCCTGAGTCGTATATACCTTATATGATACGTTCGGAACGGTCGTAATCACGTCCATACCGAATTCCCTGAAGAGCCTTTCCTGCACGATCTCCAGATGGAGAAGACCGAGGAAACCACAACGGAAACCGAATCCAAGCGCAAGCGAAGACTCAGGCTCGAACACAAGGGAAGCGTCGTTAAGCTGGAATTTCTCGAGCGAAGCACGCAGTTCCTCGTATTGGTCAGTCTCCACCGGATACATACCGGCGAAGAGCATAGGCTTCACCTCCTCGAAGCCGGCGATGGCCTCTTCGCAAGGATTCTCGCACCTTGTGATGGTATCACCCACCTTCACCTCAGCAGCTGTCTTGATGCCGGAAATGATATATCCTACGCTGCCACAAGGGATTTCGTCGCGAGGACAGAGCTTCATCTTGAGCACGCCGACCTCGTCAGCCACGTATTCCTTGCCAGTATTGAAGAATTTGACCTTGTCTCCGGAATGAATGGAACCGTTCTCTACCTTGAAGTAAGCGATGATTCCACGGAAAGGATTGAACACGGAGTCGAAGATGAGGGCCTGGAGCGGCGCAGACGGATCGCCCTTCGGGGACGGAATTCTCTCGCAGATGGCCTCCATTATCTCATTTACGCCCTCGCCGGTCTTGGCGGAGCATTTGAGCACATCCTCGGGATCGCAGCCGATAAGGTCCACGATCTGGTCAGTTACCACCTCCACCATAGCCGAATCCACGTCAATCTTGTTGAGCACAGGAATGATTTCCAGATCGTGCTCCACGGCGAGGTAGAGGTTGGAAATGGTCTGAGCCTGGACGCCCTGAGTGGCATCCACAACCAGCAGCGCACCTTCGCAGGACGCAATCGCACGGGACACCTCGTAGGAGAAGTCCACGTGGCCCGGAGTGTCGATGAGGTTCAGGGTGTAAGTTTCACCTTTATATATATAGTCCATCTGGATCGCGTGGCTCTTGATCGTGATGCCTTTCTCCTTCTCAAGATCCATTGAATCGAGGACCTGGTTCTCCATATCACGCGCTGCCAGGGTATTGGTCAGTTCGAGCATTCTGTCAGCCAGAGTGCTCTTGCCGTGATCGATGTGCGCAATGATGCAGAAATTTCGTGTCTTGTTCATTTATTGAAGCTTTGGACTGCAAATATAGTTCATAACTGCCAAATTTTTGTGCGTCTACGGAAAAAGGCGTAATTTTGAAGATATATGGACGTTTTCTCTACCTCATACGACATCCTCGTGGTGGCTTTGATCCTGATGGGACTCATCCTGGCGGTCATTCCCGTCGGCAAGGACATCAAGGCCCTCAAGAGCTACAGAATCTCAGTCAAGGTTCTGGCCGTGTCCTACGTCGTCCTGGGATGCTACTGCATCTATAAGGTCAGATATCCCCTTCAGATGCTCAGCCTACCGTTTATGATCGCAGAATGCACCCAGGTCATACTGCTCGGAGTCGCCCACATCAGCCTTGTGAACATCCACAAGACGACCAACAGGTTCGTCCTGATCAGCACCTGCCCGGCACTGGCGTGTATGGCGATATATTTCATCATAAGGGCATTCTGTCCCCACGTTGAGCTCGACTCCTGGGCCACAATGCGCGGGAACATCACTAATCCGGAAGTTTTCGCCAGGATGATCTGGCTCGGCATATATGTCGCCCAGACCATCTACTACGCCATCGTTTTCTTCAGGAACGAAGCCGATTATCGCACCCGTCTCCGCAACTTCCTCTCAGAAGCACCCGGATTCAGGTACAATTACGCGCGCTACAGCTTCATCATTGCTCTGACCATCGCGACAGTCTCCGTACTCATCTGCTTCAGCACCGACAAGGCACTCAGCGCAGGCCTCAACATTCTTATGCTGATCCTTTACGCCGCAATGTGCCTCTTCTATATCCAATATCCTTCGCTGTACTACCGCATCGCCGGCATCTTCAACGAGCCGAACGAGACAAAGCAGGACGAAAGCAAGGACGGCCCGGACTGGCCGACCCTCAAGGCCAGGATAAACGAAGAAAAGCTCTACACCATCGAAGGCATCACTGTCGAGCAGCTTGCGACCCGCCTGGGCATCAGCAAGAACGTACTCTCCCACCTCGTGAACTCCAATGAAGGCGTCAACTTCAGCAACTTCATCGGCAAGCTCAGGGTCGAGGAGGCTCAGCGTATGATGCGCGAGGACAGCAATCTCAGCCTTGCGGAGATCTCATTTGCCGTCGGATACAGCGAGCAGAGCAACTTCTCCCGCCAGTTCAAGTCCCTCACCGGCTTCACGGCCGGCGAGTACAGGAAGACGGTCAAATAACGTTGTCATATCATCAATTTATCAGTTTACCTCCCCCATTTTTATCAATTGATAAAATCTTGGGATAGCTATTCAGTATTTTCGTATTTGCATAAATGCACACAACACGAAAATCACTTAATAGTCCAACAATGAATAGAATTCTAAAATGGATGCTCCCCCTTGCAGCGGTCTTGCTGGCAGGAGGCTGCGCTACGCGCGCGGACATTCAGGACATCAATTCGCAGATTGACAAACTCTACGAAAGAGTGTCCACGGTGGAGCAGCAAGCAAACGCAATCAACAAAACAGTCGGCCTTCTGGACGACGCCTATGAACTCCTTGAAAAGTCGATCACCGATATGGAGGGAGAGCCAGAGGCTCTGATGGAGGAGCTCAAGACCTTGAAGTCCCAACTCGCCCAGAGAATCGCGGACCTCAAGACTTACGCCAACTCCCAGGACGCCTCAAACGCCGAATGGCTCAAGGTGACCTTCGCCACAATCGCCCAGTATGAGCAGACAAGTACCCTCATCAGCCAGCTTCAGCTCAGCGCGAACAGCACCGCCTCGAACATCAGCGAACTGACAGGCAAACTGAACGAGGCAAAGACAACTATGGAAGGCTGGGTTTCCACCAGAATGGCAGATTACTATAAGGTAGGCGAACTCAACGCCCTTCTTGCCAGTATGAAAGCCGGATATGAATCAGCTGATGTCCTTCTCCAGGGCAACATAGAAAAATACGATGCGGATATCTCTCTTCTCTCGGAGAACATCGCCATTGCCTACAAGCAGGCGATGGCTGATGCGATTATCCAGAATGAAGGCTACATCAACGGCATCATTGAATCGCAGTTGAAAACCAAGTTGGCAAACATAAAAAGCAATGTTGAATTCTTAACAAGCGACATAACCCAGATTGAGACCGCAGTCAGAAAGCTTTCATTGCGAATCAACGCAATAAAGATTACCCTTTCGTCTGTAACCGTACTTCCCGAGTACTCTGATTGCAGCATAGACATATTCCAGGCGCGCAAATCACTCGTTCGCGTACAGGTATTACCTACCCACTACGGAGATCTCATTGACGATGTGAAGGCCTTTGTGATCAATATGGATACCCAGGAAAGCACGGAAATTCCAGCAGAAGCACCAGCCTGTGCCGACGGAATCCTCAGCATCAATGTCGACGGACGCGACCTCAGCGAGGACTTCTTCTATGGGAAACAGAACCTGTTCCTGAGAATAATGGTCGGCGGCATCAGTTCAAGCTACATAGCAGTCAATCCTGTCAAGCTTCCTAACGGTGTAGTCGACCTCGGTCTCTCTGACGGAACGCTCTGGAATGATACAAACCTCTCAGAGACTGACGGTTTTGCCGCACTTAATGCACCAGGAGGATTCTACGCCTGGGGAGAGCTCACCCCGAAGGCAAGCGGCACAGCATATTCCTGGGCAAATTATAAACACTGTTCAGGCAGCAGCTCAACACTGACAAAGTACAACACTATGTCATTCCTCGGAACAGTCGACGGCAAGACTCGCCTCGATGCGGAAGACGACGCCGTGTCTTCGTACAGAAGCGGTACTTACCCGTCCCATATACCGACTGCGGCGGAATGGCAGACGCTGATTGACGAATGCACCTGGACGTGGACCAGCAAGCTCATCTCCGTTTCCGGAAAACTGACGACAGTCTATGGCTATCAAGTCACAGGATCTAATGGAAACAAAATGTTCCTCCCTGCCGCCGGATATGTCTCAGGAACCCAGAATAAGGTACAGGACACGGGCAATTATTGGAGCTGTGAGCTTGACAGCCCACGATCAGCCAAATGCCTGGTTTTCTCCGAGAGCAATATAGCACTCTCCTACAATTCAAGATGTTATGGATTGCTGATCAGACCGGTTTACGTGGACAAGATCACACCTACCATCACTATGACAAAGTCAATGTCATTCAGGGAAGGAACTGAAGCCAGGAATCTCGGAGCAAGAACCACTTCCGGAACGGCCATCACCTACGTCTCCAGCGACACCTCAGTCGCCACAGTTGACGAGGACGGAAACGTAACTCCTGTCGCAAAGGGCAGCTGCACGGTTACAGCAACCTCTGCCGCGGATGCCTCCTTCAACTCTGTCTCTGCGACCTGCGAAGTCAAGGTCAGAAGCAATATCGTAGTTCCTGGCGCCGTTGACTTCGGCCTGCCAAGCGGAACACAATGGGCTACAACCAGCCTTGGGACATCCACCCACGGACGGGCCGGCTTGCCGTTCGCCTGGGGAGAAACTGAGACAAAATCCTCTTTCACAACCCAGAACTATAAATATATGGACACCCCAGATGACGGCTTACACTGGGGGCTGACCAAGTATTGCCCGGACAAAGACTGGAGTTGTGGTTGGGAGTATTCCGACCCAAAGACTGAGCTTGACCCGGAAGATGACGCAGCCACAGCCATCCTCGGCGAAGAATGGTGTATTCCAAGTATTGAACAATGCGAGGAACTCTGGCTAAACTCAGACAAGTATTGGATGGAAAGCATACAGGCCTTCAGGCTCGTGAGCCGCATCAATGGAAACTGGCTCTACATTGGAGTCCGGGGTCCTCTATTAGGGGAAGAAGGAACGGAGCATTCCAATTACAAAGGAGATGCAATGATTTGGACAAGGAATCTGGATGAGAGTTATCCTATGAACGCTCAGGTATTCAAAGTCTTTTATTATGACTATACCGATTACGGAGGAACCATAGGCGTCGCACATAGCATTAGTGGTATGAGCAGAACCTGGGGAATCCAGATCCTCCCTGTTCTTGCTAACTGATAATTGAGAGGAATATGAAGATTAAAAGATATATCACAGCTGTTGTTGCAGCAGCAGTCTGCCTCTGCTCCTGCGCGACCAAGGCAGACATCGAGGCCGCCCAGGAAAGACTGGACAACCTCAGGGACAACAAGCTCGCTACCGTCGAGGAGCAGCTGAACCGAATAGGAGGAACACTTGAAACCCTCCAGAAGACCGACGCGGACCTGAGAAAGATAGTCAAGTCCCTCAAAGAAGGACAGAACACACTTCTGCAGCAGGTGGAAGCCACCCAGGGCGAACTCGAGGCCAGCATAAAAGAAGTGAAGGAATATGTTGACGCACAGGACAAGCGCGACTGGATCACCACGACATACGCGACCCTTGAGCTCTCAGGACGCGTCAGCACAGCTCTAGGCACTCTGCTCCAGACGCTGCGTGACGCAGAAGCCGACTATTCGACCCTGGAAGCGAACGCCAACGCGGCCGAATCACAGATGAAGACGTGGGTGAACACACAATTGTCCGGAATCGTGACAATCAGTTCCTTCGAAGGTCAGCTTTCGGCTATGGAGAAGGACTTCAAGGGTGCAGACAGCACTATGCTGGCAAAGATCACCGGGCTTCGCTCAAGCTTGGCATCCCTGAAAACTACGATCAAGAGCGAATACGAAGCCGCCATCAGCGATGCCATCGAGCTTTACGAGATAGATGTGAAGGCTGAAGCAACCAGACAGGCAGAACTCGCCGTTGGAAGCTATATCGATCAGCTTTTAGACCTTGAGGACAAACTGGAAGCAATCGAAGAGGAACTGGCTATTATGAAGAGCAAGACAGATGAGCTGAGGAACAGAATCAGGGTCATCTCGCTGCTCGACCCGGATGGCGCCGTAGTGGGCACAGACGGAACCACAACCATGCAATTCTCCCTCTATCCGGCTCCGGCGGACGACTCCGATATCCCGGGATTCAGTTTCGATGTGCTTTATGCAAGTACAAAGTCCGCATTGCCTGGAGAATTCTACGACGACTACATCCAGACGATTGACTACTCCTATGCGGATGGCATCGTCACATATACCGTCAAGTTCCTCGGCCTGGACGACAGTTTCTACGAAGGAACCCTAGGTGCTGTTGCACGTGTGCATATCATTGGCTTGGACAACCCGGTAAGCACGGATTACTTCCCTCTCATCACCTACGCCCCTATCGACCTCGGCCTCACAAGCGGAATCAAGTGGTCGCAAAGGAATGTCGGAGCAGCAAGGCCGGAAGACTACGGCGGATACTACTCTTGGGGAGAAGTGGCTGAAAAATCCAACTACTCGGAAACATATTACGAGTTCTACAGTAGGAGTACTTCAACGTATGATAAATATACGACTGAGAGCAAATATGCCTCATACAGCACCCCGGACAATCTCACAACTCTTGAGGCGAAGGATGACGTAGCCGGCAAACTCTGCAACGGCGATTGGAGAATGGCGACAAGGACCGAATGGAACGAACTTGTTTCTGAATGCACCTGGGCAGAAAAGTCCATCAACGGAGTTGCCGGTCTTGAAGGAACAGGCCCTAATGGCAAGACCATCTTCTTCCCTTACGCCGGCTACAAGAATATGAGTTTCACTTCCAGCAAGGGCACGGATTGCTCCTACTGGACATCTTCACTCTACACAAGCAACAACTCCTCTGCGTATTTCTTCTGTAAGAATGCCGCTGTAACTGCCAGATCACTTGATATCTTCTACACGAGCAGGAATTGCGGATTATCAATACGACCTGTGTGGAAATAATGACAACCATCTGAAGATTTATCGAAATGAAAAAATACTTTATAATATTCATCACCGCAGCACTTTGTGCAGCATCGTGCGCCACAAAGTCTGACATCAGGGATCTGCAGCAGCAGATTGATGAGCTCAGCACAGGACGAATCGCAACCGCCGAGGAACAGATGAAGAGCATCAGCACCACTGCTGACGAACTGACAGATCTTCTGACCTCTCTGAAGAAAGAGTCCGAGAGCATCAGCTATTCCGACTTCAAATCACTTGAAACCACCATTTCCGGTGCTATTGACGACCTGAAGAAGTACATCGACGATCAGGACGCTGCGAATCGCAGCTGGTCCCAGCAGACGCTTGCGACTCTTGATGCATATAAGACCCTGTCTGACTCGATGGCTGGAATTTCGACCCGCATCAGCAAGATGGACAATGGGCTCCCTGCCATCAAAGAGAAGGTCGACGGAATCCTCGGCATTATGAGCACCTGGATCAATGAGCAGTTCAACGGCTACTGCACGATTTCCCTAACCGACGCCATGCTCAATCTTATGAAAGGAGAATACGAAGGCGAAGATGGGGAATTGAGCAAACAGCTCGACAGCCTCTCAACTGAACTTGGCGCCCTCAAGGATGAACTCAGCGAAGGCTATACAGCCGCCATCCAGGAGGCCATCACCAGCTTCAACGGCTCAATCACTCCAAAGATCAAAACAGCCTGTGACAAGGTCACAAATGACGTTCTGAGTTATTGCCACACAATCGATGTCAAGAGAGGTGAATTATATAACTCCTATGATAGTCAGCGCGCCTTTATGGATTCCTATGATCTTCTGGGAACAAGACTGATCGTAGCGCCAAATTATAATGACGGAGGTATTCTTATCAAGCAATATGCTGATACAAAAATAACCATAGTCAACGACAAGGGACAGACGATCCTCTCTAGCCTTTATAAAATTGTGCGCATTCATTTTACCTTCAGCGATGGAACTACTTGGACTGGCGAAATGAACAGTAGTTCAAAATTCTCTTACAGTTACCGAAGCAATTCAGAGATCCTTGACAAGACAGAGTTTTTCTCTGGCGAAGTCAGCGCCACCGTATATTTCACGGCAAGCATTGGCATCAGTTACTCAGTCCCATCCAAAGTATTCAAGGCCCACGCGGCGGTTAAGGATGGAGATAATATCATAGTTTACTAAAACTTGACCTTATATTAACAAAGGCTGGTTTCATACGAAGCCAGCCTTTATTTATATATAGTCTTCTGAATTAGAAGAGCTTGTTGACCTGGGCGTAAACGTTCTCAGCGGTGTAGCCGAGCTTCTCGTCGAGGACCTTGTAAGGAGCGGAGAAACCGAAGGACTCGAGACCCCAGATGGTACCGTCGCACTCAGGGACGAGGCCGAGGAGGTTCACTGGAAGGCCGGCGGTCATACCGAACTTCTTCACGCCTGCAGGGAGCACAGCCTGCTGATATTCCTTAGGCTGCTGACGGAAGAGACCCTCTGAAGGAACGGATACGATACGTACTTTCCTGCCATCCTGGCGGAGGAGAGCGGCGCCAGCCACGAGAGTGGAAACCTCAGAGCCGGTAGCCACGAGGATCACGTCAGGATTCTCGTCGGAACCTGCCACGATGTAGCCGCCCTTGGATGCCTGAGAATAGTCATTGCCCTCAGGGAGGTTGTTGATGTTCTGGCGGGAAAGGATGAGAGCGGTAGGAGTCTCGGTGTTGGCCATAGCCATTGCCCAAGCCTCGGTGGTCTCCTTTGCGTCTGCAGGACGGAGAACGAGCATAGAAGGCTTGCCGCTGTGGTTCTTGAGCTTCTCCATAAGACGGATCTGAGCCTCCTGCTCCACTGGTTCGTGGGTAGGGCCGTCCTCGCCTACGCGGAATGCGTCGTGCGTCCAGATGAACTTCACTGGGAGCTCCATAAGGGCAGCCATACGTACGGCTGGCTTCATATAGTCAGAGAACACGAAGAAGGTGCCGCAGGCAGCGATCACGCCGCCGTGCAGGGCCATACCCATACAGCAGCAGGCCATAGTGAGCTCTGCAACGCCGGCCTGGAAGAAGGCACCGCTGAAATCACCCTTGGTGAAGGCGTGGGTCTTCTTGAGGAAGCCGTCCGTCTTATCGGAGTTGGAAAGGTCTGCAGAAGAGCAGATCATATTCGGAACCTGCTCAGCGAGGGCTGAAAGGCAGGCAGAAGAAGCGGAACGGGTCGCATCGTTGTCCTTCTGGGCAACCTTGCTCCAATCGATGACAGGAGCCTTGCCGCTGAACCAGTCTGCCACCTGTGCGGCAGTCTCAGGGTTTGCAGCAGCCCAAGCCTGCTCCTCGGCATAACGCTCAGCGCAGATAGCCTCAAGCTCCTTGGCGCGGGCCTCATAGAGAGCCTTCACGTCCTCGAAGATCACGAATGGATTCTCGGGATCGCCACCGAGGTTCTTGATAGTATTGACGTATGCGTCGCCGCCGAGAGGGGCTCCGTGAGTCTTGCAGTTGGCCTCGTAGGAAGTGCCGTCAGCCTTGAGGGCGCCCTTGCCCATAATGCACTTGCCTATGATGAGGGTCGGCTTGCCTTCCACCTTCTTTGCGGCCTCGATGGCTGCGCGGATCTGTGCTGCGTCGTTGCCGACGATTTCGATGACCTCCCAGCCGAGGGCGCGGTACTTGGCCGCAGTGTCCTCATTCATAACATCCTTGGTCTCAGTGGAGAGCTGGATATCGTTGGAGTCATAGAACATAATGAGGTTGTCAAGGCCGAGGAAGCCTGCGATGCGAGCGCCGCCGAGACTGATCTCCTCCTGTACGCCGCCGTCGGAGATATAGGCATAGACGGTCTCCTTCTCGAATGCAGGGCTGCCGGTGTGGGCTGCGAGGAATTTCGCTGCGATGGCCGCGCCGACTGCGAGCACGTGTCCCTGTCCGAGAGGGCCTGAAGTGTTCTCGATGCCGCGCATCACGTCCACCTCCGGATGACCGGTGGTAGGAGAACCCCACTGACGAAGCTGCTGAAGCTCCTCGAGGGTGAACTTGCCGGCGAGGCAGAGCTGGGCATAAAGCATAGGTGCCATGTGGCCTGGATCGAGGAAGAAGCGGTCGCGACCAGCCCACTTAGGATTCTTCGGATCGTAAGTGAGATATTCTGAATAAAGTACGTTTATGAAGTCTGCGCCACCCATCGCTCCGCCCGGGTGTCCTGATTTTGCCTTTTCAACTGCTGAAGCCGCAAGGATGCGGATGTTGTCTGCTGCGTGATTGAGAACGCTGATTGAATTTGCCATATCTCTTGTTTTAAGTATTTCCTGTATGTAATGTAAGATTGCAAATATAGATATTTGTAGTCAGTTCTCCTAAACCTTTTTCCCTCGTGAGTGTCAAAGAAAAGTAATAACTTTGGAACGTGAGCGACAACGAAATCATAGCACTGTACAACGGCGGGCAGACTGAAAAAGCTTTCAACGCCATCATTGACAGTTACAGCGAACGCCTTTATTGGCACGTCCGCCGCTTCACCTGTTCCCACGAGGACGCCGACGACCTGCTGCAGGACATATTTATAAAGGTATGGAAGGCCCTGCCATCGTTCCGCAGCGATTCGCAGCTGTTCACCTGGCTCTACCGCATCGCAACCAACGAGGCCCTCAATTTCATCCGCAAGAACCGCTTCAAGGCCAGTCTGAAGGCTGAGAGCCTGGAAAGCCTGCTCGACCGCAAGGTGGACGAGGACACTTACTTCGACGGTGACGAGATGCAGAGGGAAATCCAGAAGGCGATCAACACCCTGCCGGCCAAGCAGAAACAGGTCTTCCTGCTGCGCTACTTCGACGAAATGCCATACGAGCAGATTTCCGAAATCCTGGGCACATCGGTCGGCTCCCTCAAGGCCTCATATCACCACGCCT
This sequence comes from Bacteroidales bacterium UBA1745, assembly GCA_002314885.1. Taxonomy (GTDB): domain Bacteria; phylum Bacteroidota; class Bacteroidia; order Bacteroidales; family UBA932; genus Cryptobacteroides. The sequence goes on along the minus strand of DCHT01000049.1, from coordinate 10,345 downwards.
ACTTCAAAGTCAAGGCATATATGGAGGCCAGATTTTAAACTTTTGCAATGATTATCAGTCAAATATACGAACAATGGATATGAAAAAGGAAAAAGACATACTCGAAAACGGAAAGCTCAAGGAGGCTCCTTTCAAGGTACCGGAGGGATACTTCGAGAACCTGGCCGTACACGTCGAGGCGAGACGCAAAGCCGAGGAAAGAGGTCTGATGCATAGGCTGACTCCTTATCTTGCAATCGCCGCATCTTTCGCCGCCATTACCCTCGCGGGCACCGCAGTCATCAGACTGACCGCCCCGAAGGCCGAAGTTGAGGCTACCACCTCTTCATCGTACTATTCCCAGAATACCGCTGGCCAGGGTATGACTGAGGATGACATCATCAACTATCTCATCTACGCTGGCATCAGCGCGGACGAATTAAACGAAATCACAGCAGAATGAAAACTTTCAGGACTATAATGCTTGCTGCCTGCGCAATCGCAGCTGCAACTATCACGGGTTTTGCACAGCCAAAGCAGAATGAAGGCTGGAAAAACAGAATGAAGAGCGAGATGGTCGCATTCATCACCACCGAACTCAATCTCTCCCCTGAGGAGGCACAGAGCTTCTGGCCTGTCTACAACCAGGCTGCCGAAAAGAGATTCGAGGCCAACAGGGGCGTAATGGAGGCAATGAAGCAGATGCTTGACGCCGAGGACGGCGCTGACTACAAGGCTCTTATGAACAACTACAGCAAGGCTCTCCAGAACCGCGAAAAAGTTGAGGGCGAATACGTCGAGACACTGCGCAAATCCTTCGGAGACGAAAAGGCCGCAAAACTTATTCTGACCGAAGAGAAGTTCAGGAGGAATCAGATCAATCGCCTCAACGGTGGTGGACCAAGGCCGGAAGGCAACGTAGGTCCGGGACACGAGGGCAACGGTGGTCCAAGGCCAGAGGGTGGACACAGAGGTCCTAAGCCTGGTCCTAGAGAATAATCAGGAAATCCTTCAGGAGGGCGGTATACTCAGCGGTATATCGCCCTTCTTGCATTATAGTAAGGGTCTCTTCAGCGAGTTCTCCCCTCTCGCGGGAGAATTCGGCGATTATGCGACGGGGATGCTTCTTCTCGGTCGTGCGTATGCGCATCAGACGGCTCGGATAGAGGGAATACGAACGGGCGCAGCGCAGCAGTTCCTTCTCGGGCTCCGACGGCAGGACAAGGGCCACGCGACCATCGGAGGAAAGCCTGCGGGAGGCGAATTCCAGTATTTCTCGGAATGAGAGGCTGGCGGTGTGACGTGCATCAGCCTTGCGTTCGTCCGGATTGCGCAGGGAGTCGTCGAAATATGGCGGATTGGACACTATGAGAGCGAATTCCTCCGAAGTATCGAAGTCCTGGAGAGCGACTTTCTCCACGGAGAGCCTGTCGGCCCAGGGGCTGCGGGCGAAATTGGCGGCCGCCTCTTCCACCGATGCCTCGTCTATGTCTATGGCCGTAATGACTGGCTTTGGCGTCTTGTCTATGAAGGCCTCGGCCGTCCTCTGGGCCAGCATAAGTGCGATAGTGCCGGTCCCTGTGCCGATGTCAAGTATATTAGTTACAGAGTCCTTCGGCAGACTTGCGGCCGCGCCGAGCATCACACCGTCGGTATTGACCTTCATCGCTGAACGGTCATTGAACACGGTGAACTGCTTGAAACGGAATTCGGACATAATCAGTCGATGAACAGGCCGTCCTTCATCTGAAGGCAGCGGTCACAGGCCTTTGCGAGATCAGGATCGTGAGTTACGATGATGACGGTCTGGTTGTAGCGGTCGCGCAGGGAGAGGAACAGGTTCTGGATGTCCTCCTTGGTGGCGCTGTCGAGGTTGCCGGTCGGCTCATCGGCGAAAACCACCGCAGGATTGTTGATCAGAGCCCTGGCAATGGCCACCCTCTGCTGCTCTCCGCCTGAGAGCTGGGATGGCTTGTGGTCGAAGCGCTCCGCAAGACCGAGGTCGGTGAGCAGTTCCATTGCGCGCTTCTTCGCCTCAGAAGCAGGAGTGTCCGCGATAAGGGCCGGAATCATCACGTTCTCCACCGAATTGAACTCAGGGAGCAAATGGTGGAACTGGAACACGAAACCTATCTTCCTGCCACGGAACTCAGCAAGTTTCTTTCGATCGAGCTTGAGCACGTCGGTGCCGTCGATGACCAGGGAACCTTCATCCGGAGTGGAAAGGGTACCCAGAATCTGGAGCAGGGTGGATTTGCCCGCACCGCTCGCACCCATAATGGCGACGACTTCGGACTTCTCACTGCTAAAATCAATGCCCTTCAGCACCTGCAATTGTCCGAAAGACTTCTTAATTCCCTTGGCTTCGATCATATTTTTCAGATAAGTTGCCCAAAGTTAGTTAAAAAATCCTCATTTTTTTTGTGAATTTCAAAAACGGGTGTATCTTTGCAATCCCAATCGGGAACTACGGGGTGTGGCGCAGTTGGCTAGCGCACCTGGTTTGGGACCAGGTGGTCCTCCGTTCGAGTCGGAGTACCCCGACAAAAAGCCGGTCAGAATTCTGATCGGCTTTTTTCGTTTTTTGTGCAAAAGTGGCGCAGAAGTAGTGCCACTAGTTCTGCACCAACTTATCGGTGTAAATCACCCCATCGAGGTGGTCGCACTCGTGCTGAAAGATCACTGCAGTGAATCCAGTGATGGTTTCAGTAGTGTCCAAAACTGCACCACTTTTCACCACGGAGTACTGGATGTCGATGTCGCGCCAGCGGTCCACGACGCCCCTGCGGCCAGGAACGGAGAGGCAGCCTTCGCGACCTGGCTCCCTTTCGCCGCGCACGGCGACTATTCTGATGTTAGGATAAACCTCGAAAGGACTCCCCTCCTTGTCGAAGCGCATTACGGCGACTACCCTGCGGCTGATGCCCACCTGAGGGCCGGCAATGCCCACGCCGTCCTGCTCAGGCGAGGTGACGGTGGCAACCATCTTCTCCGCGAGGACGGTGTAAGTCTCGGACAGGAGCATCTCGTCGCTCAGCAACTGGCAAGTGTCGCGCAGCAGCAGCGAATCAGCCTCGTCATTCACGGTCAGCACCCTCATCAGGCTGTCTGACGCATTGATCAGCGCGGTCTCGTACTCGCTCCAGCCGGATGTACGGGCACAAGCACACAGCGCCCCCAGTGTGACTGCGAGCGCTGTACATATATTAAATGTCTTCATACGATTATTCGTTGGCAGTATTGCCAGACTCCGGTGCGTATTCGTCGAAAATGTCCGCGAGTTCGAGGAGGTCTGCCATCACGATGGCGGTCATAGCCTCAACGATCACCGGAGTACGCAGGGCGAAGCACACGTCGTGGCGGCCAGGGACGACCAGTTCGGCCATCTTGTTCTTCTCGAAATCCATAGTGATCTGAGGCTTGCGTATGCTGGCAGTAGGCTTGAAGGCCACGCGGAACTTGATAGGAGCACCGTTGGTGATGCCGCCGTTGACTCCACCCGCACCGTTCTTGACAGGAAGGCAGTCCGGACCGATAGGGTCGTTATGCTCGGAACCCTTCATCCTGGCAGCCTGGAATCCGTCGCCGAATTCGATGCCACGCACGCCTGGGATGGCGAATATCGCGTGGGAGATAAGGGACTCCACTGAATCCCAGAAAGGCTCGCCGAAGCCCACTTCCAGGCCCTTGCCCTTCACTTCGCACTCCACGATTCCACCGAGGGAATCCCCCTCAGCCTCGGCGGCCTCGATAGCCTTGATCACCTCCGGATCGTTCTTCGCGTGAGCCGGGATCTTAGGAACTACACCGCCCACCTCGATGAGTTCGGCATTGAAGCTCACGTCGCAGAAAACCTGCTTTGCAACATAGCCCGCAGCCACTATCGGAAGGGTTATACGGCCGGAGAAATGTCCGCCGCCGCGAGGATCCTGATAGTCGAAGTACTTGACTCCGGCTACAAAGTCAGCGTGACCCGGACGAGGCTGGTTGAGCAGCTTTTCGTAGTCGCTGGAGTGGGTGTTGTTGTTGGTGAAGATAATGGTGATAGGCGCACCTGTCGCGCGGTCGTTGAGTACGCCGCTGAGAATGATAGGCTCATCCTCCTCCTTGCGCGGAGTGGTGCCCTTTCCGCCCGACTTGCGGCGGGCGATTTCCTTCACGAGGTCATCGTAGATGATTTCGGTGCCCGGGAACACGCCGTCAATGACGCATCCGATGGCAGGTCCGTGGGACTCGCCGAATATTGACACCCTGAATTTTCTTCCGAAACTGTTCATATCCTATAACTGCTCAAACATTTCAATGAAATCCGGGAATGACTTGCAGACGCATTCCTCGTCGTCTATATTGATCGGGCCGTCGGCTCCGAGGGAGGCCACCTTCAGGGCCATAACCATACGGTGGTCGTGGCGGGAAGTGTAGTCGCCGCCCTTGAGCAGGCGTCCGTTGAGTATTCTCTGAGGCAGGGACTCGCCCACTACGACGAGTTCGTCCTCCATAATGCCGGCCTCAACGCCCATCTGGTGAAGCATATCGAGTATGGCTGTGCCACGGTCGCTCTCCTTGTGAGCCAGGCGGCTGATGCCTGCGATATGGTTCTCACCCTGGCAGAAAGCAGCCAGCACCGAAATTATCGGGAAGAGGTCCGGACAGTTGGTAGCGTCCACGCGGAAAGCCGAGAGAGGCGCGCGCTGAGCCACGATGGTGCCGTTCTCGCCCTCCTCCTGGGAGAGGCTCGCACCGGCATCCATAAGTATGTCCATAACCGAGAGGTCGGCCTGCAGGGAGGTGGTGTCGAGACCTTCTATTTCGACGCGTCCGAAGACCGCACCGGCCACGAGGAAGTTCGCAGCAGCGCTCCAGTCGCCTTCGAGGTCGAGGTCGGCGGCACGCAGCCTCTGGCCTCCCCTCACCTTGAAATCGATCTCAGTGCAGAGGGACCAGTCGCCCTGGGAAGCGAAGAAATCCTGGCCTCCGAGCATATCGTTGGCGGTCTTCACGCCGAACTTCTTCAGCACCTCGACCGTGATATACATATATGGTATGCTCTTCGGGTCCTTGACCGCAACGGTGGTGTTCCTGGCGGCGAAAGGCAGGGCCATAAGCAGGCCGGACACGAGCTGTGAGCCATATTTTCCGCTGACCTCCACGCGGCCGTTGGAGAGCGGACCTTCGATACGAAGAGGCACGGTACATCCAGGTTCGTCGGAGAGGGACTCTACCTTTGCTCCGAAAGCAGCCATCATCTCAGGCACTCCGTCGAGGGAGCGCTTGGCGAGGGTCTTCTCGCCCGTGAGGGTCACAGGACCCTCGGAAAGCTGGGCCACAAGCGGAATCATCAGCCTGGTCAGCAGACCGGATTCCACGACGTGGAGAGTGTCCAATGGAAGTTTTGCATCGCCTGCGGCTATGCCCTCGATGGTCACTGTGTCGCCTTCGAGAGTCACCTTCGCACCCATCTGGCGGGCCACCTCGAGAGCGGCATCGCTGTCTCCGCAGGAGGAGTAATGGTAGAGGTGAGAAGTGCCCTGAGCGAGAGCAGCCGCAATGATCGCACGCTGCGCATAGCTCTTGGAAGCCGGCATACGCACGTCCCTGGCATCGATGAACTCGAAGTCGCCATAGAGGGCCTCGAACATATCGTCTGCAACCCACTGACCGGGAGCGGCAGCCTCTGCCTCGCTGTAGGCAGCGTAAGTGTATGGAGCACCCTTGGTCAGGCAGTCCATCCTGCTCTGGCGGCCCTCCTCGCCCATACAGAAGGCGATCAGACCGTAAGGCTCGTATTCGTCATAAAGGGAAAGGACCTTCTCGCAATCTTCTGCACAGGTGGCCGTGGTCACGATCTTGACCATCTCGGCACCGTGGTAGCGGCACTTGTCCACTATGGCCTTGAGACCTTCAGCGGAGTCGGTTCCCTTGAAATCGTGATAGGAGCGGATGAACACCGCACCGTTCTCGCGGGCGCACTGGCGCACCCTCTTGGACATTTCCTTCGGAGCCTCGATCTCCACGTCCACGAAGCGCGCACCGGCCTCGACGGCCTTCAGCAGACGTCTTTCAGCGACCTGCGGAGTCACTTCCCCGCCTATGCGGCAGGTAGCCACGAGCGGCACGTCAGTGGAGAAGATATCCTCTATCTCGGAGAGGCTGAGGCGGCATTTGTCGAGACGGATTTCCGCCATCTCGCAATTGTCCAGGGCCTCCCATATTTCGTCGGCATTCCTATTCTGGAGTACTGTACAAATCATATTCTATTCCTGATTAAAGAACGGCAAAGATAGGGAAAGTTTCTCCACCGTAACATCGCCTATCGCGCGTATGAGCACGAAATTAACCTTGTCGCCGTCGGCCTTCTTGTCCTTGCCCATAGCCCCGGCCAGCTGTGCGACCGTATATGGACAGTCCACAGGCAGGTGACAGGCCGCCAGATCCGCCTTGAGACTGTCTGCGAGACCCTCAGGAGCAATGCCGAGGCTCTCGGACAGACGGGCAGCCATCACCATTCCCATAGACACGGCCTCGCCGTGGGTGATGTCCGCCTTGTTCTCCCTGGCCAGATGCTCGATCGCGTGAGCGAAAGTGTGGCCGAGGTTGAGCTTGCGCCTTTCGCCTCCCTCGCGGAAATCGCGGGTGACGATGCCGCCCTTCACTGCCGCCGCAGCCTGGATGAGCGCGGTGAGTTCATCGATGTTCGCACCCTCGGTCATAGCTGGGAGCAATTTGACGGCACGCTCGTAGGCTTCGTCATTGTTTTCGATGATGAAGGACTTGATGAGTTCGGACTCTCCGCCTATGAAATCCCTGGCAGGCAGGGTCTCGAGGGCCGAGGTCGCGATATATGTGAACTGAGGCTCGCAGAAGGTGCCGAGCATATTCTTGTAGTCGAGGAAATTCACGCCCGTCTTGCCGCCGATTGCCGCATCCACCATCGAAAGAAGAGTGGTAGGCACATAGGCGAAACGGATTCCGCGCATATAAATCGAGGCGGCGAAACCGGCCATATCGGAAGTGATGCCACCGCCGACCGCGAGGAGGAAGGACTTCCTGTCCGCGCCGCTCTCGAGCAGCCACTGGCAGATGGACTCCACGGTCGCGAGGGACTTCTTCTCCTCGGACACGGCCATCTCGTAGATTTCTATGGTGCTTTCCTCGTCATCGAGGGCGTTGAGCGCCTCCAGCAGGACCTGTTCCTCCACGAACTGGCGCACATTCTCGTCGTAGATGACGAAAATCCTGCCCGCTCCGCACTCCCTGAGGGCGGCCTCGAGGGAAGAACAGTCGTATTTGACGTAAATAGGATTCATTTTTCGCGTTTATATAATATAGTGAACAAATATAGGCAATTTTTATTTGAGACGGCAGACCTCGCCATAGCGTATCAGGCGGACGTTTTCGGCGTTGGCTGCGACCTTCAGCCGTCCGTCGACGGTCTCAGGCAGGAAGCGGTAGGCATCTGGGATGCCGGACTCGGACACGGCCTTTGCCACGCGGTGCTTGATCGGGCGCAGGGTGGAAGACTCCGTCAGGTCGGGAACGTTTTCACGCGGCGAAATCTCCGAATAGAGGCGTGCATAGGTCTCCTGGGCCTCGCGACTGCGCAGATTCAGACCACCCTTCGCGGAAGAATGGAGCAGAAGCAGCAGGAAGGCGGCCTCCCTGCCGGAAAGCGCAACGGGTATCTCCAATCCATCCTCCCCCAGATATGAGACCTGGCATTTCTTACCGTCCGGAGTTCGCTTCGGACAATGCCCCTGGCAGTAGAAATTCAGGCGCCAGCCCTCGTGGCGTTCGCGGGAGAGGGCGTCGAAGAGTATCTTGTAGAACTCCCCGTACTGGAAGTCCTCCGAGGCGCGTCTGTGGCGGTTCACGACTATGCTGTAGGCGCCCTGCAGGCTGTTCAGGGCATCCACCATCTCCCTGAGCTGCCCGCGAAGGTCCTTCTCGTCAGCTCCGAAGAAAAGATAGTTCGCGTATGGTACGCCATTGACGACGTCGTCGCACAGGCGCAGCATCCAGGTCGGGCCGGTAATGTCCGGATTTATGCCGAGTCGGTCCTTCAGGACCTCGTTGCAGAAACTCCTGGTGTCGAGGCTGCGCACCTTGTCAACAAGGCTTCTGATGAGCGTCTGGCTGGAACTCGGCGAAATGATCCTGAACACATTGCTGAGCGGATCGGAAGACAGTTCCCCGGCCGCATCGGCCCAACGGTCCACATTGCGCACGACCTCTGGCACATAGACCAGTTCGAAACCGGCCACTTCCACGGCCCTGCTCGCAACGCCGTAGTTCGCGTCCAGGTATTCGTTGCGCGGTTTGCAGTCCAAGTAAAGCACCTGGGACGAGAACACCGCCCCCGCGGAGGCTGGTTTCGAGAACAGTCTCACATCGTGGCCCTCCACCAGTCGCTGTATCAGCATTATGAGTATGGCCTCGGAACGGCAGCACTCGTTGTCGGACATCGCAATGGCCCTCATCGCGTCCCTCACCTCCCAGATGCGGGACTTCGACGCTGACGCAATTGTCTCCACGGCCTCCCGGAGCGTCATACCGAAGCCGGCCACGCGATCTTCCTCGCTGACCTCGAAGTGCTTCAGGGCCTCCTCCAGGCGGAGCATCTCCGAGAGGGTGATGACCTCGTCGGATTTGATCAGGTCCGTGAGCAGCCTGAAAACGCTGGAACGAAAATTATTGAGTTGCATTTATTTTCTATTTCAATGACAAAATTATAAATTTTTTCGCAACATACTATTTTTTATAAGGGCATTTATTCGTATTTTCGCAACACTAAAAATAATTATTTGGATTATTTGCAAACATTTGGCGGGTGAGATACTTTTGCATCAAGTTAATTAAACAACTATTGAACAACAGAAGTCAAACCTCTTAATTATTAAAAAACTATGGCAAAGAGAATTTACAGAAGCAACACAGACAAGAAGGTTTGTGGCGTATGCGGCGGACTCGCAGAGTATTTTGACCTTGATCCTGTCATCTTCAGACTCCTTTGGATCTGCACCATCTTCCTCGCTGGAACAGGCGTCCTCGCTTACTTCCTCGCAGCACTCGTGATCCCGAAGAAGCCGGATATCGAAATCGTTGAAAAAGTAGAGAAATAAATTATGAGAACAATCATCCTGGGCGTTTGCGTGATCGCCTTCTGTTACTACCTTATCGCGCTCTTCCACAATATGACCAACAGGGGCGGCAAGAAGATGCCGAACTCGAAGTGGCTCCTGATAGTGGCAGTCCTCATCGCAGTGCCGACGAGCTTCATCGTCAGCATCCCGGCCCAGGAATGTGGCGTCGTCGTCACCCCTGCCGGAGTCAAGGACCACACCTACTACACAGGCTGGCATTTCATCCTCCCTATCTACAAGGTGGAGACTATGGACAAGACTGCTCAGGTGTACACTTGCGCCAACCAGGTGAAAGTCGACCGCAACAGCGACGAGTACAACTCCTACAAGGCAGCCTCAACCCAGTCCAACACTATCTGGACCCCAACCGTGGACGGTATCAAGATGGGCTTCGACATCTCCGCATCCTGGAGGATCGACCCTGAGTACGCCTGGTGGATCTACGACAATGTCAGCGAGCAGGAAGGCAAGCTGAACGGCCGCTTCTACTGGCTCGAGGAGAACGTGATCAAAGCCAAGCTGAAATCAGCCCTCGCCCTCACCACTTCGAAGTACACCCCTATCGAGGTTTATTCCAACAAGCGCGAGGAGATCCAGCAGATGACCTTCGAGAAGATGAAGAAGGACATCGAGTCCTACCACCTCATCCTCGAGCAGATCGACATCCGCGAAGTCTACTACAACAGTGACTACGAGACTGCGATCAACCAGAAGAAGCTGGAGGAGCAGAAGGCTCTCACCCTGATTGAGATCACCAAGCAGAAGAAGGAGCTCGAGGCTCAGGCCCTAATCGACAAGAACATCGCCATCACCCAGGCTCAGGCCGAGGCAGAGGCGCTCAAGATCAAAGGCCAGTCCATCAGCAACAACCCTCGCATCGTGGACCTCGAATGGATCAACAAGTGGGACGGCAAGCTGCCAGAGTATATGCTCGGCGACAAGAACGGCGTAATGCTCCAGATGGGCAAGTAATCGCGACACACAACTCTAGTATAAAAGGGTGACCAGACCGGTCACCCTTTTTTCGTATTCCGCAGAAAGTGGTGCAGTACTAGTGCCACTACTTCTGCGCCACTTTGGACGCGGCGGGAGGGCAGAAACCGTCTGTTTTGCCCCCGCATTCTTGCCTCCTCAAAATCCGGGGGCAAAAAGCCACCCATTTGCCCCCAGTAGGCACCGCAGCCGCGCCTTATATGGAAGCGCGGCAGCTACGGACGCAGCTGCGG
>DCHT01000050.1:4318-14260 GCA_002314885.1 Bacteroidales bacterium UBA1745 | reverse complement strand
TTGGATCAGGCCGGATACGACGGCGAAGCCCTTTATATCAACGCCCACGGCACAGGAACATCGATGAACGACAAGTGCGAGACGACGGCCATCAAACTGGCCCTCGGCGAAGAAAACGCACGCAAGGCCGCCATCAGTTCCACCAAGTCTATGACCGGTCATCTGCTCGGTGCTGCCGGCGCCGTCGAGGCTGTGGCCTGTGTCCTCGCCATACGCGAATCTATGGTGCCGCCGACCCTCGGTCTGACCGAACCCGACCCCGACTGCGACCTCGACTATGTGCCTCTGACGGCCCGCCAGATGGACGTGGAAATGGCTATGTCCAATTCCCTCGGCTTCGGTGGCCACAACGCTACGATAGTGCTTAAGAAGATATAAATCAATGAAAAAACTGGTGCTGCCGCTTTTGGCAATGAGTATTATGACTGGATGCGCAATCAATTCGACGGACAGAAAGGTGGATGAAATCTGCCGCAATATGTCCAGAAGCGAGAAGATCGCACAGCTGATGGGCACATATCTGAACGACTTTTTCCGCGAGGACGGCACTCTGGACACGCTCAAGTGCCAGCAGCAGATACCTGACGGAATCGGCCACTTCTCCCAGTACGCAAGCCAGCTGTCCTGGGAGCCGGACCAGATCCGCGACAGGGTTGCGATTATGCAGGACTGGCTCATCCACAATACTCCTAGCGGCATCCCGGCGCTCTTCCACGAGGAGGCGCTCAGCGGAGTCTGCACCAGTTACAACACAGTCTATCCGCAGCAGATAGGCCAGGCCTGCTCCTTCAATCCGGAACTGGCTCAACAAAAGACGGCCTACACCGGCCACAACCTGCGTATGATAGGCGGCACGTTCTGCCTCTCCCCTATGGTCGACGTAGTTCGCGACCCGTCCTTCAACCGTGTGGAGGAATCCTACGGTGAGGATGCTTTCCTGGGTTCGAGGATGGGCACCGCATTCATCAAGGGAGTGCAGCAGGATATGTCCACCAAGGGCGTGGCCGGCTGTGCAAAACACTTCCTGGGCTACGGCGGAGGCGGAAATTCCGATACCAAGGAACTGATCGAGGAGATACTCCTTCCATACGAGAAAATGATCCACGAGGGCGGCCTCAAGGCAGTGATGACCGGTTACCACAAGGTACGCGGTACCGACTGCGTGGCCAGTGCCTACCTTCAGAAGGACATACTCCGCAACTATCTCGGCTTCGACGGCCTGATGGTCAGCGACTATGGTTCCATCAACCAGATTGACTGCTGCGACAACGATCTGGAGCGCGGCGTACTCGCCATCAACGGCGGCAACGACGTGGACTTCCCTTCCGGCCAGAGCTACAGACATCTCTCCGAGGCCATCGACAGAGGCCTCGTTTCAGAGGAAAGGCTGGACGAGACAGTGAAGCGCGTGCTCAAATTCAAGGCCCAGGTCGGACTGCTCGACAGGAAGCCCGTCCTCTACGCTGAGGGCCATATCGAATTCGACACCCCAGCCGAGCGCGAACTCGCCTATCAGATTGCAAGTCAATCAATTGTACTCTTAAAGAACGACGGCACCCTGCCGCTCTCCAACGAGCAGAAAGTGCTCCTGACCGGTCCGAACGCCAACTCAATGTGGGCAATGCTCGGCGACTACACCTTCCACTCAATGCGCTATTTCTGGCAGCGCAAGGTCGAGAATGCCCTGCACCCGCGCATCGAGACCGTGCTGGAGGCGTGGCGCAGAAGTAGTGCCACTAGTACTGCACCACTTCTCACCTACTCCCTCGGCTGCGAATGGACCGACCAAGTCGAGACCATCATCCAGGACGGCGGCGACGAAAGGGCTGCCTATATGCGCTCCATCCAGGGCCGTATGCTCACCCACGAGGGAGAAACTGCCGACCTGCAGTCCACGCTTGATATGGCAAAGGACTGCGACGTCATCGTGGCTGCCGTGGGCGAAAACGTCATTCTCTGCGGCGAGAACCGCGACCGCACATCTTTGAAGCTCCCTGGTCAGCAGGAAGCGTTCGTCAAAGCCCTCATCGCAACAGGCAAGCCTGTAGTGCTCGTGGTCTTCGGCGGCCGTGCCCAGGTGATTTCCGAAATTGCCGACCAGTGCGCCGCAGTGCTCCAGGCCTGGTATCCTGGCGAGGAAGGCGCCAACGCCGTGGTGGACATACTCAACGGCAAGGTCAATCCTTCCGGCAAACTCAGCGTCAGCTACCCTAACTGCGAGATCCACGGCCCTGTATGCTACAATTATGCTCTTGAAAAGGACCCTCGCGTCGCCTGGGAATTCGGCTACGGCCTCAGCTACACCAAATACGAATATTCCGACCTGCGCGTCGAAAACGCTGACGGCCTGAGTACTACCTCCAAATCAATCGACCTCTCCTTTGACTTGTGCAACTCCGGCGATATGGCCGGTGACGAGATCGTGCAGGTGTATGTGTCGCCTGCGGATACCGAGGCTTCTGCTGAGGCTTCTGCTGAAGGCCGAGCCCAGAACCTCAAGCCTATCGCTCTGAAGGCCTTCAGCCGCGTCTCCCTCGCCCCTGGCGAAAGCCGCCGCGTCCGCCTCAGCCTGACTCCGCACGACTTCGCATACTTCGTCGTTGCCGCTGAGGGTGCCTCCGAAAATGCCTCCGATAGCGCTGGGGCAACCTCCCTCGGTCACTGGGAAATCGACCCAGGCGAGTATATCCTCAAGGTTGGAGCCTCATCGCAGGATATCAGGCTGCAGGAGAGGATTACATTGAAATAGAGATTTCCCTACCTCAAGATAATCAGTTTTTTCTTGTTATAATAACATTTGTTACGATAACATTTGTTTTATTGAAATTATTGTCTACTTTTGCAGTCGGAATCATACTATATTATATATGTCAAAGACATCAAACTACAAGAAAGAACAGATTATCGCGGCGGCGCTCGAACTGGTGCGCAAAGGCGGCGAGGAGGCATTGACCGCCAGATCGCTGGGAGCTGCAATGGGTTGCTCCACCTCTCCCCTCTTCACGGTTTGCGGAAATCTCGAGGAGATACGCAAGGCAGTGCACAAGGCGGCTGTGGACGAGTTCGTGGACTATGTGAAGGACGCGGTCAACTACATTCCGGCTTTCAAGGAGTATGGTATGAGGCTCGTGAAGTTCGCAATCGAACAGCCTAACATCTACAGACTGGCCTTCCTTTCTGCTGATACGGCTAGCGACGCGCTGAACCCTGTGGCAATCGAGTGTCTGAAAGGCATCACCGAAGAATACAAACTCTCTGACGAGCAGACCCAAATGTTGCTCGACCAGGTGTGGACATTCTCCTGCGGCCTGGCGACGCTGGCGATTTCAGGTGCAGTCGTGCGCAGCGAGGAGGAGATCAGCGATTTGCTGACGCTGCAGTTTACGAGCACACTTATGTTCATCAAGTCTGGACATCCTATGCTGCACATCACCCCGCGCCTCCGCAAGGAAGGAGAGGGCTCTGCGCTTCCGATGCCTGACAATTGCAAATAAAGACCTTTTTATCCCCAACCTTATTATGAAATTATTAGGAAATATCGCCTGGCTGGTGCTGGGCGGGCTTCTGACCGGAATACTCTATTGGGTGGCCGGACTGCTCTTCTGCATAACCATTATCGGAATCCCCTTCGGAGTACAGCTTTTCAAGATAGGCACCTTCGCTTTCTGGCCATTCGGCAACGAAATGGAATTCGGCGCCGGTCAACCGGGCTGCCTCGCCATCGTGGGCAACATCCTCTGGATACTCCTCGGCTGGTGGGAGATCGCAATCATTCACGCCGTCTGCGGCCTGATCTTCTGCATCACCATCGTCGGCATCCCGTTCGGCCTTCAGCACTTCAAGATTGCCCTCGGCTCCGCCCTCCCTTTCGGCCAGTCAATTTCACGCAAATGACGCACAACTAGTGCCACTAGTACTGCACCACTTTTTCAAAGAAATGGAAGTAATAATCGCAATAATAGTCGCCCTAATCGCGAGCGTAGGGCTTCTGAGCTAGAATTGGCGCAGAAGTAGTGCCACTAGTACTGCACCACATTCTATGCAAACAGACAGAATACTTCTCCGCAGATGGAGAGACTCAGACGCCGAGTCATTATACAAATACGCCAGCGATCCGGAAGTCGGGCCGAGGGCCGGTTGGCCTGCGCACACCAGCGTAGAAGAGAGCCTGGCAGTGATTCGCGAGGTTTTCAACAACGATTGGACCTGGGCAATTGAACTCAAGGAAACGGGCGAAGCGATCGGTGCAATGGGCTATTTTCCATACGGCGTCAGCAACATCCCAATCGGCGAAAACGATGTGGAGGTTGGATATTGGGTGGCCCGCCCCTACTGGAATCAAGGCATCTGCACCGAAGCACTCCGACTGATGCTCGACTACTGTCTCAACGTGCTGCATGCGAAAGAGATTTGGTCCGATCATTTCATCGGAAACCCTGCCTCAGGCCGTGTAATGCAGAAATGCGGCTTTGTCGACACCGGCAAACTGAACCACTGCAGCCACCTGCTCGGCGGCGACCGAGAGGAAGTTAAGATTTACAAGTTGGCGCAGAAGTAGTGCCACTAGTTCTGCACCACTTTTTACGATATGAATAAACTGAAAGCAATACTTTGTAGCATAGCAGCGGTTTACGGACTGGTCCTGCTGGCTGCCCCTGTAATCATTTTACACCTGCTTTGCGACAAGCACGTTGAGCACGGAAGAATCTTTACTGCAGAGGAAGCCGGTCTGCCGACCCCGGATACACTATGGCTGAAGACAGATGACGGCCTGAACATACACACTTTGGAACTGAAACCGGAAGGCGAAGCGAAGGGTGCGATAATCTGTATTTCCGGCATTGAGAATCCATCCGTGACATACTTCTACGGTCACGCTCGAATGTTCCGTAAGCTCGGTTATATTACCTATCTTCCTGATATGCGAGCACACGGTCAAAGCGATGGTGACAGAGTATGTCTCGCCTACAAGGAAACAGACGACATTGAAGCCGTAACTGATTATATTACATTCAATTATCCTAATATACCAATAGTGGTAATGGGCCTTTCAATGGGTGGATCAGTTGCCATTCGATCGATCGGTGAAAACGCGGATATTGATGGTATGATCACCCTATCGGCCTATTCGTCGGTCGAGGATTTGATCGCATATCAACTCGGTAAAATCATCTCCCCTGTCTTCGCCTGGCCGGTGAAGTTCACAACCGCGACCTATGCCAGCCTTCGCTTCAAGATCAACGCTTTCGAGTCACGTCCTATGGATGCGATATGCAATCTCGACGGCCGACCGGTCCTGATGATGCATAGCCGTGAGGATAGCCAGGTGCCATATCGAAGTTTCAAAAAGCTGACCAATGAGGCGTGCCATCGCACTGAGGATTTCCAGACTTACGTGACTGATGGAGACGAACATTTTGTAACTAGTTCGTTCGGATGTCCGGAGGAGGACACTCTATATTATAATACGGTGAAGAATTTCCTCGTGAGGATGCTGAACGCGAACAAAGGGATAGGGAAACTGCACTCAGAGTATGCCACGATGTCTTTGGATGACGGAAATAGCGTTAGAATTCACTACAAAACCTGCGGCGAAATGGCGTCAAAAGCTAAGCAGACGATGGTGTTTGTGCACGGTTTCGGCTGCGATATGAATACCTGGAACGCTCAGTACGACGAATTTCACGAGAAATATGGCGTCAGAATGGTCTTTATCGACCTGCCCGGATACGGTAAAAGCGATAAACCGCATACAGACTACACGCTGCAGTTCTATGCCGACGCTGTGGACGCGGTTCTCGACAAAATCGGCGTACCTGAAGAAGGTGACGTAACCTATATCGGCCATAGTCTCGGAACACCGATTTGCAGGCAGTTACTGCTGTCCAAGAATCGTAGCGGCGCATTGGTCGATATCGATGGAGTGTACTGTTTCTACCCCGTTCTTGGAGGTGACCCAAGTGCCGATGATATTGCAGCCGCAGAAGCCTATGAGGCTGCTGTTCAAGGATTTGCGTCAAGTTTCGCAGGCAATGATTGCCGTTCCAACATTGAAGGTTTCGTACAGGCTCTGGCCGGTCCGGACACGCCGTCTGAGATTACCAATTACGCAATGAGTGTGATGCCTGAGACGCCTGCTTATGTCGGAGGCAGCACAATGAGCAACCTCATCGACCGCAAATGGTGGGACGACAGAGTGATCGACTTCCCTACCACCGTGATATGCACCCAGAACAGCGGTCTCGACCCGGACAACAAAGAAAAAATGCAGGCGCTCTATTCGAAGTTGAATTACATAGAGCTGACCACCTGCGGCCACTTCATCCAGATGGAACAGCCCGAGATTGTCAACAAAATTTTGGCGCAGAAGTAGTGCCACTAGTTCTGCACCACTTTTAACACAAGTAACAATATGAAATACTGTCAAAGTTGCGGAATGCCGCTGATGAACAAAGAACTGTTTGGAACAGAAATAGACGGAACGACAAACGAAGATTACTGCATCTTCTGCTATAAGGATGGAGCCTTTCTCCAAGATTGCACAATGGAAGAAATGATCGAACATTGTGCTCAGTTTGTAGGTGAATTCAACAAAGGCTCAGAAACAAAACTATCCCAAGAGGAATACATTGGCCAGATGAAGATCTATTTCCCGAAATTGAAGAGGTGGCGCAAGACCCTCGAAGTAGGTGGAGAATTCGTCGCGCCAGGACTCGAAAACGTACAGACGATTATCGCACAACTATGTGATAATCTGCCGATTACATATATCTGTTCAGTAGACGACGAAGGCTATCCAGCAACAAAGGCAATGCTTTCTCCACGTAAACGTGAAGGCGTGAAAGTGTTCTATTTTACGACCAACACCTTCTCTCTTCGTGTGGCTCAGTATAAGACAAACCCGAAAGCCAGCATCTATTTCTGCGATGAGAAAGGCTTCCAGGCAGTAATGCTACGTGGCACTATGCAGGTGCTCACAGACGCCGAAAGCAAGGAGATGATATGGCGAGACGGGGATACTCAATACTATCCTGGAGGAGTAACAGATCCTAACTATTGCGTACTTAAGTTCACCGCTACCGACGGCCGTTTCTACAGCGATTTCTATCCTAGGAGCTTTGTGCTGTAAAAGTTGGCGCAGTACTAGTGGCACTACTTCTGCACCACTTTGGCACAGTGTTGGAAAATACTAACGACGAATTAAAAAAGAAACACTATGAAGAAGATATTATTAGCAATGGCAAGCATACTTGCATTCACAGCCTGCGGAAGCAACGCTGCAAATACCGATATCATCGGAAAATGGAATATTGAAAGTGCAATGGGCGTCAGCACAGAAAATGCTGAGAATCAAGCATTTATAGAGTTCACAAAAGATGGCGAAATCAACGGCAATGCCAGCGTGAACTACTTCAACGGCAGCTACAAACTCAAGGGCGAAACCCTCACATTCGGCGCAATTGGTATGACGAAGATGATGGGCGCGTCAATGGATATCGAGGACTTGATCACCGAAGCATTGAACTCAACTGCCAGCATCACCATCGACGGTGACACTGCAATTGTTAAGAATAGCGACGGTTTAGAGGTGATGGCGCTCGTCCGCGCAGAAAATGTGGCGCAGAACTAGTGGCACTACTTCTGCACCACTTTTCGTTTCAGCCAATGATCTGTAAGCCAGCTGCGGACAGGTAAGTCATACATCTTGTAGCAGCCCCAGGCGACAATTATTGACATCGCAACAACACCCATATTGACAGCTATATGCTGCCAGAGATGTGCCTCCTGATGGTTTTGTACCCAAGCCATTTGGAGGTACATCAGTGGATAGTGGGTAATGTAAAGCGGGTATGACAGTTCGCCCAAGAACTTGCAGGCCTTAGTGCTGAAAGCATCTGTGGTACGGCTGCCAGCTCCGAGAAGCACTACCAGAGGGAAAAGGACGATAATTGAAATCGCCTGGTAGAGTCCGTCAGCGACGCCGGAGCGGCCACATATCTGAGGCATCGAAAACAGCACGACCAAGATGAGCGAAGCCCACCAGAAGCCACCGCGGAGCCTGAGTGGACTTCCACTAGGATTGGCCTCAGACATACGTGCAGGCAGGATTCTGCTGATCAGAAGACCGCAAAGGAAAGGATAAAGCAGACGTGCAAAACCAATGTAAATCTGCTGGGAAGTCAGGCTCCATCCACCAATCACATCATACTTTGGAGAGTCAAACAGACCGAAGACATCCCAACCGAGAGTCAGATCCAAGGTAAAGAAAGCACAGGCGACACAGAGCACAGCAAGAACATATTTAGGCAAACGTCTGAATATCAGAGCATATAGAATGTTGCCTATATATTCGTATGTCAGCGACCAATTCGGGCCATTGAAAGAATTGGTTTCCTGCCAGCCACGGATATCGAGACCAGGAGAACAAGGAATCATCAGAATTCCCATCAGAAAGCACAGTGCAACCTTCCACAGCGGGCTGTTCAGCACGCCCGGAAAACCATCACAGGCACTGAAGAAATAAAGCGACGCGCCTATCACAGTGCCCATAATAACCATAGGCTGCAAGCGTACCAGACGCCTCTTTAAGAAGCCCCAGGTAGTCATCTTATCCCACCTGTCATCGTAAGCATAACCGATCACAAAACCGCTCAGGACGAAGAAGAAATCGACGGCCAGGTAGCCGTGATTGATGATCTGTGTGCCGAAAACGGGATTGTAAGTTTCGAAACAATGGAAGAGAATAACCATAAGCGACGCAACACCGCGGAGGCCGTCGAGTGTGTCGTAACGTGGTTTTGAAGCCAGATAGGTAGTTGTTGTAGCCATAAAAGTGGTGCAGTACTAGTGGCACTACTTCTGCGCCAACTAATCCCGCACGGGGCGGATGACACAGTAGTTGAGCTTGGAGAAGGTGCTTGAGCAGGAGTGCTGGCCGTCGTCTATCAGCAGAGTGCAGGCCATATCGGTCTCGGAAGGCGTAGAGGACCAATAGGAACCGCGAGTGCCAACCCACTGTTTTTCGAGGGCAACTTGCCAGCCGGCGTATGGCAGGAAGATGCTGCCGCTTGTACTGCTCACGCGATAGCCCTTGACCTCATTGTATGAAAAAGTCTCCCATTTACAATTAGACTCGAGTTCTTGCCATTCGATAAGGCTTGGAGTACGCCACTGGCTGCCCAATAATTTCGTAGCAGGATCATCTGATGTCCATTGGAAATATTCGCCGTATTCCTGAGGGTTCCGAGCCCCAAGGTTGCAAGAGGCCCATTTCACCGAAAGGCCAAGGTCTACAGCCTCAACAGAAGCTTCCTCGACTTTGATCTCAATGCTGCGGCGAAGGAAAGTCTCGTCCCCGAAACGGCCTTCTAATTCAATTCGGGTAGTGCCATAACCGACAGCTTTGATGTGCATAAAAGAACCGCTTGAGCCGGCAAAACTTGAAATCTCCACAATCTTGTCGTCAGGAACAAAGGTATCAGTCACATACAGCGAACCGTAGGACACAGGATAGCCCGGATTTTCCTCGTATTGGGAAGTCAGGGTAATTTCATCACCGAAACCGACGACAAGAGTCTCCCCTGCTTCGATCAAATATCTGTTACCATTCTCAACTTGGCAGAGAGAATAGCCTTTCTTGCAGAAATCACCGGAACTTGGGACTGGCTCCAAACCATCGCTGCAGGACGCAGCAATGAGGCAGAGCGCCGAAATGGCGATATATTTCAATGGATTACTGAACATCGTATTAATAGGAATATATCAGTTTGACACAAATATAAAACTAAATCGGAAAGACCACAAAAACCATACAGTCCCACAGGGCGTGGCTGATGATGAGGGCCGGGAGCAGCTGCGGACGGAGGCGGTAAAGGAAGCCCCAGATGCAGCCTGCCACGAGAGCGGCCATCACAAGCATAAAGTTGAAGGACCAGATGTGGA
>DCHT01000050.1:0-4242 GCA_002314885.1 Bacteroidales bacterium UBA1745 | reverse complement strand
ATTACGCTGCACAAAGCCCCTCCAGAAGAGTTCCTCCGCAGGTCCGATGACCAGCAGGAGCAGCAGGCCGATGATCCAGGCCGGGAAGCCGTTCTTCATCGCATAGACGTTGTCCACCTGAGGACGAGCAAAGCCGAACATCAGCTGCGATAACTTGTCGCCAACCCAGAAAACGCCCCAGAGGACGGCGGCAAGGACAATTCCGAGCAGAAGCTGGACAAGGACTTCGCGGAACTTCGGACGCGATGAAAAGCCGAAAAGACCGAGTCGCTCCCCCTTCGGCGTAAACGAAAAGGCCAGCGTGGTGAGGCAGACGGCGGCAAAGGACATCGTAAGCCAGAAATTAGTCAGCCCTGCGGTCCACGGACTGAACATATAGAACCACAGCGCAGCGGCAATGATTACGGGAATAAGAAGCTTTGACTTCATAAGCGGTATTTCCTAGCCGATGAAACTACCGATGACAAGTCCGAGAGAAAGGGAAAGAGAGAACATCAGCTGGAGCTGTGAAGATCCCAAATCGAGCATATTCATAGCCTCGATGCCCTTGGTCTTGAACTCGTTTGCGGCTTTGATATTGGCGTATGCCTTCACGACAGCGACCAGACACAGGAGAGAAGTCCAGTCCAGGCCACCGAGAACAACGGCGAGCGCAATTGCCACGAAAGGAATGATCATATAGGCGATGTACAGCCTATAGGAGGCCTTAGCGCCGATGAGCATCGGCAGGGTACGGATGCCGGCCGCACGGTCAGTTTCCATATCGCGAGTATTGTTGGCGTGGAGGACGGAAACCGTAATCAGGCCCACTGGAATGGCGAAAACGAGCGCTTCCCAAACGAATGAGGCAGTCACTGCATAGCTGGTTCCGAGTATTGGAAGGAGTGCATATTCGAAAAATATGTCGAGGTCTCCGAGGGCGCGGTATTTAAGCCAGGAATACAGAACGGACAGAAGCACGCCTGCCACGCCGACAGCGAGAAGTCCCCAACCGTTCGAAGACGGCGACAGGAAAAAGAGGTCAGCAAAGATGGCAAGTCCGATCAGGGAACCGAGACCGAGCAGCACAAGACCGGCGATAAGATACTCGCGGGCCTCGAACTTGTGGAAAACCAAATTTGGAACTGCAAACGCCTTCTCATTGTCAACGCCGCTCTTGTAGTCGCGATAGTCGCTCAGAATGTTACCCGCTGCGTGGAGAATAACGATGCCCACGAGAGCGAGCACGAAATTGAGCACTGGAATAACGCCCCATTCAATCCTATGAGTATTTACAAGATAGGCGAATGTCACCAGCACAGGCATTGTGGACACGGGGAAAGACCAATATCTGGTCGCAACAAACCATTCTTTTACAGAGTGTTTCATATAATTACGCTTAATATACAGGCACAAAAATACTCAATTAATGGATTATTATTGCTATTTTTGTTGAAAACAAACCAGATATGAATTTTCAAGGAGTAGAACTTGCGGCAATCACTAAGCTCGCAAAGATGATGGTGGACGCGGACGGCGTCGTGGACAAGAGGGAACTTTCAGTCATCGCATTGGAACTCACCCGTTTCGGCGTGACAAGGGAGGAGGCTGAGGACATCGTTCGTGCAGCCGACTCATTCGAGGTTTCGGACATCGTACCGACCATCAAGGCGATGGATGCGGCCTCAAAGAGATATGTAGGCGCATATCTCGCGACCATTATGGCCAGCGACGGCGAAGTCGTCGAAGCAGAGGTAAAGATGTGGAACATCGTCTCCCTGCTCTGCGGCATCCCTGATATGAGCATCACAGAGGCCATCGAAGTGCTCCACGAGCTCAACTAATCTTATACGATACCTATGAAACTCAAGTACGTTATCTTCTACGGCGCAGTTGCCGTGGCTTTTGCGGCCGTTTCCCTTTGGGTGATACTCTCTAAAGGAAAGAGCGCCAAGGCCGTCAGGTCGAAGTTCCGCCTTGGAGGCATTATGCTCAGCCTCAGCGGATTAATGGCCGCCGGATGTGGCCAGACCACCTGCTATGACGTCGCACAGCCAACCTGCTACGATGTAGCTGCGGAGAACATCGTCAGTGTCAGGGCCGATGGAGACAACGCAATCGTAAAGCCGGGAGACGTCATCACCGTCACCGTATATGGCCTCACCTATAATAAGGCAACATATAGGATAGAAACCGACGAGACCACGCCTCGACTGCTGTCCGAAGGCGATCTCGTGTTCTCACAGGAAGACTACACCGCAAAGATTACCGTGCCGGAAACCGACTACAAAGGCAATATTACTGTCAATGTATACGGAGTGAAGGATGACGGCAGCGCTGTCCTTATCGGCTCAGACGGCTTCCAGATACAATAGAAAAATGGAACGGAAGACGGAACTGAAGCATCTCGTCTTCGAACTGACGGAAGCGTGCAATCAGAATTGCCGTTTCTGTTACAATCATTGGCGTCCGGACGGCTTCCAGCCAGTGGATAAAAAGCAGACGGCACGCACCCTGAAAAGCATTCTCAGCCAGGCGAAGGTCGGTTCGATCTCCTTCTCGGGAGGCGAGCCTACCCTGCTTACGAATATGCTCGATCTGGCCCTCAGATGCCGCTTCAACGGTGCCGCGCTCAATATTCTGACCAACGGCACTATCATCCGCGAGGAGGATATTCGCAATCTGCGCAACATAGGAATATCCAACTTGCAGGTGCCGCTTCTGAGCAGTGATCCAAGCATACACGAAACTCTCACAGGTCTCCCAGGTTCCTGGGAAAAGTCCTGTACAACCATACGCCGCGCAGTGGATATCCTCGGCAGCGATAAAGTCGCTATCGTGCTGATAATCACCGCAATGAACGCAGAGACAATCAAAGAGACGCTGGAGTTTTACAAGAGTCTTGGCGTCAGGACGGTGATGGTCAACCGCTTCAATCTGGGCGGCAACGGCCTCAGCCATCGAGAGGAACTCTGCCTCAGCCGCGAAGGTCTCCATAAAGCATTCCGCGCCGTCAGCGACTTCGCCGTAGCGAACCACGATTTCAACTTTGTCAGCGGAGTCTGCACACCGGTGTGCCTGATGGATCCCAAGGATTTCCCCGGCATACAGTTCACCACCTGCAGCACCGACCTGGATACGCGTCCGATTACCATTTCCTACAAGGGAGACGTGCGATTCTGCAATCACTCCCCTTTCGTGATGGGCAACATTTTCGAGCGCCCGCTGAAGGACATACTGGAGGACGAGAACGTCAAGGCGCGTTACTCCGGAGTGCCTGAGCAGTGCGCCGACTGCAAACTGTTCTTCCGCTGCAAAGGCGGTTGCCGTGCCGCAGCCGAACAGGTATATGGCAATTTCAAATCAGTCGACCCGATAATAGAAACTATATGACCAAGAAATTCCTCAAAATCTGCCTGGTGCTGATCGTCAGCATCTTCGCCACCGCATCAAAATGCGAGAACAAAGTCGAGAACGATTCAATCAGCATCCTCGCAATCGGAAACAGCTTCTCAGTGGACGCAATGCAGTTCCTCTACGGCTTCCTCGAGGAGGCTGGCTACAAGGACATCCACCTCGGCAACCTCTATATCGGAGGCTGCTCCCTTGAAAGGCACGCCGGCAACCTCGCAGAGAACAAGGCAGACTATACCTATTATCAAGATAGCACGGGAACTTGGACCAGTACCGCCTCCTATGCTGCCATAGATGCGATCAAATCGCGTAAATGGGACTATATCTCAATGCAGCAGGCGTCCAATTTCTCCGGTCAGCCGGAGACATACGAACCATATCTGAGCCAGATCATCGCCGCTGTCAAGGAAAATTGTCCGGGAGCGAAGCTGATGTGGCACATGACCTGGGCATATCAGGCTGACTCCAACCACTCAGCATTCCCAAACTACGACAGGGACCAGATGAAGATGTACAACTGCATCGTGGACGCAGTGCAGAGCGTAATCGTGCCAAACGAGGCATTTGAGTTCGTGATTCCTTGCGGAACGGCCGTCCAGAACCTGCGCACCAGCTTCCTTGGCGACACCATCACCCGCGACGGCTTCCATATGTCCTACGACATCGGCCGCTACGCTACCGCAATGATGTGGGCCAAGCAGATCATCGGCCTCGACGTCGCCGCCAGCACTTACCGCCCTGCCGACCAGAACATCAGCGACGAAGCAGCCGCAGCCGTAAAGGCCGCCGTCCTTCAAGCCAGCGAAAATCCGTTCGAAATAGCAGAAGTGGTGCAGTACTAGTGCCACT
>DCHT01000009.1 GCA_002314885.1 Bacteroidales bacterium UBA1745 | reverse complement strand
CGAGATAGGACTCGGCCAGTATCCTGGAGAGATGCTGCTGACGCGGCGCATTCACCTTGTCCATAAGAACAGGACCGTTGTCCACCACGTACTGGTAGTCCTTCATCATGAACTGGCAGTCGACCGCATAGTATTTCGCAACCTCGGTGAACCTCGGATCCTTGGCGGCGGCATCGAACCACTTTGCAGCGCCGGCGAAGTCCTTGTTGTCGTAGCTGATATAGCCGAGGGCATAGCGGGACGGGCCTGAATAGTCGGAAGACTTCATCTCGTCCACCTCGTGGAAACGCTTGCTGGCCTTCTCGATCTCGCCGTTCTGATAGTCGCAGTAGGCTCTCTTGTAGAGATACTCAGGGACCTGGCGCTTGTAGACCTCGCTCCTGTCCACGTGGGAGAGCTGGGTCGCAGCGTTCTTGAAGTCGCGCTGGTCGAAGAGGACCAGGCCGTACTGCAGGCGTATCTGCGGCAGGAGGATGGAATAAGGATACTTGGCCTCGTAGTCATAGAACTCGATAGGATAGCCCTCGCTCTGCATATTGATTGCGCAGAGGACCTTGTAGCCATCGATCATCACATCCTCCCTGTCGAGGGAGAGTCTGTCGAACTCGGTGCGTGCCCTGTCGAACATTCCCTTGTCGAAGAGCATTACCGCGTGCTTATATTGGTTCCTGTATGAAGTTTCGGCGTTGGTGATGCCGGACTCCTGAGCGCATACCGTCGCAGGCACAGCGAGAGCCAGCGAAACTGCGAACAGGCAGGACATTGTAATCTTTCTCATTTCCATAATCGTTTAATACGGCTATATATAGCGCACAAATTTACTAAAATTCCTCTATATTTGTGCCAATATTTGGACCAAATTTGCAATGGAAGACAAAAAAAAGCTCATTTTCTTCGAAAATGCCAATATAAAGAACGGTGAGAGCACCGTAATCTTCGATCTGAACCTCTCCGTAGCCGAAGGCGACTTCGTCTATATAGTCGGAAAAGTCGGTTCCGGAAAGACCTCGATCATACGTACGGTCATCGCGGAGAACGAACTTGGAAAGGGCACGGGCATAGTATGCGGATATGACCTCGCCAAGATCAAATCGAAGGATATCCCTTATCTGAGACGCAGCATCGGAGTAGTCTTCCAGGATTTCCAGCTGCTTATGGACCGTACCGTTGAGGAGAACCTCGAATTCGTGCTCAAGGCCACCGGATGGAAGTCGACGCTCGAGATTTCCCGCCGCATCAACGAGGTGCTCGAGGCAGTCGGACTCACCAGCAAGGCACATAAGGAGCCGCCACAGCTCTCCGGAGGCGAGCAGCAGCGCGTCGCAATTGCCCGTGCACTCCTCAACAAGCCGGCCCTCATCGTGGCCGACGAACCGACCGGCAACCTCGATGCGGAAACTGCGGACAGCATTATGAAACTCCTCCGCGACATCAACGCGGAAGGCACTGCAGTGGTGATGGTGACCCACAACAGGGACATCCCGGCACGCTACCCTGGCAGGATACTCGAGTGCAAGGACGAAAGCGCCTCATTCATCGAATTATGAGAAAGAAGGAGCGTTTCGAGAAGATAGTGGAATGGTTCCGCGTGAACAGGCCCGTGGCAGAGCCCGAGCTGGTGTTCGACTCCCCTTTCCACCTGCTCATCGCAGTGATGCTCTCAGCTCAGTGCACCGACAAGCGCGTCAATATGCACACCCCGGCGCTCTTCCTTAGATTCCCGGAGCCCGAAGACCTCGCAGCCGCCAGTTTCGACGAGGTCTACAATATGATCAAATCGATTTCCTACCCCAACAGCAAGGCCGAGCACCTGATTGCTATGGCCCGTATGCTCGTAGCCGAATACGGTTCCAAGGTGCCTGATGACATCGACGAACTGCAGAGACTGCCGGGAGTGGGACGCAAGACCGCCAACGTCGTGGCATCGGTCATCTACGACAAGCCTGTGATCGCAGTGGACACCCACGTATTCAGGGTAAGCCGCAGGCTGGGCCTCTCAGAAGGCACCACGGTGGAAGCTGTAGAAAAGGATCTCACGGCAAATATCGCCCCTCAGGACCGTCCGATCGCACATCACTGGCTGATTCTCCACGGCCGTTACACCTGCACCGCGCGCAATCCCAAGTGCGCCCAGTGCGGACTCAGTCCATTCTGCAAGGAATACAAAGGCTGAGGCTTTCGCCGCTTTCCGGATGTTTGAAAATAATGGACTCCGCCGTCAGGCAGAGCTGCCCGCTTGAGTCATTCCCGTCCTGACCGCCATAGAGACGGTCTCCCTTGATAGGATGTCCGAGACCCTCGGAATGGGCCGAATGCACGCGCAGCTGATGCGTGCGTCCCGTGTGCGGGAAGAAGCGAACGATACTGTCCCCGTCTTTGCAGCCAATGACTTCGTAGTTAGTCACCGCTGGCTTACCGTTCTCCCTGTCCACAATCTGACGCGGACGGTCGAAGAAATCTGCCTCCAAAGGCAGTTCTATGCGGCCTTCCGACTGTTTGTCAACAGTTCCGACAAGTCTTGCGATATATGTCTTCTGCACTTCCCCACCCTCGAACTGACGCCTCAACGACGCCTGGGCCGCCGCCGATTTCGCATAAATGATGAGACCGGAAGTATCCATATCCAGCCTGTGCACTGCAAATATCCTCGGACCCTGATGAGGCGTGGCTCCCGCCTTTGCATTCGCCCTGCGCTGCAGCAGTTCCAGCAGCGAAGCCGGAGCCTTCCCCTGCGCGTCCTCCTTGCCGCGTCCGGGCACGGAGAGCATACCCGACGGCTTGTTCACCGCGATTATGGCGTCGTCCTCATAGACAATATTGTCCTCCAAGGCCCATTCTGAGCCGAAATCCGCCGCCAAAGGGTTCTCATCGACCGCAAGTCCCTTGAGCATATATGGGAGCAGTACACCGCATTTTCCGCTGCAGGAAGGATAGAAACTGCCCTGAGTACGCACTTCCCTGCCGGAAGACCTGCCGTACCAGAACTCTCCGAAGCAACGCGGCTTCAGACCGTGTAGATAGGCGTATTGGAGAAGTTTAGGCAGAGCACATTCGCCGGTGCCGCCAGGAGGTATGAGTCCCTTGTCGGCGAATATGTCGCTGATGCTGCGGCTTTCGCCCAGGGCGTTCAGGACCACGAACTGGTCGAATATCCACTTCTGAAGATACTCCGAAAGTTCCCTGCGACGGGCCTTCATCGCCTCCAAGTCCCTGCTGTCCGCCTGCGATGGGTGTTTCTCCGCCTTGTATATACTATAATTGAGTTCGCTGATTTCGGCCTCCTTTGCCTTGAAATGGCCGTCCGGATCCAACAGATTGTAGATAGGAGGTACAAAGCCCTCCAGGTCATTCGTCGTCCGCCGGCCTCCGTCCGCGTCCGTGACCGTCACATTGCCCGAAAAGGCATAGAGGCAGACCGTTTCCGAGTTCGCGTCCGTAGCGAGAAGAACGCCCAGCATCTTGCCCTCGGCGAATATCTCCCTGAGAGTCGGATCGGCATCGATACGTGAAACAAGCTGCCCCGCAGCCTCTCTTACGAGCGGATGCGGAGCATAGCTGAAAGGATATGTGAACTTCTCGGGAAGTCCCATCTGCGACGTCGGATTAGAGTTCGTCGTTCGCGTAGATATATGGCTGTGTCACCTGAGTATAGCTGCAGTAGTCTGAAGCCACGAAGAAGCGGTCGAGCTCAGCCTTGGCATTGTCCACGCTGTCGGAAGTGTGGATGATGTTCTCCTGATTGCTGAGGGAATAGTCGCCGCGGATGGTTCCGAAAGCGGCCTTGCGACCATTGGTGGAGCCGGCCATAGTATGCATAATATCCACGGCTTCCTTGCCTTCCACGCACATAAGCACGACAGGAGCGGCCTCCATAGACGCGAGGATAGACGGGAAGAAAGGCTTCTCCACGAGATGGGCATAATGCTTCTTGAGGATCTCATCGTCCAGCTGCGCCATCTTCATAGCGGTGATTCTGAGCCCCTTGCGCTCGATTCGGGTGATGATTTCGCCTATGAGGCCCCTCTGGACCGTACAAGGCTTGAGTATTACGAGTGTCTGTTCCATAATTATCTTGCAAACTGGTCACGGAGCTTCACGATCTTGGCGTCGGCGTCGTTGCCGCGGGCTCCGAAATAGAACTTGATCTTAGGCTCAGTGCCGGAAGGACGTACGGAAACCACGTCGCCGTCGGCGCTGAAGAACTGGAGCACGTTGGACTTAGGAAGTCCGGTCTCCTCAGGCTTGTTGTA
Organism: Bacteroidales bacterium UBA1745; assembly: GCA_002314885.1. Classification (GTDB taxonomy): domain Bacteria; phylum Bacteroidota; class Bacteroidia; order Bacteroidales; family UBA932; genus Cryptobacteroides. The sequence continues at coordinate 6,772 of DCHT01000009.1, read as the reverse complement.
GTCGATGACCTTGACTACAGGCGAGCCGGCGAGGTCTGCAGGAGGGTTCTCGCGATAGCCTGCCATAATGGCCGCAATCTCCTCAACACCGCTCTTGCCCTTGCGCACGAGGGATACGAGGCCCTCGCGGTAGTAGCCGAACTCGTCGTAGATGGTCTGGAGATACTGATAGAGGGTCATACCCTTCTCAGCACACCAGGCGGCACATTCAGCGACCATAATACAAGCCACAGGAGCATCCTTGTCGCGTACGAACTCGCCGATGTTGAAGCCGTAGCTTTCCTCACCGCCGCACACGAAGGTCTTCTTACCCTCGTTCATCTTCACGACCTCTGCGATGTACTTGAAGCCGGTGAGGACATTGTAGGTCTCCACACCATACTTCGCAGCGATTGCGCGGAGCAGTTCGGTGGTGACGATGGTCTTCACGATATACTGGTTGCCGTCGAGCTTTCCGAGTTCGCTCCAGCGGGTCAGGATGTAATTGGTCAGCATAGCGGCAGTCTGGTTGCCGTTCATAAGCACCATCTTGCCCTCGTTGTCACGGACTGCGATGCCGAGGCGGTCGGCGTCAGGGTCAGTGGCCATCACGATGTCAGCGCCCACCTTGTCTGCCTCTGCGAGGGCAAGGGTAAGGGCTGCAGTCTCCTCAGGATTAGGAGATACGACAGTTGGGAAATTGCCGTCGCTCACGTCCTGATCATATACGTGATATACATTGGTGAAACCGAGCTTCTCGAGTGCGGCGCGTGCAATGCGTACGCCTGTGCCGTGAAGCGGAGTATAGACGATCTTGAGATCGGTGTGCTTTGCCACTGCCTCAGGGCTGAGGGTCAGCGAGCAGATGTCGCGGAGATAGAGTTCGTCCACATCGGCACCCATCATCTCGACAGCACCCTGGATCTCGCTCTCGGCCGGGTTGAACTTCACCATTGAAGGATCGGTGATGGCGTTCACCTCTGCAACGATGTCCTTGTCGACAGGAGATGTGATCTGACCGCCGTCGGACCAGAATACCTTGTAGCCATTGTACTCCTTAGGGTTGTGGGACGCAGTCACCATAACGCCCGCAGTCGCGCCCTTGAGGCGGATGGAGTAGCTGAGTTCAGGCGTAGGACGGATATTGTCGAAAATATATACGTGTATGCCGTTGGCGGAAAGCACGTCTGCAGTGATCTTCGCGAACAGCTTGCTGTTGTTGCGGCTGTCGTAGGAGATGCAGACCTTCACGTCATCATCCGGATTGCTGTGCTTGATGATATAGTTTGCAAGACCCTGGGTAGCCATACCGACCGTGTATTTGTTCATACGGTTGGTGCCCACGCCCATAATGCCGCGGAGTCCGCCGGTGCCGAACTCGAGATTGCGGTAGAACGCATCCTCAAAGCCGACTGGGTCATTGTTCCTGAGTTTTAGTACTTCACCCTTGGTTTCAGGGTCAAAATTGCCTTCGAGCCATCTCTTGGCAACTTCCTGGTAGTTTTCAGCCATAATGTTGTTTTATAATCGAACAAATATAATGAAAATGTTCCTACCTTCGTGGCCGATGGAGGAAAATCTCAAAAAATTCATAGCCGATCACTGCAACGACGACACGGACAGGCTGCTGCTGGGCAAAAGCAAGTGGCCGGACATCGACGTCGCCACAGCCGTGAACTGCATCCTGAGCCGCCGGAAACTCTGCGGAAAAGTGCCTGAATGGTACTCCTGCCCCGGCCTCCTCTACCCCAACACCCTCTCCGCCGAACAATGCTCCTCCACCCCCACCGCCGCCTACAAGGCAAAGGTTTGCGGCGGTTTTGGCTCTAACAGTCACGCGCTGAATGACTGTTGGCGAATTGCTGACCTGACCGGAGGGCTGGGTGTCGACAGCTGGGCCTTCGCAAAAGCCGGTGCTAAGGTGCTTCACAACGAGATGGACCCAACCATCCACGCCTGCGCAAAGCACAATTTTGCTGAATTGGGGCTTCGCGCTTCTGAGACGTCCGATATCGGAGCAGACATCCTCTGCCGCAATTTCGAACTCAGACCGGACAATATTGACGAAATATTGAACGGATTCAGGCCCGACGTGATATTCCTCGACCCGGCCAGACGATCTCAGGCCGGCGGCAAAGTCTTCCGTCTCGAGGACTGCAGTCCGAACCTTCTCGAAGTCGCGGCCCCTTTGCTCGAAAGATGTCCCCGTCTTGTCGTGAAAATCTCGCCGATGGCAGATATATCCCTGATATGCAAGCAATTAGGCGAAATAGGCGCCCAGGTTCGCGAAGTACATATTGTCGGAACGGGAGGCGAATGTAAGGAACTGCTTCTGGAGATCGGGGCAAAGAAGCCTATGGAAATTGGCACAGAGGCTGCCTCCAGTCTGCGTCTGACAGTCGTCGAATGCCACGAAAGTGCCTCTGCCGAATGCGGCGATAATGCCTCTGCCGCCACATTCTCATTTATAGCCGATGACGAAAAACTGGCTGTGCCGCACTTCGCTGAAAGCCACGAAAGCCTCGTCGGATGCATTCTTTTCGAGCCGGGCAAGGCCCTTATGAAGGCCGGCGCCTACAATCTGCTCTGCTCTCTCGGCCTGACGAAACTCGGCGCCTCAACGCATCTCTACCTGCTGCCGATGACTGGCTCTGAAGTCAGCTCCGAGGCCAACTCCTGCAATAGCGTCAGCCCCCTCGGCAAGACCTTCAGGATCAAGGAAGTATATCCTCTCGACAAACGCAGCCTCAAGGCCGTCGGCAAGGCATATCCCCGCAGCGAAGTCACTGCCCGCAACATACCGATGACCAGCGACGAGCTCCGCAAGCGCCTCGGCGTCTCATCCGGCGACGACGCCCACATCTTCGGCGTCCGCTGCGACTTCACCGCCGCCGCATCAGCCAACCTATTGCTCGTCTGCGAGCGGCTGTAGCTTCCAATTCCTTCCCTCGCCCTTTTTCTCCCCAACAGTCATCAAAACGCTGACTGTTAATGCAAAAACGCCGTAACAGTCATCAAAGTGCTGACTGTTGGAGCAATAATTCAATAACAGTCATCGATGAAAGTACTTTCCTATCTCATAGTCGCTTGCATGCGCCTCGCGTCTGAAGCGCGATTCCAATCGAGGGAAGTCTTCATTGTCAGCAGAAATACGCATTCGGTCGACTGGATAGCCTTCATCGTTGAGTATCTCTGACATTTTGCAATAATGCCTGTAATCCTCCTGACCATCATCATCACACAGGTCATACTCCGATCCCATCACCGAGTCTAATGCCTCATACATTTTGTCAATAGAACCATATTTATTTAGTATTGCTTCCCTGTCCAATGCGAGATATTCGGACACACAGAAATCAATGAATTGTTCCTGCTCTTTTGTAGTCAAAGAATGGTAACGAACATCAAACATCTTATAATTCAACGATTTTCCCTCAAATTTGCGGATCTTCACCTCATTCATCAAGTCTGTCAGATTATGACTTGCAACAGACAGATCAATAGGCTCACTGAACGGATGTGGTGACTCAAGATACCTCAAGAAATTCCATCGATAGTTGCGGGCCGTAGTTACCATTGACTTCTCCACCGGGTTGTTATTAATATAAATGATTGTCTCCCTCGCCTTCTTGTCCGTGAATTTGGCACTGCTCTGGTATGGACGATGAAACAGCTTTCCTCCACGTCTGTATCTCCTATTATACATCCTTGCGAACGCAGATATTACGCCATTCATAAAAGCATCCATCTGACGCCTCGTGAGAAAAGCCGCCGCCAGATGTATATGATTGAACATAATACAGAAAGCAACCACGGAAAGACCCACTGCAAAACAATGTTGTCCCACAATAGAAGCAAAAACCACAAAATCGATCGGCGAAAGGAATATCAAGCCATTATCGACTGTTTTCTGGCAAATATGCTGATAGCCAGAGCCATAAAATTTTCTCATAACAAACGCATTTTGGATGCACGCCTAAGGCATATCACCCGAATTGATAACTAAAAAAGGCTCGATTAAATGCGCTCATCAGAAACGGGCTTCAGATACCCGGGCCAGAGTGGCCTGCAGAGCTTGCGATACATATACTGCGTTCGCATTTCTACGATACATCAAAGATATGCAAAGATTTCCAACAGTCAATAAAACGATGACTGTTAATGCAAAAACGCAGCAACAGTCATCAAATCGATGACTGTTGCGAGAAAAAAGCGATAACAGTCAGCAAAACGATGACTGTTGGAAAAAGCGCGAACGCGAAAGCGCGACGTAACCGAACGCTACAGCGTAACGTGATAGGTCAGGGTCAGCGGAGTGTTGACGTTGGTGAGGAAGTTCTCGATGCGGATGTTGACGTCGAATTCCTTCACGCCGAAAGGCTCACGGCTGTCGAGGCCGGTGATGCTGAAGTTGAGCTCCTCGTCGGCATTGAGATAGGTCAGGCGAGGATAGATCACGTTCTCAGAACCTGCGGCCTTCGTGACGGTCATAGGCACAGAGGAAAGGTTCTTCACCTTGAGGGAGACCTTCTTGTCGGTGATCTTCACGTCGGAAATCTGGAGGGAGGCCCTCACAAAGCTCTCAAGCAGGTCGGCAGGACCGTACATACAGCCGTCGCAGATGGTGCAGACGCGGCGGGCATCCATAGCCTCGCGGATGGCCTTAAGTGAGCGATCCTTGGCAAATACTACGGTGTAAGGACGGAAGTCGCCCTTCATATAGTCAACCAGCTGGAACATAGGCTTGTGGCAGTCGGTACCAGCTGAAATGCCCAGATTCTTCTCGACAGCCCAGCCGAACGCCTCTGGATCGAAGCCGCTGAAACGGTTGATGATCTCGATGCCGTCCATCAGGCCAGCCTGGTAGAGCTGCTCGTGGATAGGCCACCAAACGGTCTCGTTGTGGGCCTGCTTTTCCCAATCAGGATGGTTCCACTGCAGGTAGGCGCCCTGTGCACGAGCTTCCTTCAGACCTGCCCAGATAGCAGCCTCTTCCTGCTCAATCTCGCCCTTGCCCTCAGCCTTCACGGCATCGGCGGCAGCCTCGGCCACCTGTGCGATCTTGTTCGCGTCCTTGATGAAGAGAGTGTTGAAATGGCCAGGGAAGAAACAGATTCCGCGAGTAAGCTCGGCACCGTGCACGACCATAATGCCGTACTTCTTGGCAGCAGCCTTGGCAATCTCGTATGAAGTATTGCGATCTACTTTCTCGCCATTGAAGGTTCCGTTATTGACCATCTTCTGGTGACGGGTGTCGAGGTGGTCAGTGATGCAGATGAAATCGAGTCCGTCGTAGTCAGCCTCGTCGATACGGGTAGTCGGCCAGGAAGTGTCGTCGGAAAATACCGTATGCACGTGGCAGTCGCCGAGCAGCAGGACATATCCGTCCACCTTAGGCAGATTAGGACGATGAGGCACAACGGCGAAAGCGGAAACGGCTGCAAACATAGCAGCAACAGCAAGAATCAACTTCTTCATATTCAATTGGTTATTAGATTATTATCAATATCATTCAAATACTATTTCTCCAGCAGGTACTTGGTCCAGAAATCCTGGTCGGCGCAGAGAGAATGGGTTCCCTGGTAGCCACGATAGCCGTGCATACCGTCCGGATAGATCATAAACTCGAAATTCTTGTTGCCCTTCTGCATCTTGTCGATGAGCTGAAGGGTGTTCTGAAAGTGTACATTGTCATCACCCGTACCGTGGGTGAGCTTGAGCATCACAGGGGAAACGGAAGCGCCTGCGGCAGGTACGGTCGCATTTGCACCGAAGCCGACAGGATACTTGTCGATCCAGTTCAGCGCACAGGCCGCTTTATAGCCCTCAGGATTGTTCTGAGGAGTGTCCATAAAACGCTCAGTGTAGTGAGTGTCATAGAGTTGCCAGTCATACACACCGCCACCGGCAATGCCGTAACGGAAGTATTCGCTGGCCTGGCTGAGGAGCATAACCGTAGAGGTACCGCCGAAGCTGAAGCCCTCGACGCCGACCTTGTCAGCATTCACATACTTGAAGGAAGTGATCCACTTCGCCCAGGCGACGTAATCCTGTATCTCATAGACCGTAAGCTGCTTGTAGGCCATATCCTCGCCTGCCCTGCCATTGTGGCCTGCAGAACGCGGATCCACGGTCAGATGGATGATGCCATTGTCAGGATACCACTGGTTGGTGCGGGAATTAGGCATACGCCAGTAGTCGCGGACGTAAGGGGTGTCAGGACCGCCGTAAATCTCGAAATGTACCGGATACTTTGCGACAGCGGAAGTATCAAGGTCCTTAGGCACGGTCATAAGGCCAGGGAGGCGGAAACCGTCCTCAGTTACTATGAAGACTTCCTGAGGCAGCGCATACTTCGACGGATCCCAGTCGGAGCCGGCCATATCGGCGATCAGAGTACCCTTGCAGCGGGCAGCATTGGTCGCATTGGCCTTTGCCTTCGCCTTGGCGGACATCTTGTCGGTCACAAGGATGCGGGAAGTCGTGAAAAGACCCACCTTGGTAGGAGTACGACCATTGTCGTATGAGCCCACAAAATATTGGAAATCAGGCGAAATGGTGACTTTCGCGATATTGTAGGCAGGATCGGAAAGGGTCAGCACCTGACGGAAAGGACCGGTCTTGTAGAGCGCATATCGGGAAGAAGAACTGCGGCGGGCGGTGAAATAAACCTCATTGTGAAGTTCGTCCACACCGAGGATTGAAATGCCCCAGTTACAGCCGTCGGTCAGCCTCTCGAAGGTCTTGCCGTCGTAGGAAAGGAAATAAATCTGCTGCCAGCCAGTCTCGAAGG
>DCHT01000047.1 GCA_002314885.1 Bacteroidales bacterium UBA1745 | reverse complement strand
AGACGCCTCTGCCGCCCGTCCTCTTTCTCCCGCCGCGTCCAAAGTGGCGCAGAACTAGTGCCACTAGTACTGCACCCCGCTAGTACTGCACCACTTTCTGGTCTTGCCACAGAAACAACCTTTCGCTCCGTAGACTGTTTCTGTGGCCAGCTTCGTGTCCTTCGGTGGCCACGCCTCCTTGCCGGCAACGGCGCAGCGAGGAGGGCCTTTCCACAGAGCCCCCCGCAGCTGCGTCCGTAGCTGCCGCGCTTCCATATAAGGCGCGGCAACGGTGCCTCCGGGGGACAAAAGGGTGGCTTTTTGCCCCCGGGTTTTGAGGAGGCAAGAATGCGGGGGCAAAACAGACGGTTTTTGCCCCCGCTTTGCGTGGCGCAGAAGTAGTGCCACTAGTACTGCACCACTTTTCAACTCCAACAGTCAGCGGATGCGTGACTGTTGGAGCCGTAATGTGCAAAATTTGGCGCAGAAGTAGTGGCACTAGTTCTGCACCACTTTCTGGAGTTTATAGCTTGTTGACGATCTCAGGGATACCTGCGAAGTGAGCACCGAAGTTGATTTCCTTCTGCTCTGCTTCAGGAATTTCAACCCAAGAGCCGTCACCGTTAGGGTTCAGCTTCTTGACTGTCTTGGCTTTTGCTTCCACCTTGAAGGTAAGGTAGTTGGTTGATGACAGTTCGGCGGTCATACTTGCCTCCTGGTTGCCGTACTTATAATTGCCGAGTGTACCATAACCGGCAACTATTGTAGCGCCCAAACAGCTGATAGAGTTTTCTTTTCCAGTCTGGCTGTAGCTAGCGATAGTGAGTTCATTGACAGGAATAGTCTCTCCTGCAAGAGCCTTATCCCACAACTCCTTTGATATTAGGACACCATATATAATACCCTCATCGAGACCTTCGGCCTTAGGGGAAAGGGTTACTGAGGTGTATTCACCTGATCCAATCTTTTCGTGCGTGATTGTTGCTGATCCGGCGATGACGCACTCGGAACCGCAGTACCAGTAGTTAAGCGGAAGCTTGTTGAGGAAGTCCTCGCAGGAAGTGAGCGAGAAGAGGGCAACCAGAGTTGCTGCAAATGCAATGATTTTTTTCATAATAGTTAGAATAAAAGTGTTTAAAGTGTTCTCTTGATTTCTTCGATGGTGTAGGACTCTACGATATCGCCGACCTTGATGTCGTTGAAGTTCTCGATGTTGAGACCGCATTCCATACCGGTGAGGACTTCCTTTGCGTCGTCCTTGAATCTCTTGAGGGATCCGAGTTCGCCGGTGTAGATTACGATGCCTTCGCGTATGAGTCGAACCTTGTTGGCCTTGTTGATCTTGCCTTCCTTGACGATACAGCCGGCGATAGTGCCCACCTTGCTGATCTTGAAGGTCTGCTGGATCTCTGCAGTACCGCAGATGACTTCCTTCTGCTCAGGTGCGAGCATACCCTCGATACCGTCGCGGATCTCGTTGATACAGTCGTAGATGACTGAGTAGAGGCGGATTTCGATCTGCTCCTTCTCGGCGAGCTTGCGGGCGTTCACTGAAGGACGTACCTGGAAGCCGACGATGATGGCGTCTGATGCGGCTGCAAGGAGGATATCGGACTCGGAGATGGCACCCACAGCCTTGTGGATCACATTCACGCGCACCTCCTCGTTGGAGAGCTTGATGATGGAATCGGAGAGTGCCTCGATGGAACCGTCCACGTCGCCTTTGACGATGAAGTTGAGCTCCTTGAAGTTTCCGATGGCGATACGGCGGCCGATTTCCTCGAGAGTCATATGCTTCTGGGTCTTGATGCCCTGGATGCGGATGAGCTGCTCACGCTTGTTGGCGATGTCCTTGGCTTCCTTCTCGTCAGCCATCACGTTGAAGGTCTCACCTGCGGTAGGAGCACCGTTGAGGCCGAGAACTGAAACAGGGGTTGCAGGACCTGCCTCGGTGACCTTCTGACCACGTTCGTTGAACATTGCCTTCACACGGCCCCAGTGGTAGCCTGAGAGCATGAAGTCGCCCACGTGGAGGGTACCGTTCTGTACGAGCACGGTTGCCACGAAGCCACGGCCCTTGTCGAGGGCGGACTCGATGATGGCGCCGCTTGCACGAACGTCCGCGCAGGCCTTGAGCTCAAGGAGGTCAGCCTCGAGGAGCACCTTCTCGAGAAGGTCCTCTACGCCGATTCCCTTCTTGGCGGAAATCTCCTGGCACTGGTACTTGCCGCCCCAGTCCTCGACGAGGATGTTCATCTGGGAGAGCTGCTCACGTATCTTCTCAGGGTTTGCACCTGGCTTGTCTATCTTATTGATAGCGAATACCATAGGAACGCCTGCTGCCTGTGCGTGGTTGATTGCCTCCACGGTCTGTGGCATTATGGCGTCGTCGGCTGCGATGATGATGATCGCGATATCGGTCATCTTCGCACCACGGGCACGCATAGCGGTGAACGCCTCGTGGCCAGGGGTGTCGAGGAAGGTGATATGACGTCCGTCAGGCATCTTCACGTTGTATGCACCGATGTGCTGGGTGATACCACCGGCCTCACCGGCGATGACGTTGGACTTGCGGATGTAGTCGAGGAGGGAAGTCTTACCGTGGTCGACGTGACCCATAATGGTGATCACTGGCGGACGGCTGGTGAGCTCGCCCTGCTCTTCCTCATTGTTGGCGATGGCCTCGGTGAGTTCTGCAGTCACGAATTCAACCTCATATCCGAATTCCTCGGCAACGAGCACGAGGGTCTCCGCGTCGAGGCGCTGGTTGATGGACACCATAATACCGAGGCTCATACAAGCGCCGATGACCTTGGTCACAGGGGTATTGTTCATCAGGGTGGCGAGGTCGCTGACGGTCACGAACTCCGTAACCTTCAGTACCTTGTTCTCCATCTGCTGGAGCTCCATCTCCTCCATTGCCTTCTGGGCTACGGCCTCTCTCTTCTCCTTTCTGTGCTTTGCGCCGAACTGGTTCTTGCCCTTGCTCTCGTTCATACGAGCGTAGGTCTCCTTGATCTGCTTCTGGATTTCCTTCTGCATCTCTTCCTGCTCGGCCTCGGTCATTGCAGGTTTGAAGCGGTCGTTGCCGCGGTTGTTCTTCTTGTTGTTGCCCTTGCCGGCATTAGGGTTGTTGTTCTGGCCGCCACGGTTGTTGTTGCCGCCATTGTTGCCACCGTTGTTGCGGTCGCCCCTCTTGCCTGGGTTGTTCACGGCGTTCTCCTTGGTCACGTCAACCTTCTGGCTGCCGCCCGCGCCGATACGCTCGCGTTTTTCCTTCTTCTTTTTCTTCTTGTCGAACTGGGAGAGGTCGATCTTGTCAACGACCTTTGGTCCGGCAAGCTTCTCCACTTCGATCTTCACCTCGCGAGGCTCTGCCTTGACGGCAACAGGCTCTTCAACCGGCTCTGCCTTAGGGGCAACTGGCTCGGCCTTGACTTCCTCGGCCTTAGGCTCAGCAGCAACAGGCTCGGCTTTCGGCTCTACAGGCTCAGCCTTAGGGGCCTCAGCCTTTTTCTTCTTGTCGAACTGGGAGAGGTCGATCTTGGAAACCACCTTAGGGCCTTCAACCTTAGGGGCCTCAGTCTTAGGGGCAACAGGCTCAGCCTTAGGAGCAACCGGCTCGGCCTTAGGCGCAACTGGCTCAGCCTTAGGCGCTTCAGCCTTAGGAGCAGCGGCCTTTGCAGGCTCTGCGAGGGAGTTGCTCTTGATGCGGAGTTCGGAAACAGCTTCCTCCTCCTCTTCTTTGGCAGCCTTCTTTGCGCTGGCTCCGTCTATGATTTCCTTGATCTTGACGGCTGTCTTGTCGGCTTCCTGCTTTGCCTTCATATCTTCGCCGAAGGCAGTGGTGAGAAGTGGCAGACATTCGTCGGACACCTTCATATTAGGGTCAGTGGTTACGCCGAATCCCTTCTGGTTGAGGAAGTCGACGAGGGTGCTCAGTCCAATATTGAACTGCTTGGTTAATTTACTTAATCTGATTTCTGCCATATATGATTGCCAGGTGTTAATTAGTCTTCGAATTCGGCTCTGAGAATAGCGAGCACCTCTTCTACGGTCTCGTCCTCGAGGTCAGCCCTCTTGGCGATGTCCTCTGCAGAGAGTGCGAGTACGTTCTTCGCAGTGTCGCATCCGATGCCCTGGAGCTTGTCGATTACCCACTGGTCGATAACGTCATTGAACTCGCTGAGGAGTACGTCTTCCTCCTCTTCCTGGTTTGCTACCTCTCTCCAAACCTCGATTTCCTTGCCTACGAGCATACCTGCGAGACGGATGTTGCAACCGCCCTTACCGATGCCCTTCTTGACCTCTTCAGGCTGCATGAAGACCTTGATCTTGTCCTCTGCAGGGTCGTTGACGATGGAAGAGATCTTTGCAGGGTTGAGTGCCCTCTGGATGAGGAGGTTCACGTTGCTGGTCCAAGGAAGCACGTCGATGTTCTCGTTGCGGAGTTCCTTCACGATACCGATGATACGTGCGCCCTTGACGCCGATGCAGGCTCCGATTGGATCCACGCGGTCGTCGTAGGACTCAACAGCGACCTTGGCGCGCTCGCCAGGTACGCGGACAACCTTCTTGATGGTGATGAGGCCATCGTAGATCTCAGGAACTTCCTGCTCGAAGAGCTTCTCGAGGAACTCGTTGGAGGTCCTGGAAAGTACGATATAAGGAGTGGTGTTGTTCTTGAGCTCGACGCTCTTGATGATAGCCTTCACGACGTCGTTCTTCTTGAAGTGCTCGCCAGGGATCTGCTCTGACTTAGGAAGCCTGAGCTCGTTGCCGTCCTCGTCGAGGAGGAGAACCTCCTTTGACCAGGTCTGGTAAACTTCGCCGGTGAAGATCTCACCGATCTTGCCGAGGTACTTGTTGTAGATGTTGGCCCTCTCGATGTCCATAATGCGGCCCTGGAGGTTCTGCTTCAGGTTGAGGATGCCACGGCGGCCGAAGTCCTTGAGCTCGATCTTGCGAACGTACTCGTCACCGATCTCGAAGTCGTCGTCTACGTCTGAGAGTGCGATCTGAGTGGCAGGATCCTCTACGGTCTCCACAACCTCGAGGTTCTGGAAGATGTCAAGGTCACCCTTCTCATTGACGATGACGTCAAAGTTGTCGGATGTGCCGTAAGTCTTTGCGAGCTGGGTCTTGAAAACGTCCTCAAGCACGCTGATCATAATGTTCTTGTCGATGTTTTTCTGCTTCTTGAATTCAGAAAAAGCTTCTTTCAGGTCAATCTTCTGTTCCATTTGATGTGTTATATATTTTTATGTTTACTCGAATGTGATATATGGTCTTACGCCGTTAACCTGGGCGTATGGATAGTTTTCTTCGTGTTCGACGACAACTTTCTTCTTGCTGCCTTCCACTGCCTCCTTGGCGCTGTAGCGGATGGTGATGCCGTTTTCGTCGGCAGCCGCGAGGGTTGCGACCATCTTCTTACCGCCCTTGAGGGATACCTCAACCTGGGTTCCTACGGCCTTGAGGTACTGCTTGAGCACCTTGAAAGGCTGGTCGAGGCCGGCTGATGAGACGGTGAGGGAGTAGTCTTCCACGTCCCTGTCGAAGGTGGAAAGCACCACATCGTTGATTTTTTCGCAGTCTTCAAGGCATACGGTGCCCTCTTCTGACTCGATTGTAATCAAAATATCGTTATCTTTGCTAACTATTGCGTCAACAAGGAAGCAACCTTGTGCAACAATTACGGCTTCGATAGCATCTTTAATATCCTTGACGTTCATTTTTTTGCGTTTTGGAATTGAGTTTGGCAATCAAAAAGGGGCCCTGCTCGGTCCCCTTAAATCGTTTTCACGACGCAAAGATACGAAGATATTTGAATAAACAAAACTACCAGATGGAATTTAAGGTAAAAGAAATAGCTGAAATCCTCCACGGCACGGTCCAGGGCGACCCGGAAGCGGTCATCACGACCTTCGCGAGAATCGAGAACGGCAAGCCCGGAGCTATCAGCTTTTTCGCAAATCCGAAGTACGAGCAGTATGTCTATGAATCCAAGTCTACTGCCATCATAGTCAACAACACATTCGAGCCTTCCCAGGAGGTTGCGGCTACGATGATACGCGTCGAGAACGCCTACGAGGCTGTTGCGGCGCTGCTCGACTATGTCACTGCCCAGAAGCGCTCCTACAAGCGTCACAGAGGCCTCCATTGCCACATCCGCTGCTCTGCGAAGCTCGGCAAGAGGGTCTATGTGGGCGACTTCGCGTATATAGGAAAAAAGGCCAAGGTCGGCGACTGCACGAAGATTTACGAACAGGTCTATATCGGCGACAATGTCCAGATCGGCCATCACTGCATCATCTATCCGGGCGTGAAGATCTATCCGGGTATGGTAATCGGCAACAATGTCATACTCCACGCCAACACCGTGATAGGTGCGGACGGCTTCGGCTTCGCTCCGACCGCCGACGGCTCATATAAGAAGATAGAGCACACCGGCAACGTCATCATCGAGGACAATGTCGAGATAGGCGCCTGCAGCTGCGTGGACAAGTCCCAGATGGGTCCTACCATCATCCACCAGGGCGTGAAGATCGACAACCTCTGTCAGATTGCCCACAACGTGGAGATAGGCGAGAACACCGTGATGTGCGGCCAGGCGGGCATCGCCGGCTCAGCCAAGATCGGTAAGCAGTGCGTCATCGCGGGCCAGGCCGGTGTCGTCGGTCACCTCACTCTCGCGGACCGCACCACCATCGCCGCCAAGTCCGGCGTCATCAGCACCGTGAAGCAGGAGGGAATGACCTTCGGAGGCTTCCCGGGTATCCCTTACAACGAGTTTATGAGGGCTTACGCTCTCTTCAGACGCAGCGGAAGGACTGATAAAAAATAATTGCTATCTTTGCAGCCCTTTATAAATAAAGAATGAGTATAGTATATCAGAAAACAGTCAAGAAAAGCTATTGCTTCCAGGGCAAGGGTCTTCACACCGGCAGGCCGGTGACTATGACCATCAACCCCGCCCCTGTGGATTTCGGCATACGCTTCAAGAGGACTGATATTGGACAGGATGCAGTGATCGAAGCTCTCGCGGACTATGTTTCCAACACCGCCAGGAGCACTACGATATCCAAGGACGACGTGAAGGTCGTTACCATCGAACATATTATGTCGGCCCTTACCGGCCTTTCAATCGACAACGCCCTCATCGAGCTCGACAACATTGAAGTTCCTATCCTCGACGGCAGCGCGAAGCCATACGTTGAGGCCATCTGCGCTGACGGCGTACAGGTGCAGGACGCCCCAAGGAAGTATGTCGAACTGAAAAAGACAATTGAGGTCAGGGACGAGAAGACCGGCAGCTACGTGCGCATCGAGCCTTGCGACGAGGCTTCCTGCGATGTGACCATCGACTTCAACTCCAAGGTTCTCGGCGTGCAGAATGCGCATTGGGATCCTACTGTCGACTATGCGAACCAGATCGGCGTGTGCCGCACTTTCTGCTTCTTCCACGAGATCGAATATCTCTTCGACAACAACCTCGTGAAGGGCGGTGACGTGGACAATGCGATCGTGATCGTGGAGCATCCGGTAAGTATGAGGCAGCTCGACAGGATGTCCTGCCTGTTCAACGTCAGGAAGGTGAAGGTCAGCGACAAGGGCTACCTGGACAACCTCACCCTGCATTTCGAAAACGAGTGCGCCCGCCACAAACTCCTCGACCTTATGGGCGATATGAGGCTCGCTGGCGGCTTCTTCAAGGCAAAAGTCACCGGTTACAAGTCCGGTCATTCAATAAACACCAGGGCTGCAAAGGCTCTCCGTGAATCATTAAAGTAGACTATGGCAAAAATCCATCCACTTGCTTGCGTGCATCCTAACGCAAAGCTCGCCGACTCAGTAGAGGTCGGACCATACGCTTACATTGACGAGTTCGTCGAGATAGGCGAGGGCACCAAGGTGCTTCCTCACGCCACTATATTCAACTATGTGAAGATTGGCAAGGACTGCAACGTCTTCCCGGGAGCAGTCGTAGGCGCAGTGCCTCAGGACCTCAAGTTCGACGGCGAAGTTACCTACGTTGAGATCGGCGACCGTGTGAACATCCGCGAGTGCGCAACCATCAACCGCGGCACCAAGGCCAGCGGCAAAGGCATCACCAAGGTCGGCAACGACGTGCTCCTTATGTCATATACCCACGTGGCACACGACTGTACTGTCGGTGACCGCTGCATCCTCGTAAGTTATGTCGGCATCGCCGGCGAGACCGACGTGGACGACTGGGCTATACTCGGCGGCAGCACCGTGGCTCACCAGTTCTCGAAGATAGGCAAGCACGCTATGATCGCGGGCGGAAGCAAGATCTCCAAGGACGTGCCTCCGTTCTGCCTCGCAGGCCACGACCCTCTCACCTATGTGGGAGTGAACCTCGTGGGACTCCGCCGCAGGGGCTTCACCAGCGAGCAGATCCGCACCATCAAGGACATCTACGACCTTCTCTACTATAGCGGAATGAACATCAGCGACGCCTGTGAGAAGATCGAGGCCGGTTTCCCTCAGAGCCCTGAGCGCGATGAGATCCTGAACTTCGTTAAGGGTTCCAAGCGCGGTATCATCAAGGCTACTGTGATCTCCAACGCCAAGTTGGAAGACTAAGTGTCCGTGCTTCTGACCACGGCGTATCTACCGCCGGTGGAATATATCGCAGCAATAGCGGCAGGAATGACTCTGTCTGAGGACGGTGTCATTCCTGCCTGCGTTTATATCGAGGCCTGCGAGAATTATCAGAAGCAGTCGTGGCGCAACCGCTGCCGCATTCTGACTTCCAACGGCCCTGAGAATCTGAACTATCCTATAGTGCATCGCAACGGCTCCCACAACAACATTCCCATCACGGAGGTGGAGGTGGACTGGTCCACGGACTGGCTGGACCGCCACAAGAAGGCGATAGTCTCCGCCTACAGCACTTCGGCCTTCTTCGAGTACTATAAAGACGGCCTCTTCGAGGTCCTGGATTCCCGTCCTGCCACGCTCTTCGAGTTCAACCGCAGGCTGCTGGAGTGGATGCTCGGAGCCTTCGGGATCAAGGCGGAGATACATCCGACGAGCGCTTACGGCCAGACGGGGGAGGTTGAGGTCAATGACCTGCGCGGTCTTCATCCGAAGCGTTCCAATTCAGTCCTGGCCGAGCTGGGACTGGAAAAGCCGTACTTCCAGGTCTTCACCCCGAAATACGGCTTTACCGGCGGGCTTTCCGCCCTGGACCTGCTCTTCAACGAGGGTCCGAATTCTATTTCCTACCTGAAGAATCTCTAGTCGTCCAGGCTGATGCTGAGCACCGTTGAGGTCTGCTCGCTTATGCGCGTGGACTCGTCCTGGCGGCATCCTTTCGGGCTCATTACGGCTGCGATGTGATGTGCCTCGGCTGCCTTTGAACGGATGACTATGGCCGCCTCCTTTTCCGGAAGGGAACATTTGCGGTCTGCGAACCAGTCGCTGAGTTTCTTGCGGCCCTTCATTCCAAGGGGCGTGAACCAGTCACCTTCCTGCCATCTGCGGACTTCGTATTCCCCGAGCCTGTCGGCGTCGAGGTAGAGACTGCCTTCCTCAGGTATGAGGCCGCCGTCTGCCTTGCGCAGCATTGCGGCAGGTATCCTGGTTACTATAATATCTAATGTGTATGCGGGCGCGTCCGTACGCGTGAGCACGAGGCTGTCCGGGGCTGTCACCAGTTTCCATCCGTCTCCCACGAAGGTCTTGCCGGAGAAGGTGCCGTCGGAGGTTCCTAAGGCATCGATGAGCTTTCCGAGGGTCTGTTCCCTGAAGCCCTTGCCGTCCAGCCAGTACCAGAGGAAGTAATTCCAAGCCTTGAGGGAGAGCAGGTCTTCGAGCCTTACGGTCTCGGTGAAGCCGTCCTTGGAGATGATGGAGGCGTGTTCCTCGCACCAGAGTTCGATGACTCCCTGAGCCTGCCTGAAATGCTCCATATCCTTCGCGATGGTGCGTATGAGGGACGGGTTCATTTCCTTGAGCAGAGGGAAGACCTGGTTGCGGATTACGTTGCGCCTGCACTCGTTCTCAGTGTTTGTCCTGTCCAGCCTCCAAGGGACCTTGTGCTCGGCTGCGTATGCCTCGATTTCGGCCCTGGAGAGCTTCAGGAGCGGCCTGACCATCAGGAGTTTCCCGTCGTAGGGGAGCCTGTCCGTCTCGGTCATTCCGCAGATGCCGCGAAGGCCCGTGCCCCTGAGCAGGTTGAGCATCAGAGTCTCGGCGTTGTCGTCGGCGTGATGGGCGGTGGCGACGCCGTCATAGCCGTGTTCGTGGCATATATCGGCAAACCATCTGTAGCGCAGTTCGCGCGCCGCCATTTCTATGCTGACCCCGTTCGTCTCGGCATATCCGATGGTGTCGAAGTCGGTCTTGAAGAAAGGGATGCCTCTTTCCTCAGCCCATTGCCTCACGAGGGCCTCATCCAGGTCACAGTCGCCCGGACGGAGGTGGAAGTTGCAGTGGGCTATTGCGATTTCTTCGCAGCGTAGGGTACATAAAAGACTATGGCTGAACAGGATGTCAGCCATAGTCATAGAGTCGATGCCTCCACTAACTGCGAGGAGAAGCTTCATTATTTCTTGCTTGCGATAGTGTAGGTGAAGCCGAAGGATACGCACTCCTTGAACTGTACTGCACTGATACCCTTGGCGTTGGCCTGCTTGTGAGCCTGGCCCCAAGCGCTGACTGTGGTGCCGTCTGCCTCATAGTAGTTGGCAGTCCACTTGTCGGTAGCGATCTTGACCATCTGGTCGTAGATGAGGTTGGTGGTGACGGTGAGTGCGAAGTACTTGGCGATCTTCCAGTCGATGCGGTTGTCCCAGTTGATACGAGGAGCAGGATAAAGCTTGTGATCCTTGATGTAATCCTCGAAGAGAACGAGCTGAGTGGTGTAGGTGAAGTTCTCGTTGATCTGGGCCTTGAGGTCCATCTTGATCTGAGCACCGAACTCAAACCTGTGTGACATATAAGCGCTGCCGCCCATTGCGTCGATTTCGGCCTGAGTCTTGGTTCCGTCCTCGAGAGCCTGACGGATGTCCTTCTTGTACTTCATTGAGTAAGCGGCCCTGTAGTCCTCATTTGCAACGATCACATAACCGCCGGTGAGAGGGGCGAAGCTGAGGCTGAACCAGTCCTTTGGCTTCCAGTCGATACCAAGAGCGAGGTTGGTGTATGCAGGGGAGAGGAAACCGGACTTTCCTACGCGGGCATCCTTCCAGGCATACCTTGCTTCCTTCTTGGTGAGCTCGTCAAGTGAAGTTGCACCTGCGTGAGCGTTGTCGATGTTGGTAGCGTTAGGGGTGTTGTAAGCGTAACCCGTGGTGAACTGTGACTTGAAGTCATAGTTTGCTGAGAAGTAGAGCTGATCCTTGATCTGGTAGCCCCACTTTGACTCGAGGTAGATACGGTCAGTGCTCTTCTGGAGAATAGGCTTTGAAGAAGCGTAGAGGAAGCCGTAGTCGAGCTGGAGACGGTTGTTCCAGAACATAGCGTCCTTCTTGTAGTTTGCGTTGCCGTCGATGTAGGCTGCGAGGGAAACGGTGTTGTCGCCACCGGCTGCCCAGTTGAAGAGACCGGTCTGACCAGCGGTGATGTTGGTCTTGAGGGACTCAGTCCAATATTCTGAGAATTTTGGCTTTGCCGGAGCAACCTCTGCTGCGTTAGCAATGTCCTGAGCTGCCTCAGTAGCTGCGTCCTGTGCGAATGCACCGAAGCTTACGAGGGCTGCTGCAAGTGTAATGATGATCTTTTTCATTTTTTCTGATATAAATATTGATTAATAAGAAATTGCGAATACTACTCTCTGCTTTGAAGGCTTGCCGCTGTAGATGCACTTGCCTTCCTCTTCGCATACGACGCTGTCGATAGGGATGCAGCGGATGGTAGCCTTGGTCTCGTCCTTGATCTTCTGCTCGGTCTCAGGAGTGCCGTCCCAGTGGCAGAGGAGGAAGCCTCCCTTCTGGATTTCGGTCTTGAATTCCTCCCAGTCGTCGCACTTGCGGATGTTCTCGGTGCGGAAGTCGAGGGCCTTCTTGTAGATGTTGGCCTGGATGTCGTCGAGGAGAGCCTCGATGGTCTGTGCGAGACCTTCCATAGGAGTGGTCTCCTTGGTGAGGGTGTCGCGGCGGGCGAGTTCCACGGTGCCGTTCTGGAGGTCGCGAGGACCCATAGCGATACGTACCGGAACGCCTTTGAGCTCCCATTCTGCGAACTTGAAGCCTGGACGGAGGGTGTCGCGGTCGTCGATCTTCACGCTGCGGCCGTCAGCCTCGAGCTGCTTCTTGATCTCGTACATCTTGTCGAGGATGGCGTTGTGCTCCTCGTCGGTCTTGTAGATAGGAACCATCACCACCTGGATAGGGGCGAGGGCTGGAGGAAGCACGAGTCCGTTGTCGTCTCCGTGAGCCATTATGAGGGCACCCATAAGACGGGTGGAAACGCCCCAGGAAGTAGCCCAGACGTATTCCTGCTGGCCTTCCTTGTTGGTATAGGTGACGTCGAATGACTTTGCGAAGTTCTGTCCGAGGAAGTGTGAAGTACCGGCCTGGAGTGCCTTGCCGTCCTGCATCATAGCCTCGATGGTGAGGGTGTCAAGCGCGCCTGCGAACCTCTCGTTAGGGCTCTTGTGACCTACGATCACAGGGAGGGCGAGGCAGTTGCGGGCGAAGTCTGCATAGACCTCTACCATCTGTCTGGTCCTTGCCTCAGCCTCAGCTGCGGTGGCGTGTGCGGTGTGGCCTTCCTGCCAGAGGAACTCGGCGGTGCGGAGGAAGAGGCGGGTGCGCATCTCCCAGCGTACGACGTTGCACCACTGGTTGCAGAGGATTGGGAGGTCCCTCCAGGAGGTGATCCAGTTCTTATATGTGCTCCAGATGATAGTCTCTGAAGTAGGTCTTACTATGAGCTCTTCCTCGAGCTTTGCCTCAGGATCCACTACGACGCCCTTTCCGTTAGGGTCGTTCATAAGTCTGTGGTGGGTTACGACTGCGCATTCCTTTGCGAAGCCGGCCACGTGCTCAGCCTCGCGGCTGAAGAATGACTTAGGGATGAAGAGTGGGAAATATGCGTTCTGAACGCCTGACTGCTTGAACTTTGCGTCGAGCAGCTGCTGCATCTTCTCCCAGATTGCATAACCGTATGGCTTGATTACCATACAGCCTCTGACGGCTGACTGCTCTGCCAGGTCCGCCTTTACGACGAGGTCATTGTACCACTGTGAGTAGTTGTCGGACCTTTTGGTTACTTCTTTTGCCATTTGCGTATTTTCTTGTTTTGTATTATTATTGTCCTAAATTTGCGTCAGATTTGGTTTAGTATTTGTGTAAATACTACTTAGCCAAAACATACAGGCTGCGAATGTACTAATTTTTAATTAAACGAGGAGGCTTTAATATGAAAAAGAATGCAACTGTCCTTTTCATCGCCTTGATGATGCTGTCCGGAATGGGTGCTGCTGCGCAGCAGAAGTTCCAGGACGCCCTCTACAGAAATAATGCTGCGCCGGCTTCCGGTACGGCAAAGGAACTCGCGTCCAAAACCGATTCTCTCATAGCCAAGACATTGGAAATCAATATCTTGCAGCCAACTGATACGCTTAGGTTCTATATCCCGAAGGAGAAGCTGAC
>DCHT01000024.1:5140-5271 GCA_002314885.1 Bacteroidales bacterium UBA1745 | reverse complement strand
GGAAGGCGCGTACGAAGTGGTCGGACGAGGCCTTTGCGGCTGAATATGGGGAATGCGGATTGTACTTGGTCTCCTCGGTGAAGAGGGTGTCGTCCATCTCAAGCGCGCCGTACACCTCGTCGGTGGAGATG
>DCHT01000024.1:0-5049 GCA_002314885.1 Bacteroidales bacterium UBA1745 | reverse complement strand
TCACGTTGGTGCGTGCGAAGGTGAAAGGATCCTTGATGGAACGGTCCACGTGGCTTTCTGCCGCAAGGTGGATGATGCCGTCGACCTTTTCCTCCTGCATCAGGGCGTAGATGGTCTCGAAGTCGCAGATGTCTGCCTTCACGAAGCGGTAGTTAGGCTTGTCCTCGATGTCCTTGAGGTTGGCGAGGTTGCCCGCGTAGGTGAGCTTGTCGAGGTTGATGATGCGGTAGTTAGGATACTTGTTCACGAAGAGGCGCACCACGTGGCTTCCGATGAAGCCCGCGCCGCCTGTGATGATGATGGTTTTGTCGTATGCCATATTGCTTACTTTTTCATATTTGCCAGGCAGACTCTGAGAGAGTCCACCCAGTAAGGAATCTGTACTCCGAAGACAGTCTTGAACTTGGTCTTGTCGAGCACTGAATATGCGGGTCTGGTCACAGGGGAAGGGAATTCGTCGCTGTGGCAAGGCTGTATGTCGCAGGCTGCGTCGGCCGGTACGAGACCTGCCTGGCGGCCTTCTGCGTAAATCATCTGAGTGAAATCGAACCAGCTGCAGGCTCCCTCGTTGCTGAAATGGTAGATGCCTGCCTTGCTGTAACGGTCGGCTGAGGCTTCCTTCCTGTAGTCCTCAAGCACTGTGTCTATGGCCCTGGCGAGGTCCATTGCGTAGGTAGGCGTGCCCACCTGGTCGAACACTACCTTGAGGGCAGGCTTGGTGGACGTGAGGTTCAGCATAGTCTTGCAGAAGTTCTTACCGAATTCGCTGTAGAGCCAGGCTGTGCGGAGAATCAAGTGCTTGCAGCCGGTAGCGGCTATCTTCTGCTCACCGTGGAGCTTTGTGAGTCCGTAAACTCCCGTCGGAGTGCCTTTCTGGTCCTCGCGGCAAGGCAGGTTGTATGGCTCCTTGCCGAACACATAGTCGGTGGATATCTGCACCAGCAGGCCGTTGACCTCCTTCATCGCAATGGCGAGGTTCTCAGGTGCGGTCGCATTGAGCTTCTCCACGAGTTCGTAGTTGGTCTCCGCCGCGTCCACGTTGGTCCAGGCCGCGCAGTTGACGATAGCCTCCACGCCGTTCTCCTGTACCATCTGCCTGATGGCTGCGAGGTCGGTGATGTCCAGATATGTGGTCTCGAGGCCCTCCACCTGATTCACGTCGGTGAAGATGTAGCTGTCCTTGTCCTGTGCGGAAGCGAGGATTCGCATCTCATTGCCGAGCTGGCCGTTGGCGCCTGTTATTAATATCTTCATATTCGAGGAAAGTGGTGCAGAACTAGTGCCACTACTTCTGCGCCAAATATAAGTTATTCCTATAGTCAAAATCGGCCTCGCTGTCGGCCATTGCGGCGCGGACGACGTCCTTCGGGGACATTATCGCCTCGTCCTGAGCTATCTTCCAGTCTATGCCGAGAGCGGGATCCAGGGCCTGAATGCCGCCTTCGCTGGCCGGAGCATAGAACTCGTCACATTTGTACTGGAAGAGGGCGGTGTCGCTGAGGACGGCGAATCCGTGGGCGAAGCCCTTAGGTATGAAGAGCATACGGTGGTTCTCTTCGCTGAGTTCCACTGCCACGTGCTGGCCGTAGGTAGGGGAGCCCTTGCGTATGTCCACGGCTACGTCGAGCACCTTGCCCTGGACGCAGCGCACGATCTTGCTCTGGGTGTGGGGCATCTTCTGGTAGTGCAGTCCGCGAAGCACTCCGCGGCAGGACTTGGATTCGTTGTCCTGTACGAAGGAAATCGGCCTTCCACAGTAAGGAATTGCCACTTTTTCGTCGAATTCACGCTGGGAGAAGCTTTCGAAGAAATAGCCCCTGGCGTCGCCGAAGACGCGAGGCTCGAGTATTACGACTCCTTCGATGGCTGTCTTGACTACTTCCATTTACTTCCTGTTGATGAGTGACAGCAGATACTGTCCGTACTGGTTCTTGATCATCGGTTTTGCCAGTTCCTCGAGTTTGGCGGCGTCGATCCATCCGTTGGTGAACGCAATTTCCTCGAGGCAGGCTACCTTGAGTCCCGTCCTCTTCTCGAGCACCTCCACGTAGGTTGAGGCCTCCGCGAGGGAATCGTGTGTGCCGGTATCCAACCAGGCAAATCCGCGTCCGAGGGTCTGCACCTTGAGTTCTCCGTCCTCCAGGAAACGCTGGTTGACGGTGGTGATCTCAAGTTCGCCACGGGCTGAAGGCTTGATGGTTGAGGCTACTTCCACGACCTTGTTCGGGTAGAAATAGAGACCGACGACGGCGTAGTTGCTCTTAGGCTCCTTCGGCTTCTCCTCGATGCTGATGCAGTTGCCTTCTGCGTCGAATTCGGCCACTCCGTAGCGCTGAGGGTCATTTACCCAGTATCCGAAGACGGTGGCTTTGCTGTCCTCCTCGGCCGTGCGTACGGCCTCGCTGAGGAGTTTCTCGAAGCCTACTCCCTGGAAGATGTTGTCGCCCAGCACGAGGCAGGCGCAGTCATCGCCGATGAAGTCCTTTCCTATGATGAAAGCCTGGGCGAGTCCGTCAGGGGACGGCTGCTCAGCGTACTCGAAGTTCACACCATAGTCGGATCCATCGCCCAGCAGCCTCCTGAACCCTGGCAGGTCCTGAGGCGTCGAAATGATGAGGATGTCCCTGATTCCGGCCATCATAAGCGCCGAAATCGGGTAATAGACCATTGGCTTGTCGAAGATTGGGAGCAACTGTTTGCTCACGCCTTTTGTGATCGGGTAGAGCCTTGTGCCGCTTCCGCCCGCGAGTACGATTCCTTTCATACGCCAAAGATAGCAAAAAAAAATGTTTAATTTTGTAAAATTAACAGCCAAATAAAGATATGAAACAGTACATCGAGTCCAACAAGGACCGCTTCTTCGAGGAACTCTTCTCGCTTCTTCGCATTCCGTCAATCAGTTCATCCCCTGAGAACAGGGAGGATATGTGGACCTGCGCCCGCCGTCTGGTGGAACTTCTGAAGGAAGCCGGGGCCGACGAGGCGGAGGTCTATCCGACCAAGGGACACCCTGTCGTCTTCGCTCAGAAGATGGTCGAAAAAGCCGAAGGAACCGTGCTTGTCTACGGCCACTACGACGTGCAGCCGGTGGACCCGATCGAACTCTGGAAATCCGATCCGTTCGAGCCGGAAATCCACGACGGAGCCATCTGGGGCAGGGGTGCGAACGATGACAAGGGTCAGCTGTTCATGCATCTGAAGGCCTTTGAATATATGCTTCGAAGCGGCCAGCTCAGGCACAATGTGAAGTTCATTTTCGAGGGAGAGGAAGAGATAGGAAGCGGCTCGCTCGCGGAGTGGGTAAGCGACCACAAGGATCTGCTCGCCGCTGATGTCATACTCGTTTCCGACACTACTATGATATCCGAGAAGGTACCTTCCATCAACGTCGGAATGCGCGGTCTCTCATACGTCGAAATCAAGGTCACCGGCCCGAATAAGGACCTCCATTCAGGCCATTACGGCGGGGCTGTCGCCAATCCGATCAATGTGCTCTGTGAAATGATTGCCTCCCTCCACGATGAGGACGGTCGCGTGGCCATTCCTGGCTTCTACGAGAAGGTCGTCGAACTCAGCCGAGCCGACCGCGATATGCTCGCCAGGGCTCCGTTCGATATGACTGAATACAAGGAATTCCTCGATATCGACGAGGTGAGGGGAGAGAAGGGATATACTACTTTGGAGAGGGTAGGCATTCGCCCGTGTCTGGATGTATGCGGCATCTGGGGCGGCTTCACCGGAGTCGGATCCAAGACCGTCCTGCCTTCCGAAGCCCACGCGAAGATATCTATGAGGCTTGTTCCCAACCAGGATAGTGACGAGATCACTGAATTGATTATCAAACACTTGAAGAATATCGCTCCGTCCTGCGTGAAGGTGGATGTGAAGCCTTGTCACGGTGGCAACGGCTTCCTCATTCCGCTTTCATCACCTGCCTTCAGAGCAGCATCCAAGGCTATGACCGAGGTCTACGGAATCGAGCCAGTCCCAAGCCGTGGCGGCGGCAGCATTGCCATACTCGCCGATATGCAGCGCATACTCGGCATCGATCCTCTGCTGATGGGATTCGGCCTCGAACGCGACACCATCCATTCGCCGAACGAGAGCTACCTTCTCAAGCAGCTCTTCGCCGGTATGGAGTCCATTGCTCTGTTCTATAGGTACTATTAAAAAGTGGTGCAGAAGTAGTGGCACTAGTTCTGCACCACTTTTGTCGAATTAAGCCGAGAAGCTGACGTCAGAGAAGGCGAGGCTCGGAATCTGCCAGCGGGTGCACTTGCGGGCGTCGTTGCCTGCGGCCAGGAGATTGTTCCAGAGTTCTATCATATTGCCTGTGATGAGCAGTTCCTTCACCGGCTCAGCGATCTTTCCGTCGCGTATCTTGAAGCCCTCGACTCCGTAGGAGAAATCGCCTGTGGAGGCGTTGCAGTTACCACCGTTGAAACCTGTTACCAGGATGCCGTTGCGGACCGACTTTGCCAGTGCGGCTACATCCCAGTTTTCTCCTTCCGGGAGCTTGAATCCCGGTGCGCTGCAAGGCAGGACGGTCGGAATGGAAACACTGCCTATAGTAGGCTCCAAGCCCATTTTCTTTGCATAATATGTGGTGGTGAGGTAGTTGCAGACCTTGCCTTCGCAGATAAGGTCCCTGTCCTGGGTCGCCACGCCCTCGTTGTCGAAGAGCCTTGAGCCGCCCATACCCTTTATCTGGGTGTAGTCCCTCAGATGGAGGAACTCAGGGAAGAGTTTCTTTCCAAGGCTGTCGCAGAGGAACGAGCCCTTCTGCTGTATGCTGTCCGCATAGAGGGAATTGATGATCGGACTGATGAGCCTGGAAGCGACGTTCGTGTCCACTACCATCTTGTGTCTGCCGCCCCTTGCCTTGGCCGGATTCATCTGCGCCAATGTCCTTTCCAGGGCCTTGCGGGCGCATTTTTCCATATCTTTCAGCTCTGCGAATATCGAGCCTCCTTCCCACCAATAGGAGTTGAACTTATTGCCCTTGGCGTCCTCTGCCGTCACGTCGCAGCTGACGGTGAATGCCGTCTG
>DCHT01000028.1:151474-151855 GCA_002314885.1 Bacteroidales bacterium UBA1745 | reverse complement strand
GCGCCCCGTCGATGCAGGCATCTCCGTGGCTCCGATCGTCGGTCTAACGAGCTCGAACAAAAGCCGTCGCTTGACGGCCGTCTCCGGTCGCTCGCTGCTTCACCGCCCCTCCTATCGGCGCCAGCCACCTCTGCCGCCCGTCCTCTTCCTCCCGCCGCGACCACCAAAGTGGCGCAGAAGTAGTGCCACTAGTACTGCACCACTTTCCGGTCTTGCCACAGAAACAAACTTCAGCCCTTAAGATCGTTTCTGTGTCCACGTTTTGCCCAAAAATGCCGTTTTTCCTGCCACGGAAACAACCTTTCGCTCTGTAGACTGTTTCTGTGGCCAGTTTCGTGTCCCTCGGTGGCCACGCCACCTCGCCGGCAACGGCGCAGCGAG
>DCHT01000028.1:0-151414 GCA_002314885.1 Bacteroidales bacterium UBA1745 | reverse complement strand
TATAAGGCGCGGCAGCGGTGCCTGAATGGCGCAGAAGTAGTGGCACTAGTACTGCACCACTTTTGGCGCAGAAGTAGTGGCACTAGTACTGCACCACTTGCTGCTGTTTGTTGGGGGAAAGGCAAAAGTTTCGTAAGTTTGTGTAATTAATCATCGCTGCAATGAAGCTGAAGATATCCATCATTATCTGTACAGTCCTATCTCTTGGCGCCTGCACTATTGGCACGGAGAGGGACATCACCAATGCTCATTGGAACCTTGCCAAGGTGATCGAAGTTGCTGGGCGTCAGGGTGTGGCGGCTGACGACAGCTGCTACTATGTTTCCAGTTCGACTGCCTTATATAAATATAGTAAGGATGGAGTGCTGCTTCAGAGCAATGAGGATCCTTTTGTGAATCTCGCCCTTCCAGCTAATCATTTTGGCGATATAGATGTCTATAACGGGGAGATTTACACCGGTATAGAGACTTTTATGGACGGAGTGGGGCAGAATATCCAGGTGGCCGTATATGACGCTCAGAGCCTGCAATACAAGTATTCCATCAATTGGGAGCCTGAATCCGGCCAGGTGGAGGTCTGCGGTCTTGCCGTGGACCGCGAGCACGGTCGCGTCTGGATGGCGGACTGGGTACAGGGGCACGAACTATACTGCTACGACATCGCCACCAAAGAATATGTGGGCAAGGTCGCATTGAGGCCAGCTCCGAAGCTGCAGCAGGGTATTTGCGTCGTGGATGGAAAAGTCCTTATTTCCTGTGACGACGGCCAGGCTGAGTACGGCGAGGCCGACAATCTCTATATAGCAGATCTGTATCCGTCAGGAGAAGGAGGGATATCGGATGTGGTAAAATACCGCACTATGCACGATTTCATCCGTGCTGGCGAGATTGAAGGTCTCACTTATGATCGCAGCCGCGACGAACTCGTCGTTCTCTCGAACCGTGGCGCCAGGATCATCCTCGGTATGCCTCGCGGCTTCTATGAGGGCTACGATCACGAAATACACGAAATTTTCATTTACGCGAAATAATGAGCAATCTATTGATTAGCATACTGTTAGCCTCTGCAATCGGAACCGCTTCGCCTCAGGTGGAAACCATTTCCGTGAACGGGGTGGAGTTCCGAATGATCAAGGTGGAGGGCGGCAGTTTCACTATGGGAGCCACAGCTGAACAGGAAGGACACGCTGCAATGTGCGAGATGCCTGCGCACGAGGTGGTCCTCTCGGATTACTATATCGGCGAGTTCGAGGTGACTCAGGATCTGTGGTGTGCCGTTATGGGCGAGGCCAAGTTCACCTTCGAGGGAGCCAAGGTTCCTGCGGACAAGCGCAGCCTTAAGGCAATACATTCCTTCATAAAGAAGCTCAACGAACTCACAGGTCTGCATTTTGCGTTGCCGACTGAGGCTCAGTGGGAGTATGCCGCCCGCGGTGGCAAGTATTCGCAGGGTTATGTCTGGTCGGGCAGCAATGATGCCTGTGAGGTGGGCTGGATATGCGACAATTCGCAGGGCTATATCCACGAAGTGGGCACCCGGAAACCCAATGAGTTGGGCATCTACGATATGTGCGGTAATGTGATGGAATGGTGCGAGGACTGGTATGCAAAGTATCCGTCAGAGACGCAGACTGATCCGAAAGGACCGGAAAAGGGCTCCTACACCGTTCTACGCGGCGGCAGCTGGTGCGGAAGTACGCGCACCTGTCGCAATACCAGCCGCAGTTACGACGCCAGCGGCACTATGGTCAACGGTTTCCGTCTTGTAATGATTCCATAAACTCGACGAGTATGAAGATATTATTGCTCTCGCTTCTTCTGAATGTGCTTCCTTTCTTCGGAATCGAGGCCGAATCATTCCAGAATCTCGGAGGCTGGTCTTTGGATCAGCAGTTTATGGACGTTATGGGCTCGCCTTATCTGCTTGCGCACGGTTGCGGGCGTCCGGTGGAGGATGCTACGACCATCATCAGCTCCAACGGTGGTACACATTATATATATGTGAGGACATACAATTGGGTTGCTCCGTTCGCAGGAGATGGCGTCGAGGGCCCGGGCAAGTTCCAGCTGCTCGTCAACGGCAAGGCCTGCCAGAATCTGCTCGGCACCACCGGCAGCAAGTGGGAATGGCAGTTTGCGGGCAAGGTGAAACTGAAAAAAGGGGAGAATACTCTCGCTTTGCACGATCTGACCGGCTTTGAAGGCCGTTGTGACAAGATAATCATCAGCCGCAAGCCAATGACGCCTCAGGAGCCATACATCGATTCGGACGGCAATTGGAATCCGGGCTACAAGTGTGAGTTCAATTGCAAGGAAATAGAAGAAGACTTCGATCTCGTGGTCATAGGTGGCGGTTATTCGGGAATATGCGCTGCAGTCAGTGCGGCCCGTCTCGGCCTCAAAGTGGCACTCGTGAACGACCGTCCTGTCCTGGGCGGCAACAACAGTTCCGAGGTCAGGGTTCAGATGGGAGGCTCCATCGAATGCGAACCATATCCGAACCTGGGCAATCTGCTCAAGGAATTCGCGCCTGACAAGAAGGGCAATGCAATGCCTGCCGAGTATTACAGGGACGATCTGAAGCTCGCAATAGTCCAGAATGAGCCGAACATAGAGCTTTTCCTGGGCTATCACGCCATCAAGGTGGAGACGGAGAACAAGCGCATCAGGAGCGTAACTGCCGACAATATCACCAGACCAGGGGATAGAATCAAGTTCAGGGGCAGACTCTTTGCCGACTGCACTGGCGACGGCACTCTCGGCTATCTGGCCGGAGCGGACTGGACTATGGGCAGGGAAGGAAAGTCCGATTATGGCGAAAGCGGCTGTCCTAAGGTCGCGGACAGTCAGGTACTCGGCGCATCTCTCCAATGGTATTCTGTGGAAAGAAATCAGGCTGTGGACTTCCCTGAATTCAGTTATGGTCTGGAATTCTGCGACGAGAGCGTGCAGAAGATGACCAAAGGCTCCTGGACTTGGGAGACAGGTATGCGCAAGGATCCGATAACAGAGGCGGAGCAGGTGCGCGACTACGGTGTGCTTGCCATCTATGCCAATTGGTCATATCTCAAGAACCATTCTCCTTGGAAGGAGGAATTTGCCAAGTCGGACCTCGAATGGATGGCCTACATTGCAGGAAAGAGGGAGTCGCGCCGTCTTCTGGGCGACTATGTGCTCACTCAGAACGATATGCGCAACGAGGTGATATACGAAGATGCGACCTGCACTGCTTCCTGGACTCTGGATCTCCACTATCCGGATCCTGAGAATACGAAATATTTCCCTGGCAAAGAGTTCAAGAGCATCTGCGTGCAGGAGGAGATTCCGCTTTATCCTATGCCTTACAGGTGTTTCTATTCGCGCAATATTGACAATCTCTTTATGGCCGGCAGGGACGTGAGCGTCACTCACGTGGCTCTTGGTTCAGTCCGAGTTATGCGTACCTGTGCTATGATGGGCGAGGTAGTCGGAATGGCCGCTGCAGTCTGCCGCAGCCACGACTCGCTGCCGAGGTCAGTCTATACCGACTATTTCTCTGAATTGCAGGCTCTTATGACTGAAGGCTGCGGTAAAAAGGATCTGCCGAACAACCAGCTTACGAATGTGGGCCGCAATGCCCATCACTACTATGAAATCAACCTCGACGAATTGAAATAGTCCTGGTATACATACGAAAAAAGCTCCTGAATTTCAGGAGCTTTCTTTGTACTGGGTAGGAGAATCGAACTCCTATTACAAGATTGAGAATCTTGGGTACTAACCGTTATACGAACCCAGCAGTTGTCGTTTGGGAATGCAAAGATAAGTAAATATCTTTATACTCCAAATTTTTCTTTCCTTTTATTTGAGAAATACGAAGAAAACGGCCAGGATCAGGCATCCGAAGGCCACAAAATGATTCCAATGCAGGGCTTCACCCTTGAAAAGCAGGGTCACGATGACCGTGAAGACCGTCAGTGAAATCACTTCCTGGATGACCTTGAGCTGCATAAGGTTGAATGGACCGCCGTTGATGACGGAACCGATACGGTTGGCCGGAACCTGGAGGCAATATTCGAAGAAGGCTATGCCCCAGGAGAAGAGTATTACCAGGATGATTGGCCATCCGTCGGAGATGTGCATCTCCTGCAGTTTCAGGTGGCCGTACCACGCGAAGGTCATACATACGTTTGAGCCGATGAGCAGCAGAATTGTCCAGAATATATTCATTTTTCGTGTTCTTGAATTGGTCGGCAAAATTAACTAATTTTGTAATTCGTTATAATCAATTCTGCAACTATGACACTGATTAAGTCAATCTCTGGAATCAGAGGTACAATCGGAGGCAAGCCAGGCGACGCCCTGACCCCTATTGACATCGTCAAATTCACATACGCATATTGTGCAAAGCTGCGCGAACGTATCTCAAAGCCTGCAGGCGAAAGATACAAGGTCGTGGTAGGCAAGGACGCCCGCATCAGCGGTGAAATGGTGGAGAACCTGGTTGTAGGTTCCCTCCTCGCTTGTGGCGTTGACGTTGTAAAGGCAGGCTTTGCTTCAACTCCGACTACTGAGATGGCCGTGACCTTCGAGAAGGCCGACGGCGGCATCATATTGACTGCTTCGCATAATCCTAAGCAGTGGAATGCCCTCAAGCTCCTCAACGAGAAGGGCGAATTCCTCAATGCTGCAGAGGGCCAGGCTATCCTGGAGTGCGCAGAGCAGGAGAATTTCTCTTTCTGCGACGTGGATCAGATTGGCGTAGTGGAGGAAATTGATTTTACGGACCGTCATCTGGACGCAGTGCTTGCACTCCCTACAGTGGATGTGGAGGCCATCAAGGCGGCCAAATTCAAGGTTGTCCTCGACGCTGTCAACTCAGTGGGCGGTATCATTATGCCACGTCTCCTGAAGCGACTTGGCGTACAGTGCATTGAACTCAACTGCGAGCCTACGGGACAGTTTGCCCACAATCCGGAGCCGCTTCCAATCAATCTCGAGGAACTCAGCCGCACGGTCGTAAAGAAGCGCGCTGATCTCGGCGTGTCCGTCGATCCTGATGTGGACCGTCTGGCTTTCATCTGTGAGAATGGCGAGCCTTTCGTGGAGGAATATACTCTCGTGAGCGTGGCTGATTACCTTCTGGAATGTGCGGAAAAGGCAGGCCAGAGCGGTATGACCACCGTTTCCAACCTCTCATCTACCAGGGCCTTGCGCGATGTGACCGAGAAGCACGGTGGTGTATATCACGCTTCTGCAGTCGGTGAGGTGAATGTGACTACCAAGATGTACGAGGTGGGCGCCCTCATCGGAGGTGAAGGCAACGGAGGCGTTATCTATCCGGCTCTCCACAGCGGACGCGACGCAATGGTCGGTGTGGCTCTCTTCCTGAGCAACCTCGCTCATAAGAAGATGAAGGTCAGCGAACTGAAGAAGACCTATCCTCAGTACGCCATCGCCAAGAACAAGATACAGCTTTCCGACAATGCTCTCATCGACAAGATCCTTTCCGAGATGAAGAAGATCTATGCCAATGAGAACATCAACGACATCGACGGCGTGAAGATCAACTTCGAGAGCCGCTGCGAGTGGGTGCACCTGCGCAAGTCAAATACTGAGCCTATCATCCGCATCTATGCCGAGGCTGCCACTCAGGAGGCTGCGGAGGAGCTTGCCGGTACTATCATCACCATCGCGAACAACATCATCAACGCATAGCCTATGTTCTCTTTCAGGACTACTTCGCTGGAGGACCAGCTCGACAAGTCGCTGCTCGAGGGCAAGGTGGGCTGCTTCTGCACCCAGAATTGCTGGGATACCGAGCGTGGCCGCTATATGTACGACATCTTCGCTTCCAGGGGCAATCTGGAGGTGATATTCTCGCCTCGTGACACCGAGCTGACTCCGCTTACCAATCATATTGACATCATCGAGGAGGCCATTCCGAGGCTCAATGCCATCGTAGTGGAGATCCAGGACGTGGGTTCCAGGTATTTCAACTACACCAAGGACCTTTTCCGCCTGATGGAGATCCTGAATGCTATGGAGAATGCGCCTTCCCTCTATATAGTCGACCATATCAATCCGGCCGGCCGTACAGTCGAAGGCACTATGCCGCAGTGTGAAGGGGAGAAGTTCGTTCCTAAAGTGGCTCACAGGCACGGCCTGACCATAGGTGAGCTTGCCAACCTCTATTATTCGGAGATAGGCGCAAAGTTCGCGCTCCACATCATTTCGGCCCTTGCGACCGATCAGAGCCGTCAGCTGATGCCTTGGACTATTGCTCCTTGTTCCGATATTCCGGGCCTGTTCACCTGTGATATGTACAGTGGCGGAGGTCTGTGGAACAATACCAATATCTGCCCTGGCATCGGTACCGCCCGTCCATACGAGTATATTGGTGCTCCTTTCGTGAAGGCGACTGCCGCAGCGGGACTTCCGGCTCCGGAAGGCGTTCTTATGCGTCCTTGCTCATTTACGCCGGCTACGGGCATCTACGAGGGGCAGAAGTGCTATGGTTTCCAGATAATGCTGCAGCCGGGCACCGAGTATCATTCGTTGATGCATACTCTCCAGCTGATGCGCTGGTTCCGCGAGAACTATCCTGAGTTCAAACTGGATTCAGGTTTCAAGGCTAAGTTGGCTGACCCTCTGCTCGAGGATTACATAGAAGGGAACGTGGCCTGGGACGACGCCAGGGAGCATATCAAGGTGGAGGAGCAGAAGTGGATACGCAAAGCCAAGAAGTTCACGCTCTACGAGGACGCTCCATATAGGATCAAATAATTGATTTTTAGGTGAAAAAGGCGAAAAAGACTTGCTATTAGAAGTATTTTGCGTATATTTGCCGTCCCTAAAAGGGAAAACTGAAAACATTAATTTTAAATA
Organism: Bacteroidales bacterium UBA1745; assembly: GCA_002314885.1. Classification (GTDB taxonomy): domain Bacteria; phylum Bacteroidota; class Bacteroidia; order Bacteroidales; family UBA932; genus Cryptobacteroides. The sequence continues at coordinate 144,547 of DCHT01000028.1, read as the reverse complement.
TATAAGAACATGAAAAAAGGAACCCATCCCGAAACCTACCGTCTTGTAGCTTTCAAGGATATGTCAAACGACACTGTGTTCATCACCCGTTCTTGTGCTACCACCAAGGAGACTATCACCTACGAAGGCGTTGAGTATCCAGTAGTCAAGGTCGAGATCTCCTCAACTTCACACCCATTCTACACTGGTAAGATGAAGCTCGTGGATACCGCCGGTCGCGTCGACAAATTCTACTCAAGATACGGCAACAAGAAGAAATAATTCAGATTGTTTCTCCCGGAAAAATAAAAAAGCTCAGTTCCAACGAACTGAGCTTTTTTATTGTGTTCATTCTTTCTAGAAAGTACCGTAGTCTGCTGTGAAAGCGTTGTTCTTATACACATTCTGTACGGTGGTTCCAGGAATGGTCTGGGTGGCTACGACCTCCCAGTTCTTTTCTGAGGTAGGGTTTCCTGATTCAGGAACATAGTACCAATAGTGGCTGGCTGTGCTCTTGTTGTAGGAATCAGTTGTCTTGCCTTTCTCGTTGTAGTAGAATGAGCAGGCGAGGACGTCGCAGCAGGTGCCGTCACCGAGTCTGTTGAAGGAGCCCTTCTTGACGCCGTCCTGAACGAAGTCGACGGTCCAGTAGGTGTTGTCGTCATTCCAGATGTCAACAACGAATGCATTCTTGAGGGATGCATTGCCTTTTGCGAAAATGCCTGAACTTGCGCAGGTATTCCACCAATTGGCAGTTTCCCCTTCTATGAGTTCCTTGGTCTGGGTCTGTGTCCACCTGTAATGGTAACCCTTTGTTCCCGTGTAGGTTGCAGTGCCGTCATAAACACGCAGCTGGAAATCCTTGTTCATATTCGTGGACTTGTAATGCCAGTTCTTCATAGCGGCATTCTTGGCGTCAATCTCATAGATACCAAAGCCGTTTGGAGTACCGTCGGTGTTGCTGTTGCTGCACCACCAGGCTCCGCAGGCTGCTCCGTGAATATGTTCGTAGATAGGGAGACCGTTCTTACATCTATATGAAGAGTGGATGTAGTTCTGGGAATAATGGGTGTGGCCAATCATAATGTGGGCCTCCTTGAATGCCTTGAGGGCTGCAAGGACCTCTGTGTAGTGACCGGCACCCTTATTGACGTTTCCGCCACCGCTGGTTGAGCCGCCGCGGAATGGAATGTGGAGGCAGATGATGACCATCTTGTCCTGCTTGTTCTCCACGAGGGCAAGGTCCTGCTGGAGCCATTTCCACTGTGCGTCGGTGAATCCTCCATCATACTGCCAGGTTGCCTTGTTCGGGCTGGAGTTGGTCTTCGTCGCAGATACGATGATGTCGTCCATCGTGATGATGTGCACGTTACCCCTGTTGATTGAATAGTCTACAGGTCCGAAATGCTTGAAGAAATCCGCAGTCGAGTCGAAGTCGGTCTGGGTGTTGGAGTTGTGGTCGTGGTTGCCTATGCACTGGAAGAAAGGCAGGTAATTGGCGCCGAGCTTCACATTGGACATAGAACCCTTCATATTCTCCCACTGGTCTGTGCTGTCGTGGGTGATGTCTCCAAGGGTGAAGGCGTAAGGATTAGGATAATTACCGCCAGTCAGAGCTGCCTGGATGGCAGGAATTGTCTCATTCTTATACCTGGTCACATCTGAAGTCACCTGGCACTGAGGATCACTGATCATCACGAGAGTGATGTCCTCTTCTTCCTTCTCCAGCGGTTTGAGAGTGAAGTCAAACCTGTTCTGGTTTGCCCTTACGATAGTTCCTGGGGAGAAGAAGATAGGGAGGTGAGTCTCCTCGTCGAGAGGAATCTCATATCCGGCAGGGAAACTGAGGTATGCCTTGCGGGCATAGCGGCTGCCTGCAATCTGATAGACACCATTTTCGTCAGTGGTTACATAGTTGTAGCCATCGGTCACAGGAATGCCTGCGAGAGGATTTCCGTTGGTGTCCTTGACGATGCCGATCATATTGCTGTTGACATCGATTGCAGTTCCGTTAAGTTCGGAAACGCGTTCGGTGATAGGCTTCCCGCCACCACCTTCCGGTTTGACTTTTTCGCTACAGGCAACCCCCATAAAGAGGGTTGCCGCAGCAAAAAGGAAAAGTACTGTTCTTTTCATTAATTAAGATTTTACCAGCCGTAGTTCTGGGTGATGAATTCGTTCTTGACGAGAACGTCCTGTCCGATTGGGTGGAGATACTTCTTTGCATCCCACTCAAGTGGATAGTGGAAGATCATATAGCCGTGGTCGCCCTCGGAGAGGGAGAGGGACTGCTGACCGCCGTTCTCCTTGATGACGAAGTTGTACTCTGATGACTTTGAACCAGTGAAGGTCACGATGCCGTGGTATGCAAAGTAATCGCCCGTGCCGGTTGCAACCTTGGAATAGGTGTTGGTTGCAGCGTCATAGGTGTAATCCCAGGAGTACTGCTTGTCCTTGTCGTCGGTTGAAGGGAGGAAGGTTGGGTTGAAGAGGAAGCCATTCTTGTAGTCATCCTTGCTTACCCAGATTCCGAGGGTGCCTTCGCCGTTGGTGCCGCGCATAGGAATGATGCTGAGGCAGTGCCAACGCTGGAGGTCGCTGTAGCGACGGCCTTCGTATGCAAGCTCGCAGACTCTTTCACGACGGATTTCTACAATGTCAGCGGTAAGGCGCGCCTTGAGTTCAGGAGCACGGCTGCCCTGGATGTCACCAAGCTCATAGTCGTATGCGTCTGCATAGTACTTCTGCAGTCTTGGCTCGACAGCGGTAGGACGGCTGGTGTTGGTGAAGCCTGCACGGGCTCTGATTGCGCCGACGGTCTTGTTCCAGTCTTCGTCGGTGAGTTCGCCGAGTTCAGCCTTTGCCTCTGCATAGTTGAGGAGGACTTCTGCGTAACGCATAATCGGAATGGAGTTACCGCACTTTGCAACGTTGAACTGGTTTTCTTCCTCGATGTTGTACTTGATGAGGTTGTAGCCGGTAGGGGTAAGGCTGCAAGGCATATACTTCAGAGGAGTTGTTCCGTTGTTTGCCTTGTAGGTGTGGCCTACGTGGTTGATGGTGGCATTCAGACGTGGGTCACGTCCGTTGTCAAGCTTGAGCTCATCATAGAGGGAAATCTGGTCGGTGGCAGGGGCAGTTCCGTCGATGTTGAGGTACTGGTTCACACAAACCTTGGTAGGAGATGGTGCGATGGTGTTGGTACCACGGAAGTCGGAGGTGAGGCTGTGAGTTACAGTGTTTGCCTCGTTGGTGCTGTACTCTGCAACCCAGATCATCTCAGGGTTTGAAAGGAGGTTCTCAGTGATGAAGTTCTGGGCATAGCTGCTGTTGAGGCTGAACTTGCCGGAATTCATAAGGACTTCGCTGGCCTCGATGGAGATGCGGAGGAGATCCTGTGCAGTCTCGTACTCGTTGGTCCAAGGAGTCATAGTTGAGCGGTTCATATCGTGGTAGATCCTGGTCGTACCTTCAATGAGGGCAATCCTGGAAAGGTATGCGGCAGCAATCCACTTGGTGATATGACCCTTGTAGGTGTCGTCGCCAAGACAGTTCTCGATTGCGAACTGGAGGTCTTCGATACACTTGTGTACAACATATTCCCTGCTGTCCCTAGGAGCGTAGAGAAGGGTTGAATCCTTAGGGTCTACGAGCTGGTCCTGCCAAGGGATGTCGCCGTAAGTGGTGACCTTTCCATAGTGGAAGTATGCTCTCCATAAGCGTGCTACGCCCTGGTAGTGGTTGTAGATTTCCGTGCTGACATTACCTTTGGCTTTCTCCATTCCATAGAGGAGCACGTTGGCCCTGCGGACGTTGGTATAGCCCCAGGCGCTCTGGTCTGCAGGCTGGAAGATGTCGTTAGGGAACCAGTACTTTGAAGGGTCACGCTTGGAGATGAGGTCGGTGCCGTTGTCTCCGGTTGCGATGTCGTCGCCATCTGGCCTGTAGGCGTTGAGAAGGCCCTGCTCAAAGAGCTTCAGCTCCTGCTCATTGCTGAGGAAGGTATCTGCGGAAACCTTGTCGATAGGCTTGACGGTCAGAAATTTATCGCATGATGTGATTCCCAGTGCGAGGGCAAGGCCCAATACTGTAAATAATATCTTTTTCATCTTGCTATCAAATTAGAATGAGAGGTTAATACCGAAAGTGAAGGTCTTGAGCATAGGGTAGCTATAACCCTCACCCATACCATTGTAACCCTTGTCGTGGTTGTTGGTATCGGTGTCACCAGCCTCGATGACCTCAGGGTCAAGCATTTTGTTGTGCTTGTGGAGGGCGGTGATCACACCGAGGTTCTCGCCTGAGAAGTAAACCTTGAGGCTCTTGATGTGTGCCTTCTCGGTGAACTTTGAAGGGATGGTGTAATCAAGGGTGAGGTTCTTGAGACGGAGGTAAGCGACGCTCTGGAGGAAGTGGTCGTTAGGAGTAGCAAGAGGACCTACGTTACGGTTTGCAACGTGAGACCTAGGAGAGGTCCAATAAGGGTTGCTGTCCATATTGGTAACTACCCAGTCTGCGCTGCTGATGTCGATGTCTACCATCTTGCCGATCTGATCCTTGAGCATATAGCCGTATGAGTGGTCATACATACCATAGAAGAAGCCTGAACCGTTGGAGAAGTACCAGTCTTTCTTGCCTATGCCCTGGAGTGCGATGCTGAGGCCGATGCCGTTCCAGTTGAAGTCGAGGTTGAGACCGAACTGGTAGCGAGGCATCTCGTTACCGATGACTTCGAGGTCACCGTGGTCGTCGAGGGTCTGGCTGCCGATGTCGATCTTGCCGTTACCGTTGATGTCGACGTACTTGAGGTCGCCGGCGTATGCACGGTAGATTGAAGTACCGTTCTGATGCCAGGTGTCGACTGCCCAGTCGTTAGCCTCTGCGTTGCTTGCGAAGATGCCTGCAGTGCGGAAGCCCCAGATTTCACCCCATTCCTTACCTACGTAAGGGGAGATGATGTAGCCCTTAGGGTTGTAGACGTCGGTGACGATGCACTTGTTGTCGAAGAAAGTACCCTTGATGCTGTATCTGAATGGCTTGTTGGCGAGCTTGAAGCTGTCTTTCCACTGGAGCTGGAGCTCATAACCTGTGTCGCGGGTTGCACCGTAGTTGCCCTTAGGGGTGGATGCGCCGAGCTGCTCAGGAAGAGTAGGACCTGCGATGAGGAGGTTAGTGGAATTCTTGATGTAGAAGTCACCGGAGAATGAGAGACGGTTATTGAAGAAGTCTGCATCGAGACCTACGTCGTAGGTGGTGATGGTCTCCCAGGTGAGGGACTCTGGTACAAGAGAGGTAGGGGAAATAGTGCTAGGAACCTTCTCACCATTGATGAGAATGCTGCTCTTGCTGACTGACCAGGTATCCATAAATGCGTAGTCGGAAATGTTGGCATTACCGAGGGAACCTGCGTTGGCGCGGAGCTTGAGGTTGCTCAGCCAGGTCTTGGTGCCCTTCATCCAAGGCTCTTCGGAGATTCTCCAACCGAAGGATGCTGAAGGGAAGAAGCCCCATCTCTGATTTACAGGGAAGCGGGATGAACCGTCGTAGCGGCCAGCGACCTCGAAGATATATCTCTTGAAGAGGGTGTAGTTGGCACGGGCGAAGAAACCGGTTTCCCTACGGTCATAACCGTCATCTTCTACAGAGTAGGTGTCGATATCCATAAGCTCGAAGGATGGCATCTGAGGATACATCACACCCTTTCTCTGGAGATAGAGTCGTCTGTAGTTCGTGGATGCGAGGTTCCAACCGCCCATAACGTTGAGGTCGTGGTTCTCGTTGAGCTTAGGAGTCCAGGTGCCGACTACGTTGGCTGCCCAGTAGTCAGTGTTGTAGCGCCAGTCGGACTTGTATGAGCTTGAATACTCATTGTAGTTCTTTGTGGCGATTGCGCTGAGGTAACCGGTCTGCATAGGAGAGAGGCGGAGCTGAGTTGAGCGGATGCCCTTGTAGGTTACGTCAGCAGAGAACTTCAGGACGTTCTTGATAGGCTCGATGTCGATGGTCGTGGTGGTGATCATATCGAGCTTGTTGTTTTCCTGGTAAGCCTCGTCGTTGTGCCAAGCGCCCCAGCAGGTTGCTGCACCTGCGAAGGTGAGGGTGCCGTCTTCGTTCTCAGGAAGGAGAACAGGTTGTGCACGGATATCGAACTGGCGCTGGATAACGTATGATCCGCTGACGATGGTAGGCTGGTGATAGAGTCTCTTGAAGATGTAAGCGTTCTCTGAGATCTTGAGCCACTTGGTAACCTGGATGGATCCCTTTGCACGGAGGCTGAGGGAGTTGAACTTCTCATTGCCGAAGTTGTAGATACCGTCCTGGGTGTAGTAACGGCCGCTGACGCTGAAGGAAGTCTTCTCGCTTGAGCCTGATACTGAGAAGTTGTAGTTCTGAGTGGTGTTGTAGTCCTTGTAGTAGAGATCGAACCAGTTGGTGCTACCATAGTAGAGGTAGGTGCCGTCGGCTGCGTAGCCGTAAGGGTTCTGGTAGTTCTCGTAATCAGGGTCGTGCCAACGTCTGCGAAGTTCCTCCACATACTCAGGTGAGAAGGTGTCATAACCGTTCACCTTGGTAGGATAGGTACCGTTGAGTCCGCCGCCTGCGACAGGGGTGGATGCTGACCACTGTGCGAAGAGGGCGTAGTACTGTGCCCACTCGTAACCGTCAGTTACGACTTCGTCTTCCCAGATGCGGGTCCTGCGGTTGATACCGACGGAAGCGCTGAAGTTTGCGCTGATACGGTCGGTTGCAGGCTTCTTGGTGGTAACGAGGATTACGCCGAATGCACCACGTGCACCGTAAACGGCGCAGGATGCAGCGTCCTTGAGGACTGAGATGCTCTCCACGTCTTCAGGGTTGACGGTGGTGAGGTCACCCTCGACGCCGTCGATCATAACGAGACAGCTACCGCCCTGGCCCATCGAGCCGGTCTCCAGCTTGGCTCCACCTGAGCCGCTGAAGTTACGGGACTCGTAAGACTTTGATGCGTTACCACGGATGCTGATCGAGCCCTGGTGAGAAGCCTTACCGTCGACGATGCCGATGGACAGACCTGCTACCTGGCCCTGGAGTGAACGTGATACGGTTGCATTGGTACGGTTTGCGAGATCTTCTCCGTCAACTGTCTCGACGGCGCCTACGAGCTGGGTCTTCTTGAGTGTACCATAACCTACGACTACGGTACCTTCCAGCATTTCAGCGTCCTCTTCGAGAACGAAATCGATCTTTGCACGGCCGTTGACGCTGACTTCCTGAGACTTGTAGCCAATGTTCTGGCACAGCAGGACTGCATCAACCGGAGCAGAGAGACTGTATGTACCGGCTTCGCTGGTGATGGCTCCGATGGTAGTTCCTTTGACCATCACGGCTGCTCCGATGAGCGGCTGGTTGGCGGAGTCATAAACGGTACCGGAAACAGTCTGATTCTGAGCAAAAGAGACGATGCTCATCATAAGAGCGATCGCCAAAGTTGCAAGTTTAGTTGTCAAATGTTTCATTGTTAAAAATTCCAAATGGTTTTCGTTAGTTGTGTAAGTCTCGAAAAACTGCAGTTTGGAGTCGGATTGTTTTTGTTTGTTTTTGTTAGTTATTAATTTTTGTTCTTTTTCGGAATAATTGTGTTTTTATTAGTTCTATAAGGCAAAAATACCCAATAACAATCATATATAATAGGTGTAAAACTATTGGTGAATTAATTTTTAATTCATAGATTTGCATTCGTAAGTCTTCCGGGAAACCGGGTTCGAAAAACGTAATGCAGCAGGACGTCATCAGATGGACTGTGTTTTTTGTTGTTCACACAAAACAAAAGCATTATGAAAATCTCTCATTATTTTGCGATCGGTCTTGCTTCAGTGCTGGTTCTCGCTGGCTGTGACATTGAGAAGCCTTATGAGAAAATCTCAGGCGTCGACAAGTCAAAAGCAGCTCCGATTGACGTAACGCTCGATGAGGACGGTCTGTCTTCAACGGGTATCTCCGTGTATTGGGATGGTTCCGCCGCAGTTCAGGCAGGTGCCCTCTCATTTACTACCCAGCTCGTCACCGAAATCGGTGGCGCTGGTGACAACTACAACACAACTCTTGCAAAGACCTCCGCTTGCGTTGACGATGCAGGTAACATCAACGATGCCGCCATCTTCTCAAAGCTCGCAACTGGTGCTCTCTACTATGTGCGCGTACGTGCGAACTATGCTTATTCTGTTTGCTCAGAATGGTCTTATCTCCAGCGCGACGGTTCCATCATCCAGGTCTGCGTCGGCAAGGGCGTGGTTATTTCTGAATTTACAGCTCCTCAGGATCTCAAGGGTGCTGCACTGACTTACAGCTCAATCAAGGTCAGCTGGGCAATGATCGGCCCTTGCAAGGGATATGAGGTATCTTATAAGAAATCAGATGACTCTGAATGGACAGTCGCTGGAACCACCGATGAGGTGACTTATACGATTACTGGCCTCGAGCAGGTTTCAATTTATGATATCCGCGTAAGAGGCTATAGGGGCGAAAGCGCTGATGAATACGAGTTCACTGACTACACAGTGGTCGAGGGCGTTGCTACTCCTGAGCGTCCTGAATTCGACAAGAACATCACTACGGCTGCTCAGCTCAGGGAATTCCTCGAGGATATCGCTGTTCAGGCTGCTGAAAGCGACGAGTATCTCCTCGGTGCCGATATTGATATGGCAGGCACCTTCGTTACTCCTGCAAGCAACTTCCTTGGTATATTCGATGGCCAGAACCATACAGTCAAGAACCTTGATCTCAAGGGCACTCCTCTCTTCGAGAAGAACTCCGGCGTCATCAAGAACGTCGTTCTCGAAGGTAAAGCTGAGGCAGCTTCCGGCAGTTATGGCGTACTCGTAAACCTCAATGCCGGCAAGGTTCAGAACTGTACGAACAAGGCGGACATCACTCTCGCTGACTATGCAGACAAGACATATCTCGGCGGTGTGGTTGGTACCAGCGAGGGTGAGGTGACTAACTGCAGCAACAGCGGAAATATCACTGTCAAAGCTTCTACTACTGCCTCCAACTCTCTGTTTGGCGGTGTGGTTGGCTCATTCAAGGGCACTGTTGACGGATGTACCAACTCCGGTAACATTACCTATGAAGTCGCAGGTACTCCTAAGAACCCTATCGTCGGCGGTGTCGTAGGTGGTAACATCCCTTCCGCAACCGGCAATGGCGCAACTCCTGAGAACAGGAAGAATGCCGCTCCTAAGGTCGGCACACTTTCCAACTGTAAGAACACTGGCAAGATTGCTCTCAAGTGGGATACAAACGCATCCGGTTCCTATACTAATGTAGGTGGTGTGGCAGGTTACCTTGAGGCTGACATCACCAAGTGCGAGAACGAGGGTCAGATTTCGCTGGACACCAACACTGATCCTGCTGCTTCCAATACCCGTCCTGGTATCGGTGGCGTCGCCGGTTATGTAATGTACTCCGCAAGTGAATGTACCAACAGGGGTAAGGTTTCTGTCACAGGTGTCTACGCTGCAGGTACCGATGGTAACGCTGCTGCAGGCTCTATGATGCAGCCTTGCTTCGGCGGTGTATTCGGCGGTGTCGGCTACGGTTATCTCAAGACTTCCAACGTTGATGTAAAAGAATCAATGACCAAGTGCAGCAACTATGGCGAAATCAACATCACCGTGACTCAGAAGACTGCTGGTGGTACCAAGTCCAATACCGGTGGTGTTGCAGGTTACTGCTCAACCGCAGAAGTCAGCGACTGTCACAACTACGGTACTCTTACCTTCAATGTCGGCCATAAGATTGACTATGTAGGCGGTGTCATCGGTCTCGATGCCAGTGAGACAATCTCCGGATGTACCAACGAGGGCGCTGTTACTTATTCTGGTCGCGCTGCTGAAATCGGTGCCAACACAACCAACCTCTTCTCATATCAGATCTATTTCGGTGGTATTGTAGGTTATGTTTACGCCGGTGTGACTGTTTCAGACTGTCACAACAAGGCTGAGGTATGCTTCAAGGAAGTCATCACCACTGCCGCTCTCAGCTATATCGGCGGTATCAATGGTTCTTACTCCGGCACCTTCTATATGAATGACTGCAGCAACACTGCAACTGTCAAGAGTGAGAGCAACTCCGTAATGTGTATCGGCGGTGTTTCCGGTGCATTCAACGGTGTGATGACCGCTTGTAAGAATGAGGGCCCTGTACAGGCTCCTAACGCTTCAAACGCAACTGGCAAGGAAACTGAACTCGGTGGTGTTGCCGGATACGTTAACGGAAGTTTAGTGAACTGTATCAGCAAGGGCGCTATCACTACTGGTCCTGCAGGCACTTATTGCGGTGGCCTCATCGGTGGTTTCGGTGATGCTAACCAGCAGATGGACGGATGTACCGTTGATTGCACTGTCAGTGGTGCAGCAACCATCGGCGCCATCCTCGGCCGCTATCGTTCTCCAACTGCCGTTCGTACCCTTTACTACAAGAATATGACTTTCGGTACTGATTGGGCAAGCCTTCCAATGATCGGTTATCCTAACGGCTGTACAGCTGCTGAGGGAACCCTTCCTGAAGCTTAATAGTATTTGGATATATATTTAAGAAGGGCAGCCAAGCGGCTGCCCTTCTTTTTTTATTTCGTCGGCATTCCGGGTGCGGCGCCTTCCTGGCTGCCGTCGATTTCCGGGAATTGGTCTTCCGGGAAGCGATTCGTCCAATAATCGCGTACATCGGACCATCTGTAATATGGCCCCTTGACCGGCTCGAGACCGTTGATGCCCACTTCCTTCTCATTCCAGAGGCATTTTACGAGCACGTCGTTGCGACGGTTGCGATAGAAGACTATCTGGAGGTTGGAGGCCATGCATATATATATGGATCCGAACCAGTTGGCGTCGATTTCGTCGAAGGCATATCTGCCGCCTACGCCCTCGAGGTCGAGGTATCCGCTCAGGGCCATAAGAGGGTAGTCGTGGCCGAAACGGAGGTCTGCAGCCCTGTCGCTGCCTGCGACTGCGGCGTCGGCCTTTGTGATGATGTCGTTGACCAGACGCCTTGAGATAGGCATCCTACGGTCACCGAACTCTGCGGAGTTGTTGTGCTCGAGATAGAGCGAGTGGTTCTTGATTGACCAATAGTCATAAACGACTTGGAACGGCAGGCACTTGTAGAGTTCGTTCTCCACGTCGAAGCAGCCACAGTAGGTCGCCGACTGGAGCATATCGCTCTCGAAATGGTAGGCATCGGTGATGAGCTCGCGGGCAGCAGTGGTGTCGCTGAACATCACTGCAAAGAATGCTGTGGTGTCTCGTGGGAGGCTCTTCTTGTAGTTGCTGAGCATCTTGCTGGCGCCCTTGGTCGCAGTCTTGTAGCCGCTTGTGTGGGCGATATAGTCCATATAGGTCTGCCCAGTCAGGATGTCGAACTTCAGTTTCGGATTCCTGGCAGCCAGGCTGGTCGTGAAGGATCCCATACTCACGATGCACCTCTGCACGGTGCTGGACTTGGCATCGACGGTCCTGCGACCTCTGAACACCCTTGGGAAGCGCTTGTACATCCTCTCGGCAATGCCGGCGTGCTCGCGTGCTCCGGTCGGAGTGAGCATCTCACGCATACCTTCGCTGCGCTCGCACATCAGTCTGACGCACTCGAGGGCCTTCTCGCCCTGCTCGGACAGGATTCCCTGTGCCTGAGCGGCTGCAAGTGTCTCTTCAACTCGGTACCAGGCCTCGCCCTGCCAGTCGGAGCGGCTGCCGTGGCGTCCGTAATGGCTGATGTAGAACGGCCTGTAGCCCCAAGGCGCCTTGGTGTCGCTCAGGTCGGTGTACCTGTAGTTGAGATGGTTGTTGCCCGCGAGCTCGAGGTCTTCGCGAATCATATCCTCGGCGGTCTTGCCTTCGGGATAGCATTGTGCAAACGCTGCGATGGATGAGATCACCGCTGCGCTCAGGATGGTCAGTAAGTGTTTCTTCATATTGTGGTCTTTGACGTGCCTAAAAGCAGGCACGGAGAATTTCGATGATATTCTGGGATTTGGTCATCGTGTAGAGATGCACGGCCGGCACTCCGTGGGCGATGAGGTCCTTGCACTGGGCAATGCACCAGTCAGTGCCGATGCGATATGCGTCCTCCTTGTTTGCGCCTTCCATCTCGCGGCTCAGTTCGAGCGGAATGTCGATGGAGAAGGCTTCAGGCAGCAGATGCACCTGCCTTGCGGTGGACATAGGCTTCAGGCCCGGGATGATAGGCACGGTGATGCCAGCCTCGCGGCAACGGCGCTCGAAGTCGTAGAACACGCGGTTGTCGAAGAACATCTGGGTAATCACATAATCAGCGCCGGCATCGACCTTCCTCTTAAGATTCTCGATGTCGGTCTCAATGTTCGGAGCCTCGAAATGCTTCTCCGGATAGCCGCCAACGCCAATACTGAAGAAGTCTCCCGTGTCCCTGCGTATGCCTTCCACGAGTTCGTCAGCAAAACTGTAGCCGCCCGGAGTCGGCGTGAAGCGCTTCTCGCCGGTGAGGCAGTCACCCCTGAGAGCCAGCACGTTGTCGATGCCCATATACTGCAGGGTCTCCAGCTCAGAGGCAATCTTCTCCTTCGTGGCACCTGCGCAGATCATATGAGGCACTGCATCCACGTGGTACCTGTCCATAATGGCAGACGCCACGGCAACCTCGCTCACGCGATTCTGCACCGTCTTTCGACTGTAGGTCCCGTCAGGATTCGGTACGAACTCCACCTCCTCGCGATGGCAGGTCACATTGATGTACTTGGGCTCGAACTCCATCAGAGGCTTGATGTTCTCGAGGAGTTCCTCCCTGCCTATGCCCTTCAGCGGAGGTACAATCTCCAGTGATGGGTAGGTCTTTGTGCTGTTCTTGAGTATTTCGCTGATCTTCATAGTCTGTTATTTACAGGTATCTGGCGTCGCGGTGGACGATGATGTAGCCGCAGACGCTGGCGTCGGGCAGCATTGAATAGGATTCGGTCAGGGTGATGCCTATGGCCTCGTGGCCAGGGATGGCATCGAGGACATCGCGTTTGAGGCGGTGGTCTGGGCAGCTGGCGTAGCCTATGCCCGGGAATATGAGTTTATATCCCTCAGGTATCTGCAGCTGCGCCTGCATCCAGGAACTGGCGGCATCTGCGAGGCAGAGCTTGAGGCTTGACTCGATAGTCAGTTCGGAGTCGGATGGATGTACGGCCGCCGCAAAGACTCCGACACCATCACGCAGGAAAGCGGTCCCGCCCATAATGCGGCACTCAAGACCCTTCAGCGCCTCCTCGGCCTCGCGGCGTATGGCCTGTACCTCCGGCTTGTCCGTGTCGGCAGCCTTGATGCGCCATATAGCGTAGAAGACGTTCCAGTCAAGATATGGGGCAATTTCGGCCAGCGGCAGTTCCTGCACAGGCAGGGCCTGGGACTCCAATTGGCCAAGAGGCAGGTAACCCTCAGGGCTCAGGACGTCGAAGATAGTCGGCTTCGGCTCCTTGGAATTCTTCTTCATCTCGTGCAGGCGTCGTATCTCAGCCTGCTTTGCGTGCTCCTCATCCTCGAATTTCTCCGGGTTGAGGGTATATCTCTTGGCCAGCACGGCCGAAGCCGAAGCATCCGGACCATAGAATACGTGGTCATACAACGGCGCCAGCTTAACAGCGGTATGCAGGGCAGAAGTCGTCGCACCACCGATGAACAGCGGGGTAGTCATCTGTCTCTCGGCCATCATACGGCACAGGTCCTCCATCTGGCCCAGGGACGGCGTAATCAGTCCGCTCGTCGCCACAATCCGGGCATTCTCCCTCTTCGCCGCCTCCAGGATGGTCTCATTATCGACCATCACACCCAGGTCTACAACTCTGAAACCGTTGCACTGCAGCACCGTCGCCGTAATATTCTTGCCGATATCGTGGACATCGCCCTTCACTGTCGCAATCACGATCGTATCCTCCGCAGTCGCAGAAGGCGACGGGGCCATTTCCCTTATATTCTGGCCTCGAGCCTCTGCGACGGAGGAGGATACATAGGGTTGAAGAATAGCCACGGCCTCCTTCATAACCTTGGCGGACTTCACCACCTGAGGCAGGAACATCTTGCCATCGCCGAACAGATCGCCCACGCGCTCCATTCCGGCCATAAGCGGACCCTCGATCACGGCCTTTGCATCGCCGTTCAACTCGCGCAGCACCTCGAGGACAAGCTCCTCCAGATTCTCGCTTCTGCCCCTCACCAGCATAGCGCTGAGCTGCTCTCGCAACGACACGGTCGAAGATGTTGCTCCGGCTGCCGTCGCAGAAAGCGAAGGGGCCATATCCCCTAATCCCTGGCCCCGAGACTCTGCGGCGGCAGCCGAGCCGTTAGCTGATCCGGTAGCGGATCCAGCAGCGGCAGCGGTGGAGGCTAACTCCAACAGTCGCTCGGCTGCACCCTCGTCGCTGTCCAGGATCACATCCTCGCAAGCCTTTCGCAGGCTCGGCTCGATGTCATCGTAAATCTGGAGCATACCAGGGTTGACTATGGCCATATCCAGGCCAGCCTTGATGGCGTAATAGAGGAATACGGAATGCATAGCCTCACGGACCGGGTTGTTGCCTCGGAACGCGAAGGAAAGGTTGGAAATACCGCCGGAAGTCAATGCTCCCGGCAGATTGGACTTGATCCAGCGAACGGCCTCGATGAAATCGATACCATATCGCCTGTCAGTCCCGACGCCAGTGCCCACGGTGAGCACATTGACGTCAAATATGATGTCGCAAGGGGCGAAACCTATGCCTGTAAGCAGGCGGTAGGCCCTCTCGCATATCTCTATCTTGCGTTTGTAGTCAGTCGCCTGACCCACTTCGTCGAAAGCCATCACCACGACAGCAGCGCCGAGACGCAGAATCTCGCGGGCCCTCTTCAGGAATGGCTCCTCGCCCTCCTTGAGGCTGATGGAATTCACGATGCATTTGCCCTGGGCGTTCTTCAAACCTGCGAGGACCGTCTCCCAATGGGATGAATCGATCATCAGCGCAGCCTTGGAAACAGCCGGATCCGATGCGGTCCAGCGGACGAACTCCTCCATCTCGGCAGTGCTGTCGAGCATAGCATCGTCCATATTGATATCTATGACTGAGGCACCGTTCTCTATCTGCTGTGCAGCGATATCCAATGCCGTCTGATATTCCTTGGATGCGATCAGCCTTGCGAACTTGCGGCTGCCAGCCACGTTCGTGCGTTCGCCCACGTTGGTGAAATTGCTCTTCGCAACGTCGATGTCAACTGGCTCCAGACCGCTGACCGTGAGAATCTGAGGCTTGGGCTCGATCTGTCTTGGCGGCAGGTCGCGTACCGCTTCCGCGATGGCGCGTATATGCTCAGGGGAAGTGCCGCAGCAGCCTCCGACTATGTTCACGTTGCCGCTGAGCACCATATTCCGTACTGCTTCTGCCATTGCTTCCGGAGACTGGTCGTATCCTCCCATCTCGTTCGGGAGGCCTGCGTTCGGGTAACAGCTTACGGCGCAGTCCGCGAACTTGGACACCTCTGCGATGAGAGGCTGGAGTTCCGCGGCGCCGAGCGAACAGTTCAGGCCGAAGGCAATTGGATGGCAGTGCTTGATGGCGGTGTAGAAGGCCTCGATGGTCTGTCCGGTGAGGGTGCGTCCGCTCTTGTCGCTGGCGGAAGCGGAAACCATTATCGGCAGGTCGAAGTCGGATGCCGCATAAATGGCGGCCTTCACATTGAGGGCATCGAAGGAGGTCTCGATCAGCAGCAGGTCCACTCCGCCTTCCGCAAGGCCGCGTATCTGTTCGCGGTAGGCGGCGGCCATTTCGTCGAAACTGGTAGGACGCCAGGCCGGCAGGTCCACGTTGATGCTCATCGAGAGGGACTTTGACGTAGGACCCACACTTCCGGCAACCCACACCTTGCGGGGAGCTGCATCAGCGACCTTGCGGGCAATCTGCGCTCCTGCGAGGGCTGTCTTGTAGCCCGCACTGAAGGTGTTGGTTTCGATGATGTCGGCACCGGCCTCCACATATTCCCTGTGGATGGACTCGATGATCTCCGGCCTGGTGAGGTTGAACAGCTCGCTGTCTCCGCTCAGGCCGTGCTTCTGGAGCATAGTGCCCATAGCACCATCTAATATGAGTATACGGTCAAAGTTCATTTTATATACGCCCGGGCCTTTTTAGCCCAGGAAGCTGAGGAGGATGCCGGCTGCGACTGCGGAACCGATGACGCCCGCTACGTTAGGGGCCATAGCGTGCATAAGGAGATGGTTCTTCTTGTCGTATTTGCATCCAACTGTCTCGGACACGCGGGCGGAGTCAGGCACTGCAGACACACCGGCGTTTCCGATGAGAGGGTTGATCTTCTTGCCCTGAGGGAGGAAGAGGTTCCACGCCTTCACGAAGAGCACACCACAGGTGGTGGCGATGATGAAGGAGAGAAGTCCCAGACCGAAAATCTTGATGGAAGTGACGGAGAGGAACTTGTCTGCCTGAGTGGAGCATCCCACGGTGAGGCCGATGAGGGTGGTCACCACGTCGATCAGCGGTCCGCGTGCGGTCTCTGCGAGACGGCGGGTCACACCGCTCTCCTTGAGGAGGTTTCCGAAGAAGAGCATACCGAGCAGCGGCAGGCCTGAAGGCACTACGAATGCTGTGAGGATGAAGCCTACGATAGGGAAGATGATCTTCTCCTTCTGGCTCACGGCGCGAGGAGCAGGCATCTTGATGAGGCGCTCCTTCTTGGTGGTGAGGAGCTGCATAATAGGCTTCTGGATCACAGGGACGAGGGCCATATAGGAGTAGGCGGATACTGCGATCGCGCCCATCAGGTCCGGTGCGAGCTTGGAACTCAGGAAGATGGCGGTAGGGCCGTCGGCGCCTCCGATGATGCCGATTGCGCCGGCCTCGTTAGGTGCGAATCCGAATGCAATGGCGAGGAGATAGGCCCCGAAGATGCCCATCTGGGCGGCTGCTCCGACCAGCATCAGCTTAGGCTGGGAGATTAGGGCGGAGAAGTCCGTCATCGCTCCGATGCCCAGGAAGATAAGTGGTGGATACCAGCCCTGCTTTACGCCCTGGTAGAGTATGTTGAGCACTGAACCTTCCTCGTAGATGCCCACGTTGAGGCCCGGGAACATAGGGATGTTGCCCACTATGATGCCGAAGCCGATAGGCACGAGGAGGAGCGGCTCCCATTCCTTGACGATTCCGAGCGTGATGAACACGATGCCCAGGCATATCATCACGATATGCTGCCAGGTCATATTCGCGAAGCCCGTGAACTGCCAGAACTGGATGAGTGAGTCGACTACGTTGCTTCCCATTGTGTTATGCGATAGTTATGAGCTTTGCGCCTTCGAGTACTGAGTCGCCCTTCTGTACGTGGATTGCGGTCACGGTGCCGGCAGTCTCTGCCTCGATCTCGTTCTCCATCTTCATAGCCTCGAGGACAGCGACCTTCTGGCCTGCTGCTACCTTGTCACCTACTGCCACGTTGATGCTGAGGATTACGCCAGGAAGCGGGCTGGTCACGTCAGAGCCTGCGCCGGCTGCAACCGGAGCTGCGGCTGGAGCTGCTGCAGGGGCTGCCTGCTGAGCTGCAGGAGCTGCGGCAACTGCTGCCTTAGGGGCGTTTTCCATTTCTACGGCGTACTCCACGCCGTTTACAGTCACGTTGGCGATGTTGCCTTCCACTGAATTCACTGCAACCTCGTATGCGTTGCCGTTGATCTTGAATTTATATTCTTTCATATCGGTTTATTTTCTTCTGATGGTGATTATATAGCTTTCGTTGTCGTGTATGCATTCGTTGAAGTAGCGGTCGAGGGCAAGGCCGATGGCGGCCTGGATCTCATCGCTGCTTTCCATATTGAGGGCGACTGCGATTGCGGCTGCAGTCTCGGCGTCAGGCATTGCCTTGCCCTTCTTGCTCTTCTTGCAGCTCTTCCTGGTCCTCTTGATTTTGAACTTGCCTGTGCAGATCGCTCCAACCAAGGTGTAACAGAGGAAGAGGATGATCAGGGCGCTGAATACCACAGCCACGGCCACGAGAGTCATCGTGAATCCGTGTGGGTCGGTCCTGGCCAGCTTCTCGGCCTTGGTCTCTTCGAAGACGTGCCCTTCCGCATCATAGATGACGTTCTTGTGGTAGGTACCTGGGGTAGGGTCAGTCTCGTGTATGTCGTCATAGACCATAGCCTTGATGTCGTTCGCGAATTTGGCTATGCTCTTGCCGCTGCTGAGGTTCTGTGGTATTACGAGGGAGTCTACCACAGTCCTGCCGTCGTTGCTGACCAGATATACGGTCTCACCCTTGCTGAGGGTGAAGTTCGTGTGGAAGGTTCCCTTGTTGCTGTCGCCGTCCGCGAAGAACACAACGCTCTGGCGCGGACTCACCGAAGCCTTGATGTCGGTCTTCGGGATGAAGTATTTCTTGAGGTCATTCCTGTCATTTGTCAGGTAGCAGCCCTGCATCTTGACGGTGCCGTAGGAGTTGTTGAATATCTCTATCCAAGCAGCCTTTTCCCCGAAGCCGTTGTCAAGTGCCACGCTGTCCACCTGCACCTCGCTGATGACGAGGTCCTTCACGTTCTGCGCACAGAGTGTGAGCGCACCCGCGAGGGCCAGGATGACAGTCAGTGCTATCTTTCTTGTCATCATTAGAGAGGGAGGTTGTCGTGTTTCTTCTGAGGATTCTCGGCCTTCTTGTCGGCGAGGGACTCGAGGGCGCGTATCACGCGGAAGCGTGTGTTGCGAGGCTCGATGATGTCGTCGATGTAGCCGTAGGATGCTGCGTTGTAAGGGTTGCAGAACAGGTCGTTGTACTCCTGCTCGGCGTCTTCGCCAAGTTTGAGGATCTCGACTGCGCCCTTGGCTCCCATAACTGCGATGTTGGCGGTAGGCCAGGCGTAGTTGACGTCGCCGCGAAGCTGCTTGCAGCTCATCACGATGTGTGCACCGCCGTATGACTTGCGGAGGGTGACGGTCACCTTAGGCACGGTAGCCTCGCCGTATGCGTAGAGAAGCTTGGCGCCGTTGGCGATGATTCCGCCGTATTCCTGCTGGGTTCCACAGAGGAAGCCAGGCACGTCCACGAGGGTGACGAGAGGAATGTTGAATGCGTCGCAGAAGCGTACGAAACGCGCTGCCTTGCGGCTGGCGTTGATGTCGAGCACGCCTGCGAGCACCTGAGGCTGGTTGGCCACGATGCCCACGCTGCGTCCGTTCAGATGTGCGAAGCCCACGATGATGTTCTTCGCCCAGGACTTGTGTACCTCGAGGAATTCGCCGTCGTCGACTATGCTGCCGATGACGCCGTACATATCGTATGCCTTGTTAGGGTTGTCTGGGATGATGTCGTTGAGGGCGTCGTCCACGCGGCCTGCAGGGTCGTTGGTAGGACGGAATGGAGCCTGCTCGCGGTTGCTTGAAGGGAGGAATGAAAGCAGGGACTTGATGGTCTGGATGCCTTCCTGCTCATTCTCTGCTGCGAAGTGGGCCACGCCGCTCTTGCTTGCGTGCACGGCTGCGCCTCCGAGTTCTTCCTGGTTCACTTCTTCGCCGGTCACGGTCTTCACGACTGAAGGTCCGGTGAGGAACATATAGGAAGTGTCCTTGACCATAACGTTGAAATCGGTGAGGGCAGGGGAGTAGACTGCTCCGCCTGCGCAAGGACCGAAGATCCCGGAAATCTGAGGGACAACGCCTGATGCGAGGATGTTGCGCTGGAAGATCTCAGCATAGCCTGCGAGTGCGTTCACACCTTCCTGGATGCGTGCTCCGCCGCTGTCGTTGAGGCCGATGCAAGGAGCACCGTTGCGCACTGCCATATCCATCACCTTGCAGATCTTTGCGGCCTGCATCTCGGAGAGGGAGCCTCCGCTGACGGTGAAGTCCTGTGCATATACATAAACAAGGCGGCCTTCGATAGTTCCCATACCGGTCACTACTCCGTCGCCGTCTACCTTGTTGTTTTCCATTCCGAAGTTCGTGCACCTGTGCTGTACGAACATTCCGTATTCTTCGAAACTGCCTTCATCCAGAAGCAGGGCAATTCTCTCCCTGGCTGTCAGTTTTCCTTTGTCGTGCTGGGCTTTGATCCTGGACTCGCCTCCGCCAAGTTTCGCCTTGGCTCTTTTCTCGACGAGTTCTTCGATTTTCTCAGTCTGATTGCTCATATTTTATTGTCTGAAATATATAAAGTGCGCAAAGGTAATAAATTATAATTTATTTTACGCAAAAAAGACGACTTTGTCAGTCGTCTCTTCTGTATGAAAGGCAGGGCCGTAAGCCGGTTTCTGTTTTTGAATCTGTCATTTATCTTCGCAACCTACCCCCCGGCAACGGGCGGGCCGCCCTTGACTGCCGGTATATTTGGTTTTGCAGGCCCCGGTGCCGTACCCGAGACGCATCGCTGCGCCGCGTCGTGAGCTCTTACCTCGCGTTTTCACCCTTACCCTTGCGGGCGGTTGTTTTCTGTTACGGCTGGCAGAAGATTACTCCCATCTGTGCTTTCCACAGCGGGGTGCCCTATCCTGTCCGGACTTTCCTCAGCGCCGAAGCGCCGCGACAGATCGTCCTGCCTGAGTTTCTATTTCTTATATCCCAGTCTGCGCTCCTGGCGGTCGTTCTGGGCGTTGATGCGGGCCACCTGCCTCTCGAGTCGAGGAGTGATGTCCACGCAGTTCTTATGGCACTGCATTGACTTGCTGTACATACGGCCTATGCAGAAGTTGCTGTGCTCGCACTTGCTGCAATGGTGCTCGTCGGCAGCCATCTTGTTGACGAAATCAGTGTCTTCGAGCACGGCGCGGCCCATCTGGAGGAGAGGGAATCCCTCTTCCATAATCCTGTCAGCATCCTCGCGGGTGGTCACGCCGCCCACATAGATGAAAGGATAGCCTGGCATCGCTGCCTGGAATTTCTTGGCATCCTCAAGGAAGAACAGATGCTTGAAAGGCACGGTAGGGGACACGATCTTGCCTCCCAGGAGAATGCCGATCTTGAGCCACCACTGCCTCCAAGGGAAGTAGTGAACGAAGACAGGCACAGGGAACTGGCCTCTCATCACGTACATAGGTGCACGGCTGACGAAGCCACCGGAGAGGGTGATTGCGTTCACGCCCATATCGCGGAGAACCTTGGCGCACTCGATGAGTTCCTCAGGTTCCTGACCGCCCTTGAAACCGTCGCGGGTGTTGAGCTTCGCGGTGACCGCAATCTTGCCGTCAGCGGCCTTGAGGACCTCCTCAAAGCACATTTTCATAAATCTCATCCTGTTCTCCAGACTGCCGCCGAACTCATCTCTGCGATGGTTGGTGAAAGGAGAGAGGAACTGGGAAATGAGGTAGCCGTGACCTGCGTGGATCTCGACTGCGTCAAAGCCTGATTCAATAGCGAGTTTAGTGGCCTCGCCGAAGGATTTTGCCACGAATTCGATGTCCGCCTTGGTCATCTTCCTGTAGAAAGTAGGCGAATAGAGATTGAAGCCTCTGCTTGCGCCTATAGGCATACAGTGGCAGGTGCGGCGGTGGGTCATATTGCCGCAATGGCCGAGCTGGATGCTGGCCTTCGCGCCTTCTGCGTGGATTGCGTCGGTGAGCTGCTTGAGTTCAGGGACGATCTCCGGACGCATCCAGAGCTGGGTTTCGAATGAAAGACCGCTTTCGCATACTGCGGCGTAGGCAACGGTGGTCATACCGATGCCGCCACGGGCTACTGCGGTGTGATAGTCAAAAAGTTCCTGGCCCGGACGGTTGCCCGGTGCCTGAGCCTCGAAGGCTGCGGAACGTACGGTGCGGTTCCTAAGCTCGATGGGGCCGAGCTGATAGGGGGTGAAAAGTGTGCTCATAAATTACCAGATGAATGGTATCATATTCTTTTTATGGAGGGACTTGTACTCGTCTCCGAACTCTGCTATGTACTTCTCAGTCAAAGACTTGCTCCTTGGTGCGAGGTTGCAGAAAGTCCAGAAGGCGAAGAGTACGCCGCAGAGGGACCAGCTGAGGATGGCGAAGCCCACCCACTCGGTGAATTCACCGAAATAATTGGCCGATGTGACGTATTTGTAGAAGCCCTTCTTAGGGATGTAATGCTTGGTGTCGCCAGGTTTGCGCAGGTGACGGATCACGTGGTCGCTGTGGAGATTGATCAGCATACCGGCCACGAAGATGATGGCTCCGATGATGAACTGTGGGCTCCAGAACCACTCGATGGTGTAGTAGCCTGCAGGTGCCACCTTGAAGAGCCAGGTGCCGATGAACCAGGAGTTCAGCGTGTTGAATACCATACCCATAGCCATAATTGCGACAGGCATCTTGCTCTTGCCTCTTAGGAGGAGAGGGAAGATGAATGCGCGCTGGAAGTAATGGAGCAGGAAGAAGCCTGCAATCACATAGAGCACGACGTTCTCGTTTACGGCTTCGACACCGGAAAAAGCGTAGCTGAGGGTGTAGTAGAGCAGGAAGCAGAATGAAGGGGCTTCCATAAGCACCCAGGCCAGTTTGTTGCTGATCTTCGGGCCCCAATTGGAGGTCGAGAGGTATCCGTAGCCTGCCTTGAAGAAGAACAGGCAGATGAACACCAGAAGGCCCATTGCCGCCATAGCGGCTACGAGGATATAATAGGTTGTAAGTTGCATCAAAGTCTTTCCTTAATTTATATAGGACGTGCAAAGGTAGCAAATCTTTTTTTATTCGGTTTTTTTTGTTGCGAATACGAAAAAATACTTAACTTTGAATCCCGTGAATTTAACAAATGAACGGGATGAATACCAAGTATGTCTTTGTTTCCGGAGGCGTTGCCTCCTCTTTAGGAAAAGGTATCATTGCGGCCTCTCTGGCCAAATTGCTCCAGTCTCGCGGTCTCCGCGTAACCATCCAGAAATTCGACCCTTACATCAACATCGATCCGGGTACCCTCAATCCGTATGAGCACGGCGAGTGCTATGTGACGGACGACGGTGCCGAGACCGACCTTGACCTGGGCCATTACGAGCGCTTTCTCGGCGTGCACACCTCCAAGGCCAACAATGTGACCACGGGAAAGATTTATCACACCGTAATCAGCAAGGAGCGTGAAGGCGCATATCTTGGCAAGACAGTGCAGATCGTCCCTCACATCACCGACGAAATCAAGCGCAGGATGCTTCTGCTGGGCAAAACCGGCAAGTATGACATCGTGATCACCGAGATCGGAGGCACCGTGGGCGATATGGAATCCCAGCCGTTTGTGGAGGCCGTCCGTCAGCTCCAATGGGAACTCCCTGAAGAGGACCTCACCACCATTCACCTCACCTTGGTACCTTATCTCCGCGCAGCCAAGGAACTCAAGACCAAGCCTACCCAGCACTCAGTGCAGATGCTGCAGCAGGCCGGTGTACATCCCGACATCATCGTCTGCCGTACGGAGCAGCCTCTTTCCCCGGAACTGCGCCGCAAGGTAGCCCTCTTCTGCAATGTCAGGGCCGGTCACGTAATCCAGTCCATAGACGCCTGGTCCATCTATCAGGTGCCGCTCAATATGAAGGAAGAAGGTCTCGACGAAATGGTCCTCGAGCACCTTGGAATGAAGAATGTACCAGCTCCGAAGCTCGATGACTGGTGCGACTTCCTGAACCGCCTCCAGAACCCTAAATCTGAAGTGAACATCGCCCTCGTGGGCAAGTATGTCGAGCTTCAGGACGCATATAAGTCCATACTCGAATCCTTCGTGCACGCTGGTGCCGCCAATGAATGCAAGGTCAATGTGCATTCCATCCACAGCGAATATGTGGACGCATCCAACGTGGAGGAGAAACTCGCCGGAATGGACGGCATCCTCGTGGCTCCAGGCTTCGGTGAGAGGGGCATCGAGGGCAAGATACTCGCCGTCCGCTACGCCCGTGAGCACAATGTGCCTTTCTTCGGAATCTGCCTCGGTATGCAGATGGCAGTTGTGGAGTTCGCCCGCGATGTGCTCGGCTACAAGGATGCCATCTCAACCGAGATGAATCCTGCCACCAGCGCCCCTGTAATCGACCTTATGGAAGATCAGAAGAGCACCACTATCAAGGGTGGAACAATGCGTCTGGGTGCCTACGCCTGCTATCTGCAGAAGGGTTCTCTCGCTGAAAAGATTTATGGCGACAACCTCATTTCCGAGCGTCATCGCCATCGCTATGAATTCAACAATGCCTATCTCGAGGAGATGGAGGCTGCCGGTATGAAGGCCACCGGAAAGAATCCGGACACAGGTCTCGTGGAGATCGTGGAGATCCCGGCCCACCCGTTCTTCATCGGAGTTCAGTTCCATCCGGAACTCAAGAGCACCCCTATCAATCCTCAGCCTGTCTTTGTGGGCTTCATCAAGGCTGCGAAGGAGTTCAAGGCTTCACGAGCCTGATCTCGTATAACTTCGGCCAGTTCTTGCCGGTAACATAGATTCTGCCGTCCTGCGGGTTGACTGCTATTCCATTGAGCACGTCATCTTCGGGACGGCGGTTTTTCTGCGGATATATGCCGGAGCAGTCGATGATCTGACAGACCTCGCCGCTCTTCGGATCGATGACCACGATGGCATTGGTGCAATAGACGTTTGCCCAGATCTTCCCGTCTATCCATTCGAGTTCGTTGAGCCAGCGAACCAGCTTTCCGTCGTTCTTCACCGTGAGCTTGCGCTGGAGCTTCAAGTCCTTGTCCATCACGTAGATATGTGCGCTGCCGTCACTGGCATAGAGGTGGTTTCCGTCGGTGGTGATGCCCCATCCTTCGCGTGGATAATCTCCCTCGCTGATGAAGTTGAGGCTGTCCAGCCCATATTTGAAAATGACTCCGTTCTGCCAGGTCATCACATATATTTCGTCGCCTACAGGGACGCAGCCTTCGACGAAGTATCTGCGGTCGAAGTCGACTCTCTGAATCGCCTCTCCGCTCTGGAGATTCACCTCGCGGAGAGTGGAACTGCCGTTGAGACCAGTGCTCTCATAGAGCCTTCCGTCGTTGAAGAAGAGACCCTGGGTGTAGGAGAGGGAATCGTGAGGATATTCGGCCACCACCTCGGCTTTGAGGCGCTTGACCTTTCCGCCGCCGCAGGATACCAGAAGGCAGAGTGCAGCGGCCAGGAGTATGGAGGATTTTCTCATCGTTTCGGGAATAAGAGGTTGATGTCATTCTCGAGCAGCGGCTTGGCGAGGTCTTCAGGGACGAACTTCCATTCGCCTACCACTGCAGGCTGTGAAAGTTCCTCGGAAGTGACGGAGGCGATGTTGCCGTCGATGTCAAGATGGTTCTTGAGGTACTCATAGATGAGTTCGCGTATCTCAGGATAGCGTGCTTCGACGATTTCATCTATGTTGTCGGTGTCGATGCCTGCACCTTCCTTCATAATGTCTCCGCCACCGCTGGCACGGTAGGAGGTCATAGCCACGCAATAGGTGTCGGCAGGGTCGAATTCGCTGCCGTCGGCAAGTCGCGTAATGTCCACCCTGTCCCCGTACGGCTTGGTGATGTCAACGGTGTAGTATGCACCTGCCATCGAGTCGAAATTATAGGACCTTTCGGTGAAGGACCAGCCGCTGGAACCGGTTCTCGGATCGTCGCGAGGGGCTATTCTCAGGATGTGAGCACCCTTGTCGGAAGGCTTCACGGTCTGTATCCACTGCTCGTAGGAATATTCAAGGTACTTGAGGATCTGCCTGCCTGTCATACGGACCACAAAGAGCTGATTCTCATACGGATAGATGGTGAACAGGTCGTTGTAGATGAGCGTGCCTTCATTGACGTATCCGTTGAAAGTGAGCGGTGCGGCGAAGGACAATTGGGCCGGTTCGCAGCTCAGGCCTATGGTGTGGATGAGGTTCATATAGTCGCTCATTCCGATATAGGCGTCCCTGGTTGAAAGAGGCATATCGAGACGGCCGACTTCCTGGAGAGTGAAGGCTTTCACGGCCTCGTAATCGGCCCTGAAGGCTTCGCGCATAGTGGTGTCGACCTTGTCTTTGTCAATGGTCACGAGGTCGCCGTAGATGCTCTTGGACTCTACTGCCCCGTCCTTCATAGTGACGGTTATCTTGCCGTGGCTGAGGTTGCGGCAGTGGCTGCCTGAATTCAGGAGCACCATACCGTCCTTCTGCTCCACGTAAGGCCTGTGGTCGTGTGCACAGATGAGGAAATCCACGCCCTTGAGGGAGTAGAGCAGGTCGCGTCCCTGGCTTTCGAGGGAGGAACCGTCGCCCGCTCCGGAACCGGAGTGCGTGGCCACGATGACCACCTGAGGATTCTCCTTTGCAATGACTTTGTCCACCACGCCCTGGGCGCATTCCATCAGGTCGGTGAAAGTCATACCGGACCAGATTTCAGGTGAGAGCCAGCCCTTCATATTCGGGTTCGTAAAGCCGATCACAGCCACTTTGAGGCCGTTTTTCTGAAGAATGGTGTACTCCTGGAAATAGGCTTTCCCATTGTTGTCGCGCACGGCGTTGGCTGCCAGGAAAGGCATACTGAGTTCCTTCTTCATCCTGTCATAGACGGCGTGTCCGGCCTCTATGTCGTGGTTGCCCACCACTACGGCGTCGTACTTCATATACTTCGCCATACGGGCATAGAGGTGCTCCGTTTCGGTGTCTATATAGTTGAAATAGTAGGCTGCATTGTCGCCCTGAAGGAAGTCTCCGGCATCGAGCAGGACGACCTTGTCCTCGCCGAGTTCCTCGCGGACGCCGTTCATATATTCGCTTACTGCGAGCAGGGAGGATTTGGTCTGGTTCCCAATATAGAGGGAGTCGAAATACCTGCCGTGGATGTCGTTTGTGGCGAAGATGTCGATGGTGTATTCTCCGTCCTGGGCTGCAGGGACTTTCGGAGAGTTGCCTCCGCAGCTGCAAAGGGCTGTTGCAAAGGACAGAAGTGCCATAATGTTGATCTTTCTCATTATCGCTTGTTTAATTCTTTCAGGAGAGTGTGGAGGTCGAACTTGACGGAAATTATCTGACAGCTGCCGCTGTAACCCTTGTTAAAGTAGAAGATTGCGCCCACTTTCAAGTCGAGTCCGGGAGCAATGTGCGGCTCCCAGAATGCTTCCACGTGGTCCATCACTGCCGGTGTGGTGGCGGCTTCGCCGTTCGGACGGACGCGGTAGTGAGGGTCGCCGTAGTAGAGGACGTTGCCGTATTTGTAGCCGCCTGCGTCCTTGCAGTTGTACAAAGGCATCAGGTCCTGGCCGAAGTAGAGCGTATTCTTGATGCTTACGTTCCATTTGCGGGCCACGGTCACGAGTTCACCGCCCATAGGCAGCGTGGCGTGAGGCATATTGATGCGGTCTCTCTGATAGGCGATGATATATCCCAGTTTTGCGGACAGTTCCTGCATCGGCACTATGCACGCAAGGTCGAATTTCGCATAAGGGTTGAAGATGGCGTTGTCCACGACTCCGCGGACTTCATAGCTGTTAGCAAAATGGAACATATATCCGCTGTATCCCAGCCTGAGCCAGGGGAGAGGGTCCCCGTGGCCGGCACTGAAGAGCATAAAGCGCTCGCGGCTGCCTTTGTCGAACTGTCCCATCCAGTCGCAGCCCAGTTCAAAGGCCGATTTCGGACGTTCGAAGCGGAAGATCAGACCTTCGTAATTGGTGTCGTAGAAGCGTATGGAGTCGCTGTAGAAGACTTCGCTGTATTCCTCGCGGCTGTAGCTGCGCGGCATAATTCCGGCGGTCATCTCGAACTTGCATTTTGGGCTGATCTGCTTCTCGAGGTTGTAGTAGATGGTCAGTTCCTTGAACACGTCGCCTATCTTCTGCTTTGAACCGAAGTCCTTCTGGAGTTCTACGCCGACCATAAAATGGTGGTATGCGAGACCTTTTGCCCCATAGCCTCCGTCTTCGCTGCCCGTGGTTGCGCGCAGACCTACTTCGGGAATGACGTTGGTGCCGAAGATGGTGCAGGAATTGGTGTAGAGATTGCCCTGTTTGTCGCATTCGCGGTTGTCGAACAGCGTCTCGGTGGAGACATTGTAGTCAAAACGCACCTGCGCCGTGGAAAGGACGCAGACAAGTGCCAGCAGATATGTCGCAATGACTCTTTTCATAGATGACGCAAAGATATGAAATTTCTGTACTAAGATTGAATTATAAGCATTAACTTTGCTTACCTATATTAAAATGGATAAAATGAAATCACTCATCCGCAAAGCCGCTGCTGCCGTTTTGGGCGCTGCCACGATCCTTGCCGCAATGCCTGCAAGGGCTCAGATCCACGACCATCTGCTCACCGACAAGAACTCCGCCGTCACTCGCGACCTCTCCTTCGACACCGAGATCGTAGTATGCGGAGGTGGCCTCTCAGGCGTGTGTGCTGCCGTTTCCGCAGCCCGTCACGGCTCCAAGGTCATACTCATCCAGGACCGTCCTATGCTGGGCGGCAACACTTCCAGCGAGATGCGTATGGGCATCGTGGGCGTAAAGGAAGACCAGTGCCAGGAAGCCGGCATACTCGAGGAAATGCAGTGCCGCAACTTCTACTACAACCCTCTGCAGCGCTACACCCTCTGGGATGACGTCATCTACTCCACCGTGGTGGAGGAGCCGAACATCAAGCTCCTGCTCAACACCACCGTCCAGGACGTGATTATGGACGGTGACAGGATTGCGGGCGTGAAGTGCTGGAACTCGAATAACTACACCAACTACACCATTACCGGAAAACTCTTCCTCGACTGCACCGGTGACGGCATTCTCCGTCTTTCCGGAGCACAGTTCCGCCGCGGTACCGAGGGTAAGACTACTTACGGCGAGTCCTACTCTTCCAACGAGACCGACAACAGCAACACTATGGGCAACTCCATCCTGATGCAGCTTCGCAAGACGGATGAGCACCATCCTTTCAAGGCTCCTGACTGGGCATATCACTTCACCAAGGATGACTTCGACTACGACACTCCGAAGGCTCCTGTCAAGGGCCAGAAATACAATTACAAGATCATCTGGAGGGCCAATGACAACAACTTCTGGTGGGTTGAGTCCTCAGGCGTGAAGTTCGACAGCGTCTGGGACGCGAACGAGATCCAGTTCGAACTCAAGAAGATCGCCTATGGCATCTGGGAGTATATGAAGAACAACGTGGAGGAGTGCCAGAACTACGACCTCGACTGGATGGGAGCCATCCCTGGCAAGCGTGAGTCCACCCGCTATGTGGGTCCTCACACCCTCACCCAGGACGACGTTGTATCAGGCGGCCACTTCGAGGACGTAATCGCATACGGCGGCTGGACCCTCGACGACCACAATCCTAACGGCTTTATGAACAAGGGCCTGGCATCCATCGAATACAGCGTGGTTCAGGGCTATGGCATCCCATACGACTGCTGCTACAGCGTCAACGTCCCTAACCTGATGTTCGCCGGCCGCGACATTTCCTGCTCACATATGGCCTTCTCCGGCACCCGCGTAATGGCTACCTGCGCCCTCATCGGCCAGGCTGTCGGCACTGCTGCCAATATGGTGATCGAGAAGAATACCACCCCTGCAGGCATACGCAAGGACTATATCGCAGAGCTTCAGGACCGTCTCGAGCAGGACGACTGTATGCTCCCATATCGCTGGAGAAAGGTGTCCTCCCTTACTGCTTCAGCCAAGACTCTCGCGGAGAATGAGCCTATGCGCAACGGCATAGACCGCGAGTGGGAAGGCGAGGACAACGGCGTGTATGCGGCCCCTGGCGACGTGGCTCTTACCTACACCTGGGCAAAGCCTGTCAGCGTTTCCGCTGCCCGTTTCATCTTCGATTCCGACTTCAAGGTCCGCGGCAAGAGGATGCGCAAGCTGGAGGCTACCACCGAGCGCGTTCCTATGCCGTCCGAGATGGCCAAGTCCTTCAAGGTACAGGTCCGTGTGCCTGCCACCACCAAGAAGGCCCGCAAGGCCAATGCCGCAAACCCTGCAGCTGGTGAGTGGATCACCGTGGCTGAGGTCAGCGACAACTTCAGGAGGCTCTGCAACGTGAAGTTCGAGACCGTTCAGACCGATGCTGTCCGCATAGTCGTGGACGAGACCTGGGGCGGCGAAAAGGCCCATATATTTGCATTTGACGTAT
Source organism: Bacteroidales bacterium UBA1745 (assembly GCA_002314885.1). GTDB lineage: Bacteria > Bacteroidota > Bacteroidia > Bacteroidales > UBA932 > Cryptobacteroides. The sequence continues at coordinate 114,536 of DCHT01000028.1, read as the reverse complement.
TATAATTCGATATGAAAATTTCTGAAGTACCGGTTCTGCTGCTGACGGGCTATCTTGGAAGCGGCAAGACAACTCTCCTCAATAGGATACTCAACAATCGCCAGGGACTCAAGTTCGCGGTCATCGTGAACGACATAGGCGAAGTCAACATCGACGCCGACCTCATCCAGGCCGGTGGCGTGGTGGGCCAGAAGGACGACAGCCTCGTGGCTCTCCAGAACGGCTGCATCTGCTGCACCCTCAAGATGGACCTCGTGGAGCAGCTCCACGACATCGTGGCCCTCAAGAAGTTCGACTACATCGTCATCGAGGCCAGCGGCATCTGCGAGCCCGCCCCTATCGCCCAGACCATCTGCTCCATCCCTACGATGGAGGACAAATACATCCAGGACGGCATTCCTGTGCTGGACTGCATCTGCACCGTGGTGGACGCCCTCCGTATGAGGGACGAATTCCAGAGCGGCGCATCCCTCGTGCGTGAGAACATCGACGAGGAGGACATAGAGAACCTGCTCATCCAGCAGATCGAGTTCTGCAACATCGTGCTGCTCAACAAGGCCGCCGAGGTGACTCCATCCGAGCTTGCACGCGTGAAGGAGATCATCAAGGCCCTCCAGCCGACTGCCGAGATCATCGAGTGCAACTACGGCGATGTGGACCTCGACAAGATCGTGGGCACCGGAATGTTCGACTTCGATCAGGTGGCTACTTCAGCAGCCTGGATCAAGGGCGTAGAGGGACCTCTCGAGGAGGAAGATGACGACGATGATGACGACGACCACGATCACGATCACGAACATCACCATCATCACCACCACCACGATGATGAGGGCGAGGCAGAGGAATACGGCATAGGTACTTTCGTATACTGTCGCCGTGCACCTCTGGACATCAACAAATTCGACAATTTCGTGGCAAAGCACTGGCCTAAGAGCGTCATCCGCTGCAAGGGAATGTGCTATTTCACAGACGAATACGACGTCTGCTACGTCTTCGAGCAGGCTGGCAAGCAGATGAGCCTGCGCAATGCGGGCCGTTGGTTCGCCACTATGCCTCACGACCAGCTGATGGAGATGATGGAGCGCGAGCCTAATCTCCGCCGCGACTGGGATCCTGTCTATGGCGACCGTATGGAGAAACTCGTGTTCATAGGCCAGAAGATGGACAAGGAAGCCATCTGCAAGGCTTTGGACGAATGTCTTATGTACTAGTATGAGAAGAATCGCAAGCCTTTTTGCGGCGTGTGCGCTGATCGGCGCCTGCTGCAGCCAGACCAAGCCTGTCATCGGCATTTCCGCTGCCCACGGCTCCACCAGCAGTTCCGTCAGCGACTCCTATGTCGAGGCGGTGCGTAACGCCGGAGGCATCCCTGTAATCATTCCGTTCACAACGGATTCGACCAGGCTCTGCGAGGCCCTGGACCTCGTGGATGCGGTGATTATGACCGGTGGTGAGGATGTGAACCCTGCCTATTACGGTGAGGAGCCTATCCCTCAGCTCGGCAAGGTCAACGAGGCTCGCGATACCTTTGATATTATGTTCGCCAGGACCGCCTACAAGCGCGGCCTGCCTATGCTCTGCATCTGCAGGGGAGAGCAGGCCCTGAACGTGGCCCTCGGCGGCAGTCTCTGGCAGGATATCCCTGCCCAGGTGGACACTATCCTCAGGCACAAGCAGTCTGAACGTGGTTCCATTGCCACTCAGACTATCAGCATCGTACCGGGCTCCCGCCTGGCCGAGATAGTTGGCTGCGACACCCTTGCTGTGAATTCGATGCATCATCAGGCTGTCAAGCAGATCGCTCCCGGGCTCGAGGTCATCGCCACCACCTGCGACGGTGTCGTGGAGGCTTATCAAAGCATAGACAGCGAGCAGGTGCTCGCTGTCCAGTTCCATCCCGAGGCATTCGCCAAAAGCGGGATTTATCCTTATCTGTATATTTTCGAGGATCTCGTCAGAAGGGCGAGGAAATAGCTAGTCCACCTTTGTCGATCTCTGGTCTACTATTTCGGCTATGTCCTCAACCGGACGGTCGGAGTAGCGGCTGAAGCTTGCAAGACAGAGAGGACAGGCCGTTGCAATCTTGCTCGGAAGATTCACCGTCAGGTTCCTGAGGGCGTTCTTCGTCAGGTCTTCACGCTGCGCAAATCCGAGAGTGAGAGAACCCAGGCTGCCACCGCAGCAGATGCTTTCCTTTCCTGTCTTTTCGGCCTCCACGAGGGTACCGAGGGCTGCGAGAAGTTCACGAGGCTGCTCGTAGATGCCGCTGCCTCGGCCGAGTTCGCAAGGGTCGTGATATACGATTACATCCTTACCGAAACGGACGCTCAGACGCCTCTGGTCCACCAGTTCCTTGATGAATTCGGAATGATGCACCACGCGTATGCCTTCCAGATGGTATTTCTCCTTGAAGATCTTGTAGCAGATAGGACAGCTGAGCAGCAGGGTGTCGCAGCCGCTGGAACGGATGATTCCGGTGTTCTTGTCGATGATCTGACGAGCCTGGTCCGGGCGTCCGGCCATCAGCATAGGCCTGCCGCAGCAGAGTCCGCCGTCCTTGTCCATATAACTGTACTCCACGCCGGCCTTCTGAAGGACAGACTCCATTGCCTGACTGATGCGAGGCGTCAGCTGGGTCATACAGCCTGCGAAATAGAGCACCTTGCCCGGCTTGGCCTCCACGTTGTGCCCGAAGGCCTTCTCCGCAAGTGGACCCACGGAGATGTTGGAATAGTTCTGGTTGAGGCCGTATTTCCTCCTTGCCCTCTGTGCTATGCGTATCTTCGGAGCCTCTATGCCTATCTGGCAGAGTTCCGAGCACTTTCCGCAGAGCAGGCACTTGTCGCTGATTTCCTCTATGCGCTTTTCGTTGCCGCGGCGGATCTGACGGTTCAGATAGACGGTTGTATCCCTCGTGTTGGCCTTTTTGACGCTCATAGGACAGGCGTCGATGCACACGCCGCAGCTAGGGCAGGAATATACCATAACCTTTGCGTAGCCCTTCCTGGCGTGCTTTATCTTCAGACCGGCATTGCGCATTGGGATCAGCAGCATCTCTGCCGGGATGTGCATATATCTGGTGAAAGGCAGCACGCACATAAAGACGCAGAGGGCGATGGAATATGCCCACCAGGTCGGAACCATATTGAGCTCATTGCCCAGGAAGGCGCGTGCGATCCAGTTCAGAGGGATGGTCAGGAAGCTGCCGCCGGAAATGTGGGCGGTGAAGCCCTCGGCAAGCAGTCGCAGCGGGAATATGGCCCAGAGGGAATAGAGTCCCACGCGGTCCAGGAGGCTCAGCCTCGTGGTTCTGCGCATACCGAAGATCAGGGAGTGCACCCTCTTGATGATGGCCAGGATGATGCCGCAGAGCACCAGTGCCAGGAAGAAGTCCATCAGGAAGAAGAATACCTGTCCGCCGATGGTGGCGTTGTCCTCAGCCACGAAGAAGTTGAAGAAGATAGGGTAGTAGAAGGTTCTCAGACGGCCTGGCAGGAAGCAGATGACCTCCAGGTGGCCCAGCACGATGAGCATAAACCATCCGAAGGCGATGCTGGAGTGCATAAAGCCCAGCAGTTTGTTGCGCTTCCAGAGCTTGACGTGTATGAGACAGTTCAGGAAGATGTCCTTGATGTCCTTCCAGAGTATCTTGGGATTGAGGAAGGAGAGGAAAAACTTGCGCCTGTCCTTGTGGGAGAGCTGGCACATTATCCTGATGAAGCCATAGAGGCAGTAGAGCAGCACGAAGCCCATTCCCACCAGGAACGGGATCACGAAAGGATGGAATCCAGCTGGTATTCTGTCTGTCATTTCTGCTCCTCCTTATTATCGTAGATCCTGCACAGGGACAGGATGAGGTGCCTGGTGTTTATGCCGCGGGGGCAGACCATAGTGCATTTGCCGCAGAGCATACAGTTGCGCAGCATAGCGGCCGCCTCCTTCTCCTTGCCCCTCTGGATGTCCAGCAGCACTTTTCGAACGCTCATCCCCGAAAACTGGGATGCCGTGCAGGTCGCGCTGCAGCTGCCACAGGCCATACAGATCCTGGCGTCAGGCTCCATCTCCACGAGCTTGTCGTAGAGTGAAGTATCTATCTTGTCCAGGTTCAGGGCAGATGACGGACACAGTTTGAAACCGAAATTCATTGCCATAGACCTGGATGCTATTCGTTGATGTAATTGTGTATCATCAGAGCGGCCGCACGGGCCTCTGAGATGGTTTCAGGCACTGTCTTGGTGCCGGTGCAGGCTCCTGCATAGAATATTCCGTGGCGGTTGGACTCCACGATGTTGCAGACATTGTCCTTACTGCGGAGGAAACCGTCCGAATCGGTCTCCAGCCTGAGCATAGAAGCCATCTTGCTTCCGTCCTGGTTGCAGACCATACCGGCCATCAGTACGAGCAGGTCGAGGGTGACCTTGAGCGGCTTGCCACTGAGGGTGTCCTCCGCCTTGACGAGCAGGCGTCCTTCGATGTTCTCGCTGACCTCGGACACGCGGCCCCTGATGAAATGGATACCGTAGTCCTTCTGTGCGTTGATATAGAAGTCTTCGTATTTCTTGCCGAAGAGCCTCAGGTCCATATAGAAGCAGTAAATCTCTGCGTCCGGGAATTCCTGCTTCATCTCGATGGCCTGCTTGATTGCAGTCACGCAGCAGACCTTGGAACACTGTGAATTGCCTGCCTTCACGTCCCTGGAACCCACGCAGTGCACGAAGCCTATCTTGCGTATCTCCTTGCCTCCGATGCGGCTGTCCACGCTGGTGTTGAACCATTTTTCGAGGTCCTGGTTGGTCATCACCTGGTTGTAGATGCCGTAGCCGTATTCCTCCTTCTTGTGGGCATCGAAGAGTTCGAATCCGGTGGCTATGAGTATGGCCTTGGTGCGTATGGTCACGCCGTTGGAGAGATTAACTATATAGGTGTTGCCCAGTTTGTTGGACGATATGATCTCGGTTTCGAGGAAGATGTTCGCTCCCTCGACGTCCTTGATCATCTTTGCGACGATTTCCTGGGCCGGAGCCATATCCGGGAACAGACGGTTCCAGCCGGCAACGTGGCCACCGAGGTGGTCGCTCTTTTCGACTATGATGGGGGTGTAGCCAAGAGTGAGAAGCTGTTTTGCTGCCTCAAGTCCGGCGATGCCGCCACCTATTATTACTATGCTGTCTTTCATAATCTTCAGTTCTAGAAGCAACGGAGGTTTTCGGGGAGCCCCGGCTTCATTATGTCTTTTTCGTTGAGACCAAGGTATTTGGCCTTAGGGTCGTATTCGATGCCTATCTTGTCCAGAAGCGGTTCCACAGCCACCTGATGGAGCTGCAGGCCGAGGTCCCAAGGGTCGTAGCCCAGAACCAGGCCGGCGACCTCCTCGTAGGTGAACACAGGGATGCCGAATCCGTTTTCGCCATAGGTCCTGCCCTCCATTTCGGCGATGACGTACTGCCATCTGTCGAGGAAATATGGGCAGCCCGGACAGTTCGTGATGATCATATCCGGCTTGTACGGCTCCATAGATTCGAATTTCTTGTGGGTATTTGAAATGGAATAGCCTCGGTTGGCCTTCACCAGATACTGTCTGAAGCCGAAACCGCAGCAGTGGCGCCTCTCCGGGTAGTCAATTACCTGACCGCCCCAGGAGTTCACCATACCGCTGAGCACGCAAGGATACTCAGCGCCGCCGACGCCCTTGTGAGGGAACATCTTGGAGTAGTGGCAGCCTATGTGCTCGACCACTCTCAGAGGCTCGCCGGTCTCCTTGTTGATGAGACGGAACTTGGCCTTTTCGGCGATTTCATTGCGCCAGGTGTACATAATGTCGCTGGTGTGGGCGACGTGCTCGGGGATCTCGAATTCCTTTCTGCAGGATTTCCAGAGCATCTCGCGCACCTTTGCCTCCAGTTCCGGAAATTCCCTCCAGGTCTCGAGTATCTCGGTGTAGTTGCCGAAGGATGTGATGCAGGACGGCGCGATGTTCTTGTAGCCGCATTCGGTCATTATGGCGAACTGACGGGCCACGATGGTCATTGCCGTCTCCTGTGGGATGGTGTCGCTGTGATATGAGATGCCTCCGCAGGTGGTGTGGTGTTCGTTGTCGCAGATGTCCTTGCCGAGCAGTTCGCGTCCTATCTTGAGGAAATGCGTCTCGGATGCGGGGAAGAAGTTCTGGCGTATGCAGCTGCGTGCGTAGAACCAGTGGTCGGCCGGAATTTCCTTCTGATAGTCGGACCAGATTTTCTGTTTACCCTGATATATCATTACAGTTCCTCCTCTTCGTTGTTGAAATGCCCGGCCGAGCAGTGCTCGAAGGTGTATTTCAGATATTCTTCATTGCTCATACCCATCTCTGCGGCCTTGGCCTCGGAGAATCTGTCTATGGTCTCCATCCTCTCGGTGCCGCCGGTGATGTCATAGATGGCCTTGAGTTCGTCCAGGTCCTTCTGGTCTATCTTCCTGAGCGCTCCCGGACCCGGCTGCATATAGTTGCCGCCGGCCCTGGCGTAGGAATCCTCCTTGTGCTGGAGGTGCCATTCATAGACGGGGCCGGCCTCCGGATGGTCTTCCATCCTGAAGGTCTCCGGGTGTATGCAGTATCCGTATTTGAGGATATTGCCGTTGAGTGCGTGTGAAAGGGGATATAACTGACGGCCTTTCTCCGAGCAGGTGAAATAGCCCAGTTTGGTGGAGAGGTTCCTCAGAGCCATTATTACCATACCCACGGCATTCTTGCGTGGGCACCTGGTCATACACGACATACATTCGCCGCAATACCAGATGGTCTCGCTCTTGAGCAGGGCCTCGATTTCCTCGTCGTCCTTGCGTTGTACAGTGTCTATGATCTTTCGGGGATCATATCTGTAGAATTCGGCGGCGGGGCAGATGGCGGTACACGTTCCGCAGTTGATGCAGGTCTTCAGGCCTTCCTTGAGCCTGTAGTCCTTGCTGAGTTCTTCAAACAATTTGCCCATCCTGTTTCAAGTTTAGGATGGGCAAATATAGGAAATAATTATATAAGGTGTCCTTCGCTTACTCGGCGATAGGGCTGTACTTAGGCACGAGGACCTTCATAAGGGTCCAGGCAAGGAGGTAGGCGAGACCGCAGATGCAGAACATCACGAAATAGCCCGCAGGCTTGCCGCTGAAGCCGAGGAAGGTGAATGCGTCACCAGCCTTCTCTGAGTAGGTGAAGAGGGCACCTGCGCCCTTCTGGATGAAGAAGCTGCCCACGCCGCCGGCCATACCACCGATACCGGTGATGGTGGCGATGGCACCCTTAGGGAACATATCACCGATGGTGGAGAAGAGGTTTGCTGACCAGGCCTGGTGACCTGCGCCTGCGAGACCGATGAAGATTGCCGGCCACCAGGCTGAGAACTGTCCCATAGGCTGCGCGAAGAGCGCGAAGAGAGGGAAGAATGCGAAGATCAGCATTGAGAGCATACGGCCGTTGTAAGGATGCATACCCTTCTTCTCTACGAACATCTTTGGCAGGTAGCCGCCGAAGATGGAGATGAAAGTCACGATCGCATAGAGGGTGATGATCAGGAGCATTCCCATTCCGGAGTCAGCCCTGTAGCCGAACTGGTTCTTGAAGTAGGAAGGAGCCCAGAAGAGGAAGAACCACCATACGCCGTCGGTGAAGAGCTTGCCGATTACGAAAGCCCAGGTCTGGCGGTAGGTGAAGCACTTCCAGAGAGGAATCTTCTTCTCTGCGGCAGCGGCAGCCTTTGCGGCTTCCTCTGCTGCGTCGTCCTGGTGGATGTACTCGAGCTCCGCCTCGTTGACGTGCTTGCTGTTCTCTGGCTTGTCGTACATAAATGCCCAGAAGCCCATCCAGATGAAACCGAGTCCACCGATGATGATGAATGCCCATTCCCAACCGCAGGCCTTTGCAAGGAGCGGAATGGTTGCAGGAGCCACGAGGGCACCTACTGAGGCACCTGAGTTGAAGATGGATGTCGCGAATGCGCGGTCCTTCTTAGGGAAGTATTCAGCAGTGGTCTTGATTGCAGCAGGGAAGTTGCCGGCCTCGCCGAGAGCGAGCACGCAGCGGGCTGCGATGAAGAGCCATACGCTGATTGAAGATATGATGGCAATTGCGTCCACTGCGGTCTCAGCGGCCATAAGGGCGGTGCTGTCGTAGCCTGCGAAACGGGCGGTGAGCACGCCGCAGATAGCGTGGAGGCAGGCGCCTGCTGACCACACTCCGATGGAGATGAGGTAGCCCTTCTTGGTACCCATCCAGTCTACGAACTTGCCCGCAAAGAGCATACAGATTGCGTAGAAGATGGAGAAGATGGCGGTGATTGTACCGTAGTTGTTGTCGGTCCAATGGAACTCAGGCTTGATGAAATCCTCCCAGGTGAGGGAAAGAACCTGACGGTCCATATAGTTGACTGTGGTGGCGATGAAGAGGAGGACTACCATCCACCAGCGCCAGCTGGTCATAAGTTTCTTTGTGTTAGCCATATCTGTGAATTATCTGATTTCCTTGATGATGTCGAGTGCACCCTTGCAGAGCTCGGTGATCTTGGACCATTCGCCGGCGGCGATCACGTCCTTAGGGAAGAGGTTGCTGCCCATTCCAACGCAGGTGACGCCGGCCTTGAACCAGCCTTCGAGGTTGGCCTTCTCAGGCTTCACGCCTCCGGTGACCATAATCTGGCTCCAAGGCATAGGGGCGCGGAGACCTTTCACGAAGTTAGGACCGAGCACGTCGCCAGGGAATACCTTGCAGAGGTCGCATCCTGCCTCCTGGGCTGCGCCTACTTCTGAGACGCTGCCGCAGCCTGGGCAGTAAGGGATGAGCCTGCGGTTGCAGATAGGGGCGATTGCAGGGTTGAAGAGCGGACCTACCACGAAGTTTGCGCCGAGCTGGATGTAGAGGGCTGCGGTGGCAGGATCTACTACTGAACCTACACCTACGATCATTCCAGGGAGCTCCTTGTTGGCGAATTTCACGATTTCGCCGAACACTTCCTGGGCGAAGTCGCCGCGGTTGGTGAATTCGAATGCCCTTACGCCGCCGTCATAGCAGGCCTTGAGGACGTTCTTGGCAATCTCTGCGTTGCCGTTGTAGAATACAGGGACCATTCCGGTCTCCTTCATAGTCTGGATGACTTCCATTTTGCTGTACTTTGCCATAATTCCTGAATTTTAGCGCTGAACACGACCGTTTGCAGAACCGCCTGCGAGGGCGAGTACCTCTGCTTCGCTTACGAGGTTGAAGTCGCCGTTCACGGTGTGCTTGAGAGCAGATGCCGCAACTGCGAACTCGAGGGCAGATGCCTGGTCGCCAGGGTACTTGAGCATACCGTGGATGAGGCCGCCTGAGAATGAGTCACCACCACCGACGCGGTCGATGATAGGGTTGATGTCATAGCGCTTTGACTGGTAGAATTCCTTTCCGTCGAAGATGAGGGCCTTCCAGCCGTTGTGGGTTGCGGAGAATGACTCGCGGAGGGTGGATACGACATATTTGAAGCCGAATTCCTCCCTCATCTGCCTGAAGATGCCCTCGTAGCCGGCTGCGTTGGTCTCGCCGCCTTCCACGTCTGCGTCCGGCTTGAAGCCGAGGCAGAGTTCTGCGTCTTCCTCGTTTCCGATGCAGACGTCCACATATTTCATAAGAGGCCTCATAATGGAGATGGCCTTCTCTGAGGTCCAGAGTTTCTTGCGGAAGTTGAGGTCCACGCTCACTGTCACGCCGTGGCGCTTTGCAGCCTCACAGGCAAGCCTGGTGAGCTCAGCGGCCTTGTCGGAGATGGCAGGGGTGATGCCTGACCAGTGGAACCAGGTGGCGCCTTCCATAATTGCGTCGAAGTCGAAATCCTCAGGATTTGCCTCTGCGATTGCTGAATGTGCACGGTCGTAGATGACCTTTGAAGGACGCATAGACGCACCGGTCTCGCAGTAGTAGAGACCTACTCGGTCACCGCCGCGGCAGATGTATTCGGTGTTCACTCCGTAGCGACGGAGCGCGTTCACTGCGATCTGACCGATTTCGTGCTTAGGGAGTTTGCTCACGAAGCAGGCCTCGTGTCCGTAGTTTGCGAGGCTGACAGCGACGTTTGCCTCGCCGCCTCCGGGGATGATTCGGAATGACTCGGTCTGGATGAACCTGTCATTGCCCTCTGGGCTGAGTCGGAGCATTATTTCTCCGAGAGTGATAACTTTTGCCATATCAATAGTTTTGAATTTTGCCGTTTTTCGGATTATATCCGACCACAAAAATACTTAATTTTCTGAATATTCCGTGCCCGTACACGGAAATATTTTTTATCTTTGTGTCGTATAATAGGAATATGGAAGAGAAGAAGATTACGATTTTCGATGTTGCGGCTAAGGCCGGGGTGTCCAAGGGTACGGTTGACCGTGTCCTCCACAACCGTGGCGAAGTGTCCCGCAGGAGCGCCGAGAAGGTGCGCAAGGCTATTGAGGAACTTAACTATGAGCCTAATTTCTATGCCTCCCTCCTGGCTACCAGGAAGAATCACGTGATTGCCTGCATCCTGCCTGATATCGTGGCCGGAGAATACTGGGAGAAGATACGTGACGGCTTCGTGGCCGGCGGAGAGGCCGTTTCCAACCTCAATATCGTGACCAGGATCTTCCATTATGACCAGTACGATGCCGACTCATTCGCGAAAGCCTGTGCGGAGCTGCTCGCCAGCAATCCTTCAGGCGTTGTCATTGCTCCTCTTTTCAAGAGCGGGACTATGAACCTTGTGGCCGAACTCCGTGCCCGGGACATTCCATACGTATATGTGGATACCAAACTCGAGGAGGGCGACTATTTCGCATATTACGGTATGCCTATGTACAAGTCGGGCTACCTCTGCGCCGCCCTTCTGACTGAAAGGTGCCGCGAAGAGCAGGTGAAGGACATCGCCGTCGTCCGCATACATCGAGACAAGTCCCGTCAGTCTGACCCGACCATCAACCGCCGTGCCGGCTTCAATGATTTCATCGACGAGAACTTCCCGGAGTGCAACGTGAACAACGTGTTCATCGATCCGGCTCATCCTGAGACCATCGAACCTACTCTCGAGGCCTTCTTCGCGAAGGGACCTCAGTACAAGTATGTGGTGATGTTCAATTCCCGTATCCACCTCATTGCCGACTTCCTTGCAAAGCATCCCGACCAGGAGCGCCGCGTGATAGGCTTTGACAATCTGGACGCCAATGTGGAGGCCCTCAGACAGGGCAGTGTGGGCGTGCTCATCGCCCAGCACACCGAGGACCAGTCCCGTCAGGCAGTCTCAGTTCTTGCAGACTGCATATTAATGCATAAAGTCCCTGCGAACAGGGACTTCTATATGCATATGGATATTCTTACCCGACTGAATGTCGAGAATTACTAGAGCGTAACTCCCGTCTTGAATATCGCGATTTCGCGGATTCCGGACTTCTCTGCGTTCACTTCCTCTCCGGAAGCGACAGCGAGCACCTTGTCTATGAAGCGCTGAGCGGCGCTGTCCATCGATTCGTTCTCGGCCAGCACGCCTGCGTTGAAGTCGATCCAGGTCGGCTTCTTCTCGGCGAGAGGAGTGTTGGTGGATATCTTCATCGTAGGCACGAAGCTTCCGAACGGTGTGCCGCGGCCGGTGGTGAAGAGCACGAGCTGGCAGCCTGAGGCGCCCAGTGCGGTGGAAGCCACGAGGTCGTTGCCAGGGGCACTGAGCAGGTTGAGGCCCTTGGTCTGGAGGCGCTCACCGTACTTGAGGACATTCCTGACTATGCTCTTGCCGCATTTCTGGGTGCAGCCGAGGGATTTTTCCTCGAGGGTGGAGATGCCGCCGGCCTTGTTGCCCGGAGAAGGATTCTCATAGACAGGCTGGTCGTTCTTCATAAAGTAGGCCTTGAAGTCGTTGATGAGGCTGACTGTCTTGCCGAAGGTGTCGATGTCCTGACAGCGGTTCATAAGTATGGTTTCCGCACCGAACATCTCCGGAACCTCGGTGAGCACTGTGGTGCCGCCCTGGGCTACGATCCAGTCCGAGAACACTCCCAGAAGCGGGTTCGCGGTGATGCCTGAGAGGCCGTCTGAGCCGCCGCATTTGAGGCCTACGCGCAGTTCGCTGACAGGGACAGGAGTCCTTTCCACGCCGCTGCAGTTGTCGAAGAGTTCGCGCAGGAGCACGAGGCCGGCTTCGATTTCGTCACCTTCCACTTTCTGCATCTCGATGGTGCGGACCTTTGCCGGATCCACGTCAGCGAGCAGTTCCTTGAAGGCGCTCAGCTGGTTGTTTTCGCAGCCGAGGCTCACTACGAGCACGCCGCCTGCATTCGGGTGATGAACCATATCCGAGAGCACCGTGCGGGTGTTCTGATGGTCGTCGCCCAGCTGGGAGCAGCCGTAGTTGTGAGGGAAGGCCACGATGGTGTCGACCGTTCCCATATTTCCTGCCTTCTCGGCGCGGAAGCGCTGTGCCATCTGTTCGCAGACGCCGTTCACGCAGCCTACGGTAGGCACGATCCATATCTGGTTGCGTATGCCCACCTCGCCGTTAGAGCGGCGGAAGCCCATGAATGTGCGCTTGTCAGCAGCCTCTGCTATCTCTTCCAGTGCCGGTTCGTATGAGTACTCGAGCAGGCCGGAAAGATTGGTCTTGATGCACTCGTGGTTCACCAGGCTGCCTTTGCCTGCATCGCGGGTCACGTGGCCGATAGGGAAGCCATATTTGATGATGTCGCTGCCTTCCGCAAGGGCCTCAAGAGTGAACTTGTGTCCGCGTGGAATGGCCTCTGACAGGGTTACGGAGCCATATCCCTCGATTTCGACGACCTTGCCTTCCGGCAGGTCGGTGAGGGCAACGGCTACGTTGTCGGCGGGATTGATGCGTATGAATTCTGCCATCTGGTCCTAGAAGTTGAAGTAGTTCTTTGCGTTGTTGTAGGAGATGTCCTCGACAACCTTCTTGAGGAAGTCCATCTCGCTTGCCGGGAGCTTGCCCTTCTCCACGTCTTCTCCGATGACGGAGCAGAGGATGCGACGGAAGTACTCGTGGCGAGGATAGGAGATGAAGCTGCGGGAGTCGGTGAGCATACCCACGAAGCGGGTGAAGAGACCGAGGGCTGAGAGAGCGTTCATCTGCTTGCGCATACCGTCTTCCTGATCGAGGAACCACCAGCCTGAACCGAACTGCATCTTGCCAGGTACGGTGCCGTCGTTGAAGGTGTAGGCCATAGTCATAAGCACCTCGTTGTCCTTAGGATTGAGGCAGTATACGATGGTCTTGGCGAGCTTGCCCTCGAGAGTGAGGCGGTCGAAGAAACGGTTGCCTGCGGCTGCGCACTGCACGTCGTGGATTGCGTCGTATCCTGTGTCAGGACCGAGGATGTTGAACATCTTGGTGTTGTTGTTGCGGATTGCGCCGATGTGGAACTGCTGTGCCCAGCCTGCATCTGCGTCCATAACTGCGAAGTCGTGGAGGCAGGCGCTGCGGAACTTTTCGAGTTCGGTGGCGTTAGGGGTCTTGCCGAGCATCACGAGCTTGAAGATGGCCTCGATCTCGATGTCCTTGTAGTCTGCTGCGTAGAAGGTCTCCAGGCCGTGGTCGGAGAGCTTGCAGCCCATAGACTCGAAGAATGCGTGGCGCTTGCGGAGTGCCTCGAGGAGGTCGGAATAGGACTTGATCTCCATATTTGCAGCCTCGCCGAGCTTCTTGATATATTCCTTGTAGGCCTTAGGATTCTCGATAGCCATAGCCTTGTCAGGACGCCAGGCCGGGATGACCTTGGTTCCGAAAGGCTTCTCGTTGATCATCTTGTGGTAGCGGAGGTCGTCAGCAGGGTCGTCGGTGGTGCAGACTACTTCCACGTTGAACTTGCGGATGAGCTGCTGGCCGCGGAATTCCTCGGTAGCGAGCATCTCGTTGCACTGCTCGAAGATTTCCTTCGCGGTCTCAGGGCAGAGGAGCTTGTCGATGCCGAACACTCTCTTGAGCTCGAGGTGAGTCCAGTGGTAGAGCGGATTGCGCATAGTGTAAGGCACGGTCTCGGCCCATTTCTGGAACTTCTCCCAGGAGGACATTCCTCCGGTGATGTATTCCTCAGGCACTCCGTTGCCCCTCATTGCGCGCCACTTGTAGTGGTCGCCGCCGAGCCAGAGTTCGGTGATGTCCTTGAACTGCCAGTTCTCTGCGATCATCTGAGGCACGAGATGACAGTGGTAGTCGATGATAGGCATTTTCTCTGCGCTGCTGTGGTATAGCTCCTTGGCTACCTCGCCCTGCAGCATGAAATCTTCGTTGATGAATGACATATTATTGTGTTTTTATCGTATTTGCACTATGAGTCTAATATAAGACGCGAACAAAATTATAAATAATTTTCGATTTTCCGTGCACGGGCACGGAATTTTTTTCTAAATTTGTCGCCGTGGTTGAAATACCACCGTATCAGACTAATATCAATATATATAAATAGTATGGAAAGACTCAATCGTCAGACTGCCCCACAGGCAAAGACTTACACTGAGAAGGTGATTCAGTTCGGTGAGGGAAACTTCCTCCGCGCATTCGTTGACTGGATCATCTGGAACACCAACAAGAAGACTGATTTCAATGCTTCAGTCGTGCTTGTTCAGCCAATCGACAGGGGAATGGTAGATATGCTCAACGAGCAGGACTGCCTCTATCACCTCAACCTCCAGGGCCTCAATGAGGGCCAGCCAGTGGATTCCGCCGAGATGATCGACGTGATCAGCCGTGGTATCAACCCTTACCGTGACTTCGATGACTACCTCAAGCTCGCTGAGCAGCCTGAGATGAGGTTCATCATCTCCAACACCACTGAGGCCGGCATCGCCTTCGACCCTAACTGCAAGTTCGAGGACAAGCCTGCTTCTTCATATCCTGGCAAGCTCGTGCAGCTGCTCTACCACAGGTACGAGTACTTCAAGGGCGATATGAGCAAGGGCTTCATCATCCTTCCTTGTGAGCTCATCTTCCTCAATGGCAAGGAGCTCAAGAGGTGCATACGCGAGTACATCAAGCTTTGGAACCTCGGTGAGGACTTCTCCAACTGGTTCGAGAATGCCTGCGGCGTTTACTGCACCCTCGTGGACCGCATCGTTCCGGGTTATCCACGCGACACCGCCGCCCAGCTCTGCGAGCGCGTCGGCTATCAGGACAATATGCTCGTGAAGGCTGAGATCTTCCACCTCTGGGTGATCGAGGCTCCACAGGCTGTCGCAGAGGAGTTCCCTGCAGACAAGGCTGGTCTCCACGTGCTCTTCGTGCCTTCAGAGGCTCCATATCACGAGCGCAAGGTTACCCTCCTCAACGGCCCTCACACCGTGCTTTCTCCAGTCGGCTACCTCAGCGGCCTGAACACCGTGAAGGAGTGCTGCGAGGACGAGCTCATCGGCCAGTTCGTGCACAAGGTGATGTTTGAGGAACTTATGCAGACCCTCAACCTCCCTATGGAGGAGCTCCAGAAGTTCGCTTCCGACGTTATGGACCGTTTCCGCAATCCGTTCGTGAAGCATTTCGTGACTTCCATTATGCTCAACTCCTTCCCTAAATACAAGACCCGCGACCTCCCAGGCCTCAAGACCTATCTCGAGCGCAAGGGCGAACTCCCTAAGGGCCTCGTGCTCGGTCTCGCCGGCATCACCACCTACTACAAGGGCGGCAAGAGGGGAGAAGACGAGATCGTTCCTAACGATGACGCAGCAATTATGCAGCTCCTCAAGGACCTCTGGGCAACTGGCGACGTACGCAAGGTAGCCGAGGGCGTACTTGCAGCTTCAGACCTCATCTGGGGCGAGGACCTCAACGCCATCCCGGGTCTCACCGATATGCTCACCGCTGACCTCGCACTCATCCAGGCCGAGGGTATGCGCGCAGCCGTTCAGGCAATCCTTTAGTTTGTTTTAAGATATTTTTGGCAAGCGCCAACAGTCATCGATCGAATGACTGTTGGCACTGTTTTTAATTAACAGTCACGCGGCGCGTGACTGTTGGAGAGATTATGCAGCAACAGTCAGCGATTCGCTGACTGTTGGAGAGAAATTACTGAGCGTTGACGATGGAGAGCCAGTCCTCGGCGGTCTTGACGTCACCCTTGCTCCAGCAGGAGCCGAAGTAATAGGTGAGGGTCTCACCTGGGGTGACGGTCTTGAGGGCAACGAGGTGTGGCTTGTTGGCCTCGAGAGGGATGATGGTCTCAGCGCCTGGCATAACCACGGCGACGCCGATCATACCGTCCTCAGGCTCGACTGAGGTGTCGGAAGCGTGCTCCCACACTGCGAGGCGGTCTTCTGCGATGACTGTGGTCTGGTCAGGATCGTCAGGTACGTGGTTGAAGATGCCTGCTGCCACTGTGAGGCTTTCGAAGTCGCCGGTGTAGACGTCCTCTGCCTTGCAGAAGTAGGAACCTGCGGTCACGGTGATCTTCTTGTCGAGAGCCACCTGATGTCCGTCAACTTCCCAGGCCGGATAGTGGAGCACGAAGGAAATTTCGGTCGCGCTGCTGTCCACGATTTCCCAGCTGCGGTAGTTGGTGGCAGGGTAGATGATCTGTCCGTCCACTACTGGTGAGGATGCACCTGCGCCGAGGCTGACGGCCACCTTGTAGCAGTCCTTGCCGTTGCCGCGGTCGATGTGGTAGGAAAGACCTTCCTCGAGTTCGAGGCGGTAGCGCTCGTTGGCCACGAGTGCGCCCGGGGTCTTCACCCAGATGTCGAAGCCAGGAGCCGTAGGATTGCCCTCGAGGGCCTCTCCGTAGGCACGGTAGCAGATAAGGTCGTTCTCCCAGATGAAGTCGTCCGCCCTTTCAGGGACGAAGCGGGCCATCACCTTTGCTTCCTCGTTCTTCGGAGCGCAGGAAGCCAGGCACAGGATTGCGCCTGCGATTGCGAGTACCTTCTTCATATTATCTCAGGTCAGTGGTTGCGCACCAGTCCATATCGCCGTAGTCGTCGTTCTCGCCGCACATTCCCCAGATGAAGGTGTAGTTGCGGGTGGCGCAGGCGGAGTGGATGCTCCACTGCGGAGAGATGACTGCCTGCTCGTTCTGCATCCAGATGTGACGGGTCTCCTGAGGCTCGCCCATAAAGTGGCAGACTGCAGCGCCCTCGGCTACGTCGAAGTAGAAGTAAACCTCCATACGGCGGTCGTGGGTGTGTGCCGGCATAGTGTTCCAGGTGCTGCCCGGTGCAAGTTCGGTCATACCCATCTGGAGCTGGCAGCAAGGCACTACCTCCTTCACGAGAAGGCGGTTGATGGTGCGCTCGTTGGCTTCCTCGAGGCAGCCGCAGTGCATAACGACTGCGTCCTTCTTGCTCACCTGCTTGATTCCGGTCTCGCGGTGTGCGGTGGCGGAGTTGAAGTAGAAGTGTGCTGGCTGCTCAGGATCCACGCTCCTGAAGCTGATGTGGCGGTTGCCGCGGCCTACATAGATGGCCTCCTTGTTAGGAATGGTGTATTCCTCGTCGCCTACCTTCACGATGCCGGTGCCGCCGACGTTGATGATGCCGATTTCGCGGCGCTGGGTGAAGTAGTCTGCACGCAGGATCTCAGGTGCGCTGAGAAGGAGTTCTTCCTTCACTGGAACGGCGCCGCCTGCGATGATGCGGTCGAACATTGAATATACCATATTGATCTCGTCGGCTACCATAAGGTTGGTAACGAGATATTCCTGGCGGATGCGGGCGGTGTCGTAGTGCTTTGCGTCGACGTTGCTGGACGCCTGGCGAACTTCGCAGTTGAGTTTCATATCCTTGAATTACTTAGGCTGTTTTCCGATATATGCGAGGATACCGCCGTCCACATAGAGGACGTGGCCGTTCACTGCGTCAGATGCGTGTGAAGCGAGGAAGACTGCAGGTCCACCGAGCTCTTCTGGCTCGAGCCAGCGGCCGGCTGGGGTTTTTGCGCAGATGAATGAGTCGAAAGGATGACGGCTTCCGTCAGGCTGGATCTCGCGGAGAGGTGCGGTCTGAGGAGTTGCGATGTAGCCAGGTCCGATGCCGTTGCACTGGATGTTGTACTCGCCGTACTCTGAGCAGATGTTGCGGGTGAGCATCTTGAGGCCACCCTTGGCTGCTGCGTATGCGGAAACGGTCTCACGTCCGAGTTCGGACATCATTGAGCAGATGTTGATGATCTTGCCCTCGCGGCGCTCCATCATTTCAGGAAGCACTGCTGAAGACACGATGAAAGGAGCCACGAGGTCCACGTCGATTACCTGCTGGAACTCGCTGCGCTTCATCTCGTGCATAGGGATGCGCTTGATGATGCCGGCGTTGTTCACGAGGATGTCGATCTGGCCTACCTCTGCGTGGATCTTCTCCACGAGGGCCTTCACGTCGTCTTCCTTGGTTACGTCGCAGACATAGCCCTTGACGTTCTCGATACCTGCTTCCTTGTAGTTGGCGAGACCTCTTTCGAGAGCGGCCTCGTTGATGTCATTGAAGATGATGGTCTTTGCGCCGGCTGCCACGAATGCCTTGGCGATGTTGAAGCCGATGCCGTAGGAAGCACCTGTGATCCAGGCGTTCTTACCTTCGAGTGAGAAAGGATTGTTCATAATTATATAATGTGTTTTTTTGGTTTTTCTATACTGCAAATATACTCAAACTATGGTCTATGAGCGTATAAAATTCATCCAAAAATTTAACAATATTGTGCAATTGTCATTAAAAAGGGAGCCGTTGGCCGGCTCCCTTGAAATATGCGGATAGTTGACTATCTCCAGCGAGGGTCGCCGACCTTGTTTTCCCTGATCGTAGCGTTGGTTACGTTGAGGGTGTAGGAAGCGGATGCCTTGCAAGGGTCAGCCTCGAGAACTGCTCCACCGTTTGCAGTGGCTTCTTCCTGGGTGTAAGTACCGGTGAAGAAGTTGGTTGCGTCACAGTTGAAGAAGTAGTTGTTGCTGAGCTGTGCCTTGGTTGCACCGCCCTTTGCCATAAGGGTCTTAGCTGCGGTCGCAGTCTCGTCTGCAGGGGTGTCAACCTCATTGAGGAAGAGGTTGTTTGCGATCACATAGCTGCCAGGAGTTGAACGTACCCAGAAGAGACCGTTGCCGGCACCGACGCCAGTGTGGGCGAAGGTGTTGTTCCTGATGGCGATGGAACCGGTCACGATGCCTGCGTCAGCGCGGATGAAGTCACGGCCACCGTTGTAGATGGTGGAGTTCTCCACGAGGACGGTGGTGTAGGCACCCTTGCGGATGTCGAATACGCCCTGGCCCTGACCGAAGCCGGAAACTGTACAGCCGCTTACGGAGAAGAGGTTGACGCTGGCGTCAGCAAAAGTGGTGCTGTGGTAGAACACGCTCTTGGCGAACTCGACGAAGTCGCAGCCCCTGAGGACGATGTTCGCTTTGGATACATTGGTGCCCATTTCGAGAACGATTCCTACTGCGAGGCTGTCACCGGAGAACTTGATGTTCTGGGCGGTGAGGTCACCTGCACCTTCTCCGAGCTTGAGGCCACCCACGATGACTGGCTTCTTGCCGAGCTTGTTCACACCCTTGAGGGTGAGAGGAGCGGTGAGGGTGAGTATGCCTGAGGCTACGGATGGGTTGTCAGTGACTTCCCTGAAGTTGTAGCTTCCGCCGTTGAGGGTGATGGCGCTCTTGCCGACTGCGATGGCATTGAGGAGTTCCTCAGTGTTGGTTACGGTGAAGTCGGTGGTTACGCGGCCTGCACGTGGGTTCCAGCAGAGAGGTCCCACGTTGCTGGACATTGCAAGTGCGTCCACGAGGGTGTAGTCGCCGTTTGCAGCGTCCTTGACAGGGCAGTTGCTTACCTCTACTCCAGCGACGATCTCCTTGTTCATCGCGCAGGCGAAGAAGTTGGTGGTGTCGATGTTGTAGAAGAAGTTGTTGCGTGCCACGTTAGGAACGGTGATAGGAGCGGACTCGGACTGAACCTTGGAGAGCCTTACCGTCTTGCCATCAGCAGCCTCATTGATGAAGAGGTTGTTGTTGAACTGGAAGTCGGTAGGAGTTGCGCGGACGTAGATGATGCCGTTGCCGTTCACGCCGAGGTTGCTGCCGTCCACAGTATTGTTGCGGAAGGTGAATGCACCCTTGATGGTGTTGGCATCGGCACGTACGAGGTCGCGGCCGCCCACGATGGTGGACTGCTCGATGACCATATTCTCGATTGATGACTTGCGGAGGTCGAATACGCCCTGGCCGGTGCCGTGGTTGATGACCTTGTTGTTGGACATCACGACGCTGCCTGCGGTGAGGCCTGCATTGTCATAGAATACGCTCTTTGAGTAGCCGTCGAATACGCAGTTCTTCACGGTGATGGTACCTGCAGTTGAGGCAGCGGATACGTTGAATACGCAGCCGTTTGAACCGTCGAATGTGAAGTGGATGTTGTCGAAGTAGAGGTTTCCGAGATCTTCACCTGCGATGTCCACATAACCCTTGAGGACAACCTCGCCGTTACCGGTGAGACGGAGGTTCTTCACTACGGAGATCTTCTTGCTGAATGCATACTCACCAGCCTCGAGCTTGAGGTCGGTCTTGCCTGCTGAGAGGGCAGCGTTGAACTCCATTGTGTCCTTGACTACGAAGCAGTCGCTGCAGCCCTGGTCGCGGGATGGGTTCCACTTGCTTGCACCTACGCGGTTGCTCATTGCGAGAGCGTTCACGAGGGTGTAGTCACCGTTTGCGGCATCCTTGACAGGATCAGTGCCCAGAACGACGCCGTTGTTGTCGGTGGCCATCTCCTTGGTCATAGCAGCGTTGAAGAAGTTGGTCTCGTCAACGTTGTAGAAGAAGTTGTTGACCATATGTGGAACTGCGACGCCTGTAGCCTTGACGAATACCACGCTCTTGCCTTCGAGTACCTCGTTGAGGAAGAGGTTGTTCGCAACGGTGTACTGTGCGTTGGTGTTCCTTACATAGAGGACAGCATTGCTGTTTACGCCGAGGTTGCTCTTGTCGATGGTGTTGTTGGCGATGATGATGTTGCCGCACTCTACAGTTGCGTCGAGACGGATGAGGTCACGGCCACCTACGATGGTGGACTCGACGATCTTGAGACTGCCGACAACGCCCTTGCGGAGGTCGAATACGCCCTGACCGGTGCCCCAGTTGCTGGTGCTGATGTTCCTGAAGGTCATATTGTTGACGCTCGTAGTCGCGAAGTTGCCATATACGACAGACTTGCTGTAGCCCTTGAGAGCCACGTTCTCAACGGTGAGGTCGTTCATCACGAGATCCTCTGCGAGGGTGATGAAGCAGCCTGTGGTGAGGTTGGTGTCGTCGAATGTGAGGTTCTTCACGGTAACGTCGCCGTCGATGGTGCCGACAGGCTTGAAGGTACCCTCAACTGTGGTTGCAGGGGTCTCACCTTCGATCACGACAGGGTAGTCCACTGTGAGTGCCTTGGCGCAGAGTTCGTCGGTGAGGACGTAAGGTGAGCCGGACTCGAGGAGAGTGATGCTTTCCTTCTTGGCTGCGAGAGCTGCGAGGAGTTCGTCAACGCTCTTGACGGTGAATGCGGTCTCGCCTTCCTCGCTGCCGCCCTTAGGCTGGATTGCGAAGGCTGCGACGCCTGCTGCGGACATAGTGTTGTAGATGTCGGACTTGGCAGGGTTTGCAAATACGTTCACGGTGTATGAACCGGCGTCAAGCATACCGATGGTGGTCTTGCCGATGGTGTAGCGAGGGCTTTCGCCTTCTGCAACGTCGTCGGAAGCATAGGTCTTGCCGTTGAATACGACTGAATATGAGCCTGCGTTCTCAACTGGCTCCCAGCTGATTACTACGTCCTCAGGAGTGCCTGCGGTGACGGTTGCAGGAGTTGCCTTAGGTGCAGGTGCAGGGAGGGCAGTGTTCACGTCGTTTACATCAGTTGTCCAGGCGAGCTGTGCGAGTGAGAGCGGGCTGGTAGGGAAGATGTAGACGAGGCTTTCCTCGGTGATGTCCTTGATGATGACCTTCTGAGCCTTGACGCTGCCGCTCATAGCTGCGGCACCACCCTTGATGGAGATGCTTGAGCCGCTGGTAGGGCCTACGCCTACTACGAAGTGACCGCTTGCGTTGGTCTCATCGACAGGCTTGATGATCACTGAACCAGGCTGGTTGACCTGGAATGCGAGGTAACCGTCGGTAGGAACGCCCTTCTTGCTGGTAGTTGCGGCGGCGGTGAAGCCGAGCACGCCGTCAACGAGGGTGACTTTGTTGTCGGTCACGCCCACGAGGAGGAGGTCGCGTACCTTTGACTTGGTGAAGTCAGAGCTGAAGTATGCAGCGTTGTTGAAATCCCAGGTGTGGTTGCCTTCGATGGTCGTCATAGTGAGGTCCTCGATAGGCTCGATATACTCGTTCCACCACTTGGAAGCACCGATCTGCTTGCCGGAGATCTCTGAGCTTGCGAGTATGCTGAACTTGCCTGCCTTTGCGTTGTAGCAAGGGTCGGTGTCGAGCATCACACCACCTGCCTGAGCGAGGGTGAAGTTGGTGAAGAAGCCGTCGACGATGTTGTAGAAGTAGTTCTCGGATGCCATTACACCGAGCTTCTCACCGTTGAGGTACTTGTAGTCGTCACCCACCTTGGATGCGTAGTTTGCCATCACTGACTTCTCGACCATATTGAGGAAGAGGTTCTTCTTCATTGAGAAGGAAGACGGCTTGGTCTGGAAACCGAAGAGACCTGCGTTGTTCGTGTTGTCCACGAAGCTGAGGTTCATAAGGGTGTTGTTCTCGAACTTCACGTCGCCGATGACAGGGTTTGCATCGATGCGGAGGAAAGTACGGAAACCATTGTAGATGGTGTTGTTCACGATGTTGAACTTTCCGATCTCTGTAGCCTGACGGAGGTCGAAACCATCACCGCCCACAGTACCGTCGACGTTCACAGCGTGGATGTCGCAGCTGTCGAAAGTGAGCTCACCGATCTTCATCGGATGGCTCCATTCGTAGATGATACCCTTTGAGTAACCGGTTACGACGCAGTTGCGGAAGATGATGCTGTTGATTGCGACACCGTCCGTAGCAGAGCCTTCCTTGTGCTGGATGAGGAAGCCGTAGGTGGCGTCCTTGCCATTGAATTCGATGCCTTCTGCGTAGATGTCAGTGCCGTCGAAGCCGTCCACGACGCTGAGGGAACCGTAGATGACAGGCATAGTGCCGTCAGCGGCGCCTTCGCCGTAGATCTTCACGCCCTTGGAGATGTCAACGCCCTTGTCGGTGCCGACGGTGTAAGGTGAACCGTCCATCTTGACGAGGATGTTCGCACCGTCCTTGATGGCCTGCTCGAGGGCTGCGCTGGTGCTTACGGCGGTGAGGCCGTTAGGATCCGGCATAGTCCAGGCAACTACTTCGCCGCGGTTTGCGCTTGAGAAGTAGAGCACGAGGTCATACTCGGTGGAAGGGGTGAGGCTTGGGACTGTAGCCTGGCCGGCTGCGATGTCCTCCTTGGTGAGGGTGTAGACTGCTGGAGTTTCAGCTCCAGGTGCACCGTACTCGATCCTGTCGACCTCAGGGTCAGCAGTCCAGGTGAGGGTGATGCTGGTAGCGGTCCTGCCTGCAAGTTCCATATAGAGGTTAGGCTTTACAGCGAAAGTCTTCACGCTCTTTGCACAGACTGCCCACTTGGAATCGTCCTTGGTGGAGTTGTGGGCCTGTACGCGGAACCAGAAGGTCTGGTCTACGTCGAGATACTTGGTGACAGGTACCTCGTTAGGTTCGATGGTCTCCGAGAAGACCTGCTTGGTCATTTCTTCGTCATTGTAGACCTCGAGCAAATACTGCTCTGCGTCCTTGGTGACGTCCCAGCTGAAGGTCACGTTCTGACCCTGGCTGACTTTGGCGCTGAGGTTCATAGGCTGGAGACACCTGCCGAGAACGAGGTCAGTGACCTCTTCGAAGGTGTCACCGCAGCCGGTAACGAGTCCGAGTGAAAGGACTGCAGCCGCAAGCGCCAAGAATTTTCTATATGATTTCATATTGCTGTGGTATCAGAAGTTTACTTTGCAAAGGCATAATCGTTGACGATGTGGCCCTGGCTGTTGGAAACAGTGTTGTCGAAGATAGGCCAGAACATCCACTGGTCAGGATCGTTGATGTAGAGATTCTCGATCTTGGCCTCATAGAGGTCGGACTTCTTCTTGTCGTCATACTTCACGTAGTTCTTGACTTCTTCCCATTCTCCTTCAGGAGCGGTCTGCTCAGTCTTGCCGAGGCCCCAGATTACGAGGGACTCCTCGTCGTCGCCGAGGCGGTAGTAGATGTCACCGGTGAGGTATGCATAGTCGCCGGTCTTGTCGCGGAGGGCGTAGAGGTCGGCCTTGGCTGCCTTGAGGTTGCTGCTGAGCTTGTTCCAGCGGATGAGGTCACCCTTGCGGAGGAACTCGCCGCAGAACTCGAGAGCACGCTCGTCCACGATTGCGTTGAAGAAGGCATCCTTGCCGCCGAGGCCGTTCACGTATGCCTCAGCAACGCTTTCGTTGCCCTTGTAGGCGCGGGAACGTACATCGAGGAGGCACTGCTTTGCGAATGCTGAAGGGCCGTTGAGTTCGTTCTCGATCTCGGCTGCCATAAGGAGCACGTCGGAGTAGCGCATAACGATAGGCTTGATGCCGTCGTCATTTCCGCCGCCGTAAGGATTTGCATCCATCCACTCGAAACGATATTTGCCGAAGTACCACTTTGCGATGCCTGAAGGGGTGATGGCACCGGTCTTCTCCCAGGAGTAGTTCACGCAGGTGAGGTCGCGGCGAACGTCGTTGTCCTCATACTTGAACCACATAGTAGGAAGCGGACCTGCAACACCGCCCTGGCTGAAGGCTACGCCATTGATGGTGGCGCCTTCGTTCTTGATTGCGAAGGTGTAGTTCCACCTGCCGCGGCCGTTGCCGAAAGGAATGCAGTAGAGCACCTCGTTGCCGGCTGCGAGATCGTAGCTGTTGAAGTTTCTCCAGAGAGTCTCGTAATCAGCGATGAGGCTGGCCTTGCCGGAGTTGATGACGTCCTTGAGGTAAGCGAGAGCCTTAGGATAGAGGACCTCCTTGGAGAGGTTCTCGTCGCTGCTCAGACGTACAGTGCCTGCGTCACCGGTACCTACGCAACCGTCGTCAGGACGGAGGGCATAGCCTGATGCGCAGAGAGCGATACGTGCATAGAGACCTTCAGCGAAAAGCTTGTTGATGCGGTCGGTCTGCTGGGTAGCGGCGCTCTCACCAGGAAGGTAGAGATAAGGGATGGCTTCGTCGAGGTCGGCGAGGATCTGGTTGAAGATCACGTCGCGGCTGCTCTTTGCCACATAGAGGTTGTCGGACTGTACGGGAGTGAACCTGGCAGGAACGTCGCCCCAGGCCTTGATGAGGTCATAGTAAACCATAGCCCTGAGGGTGAGAGCCTCTCCGAGGAGATATGCCATATCCGCGTCGCCCTTAACGTCGCCGTAGTTACGGATGCCTTCGATCACGAGGTTAGCCCTCTCGATGGCAGTGTACATAAGGTTGAAAGGACCGTTGGACTGGTTCAGCTGGTCGTTGTTGGTGGTAATGCCGTAAGCCGTGATCTCGTTCTTGTTGTCGTAGGTCTTGGAGAAGGTATTGTACCACTCGCAGTCAGTGTTGTATCCGTACCAAGGAAGGAAACGTCCACGATATGAGTTCACTTCGGCGAAAGCCTCGGTGATGCCGAAGACGGTGCCTTCTGCAAGGGCGTAGTTGGAATATACGGTAGCGGCGTCAAAGGTTGACGGAGACTCCTGGTCGAGGATACCGTTTTCGCAGGATGAGAGCATTGAGATTGCTGCAACTGCTCCTATTATATATAATACTGTCTTTTTCATCTTGCCTGCAAATTAGAAGGTGAGATTGAATCCGAAGACAACGCCGCGGCTCTTTGGATATGCGGAGTAGTCAACGCCAGGGGTAAGAGGAGTAGAGCGACGGGTGTCGACCTCAGGGTCATAGCCGCTGTACTTGGTGAGGCAGAAGAGGTTGGTACCGGTCACATAGAAGCGGACCTTGCGGATGTGAGCCTTCTCAGTGAGTTTCTCTGGGATGGTGTATCCGATGGTAGCGCTCTGGAGACGGAGGAATGAACCATCCTCGACAGCCCAGTCGCTGAAGACTGCGTTGCCGATGCAAGGTGACCACATAGTGGTGTTTGCATTCATTGCCTTGAGGGTCTCAGGGTCGGTGACGAGCTCGCCGGTGGTCCAGTCGATGTTGGTCCAGCGCTTGTCAACGTCCATAGTGTTCATCAGGTTCCTGTGGTTGTTGTACTTACGGGAAGAGGTGAACTCGATCTTGTTGGCGTTGTAGACGTCGTTGCCGATCATATAGGTGAAGTTGGCGCTGAGGTCAATGCCCTTCACGTATGCGTTGAGTGCGAAACCGCCCTGGAAGTCAGGACTTGCATTTCCGATGACGTGCTTGCGGATTACGCCGTCCTCGTCAGCCTCGAGCTTGAGGGCACCAGGCATAAGGTAGCTTGCGCCGATGATCTTGGAGTCATCAGGAACGCCTTCCTTGAGCACCCACTTGCCGCCTACATAGTCGAAGTCGTCCACTTCGTAGCGACCTGCGCACTTGTAACCGTACATATTGCCGAGACGTCCGTTGACCTGTACGCTGTAGTCGTCGCCGATTTCAGTAGATGCCCAGTAGGACTGAACTGAGGTACCGGTGATTGCGTCGAGGCCACCGAGGCTGGTGATCTTGTTGCGGTTGTATGCGATGTTGCCGCTGATGGAGAGGCTGTAGTCCTTCTTCTGGATGATAGGCATAGAGAGGGAGAGCTCAGCACCGCGGTTGCGTGTGGAACCGATGTTCCTGTACTGGCTGTCGTAACCTGTACCTGCGATAGGGAAGAGGATGAGGAGGTCCTTGGTGTCGTTCTGGTAGATTTCGATGCTACCGCTGATCCTGTTCTGGAGGAAGCTGAAGTCGATACCGATGTTGTGAGTATAGGTGGTCTCCCACTTGAGGTCAGGGTTGTTGAGGACCTTGCCGGCCATCCAGTAGGTAGAACCTGAAGAAAGCCATACACCAGGAGTGGTGCTTGCGCTGTATTCCTTGTTGATGGAGCCTGCAGGGATGTTGTTGTTACCTGCGGTACCGAAGGAGTACCTGAGCTTGAGCTGGTCGAGCCAGGTGCTGGTGTTGCTCATCCAAGGCTCGCGGGAGATGGTCCAGGAAGCAGCTGCTGATGGGAAGAAGCCCCAGCGGTTGCCCTTTGCGAACTTGGAGGAACCATCGGCGCGGAGGGTGGCACCGATTGAATAGCGGTGCTTGAAGTCGTAGTTCACGCGGCCGAAGAATGACAGGAGGGCGTCATTTGCGGCGTAGATGTTCTGGGTGTAGTTGGCAGTACCTGAGCTCAGGAAGTTCCAAGCCATATCAGCGTCGTAGAATGTAGGGAAGTTGTCGATCATCGAAGCAACGGTGTTGCTCTTGGTGAAAGTCATTTCCTCGCCCACGAGGACGGTGAGGCTGTGGTCTTCGTTCTTGATGACGTCTGAGAAGTCATAGTTGAGCGTGTTGGCATTGCGGTACTTGTTCCTTGTAGCGTCCTTGTAGAGGCTTGAAGGAGTGTTTGGATATGGCGAGTTGTTACCTACATAATATGTGGTAAGGCCATAGAAGCGGTCGTCGGTCTGACGATAGTTCTCGAGGCCGCCGTCGATCTTGAGCCTGAGGCCCTTCACGATCTCCCAGTTGAAGGCTGCATTTGCAGTCCAGGTGGTACGGATGCGGCGTGAGTCGTTGTCAGCAACGGACTGGAGAGGCGGAGCGTTGTCACCGTAGTCAGCCTCGTCGTCGATGCTTGCCACGTTTGAGCTGATTGGAATAGGTGCGTAGCAGACTGCGTGCTTGAGACGGCCGTTGCCTGAAGTCGTACCTGTATCGTTCATTGAGTTCGCGCCTGAACCGCGCACCTTGGTGCGGGAGTAGCGGACGTTGAGGTCGATGCTGGTAGTCTTGGAGGTCTTGACGTTGCTCTTGAAGCTGAGGTTGTCACGGTTGTAGTTGGAACCGGTCATAATGGCGTTGTCGGTCACGTGTGCGTAGCCGAGGGTCCAGTTGACGTTGTCGGTGCTTCCGCTGATGGTGAAGTCAGTGTTGAAGTTGCTGCCGGTGTTGCCGAATACCATACCTACCCAGTCGTTGGTCTGGAGACCTGAGTAGAGGTCGATATCGTTGAAGGTACCGAAATAAGGCTCGTAGCTGGTGCTGACGTTGTCGCGGATCTGAGCGAGCTCATACTGGAACTTCACGTAGTTCTCGGAATCCATAGCCTGGATGGCACCTGCGTTGGCCATCTTCTTGAAGCCTGCGAATGCGTTGAGCTTCACGGACACCTTGTGGCCTTTCTCTGCGCTCTTGGTGGTGACGATGATGACACCGTTTGCACCGCGGCTACCGTAGATAGCGGTTGAGAAGGCATCCTTGAGGACGTCGATGGAAGCGATCTCGGATGAGGAGATGTCGCTGATTGACTCCACTGGGAAACCGTCCACGATGTAGAGAGGAGAGTTGTCCTGGGTGATGGAACCGCCGCCACGGACGCGGATCTTGATGTCGGCGTCAGGATCACCCTCGGTGGTGACTACTGACACACCGGCCATCTTACCTGTGAGGGCCTGGCTGACGTTTGCGACCGGCTGCTCAGTGAGCTTGTCGCTGTTTACTGAAGAAACTGAACCGAGGAGGTCACGCCTCTTGACAACGGCGTAACCGACCACGACGGTCTCTTCAAGCATATTGGAGTCGTCTTCCATAACGACTTCCACGGATGCTCTGCCGGCGACATCCACGGTGACGGTCTTGAGACCGATCATCGAAATCTCGAGGACGGCAGTGGAAGCATCGCTCACCTTGATGGAGAAGTCTCCGTCAAGGCCTGTGGATACACCGTTCGTAGTGCCCTGTTCTACGACGAAGGCACCCATAACTGGCTCACCACTTGAGTCTTTGACTATACCCGTGACGGTCTGGGCCTGAACTGCGAGAGCGCAGCAGAGTCCCATCACGACGAGGGCTAGTTTCTTAGCAATTGTACTCATAGAAGTAATGCTTAGTGTTAGTTAATAATAATTAGTTAATATGATATGTTATCTGATCGCTGTATATTGGCCTCCCTCAGCTTCGGCTGCGACGATGTCTCGTACGAGCCAGTGGAGGTACATTTCCAGGTTGGTATATCTTCCGTTCTTGTCAATAGTCTTTGCTGCGGCGTCGGAGGCGTCCTTGGCGTTGAGGCCGAGAAGTGCCTCGTAGTAGTCAGGAATACCGTCCTTGTCGCTGTCTGTGGCCGCGATTGAAGTTTGTTCGGCAGTAGCCTTGAGAGTAGGCCAGGTGAAGCCGTAGAGGCTCTCGCAGCTCTTCTTTCCATCGCCTGCAGTGACGCAGTCGATGATCTGGCCCTTGCCGTTGAGGACGTCGTTCGCGGTTCTCTTGTCCACTGCGTCGCGGCTGAGGGATGCTCCCGCATAGTTGCAGACAGCAGTCTTTGCAGCCTCTGAACTGTGTGTGGTCGTGTAGCAGGTCTCGCCGTTCGGACCCTTGACTGCAAGCGCTGCGGAGGCCGTCTCCTGATAGTTTGCGTGGCCGGAACCGTTGTGCCAGTAGATGCCGGATGCGTTGTCGCTGCTGATGTCGCTGTACTTGCTGTTGGTGTTGCCGCTCATATAGAGGAGAGGATAACCTTCGTCGATATTGGTGCCGCAGCTGCTGCAGCTTGCATAGACTGCGTAAGAGTCCATAAAGTACTTGCGG
Source organism: Bacteroidales bacterium UBA1745 (assembly GCA_002314885.1). Lineage (GTDB taxonomy): Bacteria > Bacteroidota > Bacteroidia > Bacteroidales > UBA932 > Cryptobacteroides. The sequence continues at coordinate 84,828 of DCHT01000028.1, read as the reverse complement.
TCCGTGGAACTGGTGCCCGGCCTGTAGTAGTTGCCCACCATATTGATGCCGGTTCCCTTGCCTGAACCATAGCCCTCACCGCCGTAGGAGACGTTGCTGCCCCAGTCATAAACGACGTTGTTGCGGAAATCTATGACTCCGCGATGGGCAGGGGTAGTGTGGTTCTGATAGATGTGAGGATGGTCGAAACGTGGGTTTCGGCTGTCGTGGTGCGCGAGGATGTTGTGGTGGAAGGAAGCGTTCTCTCCGCCCCAGATGCCGCCGTAGCCGTGGCTGGACTTGGAGTGGACGCTGTTCTTCATACTCTCAGCGATGATGCACCACTGCATAGTGAAGTTGCTGTTGGAATAGAATGAGGCGCACTCATCGACGCTCCAGCTCATAGAGCAGTGGTCGAGCACGATGTTGTTGAGGTAGCGGCCCCAGATGCAGTCATCGCTGTCACCGATTCCGGAATCCTCATCGCCGAGGCGGAAGCGGATGAAGCGTATGATCACGTTGTTCGCAGTCACCTGAGTATAGCGACCCTTGATGCAGATGCCGTCACCCGGCGCAGTCTGGCCTGCGATGGTGCAGTTAGGCTTGGAGATGATGAGCGGACTCTTGAGGGTGATGGTACCTGCCACGTCGAAGACGATGGTGCGGGCATAGTCCTGAGTCACGGCCCAGCGGAGGGAGCCCTCTGTGGAGAGGTCCTCGAGGGTGGTCACGTGGATCACCTTGCCGCCGCGGCCGCCGGTGGTGTACATTCCGCCGCCTTCGCAGCCAGGGAATGCGCGTGCCACGCCGTCCTCTTCGCCTGCAGGTATCTTCATCTGGGCATATACGTCGGTGACAGGATCCACGTCAGGGGTCTCAGGATCAGGGTCGGTGCCCGGGTCGCTGGATTCCGCGGTGGAAGCCTCGAAATATGCGCTGTAGCTGGACGCTGTCTTGGAATTGACGCTCTTCACGGCAAAGCGGTAAGCGGTGCTTGCCTCGAGTCCGTCCACGTTAACGGAAGTCGTGCTGACGGAACCGTCCTTGACGAGTGTCATACCCTTGAGCAGTTTCCAGGTGTAGCTGGTGGCACCCTCCACTGCGTTCCAGGTGAATGAAAGCGCATTCTCGCCGGCTTCGGAAGCCAGTTTCACTCCGTCAGGGGCAGTCAGGGTGGCAGGCTCCACAGGGGTGTCGCCTCCCGGTTCCTTGTCGCAGCTGACGAAGCAGGCGAGGATCAACGCTGATATGATGCTGAATCTCTTCATTTTATCTTTCCATTTCGAGAGATGCCCAGATGAACGGACCAACGCCCTTAGGGTCATTCTCGCATATTCTTTCATTTATATAATAGTCATAGTAGCCGCTGCGGTTTTCCTTGCCGCCGAGGCCGGCCACTGCACAGCACTGAGTCATAGAGAGTGTGCCGTCTTCGTTTTCTCTGATGAATGTCTCCACGAACTTGCCGTAGAGATCCTCTGCCCAAGCCCTGAGGCTGGCATCGAGATAGCCGAGCCTGCTGGCCTTGAGGGCAGTGTAGATGAACATTGCGTTGCAGGTCGCCTCCACATAGTTGCCTTCGCGTCCAGGGCAGTCGAGCACCTGATACCACATACCGGTCTCCTCGTCCTGATAATCAGGGAGTGCCTTGTAGATCTGCTGGAGGCGGGAAATGAGGGTCTCGCTGCCTTCAGTCTCCGCAGGTATCCAGTCGAGCACCTCCACGATGGCCATACAGTACCAGCCGAGGGCGCGGCCCCAGGCGTGCTGGGACTGGCCGGTGGTCTTGTCGCACCAGAACATATCGCGGGACTCGTCCCACGCGTGGCGGAATAGACCTGTCGCAGGGTCGTAAGTATGCTCGGCAACCACGTTGAAATGGTTGATGATGTCGCGGTAGATGCTGTCCCTGTTTTCTGTAGCCTCGAACTTCGAGGTGTACTCCGCGTAGAAAGGCTGAGCCATATAGAGGCCGTCGAGCCACATCTGCCAAGGATAGGTCTGCTTGTGCCAGAAACCGCCCTCGGAGGTCCTTGGGTGCTCGTCCAGCTGGCTGCGCACCAGTTCGATGGCCTTGAGATATTTCTCCTTGCCTGTCCTTTCGTAGAGATAGAAGAGGGTGCGGGCCGGACAGACGTGGTCCGTGTTGAATTTCTCCCTCTTGTAGGTCTGGATGTTGCCTTCCTCGTCGATGATGCTGTCATACCACTGCTCCACGTATTCGTAGATGCTCTCGTCGCCGTACTCGAGGTACACGTCGAGGAATGCCTTGAGTTCGAGCCCGGTGGTGTAGTTCCACTTGAGCTTTCCGTCCATTCCGTCGAGATGGGCGCCGTCTTCGCAGCGGCTCATCTCACTGCGTACCATATCCACTGACAGCCTGCACTTAGGAGTGCAGGCCGTGAGGCAGAGTATTGCCGCAAGGGCTATGAGGAAGTACCTTTTCATTACTTATTATTATATGGGTCCCACACGATGCCGTCGTTGGACTGGTACATCACCTTTTCGAAAGTATATTGTGCAGCCTGCTTTGCGCTGAGCTGATATGACCATTTCACGCGATCCTTCTTGCTTGCTGCGCCCGGACCTGAATTCCTGTATTCCGCATAGTAGGAATTCTTCTCTGTGTTCGGCTTGCCTGGCTTCTCCCAGTTGTGCCAGCCCTCCTTGAGGATGTGGCTTCCGAGTTCGCACTCGATGAAAACGGTCTTAGCATAAGCACCCCAAGGTCTTCCGAGATAGCACTTGTCAATTCCTTCCGCGGCCGTGAGACGGCAATTGCGGAAAACGTAACCATATTTCTGGCCGGGTAAAGTGGAAGCGGCAGTTACATAACTGTTCTTCTTGCTGTGTATGTGACAGTCCTCGAAGTAGCAGATGCTAGGACCGAATATGAAATCAGTGGTGCCCTCAATGTAGCAGTTGAGGTAGTAGTTGCGCTTGATGCCGCCTTCCTTGCCGAAGCGTCCGTAGGTGTAGAGGGTGTCCTGGTTGCCAATGAGGCGGCAGTTGTGGACGAAGAGGAAGTCGCTGTCGGTGAAGAGGGCCACTGCCTGGGCGATGTCCTTGCCTTCGCCTGCCGAATTCTCCACTGTGAGGTCCTCGAGGGTCACATAGCTGGAGTGGATGTACATAGTGGCGCTGCCTGAGGTTCCGATGTTGCGGTCCGTGCCTGGCCAGAAGTCCTTGGCGTATTTGCCGAAGGTGATGATGGTCTTCTCTGCGCCTTCGCCCTTGATGTGGAGACGGAACTTGTTGTGAGGGATGGTGACCATCTCCTCGTACACGCCAGCCTTGATAAGAATGGTGGTGATGTGGCCGTGGTCATAGTCAGGGCAGGCGTTGATGGCCTCCTGGACAGTGGTGTAGTCGCCGCTGCCGTCCTTCGCTACCACGATCTCAGGGGAGAACGTATTCTGCGCGAAGCAGGCGAGGGAGAGCACGAGGGCTGCTGCTATGCTGACGAACTTCTTCATTTCTTACTCGATTGCAAGGTTTTCGACTTTGTTCGCCTTCACCGGCTCGCCGCTTTCGGGAACGATGTTGACGTTGCGGAAAGTCACGTTGGCTGCGTAGTTGATCTCCACGCCCTTCTGGCTCTTGACCGTGCAGTCGCTGACACTGACGTTGCTTACAGGCATTTCAGGGATGCCGTTGAAGTACATTGCCCTGCCGGCTCCGTTGCAGACCACGTTGCTGATGGTGATGTCGCGGAACTCAGGGGTGGTCTCATCCACTGGGAAGGTCTCGACCTTTGCCTCGCCATTACCGTCTTCAAGTGCCTCCACGGCTGATTTTCCGCCGTAATGGAGGTCGAAGAGCAGGGTTTCAGTCACGATGTCGGTCATATAGATATCGTTGATGTAGATATTCCTGACAACGCCGCCGCGGCCCCTCTTGCTCTTGAATCGGAGACCTACGTCGGTGCCGAGGAAACGGCAGTTGCTGACCTTCACGTCCTCGACTCCGCCGGACATCTCACTGCCCACTACGAAGCCGCCGTGGCCGTGATATACGGTGCAGCCGTCCACGATGAGACCCTTGGTCGGAATGCCTCTGCGGCGTCCGTCCTCGTCCTTGCCGGACTTGATGCAGATGCCGTCGTCACCCACGTCGAAGGAGGAATCCACGAGGAGGGTGTTGGTGCAGGACTCGATGTCGATGCCGTCGCCGTTCTGCGCAAACCAAGGGTTGCGTACGGTCACGTTCTTTACGATGAGGTTAGTGCACATCAGCGGATGGATGTTCCAGCTTGGGGAATTCTGGAAGCTGCAATCCTCGAGAAGGACGTTGGTGCAGTTGCGTAGGGAAATCATCACCGGACGGAGGAAGTCCTTGATCTCCTCGAGCTCCTCATCGCTGAGGCTTGCAGGCGGCACGTTCATATTGCTCATCTGCTCTGCTCTGTAATAAGCCTCGCTAGGATACCAGCAGTTTCCCTCAGGGTTGAGGTAGCCGCCACGTGCGAGGAAGCTCTTCCACTGTGCAGAAGTGAGCTTGGACTTCTTGCAGGCTCTCCAGTCCTGACCGTTGCCGTCGATCACGCCGCCTCCGGTGATGGAGACGTTGGTGGCACCCTCTGCGTGGATAGGGGATTCGCAGCGGGCAGTCTCGAGACCCTCGAATGAGGTCCTCACGATAGGGTAGAGGCTGCGCTCAGGGTTGAAGATGATGATGGCATCAGGAGTGATGTGGAGATCTATGTTGCTCTTAAGTTCGATTGGACCGGTGTACCAGATGCCGGCAGGGACGATGAGGTGTCCGCCGCCACGCTCGGAGAGCCAGTCGATTGCATCTTTGAAAGCCTCGGTGTTGAGGTCGATTCCGTTCCCGTTCCCGCCAAAATCAAGCAGGTTTGCGCTGCGTGATGGGATGGACGGCCTGGACACTTTCCCCATTTCGAAAGGGAGGTCCTTGTAGTACTGGTCAAATTCGGTTGTATCCTGCTTCGGCGTAGCCGTGCAGGACGAAATGAGAACTGAGATAAACGTTGTCGCGGCTGCTAGCATTGCCACGATACCGATCTTGCGCATTGTTGTGGTTGGTCTTGTAATTACAGTCGCAAATATAGACAAATTTTTGAATTCCGTGCACGGGCACGGCAAATTTTTACAAAAGTAATTGCTAACTTTGAGAAAATCTTATGCAAATATTCACTGATATGTTCAGAAAGACAGCCTTCACATTTGCGCTTTTCTGTGCCTTTGCTTTCGGCCTGAATGCCGCAGAACCCGAACTCAGATACGAGAATATCCTCAATTTCAGGATGATCAACAGCGGTTTTCCTGCAGAGCTGAAGACGACGCCTTTCACCCGTCTTCCGGACGTCCTCAAGGACTCCCTGGTGGATCCTTGCTGGAAGCGATCGCTGAATTCTACCGGTCTGGGCTTCCGTTTTGCCACTGATTCCAAGGCAGTCGCCGTCCGCTACGAACTGATGGCCGGCTTCCACATGAACCATATGGCCGACACGGGCATCAAGGGCGTGGACCTCTACATCCTCGACAACGGCGAGTGGAGATATGTGAATACCTGCCGCCCAGTGGAAGGTCTCAGCCAGCAGAAGACTTTCGTCAAGAACCTTGACGGAAAGATGCACGAATATATGGTTTATCTGCCTCTGTATGATGGAGTTACATCTATGGAAGTGGGTGTGGATCCGACGGCCGTGCTTCAGCAGCCTCAGGTTGATATGCCTAAGAAATCGAGGGGACGCATAGTCTTCTACGGTACCAGCATCATGCAGGGTGGATGTGCCAGCCGTACCGGTATGTGCGCCACCAATATCATTCAGCGTGAACTCGACATCGAATGCGTGAATTTCGGTATCTCCGGACAGGGCAAGATGTATGCTCCTATGGCCAATATGATGGCTGCTATGGAAGACGTCGCCTGCTATGTGATCGACCCTGTTCCGAATTGTACAGAGATGCAGTGTGATACCCTGACCTATAATTTTGTGAATACCATACGTCAGGCTCATCCGGATGTGCCAATTATAATGGTGGAAGGCCCATTATATCCCTACACTCCTTACGATTCCTATTTCAGGGACTATCTTCCGAAAAAGAACGTGGCCTTCCATAAGAATTATCTGAAACTGAAGGCGGACAGCCCGAAGAATCTCTATTATGTGACCAGCGACGGACTCCAGGCGGAAGGGGAGGAAGGCACCGTGGATGCCTGTCATCTGACTGATTACGGCTTCCGTGCATACGCCGACAAACTGGAGGCAATTCTCAGGAAAGTCCTCAAGAAAACGCTCAGATAATATGAAGATTTCGAAGTCCGACAAGGTGCTCATACTCGGCAGCTGCTTCGCCTCGAACATAGGCGAAAGGCTGATTGCCGAGGGCTATGATGTGTGCCTGAATCCATTTGGGACCATATTCAATCCGGCTTCGATCGCATCGTCCATCCTGCGTCTGGAGAGCGGAGAAGCCTTCACGGAGGCCGATTGCATCCCTATGGGGGCCGGTATAGACAAATGGTGCTCCCTGCACCACTACACTAAGTTTGCGCGCCCTACAAAGGCCGAATTCCTCGAGTATGCGAACAATGCCCTGGCTGAAGCCCACGAGTTCTTCAAGTCCTGTAACAAGGTCATAATCACCTTCGGCACTTCCTTTGTCTTCGAGCACCTCGAGAGGGGATTTGTGGTGAGCAACTGCCTCCGTCGTCCTGCCGCCGAATTCAGGCGCTACCGTATGGAAGTGGAAGAGATCGTGGGTATGTGGGAAGCTTTGCTGTCGGGTCCTCTGGCCGGCAAGGAAGTCCTTTTCACGGTCAGTCCTATACGTCATCTGGCCGATACGGCCCACGGCAACCAGCTTAGCAAGGCCACGCTGCTGCTGGCCATTGACAGGCTTGGCGGGGATTATTTCCCTGCATACGAGATCGTGCTCGACGAACTGCGCGACTACTCCTATTACGCAGACGACCTCGTACACCCAAGTGCCGAGGCCGTCGATATAATCTGGAATCGCTTTAAAGAAGCTCTGCTATCTTAGCTTTGAGTTCCTCTCCGCGAAGTGAAGTGGCTACGATCCTGCCGCTTTCGCATTCTATGAGATAATTAGCAGGAATGGAGTTTACGCCATAGACTCCTGCAGCTGCATTCTTCCAGCCCTGGAGGTCGCTGACGTGAATCCAGTTCATTCCGTTGCTCTCAACTGCGTTCAGCCAGGCGTCCCTGCTGTTGTCGAGGGATACGCCGAAGATCTCGAAGCCCTTGTCGTGGTATTCGGCGTATGTCTCCACGAGATATGGGACCTCGCCCATACAAGGACAGCACCAGGATGCCCAGAAATCGATGAGGACATACTTGTTGGCCGGATCTTCGATTACATTCTTTACATATAAGGTATCACCCTGAGCGTCGGTCTGGCCGAATTCGAGATAAAGTTCGCCTGCTGCGGTGAGCAGGGCCTTCTCGTTGGCTTCCTTGAGTTTGGTGTAGATCCTGCTGTTCCTGACTCCCTTAGGGAAGGTCTTCAGAACGCCCTGGATTTCCTTCGGCTCCATATCTCCGTATGAGAGCCTCAGGAGGGCTGCCACTCCGAAGAGGTTGTCGCTGTTTTCCTTGACGACTTCTTTCTGGAGTTCTACATAGCTGTTCTGGATGCTGTCGAGAACTGATTCCTCAGCACCTGCTTCCTCTGCAAGGGTGTAGGCCTCGTCGATGGCCTCGACCTTCTTGTTGAAGGCGATGCGCGCGTCGTTGGACACGGTGCCGCTGGCGGTCGGATACTTGCCCTCTTCCTTGGTGAGGACGATGTTGCCCGGCTCCACGAATACCTGACATACGTAGTTGGCGGCATAGAGGTTGGTGCTGTCGGCCACATATACGTGCTGCGGAGTGCTGGCGTCGCCCTCGAAGGTGAACGCGCTGTCCACTACGGCGACGGAGTCGATTGCCTCTCCGCCGAGTATCATATACATAGTACCTTCAGCAAAGCCGGCATTGCCGCTGAGCTTGTAGTTCCTGCACTGGCAGCCGCAGATGGCGAGTGCCGCAAATGCAATAGAGATGATTCTGGTCTTCATTGTGGATTATTTTGCGATAGCCACGGCGCGGGTCTCGCGGATGACTGTGATCTTCACCTGTCCAGGATATACCATTTCGTCCTGGATCTTCTTTGCTATATCTGCTGACAGTACCTCTGCCTCCTGGTCGCTTACCTGGTCGGCTGCGACGATGACGCGGAGTTCGCGGCCTGCCTGGATGGCGTAGGTCTTGGTCACGCCGTTGTGGCTCTTGGCGATGTTCTCCATATCCTTGAGCCTCTTGATGTAGGACTCGATGACCTCGCGGCGTGCACCAGGGCGGGCACCGGAGATGGCGTCGGCAACCATTACGAGAGGGGAGATGATGCTGGTCATCTCGGTCTCCTCGTGGTGAGCACCGATGGCGTTGCAGATTTCAGGCTTCTCCTTGTACTTCTCGGCGAGCTTCATACCGAGGAGTGCGTGTGGCAGTTCTGGCTCTTCCTCGGATACCTTTCCGATATCGTGGAGGAGGCCGGCCCTCTTCGCAACCTTAGGGTTCAGACCGAGCTCGGAAGCCATAATGGCTGCGATGTTGGCAACCTCACGGCTGTGCTGGAGCAGGTTCTGACCGTATGAAGAACGGTATTTCATTCGACCGATGAGCTTTACGAGCTCGATGTGGAGACCGTGGATACCGAGGTCGATGCAAGTCCTCTTACCAGTCTCGAGGATCTCGTCCTCAAGCTGCTTGGAAACCTTTGCCACAACTTCCTCGATACGTGCAGGGTGGATACGGCCGTCCATTACGAGCTGGTGGAGTGCCAGACGGGCAACTTCCCTGCGGACAGGGTCGAAGCCTGAGAGGAGGATTGCGTCAGGAGTGTCGTCCACTACGATCTCGACTCCGGTTGCAGCCTCGAGGGCGCGGATGTTACGTCCCTCACGGCCGATGATGCGGCCCTTGACCTCGTCGCTGTCGATGTTGAACACTGTAACTGCGTTCTCGATGGCGGTTTCGGTAGCGGTCCTCTGGATGGTGTTGATGACAACCCTCTTGGCTTCCTTGGAAGCTGTGAGACGGGCCTCGTCCATCACATCGTTGATATATGACTGGGCCTGGGTGCGTGCCTCGGCCTTCATATTTTCCATCAGCTGGTTCTTAGCCTCCTGGGCGGTCATACCTGCGACGGCCTCGATCTGCCTGTTGACTTCTCCGCGCATCCTCTCGTATTCCTCAGCCTTGCGGTTGGCGATTTCAGTCTGGTTGCGGAGATTCTCCTTCAGGTTCTCGACTTCCTTATTCCTGCGTCCGAGTTCGGAGTTCTGCTGGTTGAGTGAGTTCTCCTTCTGCTTCAGACGGTTCTCGGTGTCGCTGATAGCCTTGTTCTTCTCGTTGATATAATGCTCGTGTTCGCTCTTGAGCTGGAGGAACTTTTCCTTGGCCTGGAGTATCTTCTCCTGCTTGATGGCCTCGCCCTCGCGCTCAGCTTCCTTGATGATGTTGTCTTTCCTGCCCTTGAGGACGATCTTCCTGATCACGATGTAGGCGATCAGGGCTATAACCGCTCCGCAGACGAATCCGATTATGCAATAAAGTATATTACTCATAATGTTATATAGTTGTTAATGTGTTCAAATTGTTATGCCAGGTTGTGGCAGAAAGCGACGACGTCGGTGGCCTCCGTGGAAGCTGACCGACGTCGTTGTATAAAAAAGCCGTTAGTTATTTGTCAGAAAATCTTGAATTACAAGATTTGGGTTCCGAAACAGTTCAAATATCCTCCGTCCCGACTAGCGGAATCCCCTTGCGGGTCACCTAGGTCCATTTTCCCTTTTCGAGAAGCCCGGTTACGTTTTGAGTGTTGATTTCAGCCCAAATTGTAACTAACGGCGCTATTTCTCTTCAATATTTCCCAGATAGCTCTCAATCTCCCCGTGGAGTTTCTCGATTTCCTTGTTCATCGCCTCCATTGCCCTTACGCTCTTGACGTTGGAAAGGCATACGCTGAAGGCTGTGAATGCGATGATATCAGTTTCCGGCTTGCCAAGGAACCTCTGCTGATAGGTCTGCACCCTCTTGTTCACGGAGTCCGCGGCAAGACGGTAGAGCTCCTCTTCCTCGGCGCTCTTCACCTTCAGGCAATATTCAGTGCCTGCAATCTTTACGGTTATGCTCCTTTCCTGATCCATTGCGCCTAGGCTTCCATCAATGATATGCATCTGTCGATCTCCTTGATCAGCTTGTCCACCTTCTTCCTGGCTGCCTCGTTGTCGGCGGCTGAACCGGTGAATGCTGACTGGAGTCTGAGACTGTCTATCTGTTTGTTCAACTCTTCGATCTGCTTCCTGTAGGCATCGACTTTCGCCTTGCTCTCCTCCAGTTCGGCCCTGAGGGTGGCATTCGCCGCCTTCTCGGTCTCGTAGGCTGCAATCAGCCTCTGGATATCTGTTCTAATGTTCTCGAGCATCTGCTTCTGTCATTTATAACCTAACTTTGCAAAGATAATAATAATTTTCGTTAATTTTGAAAAAAATAAGTTGATATGGACGAAAGAATCGAACGCATAAATACAGCAGTTTCCTACATCAGGAGCGTTGTGGGCGACTTCCAGCCTCTGGTGGGCATTATTCTCGGCAGCGGACTCGGCCGCCTGGCTGAGAGCATTGAGGAAAAGACTGTCATCCCGTATGCTGAAATCCCTTGTTTCCCTTGCTCCACCGCTATGGGACACGCCGGCAATCTCATCTTCGGCAAGCTCGGCGGACGCCGCGTGGTGGCAATGCAGGGCCGCATACATTATTATGAAGGCAAGCCTATGGACGTGGTTACTATGCCTACGAGGGTTATGACCAAGCTCGGAATCAAGTATATCTTCCTTTCCAATGCGGCCGGCGGTCTGAACAAGACCTTCAACGTGGGTGACCTAATGGTCATCAGGGATCACATAAATACCTTCCCTAATCCGCTCATCGGACCGAATATGGACGAATTCGGAGAGAGGTTCCCGGATATGACCAGGCCATACGACACTGAGATCATCGCCAAGGCCCACGCCCTGGCTGCAGAGGCCGGATACAGGCTCCAGGAAGGCGTCTATATGGGCGTTACGGGTCCTACTTACGAAACTCCCGCAGAGGTGCGCTATTATCGTATGATAGGCGGCGATGCGGTGGGAATGTCCACGATACCTGAGGCCATCGTGGCCCGTCACGCCGGGGTCAGGGTGTTCGGAGTGTCAGTGATCACCAACAAGGCCAACGACAGTTACGAGTCGGCTGTGCTCAATGACGGCGAAGATGTGATCAAGGCTGCGAATGCGGCCGGAGACCGTCTCTCAGACCTCTTCTCGAATATTATTTCAGGTCTTTAGGAGCCTCGCGCTTCTTCGATATCGACGCGGCTGTCAACCCTATGAAGGTGATGGCCGCGTTTATCAATAGCATCTCAAAGCCGAAGCGGTAGCCTCCGAACCAGGAAGCGCTGTTGAGGTGCAGCACCAGGCAGATGACAGGGGAGAGCACGCATATCAGCGGCACGGCCCACTGGCGCGGCTGCAGGCGGGTGAACATTCCGAAGGCATAGATGCCCAGCAGAGGCCCGTAGGTGTAGCTTGCGATCATATAGACGGCGTTGATCACGCTGCCGCTGCCTATGACTTTGAAGAGGCAGATTACAAAGCACATTATCACTGCGGCGCAGGAATGGACTATGAGCCTGGTGCGTCCCAGGGCCTTTTCGTCCAGACGTCTGTCGGCGCGGAGAATGTCCACTGTGAAGCTGGTGGTGAGGGCAGTGACTGCCGAGCCCGCACTGCTGAAGGCCGCTGCCACGAGTCCGAGCACGAAGAGTATGCCTACAATCACCGGCACGTAGCCTCCCGTCGCGATGGTGGCGAAGAGCTGGTCCGGTTTGACGGAGATGCCTGCCGATGCGGCGAAGCAGTAGAGCAGCACGCCCAGGGCGAGGAAGATGATGTTGACCGGCAGATAGAGCAAGCCGTTGGTAATCACGTTCTTGCGGGCGTCCTTGAGGTTCTTGCAGGAGAGGTTCTTCTGCATCATATCCTGGTCGAGTCCGGTCATCGCTATGGTCGTGAACATTCCGGCGAGGAACTGTTTCCAGAAGTAGCGAGTGTCCTTGGCGTCGTCGAAGAACCAGGTGCGCGACATTTCGCTGGAGCCTATGGTCTGCCATATTCCCTTCGCGTCCAGTCCCATAGCCTTGCCCATATAATATATGCAGAGCACCACGGCCACTATCATTGCCAGAGTCTGCAGCAGGTCGGTCCAGACCAGGGTCTTCACGCCGCCGCGGAAGGTGTAGAGCCACACTATCAGCATAGTCACTGCGGCGTTGAGCCAGAACGGAACTCCGAGGGAGTCGAATACTATCCATTGCAGCACCGATGCGGTCAGGAACATCCTGACTCCACAGCCCAGGAGCTTTGAGATCAGGAAGAAACTTGCGCCGGTGAAGTAGCCTGCACGCCCGAATCTCTGCTCCAGATAGCCGTAGATGCTGTTCATATTCATCCTGTAGTAGAGCGGCAGGAGCAGATATGCTATGACCAGGTAGCCGACCGTGAAGCCGAGTACCATCTGTATGTATGAGAACTGTGAGGCTGCCACCATACCGGGTACGGACAGGAAGGTCACGCCCGAAATGGAGGTGCCTATCATCGATATGGCGACTATGTACCAAGGGGATTTACGGCCGCCTCGGAAGAAGTCGCTGTTGCTGCCCTTTCCCTTGCTCGTCAGGAAGCTGACCGTGAAAATGGCCACGAAGTATGCGGCTATGAGGCAGAGTATTAAACTTGTTGACATTTATGTTAAAAAATAGTTCAAATACGGAGCAAATATACGGAAAAATACCTACATTTGTGCTCCAGTAAAACTGGAACGAATGATACTTAACAAGAAAAGAGCAACACTCAGACTTGCAAATGGTATGGAGTTCCGGGGCTGGTCGTTCGGATATGACGGCTACTGTGACGGTGAAACCGTCTTTTCGACCGCAATGGTCGGCTACCCCGAGAGCCTTACCGATCCCTCTTATTCTGGTCAGATCCTCTGCGTTACTTATCCTCTTGTAGGAAACTACGGCGTCCCCGCAGAAGGAGCAGACGAAAATGGTATTTCCAAAAACTTCGAATCCGAAAAAATATGGGTCAGAGGCCTCATCATCAGTGAGTACTCCGCCCAGTACAGCCATTGGAATGCGGTGAAGAGCCTCGACCAGTGGCTCAAGGAGCAGAAGATCCCGGGCATCTACGGCATCGACACCAGGGCTCTCACCCAGACCCTGCGCGAATGCGGTTCAATGCTCGGAATGATAGTCCCTGAGGGCGTGGAAGCCAGTTTCCCAGTGCCGGATCCGAACCTCGAAAACCAGATTGACATCGTCTCCTGCAAGGAGGTCATACGCTACAACGAGGGCGGCGACAAGAAGGTCGTGCTCGTGGACTGCGGCGTGAAGCACAATATCCTCCGCTGCTTCGTGGACAGGAACATCGAACTCATCAGGGTGCCTTGGGACTACGATTTCACCGGCATCGACTACGACGGCCTGTTCATTTCCAACGGCCCCGGCAACCCGGAGTTCTGCACCAGCACTGTGGAGCATATCAGGGTGGCTCTCGGCCAGGACAAGCCTATCTTCGGCATCTGTATGGGCAACCAGCTGCTCGCCAGGGCAGGCGGAGCCCAGACCTATAAATTGAAATACGGTCACCGCAGCCACAACCAGCCAGTCAGGATGGTCGGTTCTGACAGGTGCTTCATCACCTCCCAGAACCACGGTTTTGCAGTGGACGACAAGACTCTCGGCGCAGACTGGGAGCCGCTGTTCGTGAATATGAACGACGGCACCAACGAAGGCATACGTCACAAGAGCAAGCCTTTCTTCTCAGCCCAGTTCCATCCGGAGGCTTCCAGCGGTCCTACCGACACTGAATTCCTTTTCGACCAATTCATAAACTTGCTTTAGGCTATGAGAGACAATACCATCAAGAAAGTCCTGGTCCTGGGATCAGGCGCACTCAAGATCGGCCAGGCTGGTGAGTTCGACTATTCCGGCTCCCAGGCTCTCAAGGCCCTGCGCGAGGAAGGAATCCAGACCGTCCTCATCAACCCTAACATCGCGACCGTACAGACCTCCGAGGGCGTTGCGGACAAGATTTACTTCCTGCCTGTGACTCCTTTCTTCGTCGAGAAGGTCATCGCAAAGGAGCAGCCTCAGGGCATCTTCCTCTCCTTCGGCGGCCAGACGGCCCTGAACTGCGGAGTGGAGCTCTATCAGAGCGGAATACTCGAGAAATACGGCGTGAAGGTGCTCGGAACTCCTGTCCAGACCATTATGGACACCGAGGACCGCGAACTCTTCATCGAGAAGCTCGACGAAATCAATGTAAAGACAATCAAATCCTTCCCGGCGGAGAGTATGGAAGAGGCCAAACAGGCCGCCAGGGACCTCGGATATCCTCTTATCATACGCGCCGCATACGCGCTCGGTGGCCTGGGCTCAGGCTTCGCTGAGAATGACGAGGAACTCGAGGCAGTCTGCGAGAAGGCCTTCGCTTTCTCTCCTCAGGTGCTTGTGGAGAAGTCTCTCAAGGGCTGGAAGGAAATCGAATACGAGGTGGTCCGTGACCGCTTCGACAACTGCATCACAGTCTGCAATATGGAGAACTTCGACCCGCTCGGAATTCACACCGGCGAGTCCATCGTGGTCGCTCCTTCCCAGACACTGAGCAACAGGGACTACTACTTCCTCAGGGAGATGTCCATCAAGATCATACGTCATCTCGGAATCGTGGGCGAGTGCAACGTGCAGTACGCATACGACCCTGACGAGATGGACTACCGCGTCATCGAGGTCAACGCCCGCCTGAGCCGCTCGTCGGCCCTCGCATCCAAGGCCACCGGTTATCCGCTCGCCTTCGTGGCGGCGAAGCTCGGCCTCGGCTATGGCCTCTTCGACCTGAACAACTCCGTGACCAAGACGACTCCGGCCTTCTTCGAGCCGGCTCTCGACTACGTGGTCTGCAAGATCCCTCGCTGGGACCTCGGCAAGTTCCACGGTGTGTCCCGCAAACTCGGCTCTTCAATGAAGTCAGTGGGCGAGGTTATGTCCATAGGCCGCACCTTCGAGGAGGCCATCCAGAAGGGTCTGCGAATGATAGGACAGGGTGCGCACGGCTTCGTGGGCAACAAGGAACTCAAGGTCGCAGACATCGACACAGCTCTCAAGGAGCCGGACGACAAGCGCATCTTCGCCATCGCGAAGGCTATGCTCGCCGGTTATTCCATCGACAGGATACACGAACTTACCAAGATCGACAGGTGGTTCCTTTCCAAGCTTGCCAATATCGTAGATACCTATAATGAAATGAAGGCCTGCGACGAGATCGAGTCCATTCCGGCCGACCTTCTCCTCCTGGCCAAGCAGCAGGGCTTCTCCGATCATCAGATTCAGAGGGCGGTCGTGAAGAATCCTACTGAGTCCAGCGTCGTCCTGCAGGACCGCGTGAGGGCCTATAGGAAGTCTCTCGGAATCGTGCCTGTAGTGAAGCAGATCGATACTTTGGCGGCCGAGTTCCCGGCTTTGACCAACTATCTCTACCTGACCTACAGCGGCACTGTGAACGATGTGAAATATTCCGGCGACGGCAAGTCAGTCGTAGTACTCGGTTCGGGTGCCTACCGCATCGGCAGCTCCGTCGAGTTCGACTGGTGCTCGGTTTCCTGCCTGCAGCAGATGCAGAAGAGGGGATACCGCGGTGTCCTGATCAACTACAACCCGGAGACCGTATCCACCGACTACGATATGTGCGACCGCCTCTACTTCGACGAGCTCACCTTCGAGAGGGTGATGGATATCATCGAGATGGAGAATCCTCACGGAGTCGTGGTGTCCGTGGGCGGCCAGATTCCGAACAACCTTGCACTCAGGCTGCATAAGCATAATATTCCTATCCTGGGCACTTCCGCCGAGGATATCGACAGGGCTGAGGACCGTCACAAGTTCTCCAGCATCGTCGATGACCTGGGCATTGACCAGCCTCGATGGAGCGAGCTTACCACTATGGACGATGTGGACAAGTTCATCGCAGAAGTCGGCTATCCGGTGCTTGTCAGACCTTCATACGTGCTTTCCGGCGCGGCTATGAACGTCTGCTACGACGAGGGTCACCTGCGCAAGTTCCTCGCTATGGCGGCTGACGTTTCCCAGGAGCATCCTGTCGTGATCAGCCAGTTCCTCACCCGCTGCAAGGAGGTGGAATTCGACGCTGTCGCAGACGGCGGAAACATCGTGGCATACGCGATTTCCGAGCACGTGGAATACGCCGGCGTGCACTCAGGTGACGCCACCATCGAGTTCCCTCCTCAGAAGCTCTATGTCGAGACCGTGCGCCGCATCAAGAAGGTGGCTGCCCGCATCGCTTCCGCCCTCAATATCACCGGTCCTTTCAACATCCAGTTCCTCGCAAAGGAGAACGACGTGAAGGTAATCGAGTGCAACCTCAGGGCGTCCAGAAGCTTCCCGTTCGTTTCCAAAGTACTGAAGATCAACCTCATAGAACTCGCAGCCGATGCTATGCTCGGCCTGCATCCGCAGAAGCCTGACCGCGATGCGTTCGACCTCGGCTATGTGGGCGTGAAGTCCAGCCAGTTCTCCTTCGCGCGTCTCCAGGAGGCCGACCCTCTCCTCGGAGTGGATATGGCATCCACCGGTGAGGTGGGCTGCCTGGGTGACACCGTCGATGAGGCCATCATCAAGTCCGTGATCTCAGTGGGCAACACCGTGCCTACCAAACGCGTGCTCATCTCCTCCGGTAACGCCCTTCAGAAGGCCGACCTTCTCGACGCCTGCCGCAGGCTCGTGGCCAACGGTTATGAACTCTATGCTACCGGCGGAACCTGCCGCTACCTCTATGAGAACGACATTCCTTCGATGAGGGTGCTCTGGCCTACCGACAAGGACAATCCGGTGCTTTCAGGCATCTTCCCTCAGGTGCTGGACCTCATCCACAAGAAGCAGGTCGATCTGGTGATCAACATCCCTAAGAACTTCACCGATATGGAGCTTGACAACGGCTATCTCATCCGCCGTGCCGCCATCGACTCGAATGTGCCTCTGTTCACGAATGCCCGCCTTGCAACCGCTTTCATACGCGCTTTCTGCAGCATTCCGATAGACAAGCTTCCAATCAAGTCCTGGGACGAATATAAATAGAAATATACACATAATTTTCGTATATTCTCATATAAATTCGTATATATTCAAATAAAACTTGCGACAATGAATATTTATTAGTATTTTTGTCGCAAGTTTTGAATATAATACGATTATGAGTATGAAATCCGAGAGGCAGCAGCTGATTATGAAGCTTGTTTCCTCAACTATGATCCACAACCAGGACGAACTTCAGTCACTCCTCCTCGCAAAGGGAATGGAGGTGACTCAGGCAACTCTTTCCAGGGACGTCAACGAACTTGGCCTCGTGAAATACCGCGCAGAGGACGGAAGCCTCTGCTACAGGCGACGCACGACAGAAGCCAAGGGCACCCCGTCCACCACAGCCGAGGGCATCGTGAGCATTGAATTCTCAGGAAGCTTCGCAGTCGTAAAGACTCACCCGGGCTTTGCCAGCGTAGTGGCTTCGGCCATTGACCGTGGCAACTCGGACGGCGTGATGGGTACCATCGCCGGTGACGACACCATATTTGTGCTATTACGTCAATTTGCAGACAAGGATGAGGTCCTCAATGATATGAACCGCATCCTCCCAGGTATAACGAACAAACTTTTCTAAAGTATTATGGAAGATTTTATTGTAGAAATTGCTTCTGAGAAGCACATTCCCTACATCCCCGAAATCCTCAAGACTATCGAGGATGCTACCAAAGTAAGAGGTACAGGCATCGCAAAACGTAAACCTGAATATATCGAGCAGAAGATGCGCGAGGGCAAGGCCATCATCGCAATGAAGGGCAACGACTTCGCCGGATTCTGCTACATCGAGAGCTGGGACCACGAGAAGTTCGTGGCCAATTCCGGTCTCATCGTGAAGTCCGAATACCGCGGACACGGCCTCGCAAAGGCCATCAAGCACAAGGCTTTCGAACTCTCCAGGACCAAGTTCCCTAACGCTAAGATCTTCGGTCTCACCACCGGTGCTGCCGTGATGAAGATCAACACCGAGCTCGGCTATGTGCCAGTGACTTTCGATGAGCTCACCACCGACCCTACCTTCTGGAAGGGCTGCGAGAGCTGCATCAACTACGACGTGCTCAGCCGCAACAACTTCACCCGCTGCCTCTGCACCGGTATGCTCTACCGTCCTGCAAAGAAGAAGGTGGTCGTGGCATTCAGCGGCGGTCTGGACACTTCCTTCACGGTTATGTACCTCGCCAAGGAAAAGGGTTACGAGGTTTACGCTGCCTGCGCAAATACAGGTGGCTTCTCCAAGGAGCAGCTCAAGGCCAACGAGGAGAACGCCCTCAAACTCGGTGCGAAGGCATATATCACCCTCGACGTGACCAAGGAATACTATGAGAAGACCATTAAATATATGGTATATGGCAACGTGCTCCGCAACGGAACCTATCCTATCTCAGTGTCTTCGGAGCGTATCTTCCAGGCTATGGCCATCGCCCGCTATGCAAAGGAAATCGGTGCTGATGCCATCGCACACGGTTCTACAGGCGCCGGCAACGACCAGGTGCGTTTCGATATGACCTTTATGGTTATGGCTCCAGGCGTGGAGATCATCACTCTCACCAGGGATATGAACCTGAGCCGTCAGTTCGAGGTGGACTACCTCAACGAGCACGGTTATTTCGCAGATTTCACCAAGCTCAAATATTCCTACAATGTGGGCCTCTGGGGCACTTCCATCTGCGGCGGCGAGATTCTCGACAGCAAGCAGGGACTTCCTGAGGCCGCTTATCTCAAGCAGGTGGAGAAGCAGGGCAGCGAGCAGATTTCCCTCGAATTCGCAGAGGGCGTGCTCGTGGGCGTGAACGGCAGGAAATACACCGACGGCGTGGCTGCCATCCAGGCGGTTGAGGCCATCGCCGCTCCTTACGGCATAGGCCGTGATATGCACGTGGGCGACACCATCATCGGCATCAAGGGCCGTGTGGGCTTCGAGGCTGCGGCTCCTATGCTCATCATCGCGGCTCACAAGTTCCTCGAGAAATTCACTCTCAGCAAGTGGCAGCAGTACTGGAAGGACCAGGTTGCCAACTGGTACGGAATGTTCCTGCACGAGAGCCAGTATCTTGAGCCTGTGATGAGGGACATCGAGGCTATGCTCGAGAGCAGTCAGCGCAATGTGAACGGTACAGTCACTATGGAACTCAGCCCTCGTCGCTTCGAGACCGTGGGCGTGGATTCTCCTGACGACCTCGTCAAGAACAAGCTCGGCGAGTACGGCGAAGGTGCCAAGGGCTGGACTTCAGATGACGCCAAGGGCTTCATCAAGGTCAGCGCAACTCCTCTCCGTGCCTACTATCTCAACCATAAGGACGAAGCAGACAAGCTCGAGGAAGAATTATGATCAAAGTCGGCATCATAGGAGCTGCAGGCTACACTGCAGGTGAACTTCTCCGCATCCTGGTGAACCATCCGGATGTGGAGATAGTGTTTGCGCATTCTTCCAGCAATGCCGGCAACAAGGTCTATGACGTGCATTCAGGTCTCGTGGGCGACACCGAACTCTGCTTCAGCGCCGACTACGACCTCAATGCCATAGACGTGGTCTTCCTCTGCGGCGGACACGGCAAGAGCACAGAGTTCTGGTCCCAGAACGAAAGGCCTGCCGGTCTGAAGGTCATAGATCTGGCCCAGGACTATCGCGACGAGAGCAACGGTTATGTATATGGCCTGCCTGAAATCAACAGGGAGCGCATCCGCAAGACCGATCTCCTCGCCAATCCTGGCTGTTTCGCGACCTGCATCCAGCTCGCTGTGCTGCCTCTGGCCGCTGCGGGGCTGCTCGAAAGCGAGGTGAACATCACTGCCATCACCGGTTCCACCGGAGCGGGTGTGAAGCCGGGTGCCACCACCCATTTCTCCTGGAGGAACAACAATGTCTCAGTGTACAAGGCCTTCGAACACCAGCATCTCATAGAGATAGGTATGAACGTGCACAAGCTGCAGCCTGCCTATGACAAGACTCTGAACTTCGTGCCTGTACGTGGTGACTTCGCCCGCGGCATACTCGCATCCGTCTATGTGGACAGCAAGCTTTCCCTCGAGGAGGCCGTCGCCCTCTACAAGGACTTCTACAAGGATGCCGCCTTCACTTTCGTCTTCGGCAAGGCAGTGGACCTCAAGCAGGTCGTAAATACAAACAAATGCGTGCTTGCGCTCGAGAAGCACGGGGACAAGCTCCTCGTGACTTCCGTCATAGACAACCTCCTCAAGGGTGCGTCAGGCCAGGCAGTGCAGAATATGAACCTTATGTTCGGTCTCGATGAGAAGGCCGGACTCCATCTCAAGGCATCAGCCTTCTAGAATATGGAACTTTTCGACGTATATTCACTTTTCGACGTGACTCCGGTCAAGGCCCTGGGCTGCAAGGTCTGGGATGACAAGGGCCAGGAGTACCTCGACCTCTATGGCGGCCACGCGGTGATTTCCGTGGGCCACAGCCATCCATATTATGTGGCAGCCATCACCGAGCAGCTCGGCAAGATAGGCTTCTACTCCAACAGTGTTGTGAACCCTCTGCAGTCGGAACTTGCCCACAAGCTCGGCAAGGCCTGCGGCTACGAGGATTACAGCCTCTTCCTCGACAATTCGGGCGCAGAGTCCAATGAGAACGCGATGAAACTCGCTTCCTTCCACACCGGAAAGGACCGCATCATCGCATTCCGCAAGAGCTTCCACGGCCGTACTTCAGGCGCAGTGGCAGTCACCGACAACCCTAAGATCGTATCTCCGTTCAATGCGAACCACAAGGTCACTTTCTGCAATCTGAACGATGCAGCGGCCGTTGAGGCCGAGCTTGCGAAGGGCGACGTGGCCGGCGTGATCATCGAGGGCATCCAGGGCTGCGGCGGAATCAATCTGCCTACTGAGCAGTTCCTCCAGGACCTCGAGAGGCTCTGCCACCAGTACGAGGCAGTGCTCATTCTCGACGAGATCCAGAGCGGCTACGGACGCAGCGGCAAGTTCTTCGCACATCAGTGGGCCGGCATACGTCCGGACATCATCACTATGGCCAAGGGCATCGCCAACGGCTTCCCTTGCGGCGGCATTCTGATTTCTCCTAAGTTCGAGGCCGTGAAGGGTATGCTCGGCACCACTTTCGGAGGCAACTACCTCGCAATGGTTGCCGCCAATGCCGTACTCGACATTATGGAGAAGGAAAATCTCGTGGAGAACGCCCTCCAGGTAGGCGAGTGGATCAAGGCCAATATCCCTGCATCCCCTAAGATCAAGGAAGTCAGGGGACGCGGTCTTATGCTCGGCATCGAGTTCAACGAACCGGTGGCTCCGATCCGCAAGGCCCTGCTCTTCGACAAGCACATCTTCACGGGCGTGGCCGGCACCAATATGGTCCGCCTCCTCGCCCCTCTCTGCCTGACTATGGAGCAGGCAAAAGTATTCATCGACGCACTTAAGGAAGTACTTTAATATGAAATCATTCTTTCACGTATCTGATATAGGTGACCTCTCAAAGGCCCTCGAAGAGGCTAAGCAGGTCAAGGAAACCCCGTTTGCCTGGAAGCATCTGGGCGAGAACAAGACCATTATGCTCGTGTTCTTCAACAGTTCCCTCCGCACCCGTCTGAGCAGCCAGAAGGCCGCTCTCAACCTCGGTATGAACCCTATCGTGCTCAACATCGGACAGGACAGCTGGAAGCTGGAGACCGAAATGGGCGTGATTATGGACGGCGACAAGTCTGAGCATCTGCGCGAGGCCATCCCGGTGATGACCAGCTACTGCGACCTCATAGGCGTGCGTTCCTTCGCAGGCCTCAAGGACCGTGACTTCGATTATGCCGAGACCGTGCTGAACCAGTTCATCGAATTCGGTGGCAAGCCGGTCATCAGCCTCGAGTCCGCAACCGTGCATCCTTGCCAGGCCTTTGCCGACCTCATCACCATCGAAGAATACAAGAAGACTAAGCGTCCTAAGGTCGTTCTGACCTGGGCTCCTCATCCTAAGGCTCTTCCTCAGGCTGTGCCTAACTCCTTCGCGGAGTGGATGAACGCCGCAGACGTGGACTTCGTCATCACCCATCCTCACGGATATGAGCTCGACCCTAAGTTCGCCGGCAATGCAGTCGTGGAATACGACCAGATGAAGGCCCTCGAAGGCGCCGACTTCGTGTATGCGAAGAACTGGAGCTGCCCAGGCGTGAGCGATCCTTCCAAGTACGGGGAGATACTCTCCAAGGATATGGGCTGGACCGTAGACGCCGCCCATATGGCCGTGACCAACAATGCCTATTTTATGCATTGTCTGCCTGTAAGGCGCAATATGATCGTCTCCGATGAGGTGATCGATGCCCCTACCAGCCTCGTGATCCCTGAGGCAGCGAACCGTGTGGTTTCAGTGCAGGTGGTTATGAAGAGAATGCTTGAAGAACTGCAGTAATATGATGAAACTGAATGTGTTGAAGGTCGGTGGAGCGGTCGTGGAAGACGCGGCTGCGCTGAAGGCTTTCATCGAGAATTTCGCCAAGCTTGACGGCCTTAAGGTGCTTGTGCACGGAGGCGGTAGGACCGCTACCGATGTGAGCGCCAAACTCGGTATAGAGACTATTATGGTGGGTGGCAGAAGGGTGACCGACGCCGATACCCTCAAGGTCGTCACGGCTGTGTACACCGGCCTGGTGAACAAGAACGTGGTGGCTCAGCTGCAGGGCAAGGGCGTGAATGCCTTCGGAATGTGCGGTGCCGACTTCGGCTTTATGAAGAGCGTGAAGAGGCCCGTGACCGCAGAAGGCGTGGACTATGGTTTCGTGGGCGATGTCATCGACGTGGACTACGACGCTCTGTCTATGCTCCTTTTCAAGAAATATGTGCCTGTAGTGGCTCCTATCACCCACGACGGCTTCGGTCAGCTTCTGAATACGAATGCCGACACCGTGGCTTCTATGACTGCCCAGGCCCTTTCCCGCATATTCGACGTGACCCTTACCTATTGCTTCGAGAAGGAAGGCGTGCTGGATGCATCCGGCAAGGTGATTCCTGAAATCGACGCCGCTTCCTACGCTGAGTTGAAGGCCGACGGTACCGTGAACGGAGGTATGGTTCCGAAACTTGACAATGCATTCGCCGCTTTGGAGGCAGGAGTTTCAGAGGTGGTCATCACCTCGGCTGCCAACCTGACCGGCGGCACCAAAATCAAGGCTTAGTTATGATAACGAACGCAGAACTCGTCGAACTCCTGAAGGCTATGGTTGCCATCCCGTCGCTCAGCCGCGACGAGACGGCCATTGCCGACTATATGGAGAATTGGCTCGTGACTTTCCTCAGGGAGCACTCCCTTGAGGCGTCCTATGAATTCCATCGCAAGGCCAACAATCTCTGGATTGAACAGCCGGGCAGGGGAGACGGACGTCCAGTCGTGCTCCTGAACGGTCATATCGATACGGTCAAGCCGTCTGCTGCGTACACTAAGGAGCCTTTTGCCGCTACGGTTGAAGGCGATACCATCTATGGACTAGGCACCAACGACGACGGCGCTTCAGTAGTGGCGCTGTTGGGTGCATTCTTCGCCCTTTCCTCAAAGCCTCAGCCATATCGTCTGATCTGGTCCGCAACCGCCGAAGAAGAAGTATGCGGTGCCAATGGCATCGAACTGATAGTCCCCGAGATTGCCCCCATCGATCTCGGCATAATCGGCGAACCGACCGGGATGCAGATGGCTGTGGCCGAGAAGGGCCTTCTGGTGCTGGACTGCACAGCGCACGGAGTCAGCGGCCACGCTGCCCGCAATGAGGGCGTAAATGCGCTCTACAAGGCCCTGGATGACATCAATTGGTTCAGGACCTACCAGTTCGAAAAGGTCTCCGAATACCTCGGGCCCGTAAAGATGACCGCTACTATGATACAGTGCGGAAGCCAGCACAATGTGGTGCCTGCTGAGTGCAGTTTCGTGGTGGACGTGCGTCCAAACGGCCTCTATTCGAACCTGGAGATAGTGGAGACCATCAAGGCCCACGTGGGCTGCGAGGTGAAGCCGCGTTCGCTCAGGCACAATTCCTCCAGCATAGATGTGAAGCATCCTGTGGTGCAGAGGGGACTGTCTTTGGGACTGACGGCCTTCGGCTCTCCGACTACCAGCAATCAGACCGTCGTTAACTTCACGACAATCAAGATAGGCCCGGGCGAATCTTCCCGTTCGCACACGGCCGACGAATTCATAAAGATATCCGAAATCAGCAATGGCGTCGAGACATACGTGAAGCTCCTCGACGGCCTTGACATCAAATAGACAAGACTATGGCAAAGCTCTGGGACAAAGGTTACGACAACGACGCGAGGATAGACAAGTTCACTGTGGGCAAGGACCGCGAACTCGATCTCTATCTGGCACCATACGACATTATGGGCACTATGGCCCACATCACTATGCTGGAAAGCGTCGGCCTGCTCGGCTCCGATGAGCTGGCGGTGCTGCTGCCTGAACTCAAGAAACTCTACAAGGAAGCCTGCGAGGGCAATTTCGTCATCGAGGACGACATCGAGGACGTGCATTCACAGGTGGAGCTGATGCTCACCCGCAGCCTCGGCGACCTGGGCAAGAAGGTCCACACGGGCCGCTCCCGCAACGACCAGGTGCTCGTTGACCTGAAGCTCTATTCACGTGCGCAGCTCGAAAAGACCGTGGGCAAGGTGCAGCATCTCTTCGAGGTGCTCCAGGCCAAGAGCGAGCAGTACAAGGATGTACTGATTCCGGGTTATACCCACCTCCAGGTGGCTATGCCGTCTTCTTTCGGCCTCTGGTTCGGCGCCTATGCCGAGAGCCTCGTGGACGATATGTCCGTGCTCAAGGCCGCCTGGGACGTGACCAACCAGAATCCGCTCGGTTCCGCTGCCGGCTATGGTTCCTCAGCTCCTCTGAACCGTACCCTGACCACCCAGCTGCTCGGTTTCGACGACCTTGACTACAATGTCGTATATGCCCAGATGGGCAGGGGCAAGACTGAGCGCATCATCGCCTTTGCATACGCTTCCGTGGCAGAAACTCTCGGTCGTCTGGCCTTCGACTGCTGTATGTACACCAGCCAGAACTTCGGCTTCGTGCATCTGCCTGACCAGATGACCACCGGTTCCAGCATTATGCCTCACAAGAAGAATCCGGACGTGTTCGAACTGATCCGTGCGCACTGCAACAAGATCAACGGCGTCCAGAACACCATACGTCTGATTTCCACCAACCTGCCTTCAGGCTATTTCCGTGATATGCAGATCATCAAGGAGGTCTTCCTGCCTATGTTCGAGGAGATGGACGACTGCCTGGACATAGCCGCCTTCGCCATCGAGAATATGGAGGTAGTGGACAATCTTATGGACGATCCTAAGTACAAGCTTGCCTTCACCGTCGAGGAAGTCAACCACCTCGTGGAGCAGGGCGTGCCTTTCCGCGACGCCTACAAGCAGGTCGGAATGGCCGTGCAGCGCGGCGAATTCGAATATCACGGCGAACTCCATCACACCCACGAGGGCTCCCTCGGCAACCTCTGCACCGATCGCGTGGCTGCCAAGATGGAGAAAGTGCTGGGCTCCTTCACCTTCGGCAAGGTGGCCGCCGCGGTGGAGAAGCTGACGCAGAACTAGTGCCACTACTTCTGCACCACTTTTTAACCCTTTACTGATATGATGCCAAGGCCCCTCAAAATAATCCTGACCGCATTGTTGGCGGTGCTGAGCGTAAATGCCTGTTCGTCTGATCATAATCGCGTCGTCCTCGGTGACGAGCGTTCGGATGTGTACCTGCCGCTGCTGGAGGGCAGGCGAGTGGCCGTTTTCAGCAACCATAGCGGCATTGTCGGCGACAGGGCCGAGGGCCTGAAGGTACCTGCAGGGCGTATAGGTGACGACTATACGGATGAGATGAGCCTCGTGCCCTTCGGGACGCCTGCTGATACTGCAGTGCCGGTGAAGTACGGTCCGCATATACTCGACGTGCTGCTCTCCCAGGGCGTGAATGTAACGGCGATATTCTCGCCTGAGCACGGCTTCCGTGGCGGTGCGGATCCAGGCGAATCGGTCTCCAGTTCAGTGGACGAGCAGACAGGTGTGCCTATCTTGTCGCTGTATTCGTCCGGCGACCATATGCCTTCCGCCGAGTCGATGGATTGCTTCGACGTGCTGGTTGTGGATATTCAGGACGTCGGTCTCCGCTACTATACTTATTATATAACTATGCACCACCTGATGGAAGCCTGCGCGAAGTACGGGAAATCCGTGGTCGTCCTCGACCGCCCGAATCCGAACGGCTTCTATGTGGATGGCCCGAACCTCGATATGCAGTTCAAGTCCGGCATAGGCTGGCTGCCTATTGCTATGGTGCACGGTATGACTCTCGGCGAACTCGCGCAGATGATCGTAGGGGAGGGCTGGCTTGAGAATTCCGGTCTGGACCTGCACGTGGTGCCTTGTCTGAACTACAGCCATTCCACCAAGTACCAGCTGCTGATGCCTCCGTCGCCGAATTTGAAGGACCAGAAGTCCATCTACCTCTACGCTTCCACCTGCTTCTTCGAGGGCAGCGAGGTTACTGCCGGACGCGGCACACAGTGGCCGTTCGAGATCTATGGCCATCCGCTGATGAAGGGCTCCGGTTCTGCTACGGTGGGGGACACCCTGACCTTTATCCCTCGTAGCATACCGGGCGCCAAGAAGCCTCGCTATATGGATCAGGAGTGCCACGGCGTGGACCTCCGTGGAGTGCCTCTCGAGACCATCTGGGCCGAGGGTGTCACCCTCAAATATCTCCTTGACGCCTGCTCCCGTGTGCTCTGGGACGGATCTCCATTCCAGGCCGATCCTGCGTCCTTCTTCCTCAGCCGCAACCACTTCGAAAAACAGATCGGCCAGGCCTGGGCCCGCGAGGACATCCTCACCTGCGTGTCCGAGGGCATCCTTCCTGTCCAGTCTGAATCCGCCTTATCTTCCGTCGCCGACGCTCTCAAAGCCCTCTGGGCCGACGACGTCGCCGCCTTCCTCACCCTCCGCCAGCCTTACCTCCTCTACGCCGAGTGACGCAGAAGTAGTGCCACTAGTACTGCACCACTTTGCGGTCTTGCCACAGAAACAAACTTCAGCCCTTGAGAGCGTTTCTGTGTCCAAGTTTTGCCCAAAAATGCCTTTTTCCCTGCCACAGAAACAATCTTTTGCCCCATAGTCTGTTTCTGTGGCCAACTTTGTGTCCCGAGGTGGCCAACTACGTGTCCGCGACGGCCAAATACCCCGCCGGCAACGGCGCAGCGAGGAGGGCCTTTCCACAGAGCCCCCCGCAGCTGCGTCCGTAGCTGCCGCGCTTCCATATAAGGCGCGGCAGCGGTGCCACCCAAAGTGGCGCAGAAGTGGTGGCACTAGTACTGCACCAAAAACCAACTAGCTGAAATGTGGCGCAGAAGTAGTGGCACTAGTACTGCACCACTTTTGCGGAAATCTGCAGGAAAATTCTGGAAAAACCTTAGAAAATCGCCGAAAAAGTAAAATTTTTCTTGCTTTTTCGGAATAAGGGCGTTATATTTGCTCTCGCTATGACAAAGTACACCCAGCAGAATAACAATAATAATCAGCAGAATCAGCAGGTTCTGTTGCTTATGCGTTATCCTTCCAGCCGGGTGGGCGCGGTCAAGTAAGTATCAGAAAAAAGAGAAGAAAGTGTAAGGCTGGTCCGAGAGGGCTGGTCTTTTTTTTATCTCAGAAAATCCTTAAGACAAAAACAATCCTCAAAACGAAAACACTCCCCAATCAACAAACTCCCCAAAACGAAACAATCCCTAAACAAACAATAAAGATGAAAAAGATTGAAGCAATCATTCGAAGGACGAAGTTCGAAGACGTCAAAGAGGCGCTCTTCGCAGCGGACATCAACTGGTTCTCCTATTCAGAGGTCAAGGCCATCGGCCAGGACCGTCAGGACCGAATCTACCGTGGTGTGATGTACAGTACCGACATCATTTCCCGAATCGAAATCACGATCGTGTGCCGCGACCAGTTCGTACAGCCGGCAATTGACGCAATCATCGGCGCCGCGCGCACCGGAGAAGTCGGAGACGGACGCATCTTTGTCAGCCCTGTGGACGACGTCTGGTCAATCAGAACCTGCGAACACGGCGAGACCGTAGTTGCGGAAAAGAAATAGCAAATCAAAAACGAACGAACTAAACAACGAATATTATGATAAACGGACTTGATACAGCTTGGGTACTCATTGCAGCAATGTTGGTCTTCTTTATGCAGCCTGGTTTCGCCCTCGTCGAGGCAGGCTTCACCCGCAGCAAGAACTCAGCGAACATACTAATGAAGAACTTCGTGGACTTTATGGTCGGTTCAGTCCTCTTCTGGGCCATCGGCTTCGGCCTTATGCACGGTGATGGCAACGGCTTCATCGGCGGCCTCCACCTCTTCGATTTCTCTTTCTACCCTGACTCCAACATCCCTAAGGAGTGTACATTCATCTTCCAGACCGTATTCTGCGCAACTGCAGCGACCATCGTGTCCGGTGCAATGGCTGAGAGGACCAAGTTCTCAATGTATATGATCTTCTCCGTGGTAGTTTCCGTCCTCATCTATCCTATCGAAGGCCATTGGGCCTGGGGCGGCGGCTGGCTCTCAGAACTCGGTTTCCACGATTTCGCAGGTTCAGCAGTGGTACACAGCTGCGGCGGTTTCATCGCACTCGCAGGTGCCATAATCCTCGGCCCTCGTATCGGCAAATACACCAAGACCGGCAAGTCAAACGCCATCCCCGGCCACAACCTGACTCTCGGTGCCCTCGGCGTATTCATCCTCTGGTTCGGCTGGTTCGGCTTCAACCCTGGTTCACAGCTCGGTGCTGACGGCGAAATCAACGCCAGGGCCATCTCCCACGTGATGACCACCACCAATATGGCAGCTGCCACCGGCGGTATCGCAGCCCTCCTCCTCACCTGGTATCTCTACAAGAAACCGTCCCTCTCCCTCGTCTGCAACGGCATCCTCGCCGGACTTGTGGGCATCACTGCGGGATGTGATATGGTAAGCGTAGGCGGTGCGGCCATCATCGGAGCCCTCTGCGGCGCGGCAATGATAGGTTCAGTCGTATTCATCGACAAGGTCTGCAAGATCGACGACCCTGTAGGCGCAGTTTCAGTACACGGCGTCTGCGGCGTGCTCGGAACCATACTCACCGGCCTCTTCGCAACTGACGGCGGCCTCTTCTACGGCGGCGGAGCCCATTTCTTCGGCGTACAGTGCCTCGGCATTCTCTGCATCGTGGCTTGGGCATTCGGCTGTGGATTCATTCTCTTCTTCGTGCTCCATAAGATCAAAGGCATACGCGTGGAGCCACGCGTCGAGGAAGAAGGTCTCGACATTTACGAACACGGCGAGACTGCTTACAACAACTAAGACGATCAGAATATATATATAAGTCAACCCAATTAAAACCATATAATTATGTGTGGATTCGTAGGTATTTTTGATATGCAGGGCGGCGACGGCCCCCAGTGGAGGGAAAAGGCACTTAAAATGTCGGGCAAGATAAGGCATCGCGGACCCGATTGGAGCGGAGTGTATGAAGGACCTAAGTGTGTGCTCGCACACGAGAGGCTGGCTATCGTGGACCCTCTGTCAGGAGGTCAGCCGCTCTACAGCCCGGACGGCAAGGTAGTGCTCGCAGTGAATGGCGAGATCTACAACCATCTGGATATACGCGAACGTATGAAGGATACGTACGCTTTCCAGACCGGTTCCGACTGTGAGGTCATACTCGCGCTCTACAAGGAGAAGGGTACCGCCTTCCTTGAGGACCTGAACGGCATTTTCGCCTTTGCGCTCTACGATTCTGAGAAGGATCTGTATATCATTGCCCGCGACCATATCGGCATCATTCCTCTCTATATCGGAAAGGATGCCGACGGGACGGTCTATGTCGCCAGCGAGCTGAAGGCCCTCGAGGGCTTCTGCGACGCATACGAGCCGTTCCTACCGGGCCATCTCTACTGCAGCAAGCCGGAAATGGCGGCTGCGGGAGAAACCTACACCACGCGTACTGGACTCGAACTGAAACGTTGGTGGTCCAGGGACTGGTTTGATTACGACTCTGTCAAGGCCAACACTGCTACTTTCGAAGACATAAGAATGGGGCTTATGGATGCAGTGAAACGTCAGCTTATGTCTGACGTGCCGTACGGTGTGCTTCTGAGCGGCGGCCTTGACAGTTCCGTAATAAGTGCCCTGGCGGCGCGCTTCGCATCGCATAGGGTCGAGGACGACAGCAAGAGCGTGGCCTGGTGGCCTCGTCTCCACAGTTTCGCCGTCGGACTCAAAGGCGCTCCGGACCTTGCGAAGGCCCAGGAGGTCGCCGACCATCTTGGCACCGTCCATCACGAGGTGAACTACACGGTGCAGGAGGGCCTGGATGCCATCCGTGACGTGATCTACCACATCGAAACCTACGATGTGACTACGGTGAGGGCATCTACTCCTATGTATCTGCTGGCCCGCGTCATCAAGTCTATGGGCATCAAGATGGTGCTCAGCGGCGAGGGTGCGGACGAGATTTTCGGCGGATATCTCTATTTCCACAAGGCTCCGTCGGCTCGCGAGTTCCACGAGGAGACCGTCCGCAAGCTCGGAAAGCTCCATCTTTATGACTGCCTCAGGGCCAACAAGTCCCTGGCAGCGTGGGGAGTTGAGGGCCGTGTGCCTTTCCTGGACAAGGAATTCCTCGACATCGCGATGAGGACCAACCCGAGCGCCAAGATATGTCCGGGCAAGACCATCGAGAAGAAGATAGTCCGCGAGGCTTTCCAGGATATGCTTCCGGACAGCGTTGCCTGGAGGCAGAAGGAACAGTTCTCCGACGGCGTCGGCTACAGCTGGATCGATTCCCTCAAGGCCATTACGGCCGCGGCGGTCAGCGACGAACAGATGGCGCACGCTGCGGAGCGCTTCCCTCTGAACACTCCGATGAACAAGGAGGAATACTATTACAGAACCATTTTCGAGGAGCATTTCCCTAGTGATTCGGCAGCTCTGAGCGTGCCTCACGAGGCCAGCGTGGCCTGCTCGACGGCGATTGCGCTCGAATGGGATGCCGCCTGGAAGGCCCTGAACGACCCTAGCGGCAGGGCAGTAGCTGGTGTACACGTGGACGCCTACGAAAAATAATGCTTATATTTGCCTTCGGTTTTCGTGAACCGAAGGCTGTTATTATATGAAAGTAGGTGTAATTGGACTTGGCCTCATAGGAGGCTCAATGGCGATAGACCTCCGTAGGAGAGGCTTCGCGGATGAAGTGATAGGAATGGATGCGGATTCGGTGAATGCCGAGGCCGCCCTCAAGATAGGACTTGTAAGCAGGATGGCAAACTTCGACACCCTCGTTGCCGAGAGTGACCTCATCGTGCTGGCCGTACCTGTGAATGCTGCAGTAAGACTGCTTCCTATGGTGCTGGACAAATTCCACGAGATAGGGGAGTCCTGCCGCAAGATCGTCATCGACGTCTGCTCAGTGAAGACCCAGATGGCAGAGGTCGCACGCTATCATTCGATGAGGCGCCGCTATGTGGGCACCCATCCTATGGCAGGTACCGAGTACAGCGGACCTTGGGCTGCTATGTCCGGTATGTTCGACAGCACTGCCGCAATCATCTGCGACAGCCAGGAGTCCGACATCCAGGCCGTGAAGACCGTGGAGAGGCTCTACGACACTCTCAATATGCGCGTCCTGCACATGAATTCCGACAGCCACGACATCCACTGCGCCTATGTCTCCCACCTTTCCCACGTGACTTCCTTCTCCCTCGCCCGCACCGTGCTGGACAAGGAAAAGAGCGAGAAGCACATCTTCGACCTGGCTTCCGGCGGTTTCTCATCCACTGCCCGTCTCGCCAAGTCGAACGCCGATATGTGGGTGCCTATCTTCCAGCAGCAGGCTGAGAATCTGGTGCCTATCATCGACGAATATATAAAGAAGGTACAGGAGTTTCGCGACGCCATCGCCGACTACGACGAGGCTAAGATTCGCGATATGATAGTCGAGTCCAACAAGATCAGACGCATTATCAAGTAACGAATTGTAGGCTTCGAAAAATTTTTATTCAATTTTTGCCCAAAAAACTTGCTTTTTTAAGAACAGTGTGCTAACTTAGCAATCGCAATCGAAATGAAAGCTATGTATCCAATATCAAATAACCAGAATCAGAAGTCCCAGAATCAGCAGAAGCAGGTTCCGGTCGCTTTCTTATGTCTGGCCAGCAGGGCATAAAATGAAACTTATAAGAGCGAAATATTAGAAAAAGGGGCTGGCACAAGGGTGTTGGCCCCTTTTTTTAAACCATTTAGTTACAGATTGAAACTGAAAACATCGAATTAACAAATATTTTCAAAGTTATGAGTACAACAAGATTTGACCTCGTAAAAGACGCATTCGCCAAGAAGGCGGTTGCAGTTGACACTCCGAAAGGAAAACCATCAGAGTATTTTGGTGAACTCGTTTTTGATCGCGCCAAGATGTGCAAGTATCTGGACGCGGCTTCTCTCAAAGGTCTCCTGGCCTGCATCGACAACGGCCAGCCACTTGACCGCAAGACTGCCGACGGCGTGGCTGCCGGTATGAAGACCTGGGCTCTCGAACACGGCGTAACCCACGTTACCCACTGGTTCCAGCCACTTACTGAAGGTACTGCGGAGAAGCACGACTCCCTTCTTGACTATGACGGAAAGGGTGGTGTGATCGAGTCTTTCGACGGCAAATCTCTCGCACAGCAGGAGCCTGACGCATCGTCATTCCCTAACGGTGGCATCAGGGCTACATTCGAGGCCAGAGGCTATACTGCTTGGGATCCGACTTCCCCAGTCTTCATCCAGGACGACACCCTCTGTATCCCGACCGTCTTCATCTCCTACACCGGAGAGGCCCTTGATTACAAGACTCCTCTGCTGAAAGCGCTCAAGGCTGTCAGCGACGCAGCAGTTCCAATCTGTAAGATCTTCGATCCGAAGGTTACCAAGGTGTACTCATACCTCGGATGGGAGCAGGAGTATTTCCTCGTGGATGAGGAACTCTACGCCGCCCGTCCTGACCTTATGATCACCGGCCGTACCCTGATGGGCCACAACTCTTCCAAGAACCAGCAGCTTGACGACCACTACTTCGGCGCTATCCCTAGCCGTGTGATGGCATTTATGCGCGACCTTGAGATCGCCGGCCACAAGCTTGGAATTCCAATCAAGACCCGTCACAATGAGGTGGCTCCTAACCAGTTCGAGCTCGCTCCTATCTATGGCGAGACCAACCTCGCAAACGACCAGAACCAGCTGA
This sequence comes from Bacteroidales bacterium UBA1745, assembly GCA_002314885.1. Taxonomy (GTDB): domain Bacteria; phylum Bacteroidota; class Bacteroidia; order Bacteroidales; family UBA932; genus Cryptobacteroides. The sequence continues at coordinate 51,343 of DCHT01000028.1, read as the reverse complement.
TTATGAATGTGATGAACATCGTGGCCCGCAAGCACGGCTTTGTCGTGCTCCTCCACGAGAAGCCATTCGACGGCGTCAACGGCTCCGGCAAGCACAACAACTGGTCCCTCGGCACCGACACAGGCACTCCTCTTATGGCTCCTGGCAAGGACGCAAAGGGCAACCTCCAGTTCGTCACCTTCTTCGTGAACACCCTCGCAGCGGTTCAGAAGCACAATGCCCTCCTCAAGGCAACCATCGCTTCCGCGACCAACGCACACCGTCTGGGTGCAAACGAGGCACCTCCTGCAATCGTTTCCGCATTCCTCGGCAAGACTATGACCGAGGTACTCCACAAGCTTCTCGAAGTGCCTTCCGACACTCCTATCGAGATCGCAGGCAAGAAGGGCAAGAGCCTCGGCCTGGTCGAGATTCCTGAGATTTTCGTGGACAACACCGACCGCAACCGTACTTCTCCTTTCGCATTCACCGGTAACCGCTTCGAGTTCCGTGCCGTAGGTTCCTGCGCTAACTGCGCCGGCGCTATGACTACCCTCAACGCAGCAGTCGCTGAGCAGCTGACCGAGTTCAAGGCAGCCCTCGACGTGGAGCTTGCAAAGGGCAAGAAGGTCAACGTGGCCATTATGGATACCCTCAAGCCTATCATCAAGTCCATCCTTCCTGTCGTATGCTTCGACGGCAACGGATATTCCGACGAGTGGAAGGTTGAGGCTGTCAAGAGAGGTCTTGACGTGGAGACCAGCGTACCTGAGATGATCAAGGAATTCACCAAGCCTGCATCGCTCGCGATGTTCACCAAGACCGGTGTCTACACTGAGGCTGAGCTCGCAGCCCGCAACGAGGTGAAGTGGGAGACCTACAGCAAGAAGGTACAGATCGAGTCACGCGTGATGGTACGTATGGTTACCAACCATATCATCCCTGCCGCCATCTCATATAAGGAGAAGCTCCTCCGCGAAGTCAAGCTCTCAAAGGATGTCTTCGGAGACGACTATGTAACTATGTGTGCTCCTGAAATCACTATTCTCAAGACCTTGAGCGAACTGATTGAGAAGGCAACCGTTATGGCGGAGAATATGCGCCAGGCACGCAAGAAGGCGAACGCCATTACCGACGAATATGAGAAGGCTGTCGCATACCACGAGATCGCAGAGGCACTCTTCGCCCTCCGCAAACCTGTGGACAAACTTGAGGAAGTGGTCGACAACGACGCTTGGCCACTGCCTAAGTACCGCGAGCTTCTCTTCATCAGCTAGAATATTCACTTAAACGAACTTAAAAATATGACAGATCCAGCAGACCAGGTCCTTGCTGACCAGGCGAGAGGATTGTATGACCCTGCCAACGAGCACGATGCGTGCGGCGTTGGCATGGTCGTAAACATCCGTGGCAACAAGACACACGAGTTAGTGGAAAATGCCCTGAAGGTGCTTGAGAATATGCGCCATAGGGGAGCGGAGGGTGCCGATGGCAAGACCGGTGACGGTGCCGGCATCATGATTCAGATTCCGCACGAATTCATCCTTCTCCAGGGCATTCCGGTGCCTGAGAAGGGCAGTTATGGCACAGGCCTCGTATTCCTTCCGAAGGACGAGGTCAAGCGTGGATGGATTATGGAGTCCATCAAGGCCGAGATCGAGCGCGAGAAGTGCTCGCTCGCCCACGTGAGGGAAGTTCCCGTGAATTCCGAGTGCCTCGGCGAAGATGCCGCCAAGACCGAGCCTTACACGGCCCAGGTCTTCATCACGAGCGACGAATTCATCGAGGAACTGGATTTCGAGAGGAAGCTCTATCGCATCCGCAAGCACATCGAGAGACGTGAGAAGGAGTGCTATTTCTGCTCTCTTTCCACGAAGAATATGGTCTATAAGGGTATGCTCACCAGCCAGCAGCTGAGGGAGTACTATCCTGACCTCACCAGCCAGTGGCTGACCAGCGGTATGGCCCTCGTGCACTCCCGCTTCTCGACCAACACCTTCCCTAAGTGGAACCTGGCACAGCCGTTCAGGCTCCTCTGCCACAACGGTGAGATCAACACCATTCGCGGTAACCGCAACTGGATGCGTGCCCGCGAGAGCGTCCTCAACGGAGGTGCGCTCGGCGACATCAGCGACATCACGCCTATACTTCAGAGCGATATGTCCGACTCCGCGAGCCTGGACAACGTGATGGAGTTCCTCACCCTCAGCGGTCTGAGCCTGCCTCAGGCTATGGCGGTGCTCGTGCCTGAAAGTTTCGGCAAGACAAACCCTATCTCCGAGGATCTGCGTGCGTTCTATGAATATCATTCCATCCTGATGGAGCCTTGGGACGGTCCTGCCGCCCTGCTCTTCAGCGATGGTCGATATGTGGGCGGAATGCTTGACCGCAACGGTCTGCGTCCGGCTCGATATACCATCACCAAACGCAATATGATGGTGGTTGCCAGTGAGGTCGGCGTACTCGACCTCGAGCCTTCCGAGATTGCCGAGAAAGGCCGTCTGGAGCCTGGCAAGATGCTCTTCGTGGACACCCAGGAGGGCAAGATATACTATGATAAGGAACTCAAGGAGCAGCTCGCTGCCGAGCATCCTTACCGTCAGTGGCTGAACACCAACCGAATCCAGCTCGAAGACCTGCACAGCGGCCGTAAGATCGAGCACAAGGAGGATGACATCATACGCAAGGAGATACTCTTCGGCTTCACTGCCGAGGATGTGGACGGCGCCCTCAAACCTATGAGTGAGAAGGGCATCGAGCCTACTTCTTCTATGGGTAACGACACCCCTCTGGCTGTCATCACGGAGAAGCCTCAGATCTTCTTCAACTACTTCCGTCAGCAGTTCGCGCAGGTCACCAACCCGGCCATCGACTCCATCAGGGAGAGCAATGTGATGTCCCTCTACGAGTACATCGGCCGTGTGGGTACCGGTATCCTCTCTCCTGACGAAGAGAACTGCAAGATGATACGTCTGCCTCATCCTATCCTCACCAATACGCAGCTGGAGATGCTCTGCAGCATACGCTACAAGGGCTTCAACACCATCAAGCTGCCTATGACCTTCGAGTGCGCAAAGGGCAAGGCTGCTGCAGACAACCTGCGCAGGGCCTTGGACAACCTCTGCCACAAGGCCGAACAGTGCGTGGATGACGGCTTCAACTACATCATCCTGAGCGACCGCGACGTGGACGAGACCCACGCTGCGATTCCGTCCCTGCTTGCCGTGAGTGCCGTGCACCACTACCTCATTTCCGTGGGCAAGCGTGTGCAGACCGCCCTCATCGTGGAGAGCGGCGAGATACGCGAGACTATGCACGCGGCTCTGCTGCTGGGCTATGGCGCATCTGCCATCAACCCTTACCTGAGCTTCGCCATACTCTCCGACCTCGTGCATCACGGACGCATACAGCTCAACTACTCCACTGCGAGGACGAACTACATCGAGGCTCTCAAGAAGGGTCTGCTCAAGATTATGGCGAAGATGGGTATCTCCACCATCCGCTCTTACCGCGGCGCCAAGATATTCGAGAGCATAGGCCTCAGCGAGGAGCTTCTCAGGACATATTTCGGTACTGAGATCAGCACCGTGGGCGGTATAGGCCTCGAGACCATTGCCCGCGACGCAGTGGCCCTCCACGACAAGGCATTCGCAAAGGACGTGAACCACGATTTCCTCGAGAATGTGGGTCAGTTCCACTATCGCAAGGACGGCATTGGCCACGCCTGGAATCCGGAGACCATCTCCACCCTGCAGATTGCCACAAGACTCGGCAGCTACAAGAAATACAAGGAATTCACCGCTGCGGTGGACAACAAGTCCGAGCAGTTCTTCCTGCGTGACTACCTCGATTTCAAGAAGAATCCTATCAGCATCGACGAGGTCGAGCCTGTCGAGAACATAGTCAGGCATTTCGTGGTCAGCGCTATGAGTTTCGGCGCTCTCAGTATTGAGGCACACGAAGCTATTGCATTGGCAATGAATAAGTTGGGCGCTCGTTCCAATACGGGTGAAGGTGGCGAGGACAATGAACGCTACCATCGCGAAGTGGACGGAATCTCCCTTTCCAGCAAGACCAAGCAGGTGGCTTCGGGCCGTTTCGGCGTGACCACCGAATACCTCGTCAATGCCGAGGAAATACAGATCAAGGTCTGCCAGGGCGCAAAGCCTGGCGAGGGTGGACAGCTGCCTGGCTTCAAGGTGAATGAGATCATCGCCAAGACCAGGAATTCCATCCCTGGAATCTCCCTGATTTCTCCTCCTCCTCACCACGACATCTACTCCATCGAGGACCTTTCACAGCTGATATTCGACCTCAAGAACGTCAATCCTAAGGCTGCCATCAGCGTCAAGCTCGTGGCAGAGAGCGGAGTGGGCACCATTTCGGCCGGTGTTGCGAAGGCAAAGGCCGATCTGATAGTCATTTCGGGCGCTGAGGGCGGCACTGGAGCCTCTCCAGCATCTTCTATGCGCTTTGCCGGCATAAGCCCTGAAATCGGCCTTGCTGACGCTCAGCAGACCCTCGTCAAGAACGGTCTGCGCGGCAGCGTGCGCCTCCAGGTGGACGGACAGCTCAAGAGCGGCCGTGACGTCATCCTGATGGCCCTTCTGGGTGCGGATGAGTTCGGTTTCGGTACTCTTCCTCTGATAGTCCTGGGCTGCGTTATGATGAGAAAGTGCAGCCTCAATACCTGTCCTACGGGCGTAGCTACCCAGAGTCCTGAATTGAGGGCTCACTTTATGGGCCGCTACGAATATCTCGTGAACTACTTCACCTTCCTGGCTCAGGAAGTGCGTGAATACCTGGCAGAAATGGGCTGCAGAAGCCTCGAGGATGCCATCGGTCACACCGAACTCCTCACCGTGAAGTCCGTCGATCCGGAGAGCAAGGCTGCCAAGCTCGACTTCTCCCGTATGCTCTACAAGGAGGACGGCAAGGATCTCTGCTACACTGCGGATCATTTCCACGAACTGCCTCCAGTCCTGGACAACGATATCATCAAGGCTGCCCAGCCGGCCATCGAATGGCAGGATGAGGTCAACCTCGACTATCCTATCAAGAACACTGACCGTGCAGCCTGCACTATGCTCAGTGGCCGCATTGCGATGAAATACGGCGAGGCCGGACTCCCTGATGGTACCGTGAACATCAAGTTCAAGGGCTCCGCCGGACAGAGCTTCGGCGCCTTCCTCACAAAGGGCGTGAACATACGTCTGGAGGGCGAGTGCAACGACTACTTCGGCAAGGGTCTCAGTGGCGGTAGAATCGCCATTCTGCCTCCTTCCAGGGCTAGTTTTGCAGCTGAGGACAACATCATCGCGGGCAACACCGGACTCTATGGCGCGACTACGGGTGAACTCTATGTCAACGGCCGTGTAGGCCAGCGTTTCGCGGTCCGCAACTCGGGCGCAACTGCCGTCGTCGAAGGCGCAGGCGACCATTGCTGCGAATATATGACAGGCGGTCGCGTGGTAGTGCTCGGCAAGGTCGGACAGAACTTTGCGGCCGGTATGTCCGGCGGTATGGCATACGTCCTCGACCTCGACCACAACTTCGACTATTACTGCAATATGGATATGGTGGAAATCGGTCTCGTGGACGATCAGCTCGACCGTCGCGAACTGCACGAACTTATACGCCAGCATTATCTCTACACGGGCTCCAAGCTCGCCAGGACCATACTCGATGACTGGAACCGCTATGTCGGAGAATTCATCCAGGTGGTACCTATCGAGTACAGGAGAGTGCTCCACGAGCAGCGTCTGCGCGAGCTCCAGGAGAAAGTACAGAACCTTCAGATACAGTATTAGACTATGGGAAATCCTAAAGCATTTTTGACTATACACAGACAGGAGGCGGGATATCGCCCTCTCCACGACCGTATCCACGATTTCGGAGAGGTCGAACAGACACTGAATGTGAAGGACCGCAGGACTCAGGCCTCCAGATGTATGGACTGCGGAGTGCCTTTCTGCAACTGGGCCTGTCCTCTGGGCAACCGTCCGCCGGAGTGGAACGACGCAGTGTACAATGGCGATTGGGAACTGGCCTACAGGCTCCTCAATGCCACGAACGACTTCCCTGAATTCACCGGCCGAATCTGCCCTGCATTGTGCGAGAAGGCCTGTGTGCTGAATCTCACGACCCACGAACCTACCACCAACCGCGAGAACGAGGCTGCCATCACTGAGATAGCCTTCACTGAAAATTTCGTGAGGGTGGAGGTCCCTGAGCGCAACGGAAAGAAGGTAGCCGTCATCGGCTGCGGTCCTTCCGGACTCGTAACAGCCAACAGACTCAACCGCAAGGGCTATGAAGTGACCGTCTTCGACCGTCGCGAAAGGGCCGGCGGACTGCTCCGCTATGGCATTCCGAACTTCAAGCTCAACAAGGCTATAATCGAGAGAAGGCTTGAGATTCTCAAGGCCGAGGGCATCAAGTTCTCCTTCGGCGTGGAGATCGACGAGAACTGCCTCTGTGAGGGCGCAAAGAAGCCTGATTTCCTCAAGGGATTCGATGCGTACGTGCTCTGTACGGGCACTCCTCAGGCCCGTGACCTGAAGGTTCCGGGACGCGAGAACAAGGGCGTCTATCTGGCCCTGGAACTGCTTTCACAGCAGAATATGGTGCTCGACGGCAATGAGTTCAGCGCTGAGGATCGCGTCACCTGCAAGGGTAAGGACGTGCTTGTGATCGGCGGCGGCGACACCGGTTCCGACTGCATAGGAACTGCCCACAGACAGGGCTGCAGGAGCGTTACTCAGATCGAGATTATGCCTAAGCCTCCGGTTGGTCCGGTGGACCCTGCGAACCCTTGGCCTGGCTATCCTCGTACCCTCAAGACTACCTCTTCCCACGAGGAGGGATGTGAGCGCAGATGGAATATCAACACCCTTGAATTCCTCGGTGAAAATGGCTCCCTGACAGGCGTTAGAGTCCAGCCTATCGACTGGAAACCGAACCCTGAAGGCGGACGTCCGCTTATGGTCGAGGCAGGGGAGCCTGAGGTCATCAAGGCTCAGGTCGTGCTCCTCGCAATGGGCTTCCTCAAGCCTGTTCATCCGGAGTTCCCTAAGAACGTTTTCCTCGCCGGAGATGCCGCCAACGGCCAGTCTCTCGTGGTCCGCGCAATGGCTTCCGGACGCGACACGGCCGCCAAAGTCGATGCTTTCCTAAAAGGAAAATAAAGCGTTTTAATTTGCATAAAAGGGAATTTTTTCCCAATTTTGAGACCTCGTGCGTATGTGTGCTCATCATACGTGCGAGGTCCATTTTTGTATGCTAGTTTATAAAACGATAAGAATCAGTCAGTTACGTGCTTTGTGCGCGCTGCTTGTTGCGTTGCTGCTGTCCTTCGTGCAGCAGCCTTTTGCGTACGCGCAGGCGCTCAAGAGTGTGTCGGGCGTGGTGCTCGACGAGGACGACAGGCCGAATCCGGGCGTAGCTGTCTATGACGCAACCAAGGTGTCAAGCGGCACCATTACCGATGCCGACGGCCGCTACACCATCAAGGTCTCCGAGAACTGCAAGAGCCTTACCTTCGAGTCCCTGGGCTACAAGACTGTCGTGGTGGCAGTCAAGGATGCCGCTGTCGTAAGGATGGAGAACGATTCCCAGATGATCCAGGAAACGGTCGTGACTGGTATCTACACCCGTAAGGCCGACAGCTTCACCGGTGCAGTCCAGTCCCTTAATGCAGAGGAACTCAAGAAGGTCGGTACCAAGAACGTGATGGAGTCCCTCAAGAACCTGGATCCTTCCCTTATGATCCTCGACAACCTCGAGCAGGGTTCCAACCCTAATGCGATGACCTCGATGCAGATCCGCGGTGCCTCCACCCTCGGTCTGGAGACCACCGACCTCAAGAGCAACTTCGTCAGCGACGCGAATATGCCTCTGTTCATTCTCGACGGCTTCGAGACTTCAGTCGAGAAGGTGCAGGATATGGATATGAACCGTGTCGAGAGTATCACCATCCTCAAGGACGCTTCCGCCAAGGCCATCTACGGTTCCAAGGGCGGCAACGGCGTCATCGTCATCGAGACCAAGTCCCTGGACTCAGGCAAGACCGCCATCACCTACACCGGCAACCTCTCCCTCGAGATGCCGGACCTCACCAGCTACAACCTCTGCAACGCCCTTGAGAAGCTCGAGGTGGAGAACAGGGAAGGGTATTACCTGACCAGCAGCACGGATAATCAGGTCGCCAACCTGACCATCTACAATGACCGCCTCCAGAGGGCCCTCAGTGGCGAGAGCACTTACTGGCTCTCCAAGCCTCTGCGCACGGGTGTGGGCAACAAGCACTCCCTCTCAATCGAACTTGGCAACAAGCAGCTCAAGTCCTTCACGACTTTCTCCTACAGCGACACCCAGGGCGCGATGAAGGGTTCTTCCCGCAGGGTCATCAGCGGTGATATGAACCTGGCCTACCGCCATAAGAAATGGGTGTTCCGCAACATTATGAGCATCGCCGCGATGAACAGTTCGGAGTCGCCATACGGTTCATTCTCCACATACGCCGCAATGAACCCATATCACAATCCGTACGATGAGAACGGCAACCTGGTAAGGTTCTTCTACGCTATGGGCACCAACTCCAACAAGGTTGCAAACCCTCTTTATGACGCGGAACTGAATGTCGTCAATCAGAGCAGCTATCTCGATTTCACGGACAACTTCTATGTGGAGTACAAGCCTATCAACGCCCTCAAGATAGTTGCCAGGGGCGGTGTGGACACCAAGAGGACTTCCAACGACCTCTTCTATCCGGCCAAGCATTCGAAATTCTATCTCAACAGGAACAGCAGTGATGACGCTTTGATCAAGGAAGGCTCATACGAGAAGTCCAGCGGAACATATACTTCGATGTCAGGCGACATCAGCGCCCAGTTCAATCAGACTTTCGCCGAGGTTCACGACATCTTCGCCACTGCGCAGTACAATATTTCCCAGACCAAGTACAGCGAGGTGACCAACTACGCCTACGGTTTCCCTAACGAGAGAATGTCCGAGATGATCTTCGCCAACGGCTATGATGCGGACAAGACTCCGACCGGAACCTCCGGCCTGAACCGCAACCTCGGTCTCCTCCTCACCGTGGGTTATTCCTACGACAGCCGCTATATGCTCGATGCCACCATCAAGGGCAGTGCATCCTCAGTGTTCGGCACCAACAACCGCTGGGGCACCTTCTGGAGCGCCGGTCTCGCCTGGAACATCCACAAGGAGCGTTGGATGCAGAACTCCAAGTCCTGGCTGCAGCAGCTGAAACTGCGCTTCTCTCTCGGAAGCTCAGGCAACCAGAACTATACGACCAACAACTCCATTGCGATTTATAACTACTACACCAACAGCTACTACAACGGCTCTACCGGCGTCTATCTGTCCAATATGGAGAACCCGAACCTGGGCTGGGAGCAGAAGATGGACTACAACCTCGGTGTGGATTTCCGCACAAAGCATCTCAACATCGTTGCGGATGTCTATATGGCCGACACCAAGAACCTCGTGTTCAGCCGCACCATCCTGCCTTCCACCGGTTTCAGTTACGTGAGCGACAACCTCGGAAAGATTCGCAACAAGGGCGCGGAACTCTCCATCAACTACACCGTCTTCCAGAAGAAGAACTCCTACTTCACCCTGATGACCAAACTGGCGACCAACGACAATCGCATCCTGGAACTTTCCGATGCGATGAAGGCCTACAACGCCAAGATGATCGCTCAGGCGGAGGCGTCCAAGTCCGATGCTCCGGTGGTTCAGTACTATGACGGAATGCCTCTGCACTCAATCTGGGCCGTTCCTTCAATGGGTATCGATCCGATAACTGGAAAGGAAATCTTCCTGACCAAGGACGGCACCCTGACCAATGTGTGGAATGCATCCAACCTCGTGAACTTCGGTTCTTCAGATCCGCTTGTGAACGGCAACTTCGGATTCAACGGCGAAATCAAGGGCATAGGCCTGAGTATGGTCTGCACTTTCTACGGCGGTGGCAAGAAATACAACTCCACCCTGGTCTCAATGGTTGAGAACACCTCCCTGGAGAACAATGTGGACAGGCGTATCTTCTCCAACCGCTGGTATGAGGCCGGTCAGGTGGCAGAGTATCGCAACGGTGCGACTTCCCCTACCAGGGCCACATCCCGCTTCGTCCAGGACAACAACGTCCTGAACCTTTCATCAGTATCCCTGTACTACGAGTTCCCTTACGAACTCATCCACAAGGCCAAGCTGTCCCGCCTGCGCCTGAGCCTCTATGGCAACAGTCTCTACACCTGGTCATCGATCCACATCGAGAGGGGCACCAGTTATCCGTACGCGAGGACGATTTCCTTCGCTGTGACTGCAACATTCTAGGAGGTGACGATTATGAAAAAGATACTTAGCATAGCAATCATACTTCTGAGCCTCTGCTCCTGTGACAAGTGGCTTGAGGCTACTTCCTCCACCCAGTTCAAGGCCGACCAGATATTCCAGACCAAGGACGGATTCCTGGACGCGCTCTCTGGAGTGTACATCAATATGGGTGACATCAACTCTTACGGAGGCGCTGCCACCTGGAAATACAATGATCTGGTAATCTATCCATATATCACGATTCCTGGCTCCAGCAGCGTTGCCCTCTTCCAGCAGAGGCTGTACGACAATGTGAACGTCAAGCCGGAAATCGAGAGCATCTGGAAGGCGTTCTACAATGCCATAGCAAATGTCAATATGATCCTGGCAAACCTGGACGCACACAAGGATGTCTTCACCAATGAATGCGAGTTCAATTGGGTGAAGGGCGAATGTCTTGCCCTCAGGGCCTGGCTCCATTTCGACCTGATGAGGATGTTCGGACTTCCGGGCTGGAGCGGCGACAATGCCTCAAAGCTTACCATCCCTTATGCGATGGCTTATTCCAGCACGGCTGTTTCGCAACTCAGCTACTCCGAGACAGCGGAACTGCTCCTCTCGGACATCAACGCCGCAATCGAGCTTCTCAAAGACGATCCTGTCACCGGTGTTTTCCCGGCTAATTTCGACACAGCCATCAATGCCGACGGCTATTGGAGCAACCGATGCTATCATCTGAACCTCTATGCCGTCAAGGGACTTCTCGCGAGGGCTTATCTCTGGGACAACCAGTATGACAATGCCGCCAGGACCGCTCAGGAAGTGATCGACGCATCTTTCAAGGCCGGAGCTGTCTCCTGGATCAACTGTGACGATGAGATCGCCAAGTACACCAACGACACCAAGGACTGGACCTTCTGTTCGGAGCATCTCTTCACTCTTCAGGTGACCGGCATCTACGACAAGGCAGCCAGCTTCCTGATGCCATCCAGCAGCGGTACTGCAAATTCATTCAGGTATGACTCAATGGCATTGGCCACATTCTTCCTCTCCACGGCTGAAGACCTTTCCGGCCAGGAGGATATGCGCGGCCCTGCCTACCTGCTTTCATATATCGACGGCGGCTACGCTTCATATAAGCTCTATGGCACATCTTCGTCATATTACAGGAACCGTATGCCTATGATGAAGATATCCGAAATGTACTACATCATTGCGGAGAAGGCTGCCAGGGAAAATGACAGTGCTGCGGCATTGAGCCAGTTGAACACTGTAAGGTCACATCGCGGCATCACCCACGATCTCTCTGAGGATTCCGATGTGATGCAGGAACTGGCAAAGGAATATTTCAGGGAGTTCATCAATGAGGGACAGACCTTCTACTGGTGCAAGCACGACCTGCTGAGGGAGTATTCTTCGTTATGCGTTGGCTTGACGAACTACGTATTCTCCAAGGGAAATGTCGCACCGTTGATGTATCCTTATCCTGATGAGGAAATTTACTATGGACGCAAACAGGAAATGTAATATGAGAAGGCTTGTTTCATACCTTGCGGCCGCAATTGCCGCTTTGCTTGCCCTGAGCTGCTCAGAGCAGGAAATTCCTGTATACGATGCGTCGAACGCTTCCGTGTTCTTCGCCAGCAAGACGACGGAATTCTCCCTCAAGTCGGTCAGTGAAACTGTCACCGACCTGAAGATCAGCCTCGATATGTTCGGCCCTGTGTGTGACTATGACCGTCAGATCAAGGTGGAACTGGCTGACTCATCCTGGAACGATGCCGTTGAGTATGTGGACTTCACTCTTGTTGAGGCACTTGTCCCTGCCGGGGAGATGAAGGGACGCATAGTCCTGAGGGTGCAGAACCCTGAGGATCTCACTTCCAAGACTACTACTTTGGCGATAATTCCTGACGCTGTGTTCCCTTACATCGTGAAGGACCACGATTACACCAAGGTACACTGGTCGAAGGAATACATACGTCCGTCCAAGGACATCGTATGGCAGACTTGGTTCCTCTTCTTCTCCCAGGGCTATAGCCGCAGGTACCATCAGCTGCTGATTGAGAAGTTCGGAGAGGAGATTGAGCGCAGCAGCTACAAGAGTTCTGCCCTCAAGGATCCGGATTGCGTATATCACGTCAATTCCTGGTGGTATTCCGCCAACCGTGAGCTCTACGACTATGTCAAGGAGCACGACAAGGCCAACCCGGACTCTCCGCTGATGCACAGCGAAGACTACGAGCTGTATTCAAGCTATGCTGTCGCCGTAGGTTCCGGTATCAAACCGGAGACGCCTCCGACCATACTTTCAACCCTTAACGTTCTGTAGCGATGAAGAAGTTAGTGTACATATTTGCTGTGCTGCTGCTGACTGCCGCCTGCTATCAGGACAAGAGTACTGTGGCCACTTTCGAGTATCCTGATATACTCATCAAGACCAGTGTCACTGCGGACACTCTCTTCTGCTTCTATGGCGAGACTGTATCATTCTCCGCGGAAGCCACTCAGGAAGGTGTCTCCGAAGAGCAGCTGGAATATTTCTGGGAGATGGATATGCGTCCCGGCAGTTCAAAGGACAGGCTTGAACTGGGCAGTGAGAAGAGCATTGAATACAGGATACTGAACTCTCCGTCCACGAGTCCGTACTATCTTACCCTTACCGTGACCAATCTTGAGACTGGCTTTTCCAGGTACAGGATATGGCCTGTCTATGTGAGCAATTCTCTCGGTGAAGGCGTGCTTGTGGCGAACACCAGGGACAAGGGCGCGACTTACGAACTCGATCTCGTCGCCACTTCGTCCGTGACTTATGGCTACAGCGATTCCAAGGCACGCGTCACCAAGGCTCTCTACTCGCTCGGAAACGGCGAGCCGCTCAAGAATCGTGTGACTTCTTTGCTTGCCAGGAATGCCACCAACTTCGACCTTGCTCCGGTGTCATCCTACAACTATGACATCATTATGGTCGGCACGGAAAAGGAACTTACTGCTCTTTCTCCTGTCAGCTATGGCATAGAGAAGAGTGGCAATAATCTTATGGCTTCCACCAAACTGGACTCATTTGACGTGCAGGCTCTCTTCAACGGCGGCAACTATTCTTCATTTGCCATCATCAACAACCGCCTGTTTACCTGCTGTGATATGTTGGATTGCGTATACGCGGCGATTCCTTGCCCGGATGACATAAAGAATTCCTTTACCACCTCCAACACCTGTGGCGGCATCGGAAGCAGCGGCTGTATGGTCTTCAGATATTCCGATGAAACCCACAGCTTCTATTCCATCCATTGCTGGTCGGCATTCCAGTCTTCGATGACCGTGATGAATGGTGAAAGCGCTCCTGAGCCATCATTCCTCGCCGACAAGAGCTGCGTGGCCTGCGGCGCCATCAAGGGTGAGAGAGGATGCTTCGTCCTCAAGGATACCGAAGGCAAGTACTGGTGTGCGGTGGTAGGCAATTCCATCGCTGCAACGACATTCGAACTGAAAGCCACGGATATAGACAAGGCAGAACATTTTGCCTTCTGCGACAATGCCGACTTCTTCTATTATTCAGTGGGCAGCAAGGTCTATTCCACTGTCCTTTCCGGCAATACGGCAAGCACTACCACCCTCAACTGGGCTCCTGATTCGGAGAATGAGAAAGTGACTATGATGCGGCAGTACAGGCAGGCCTGGTTCGGTATCCGAAACTACGATCAGAGCACCAGCAGTGAGTCCGGCTACAAATTCCCTTTGGCATATCACCGTCTCCAGATGCTGATGGTGACCTACAACGAGTCCACGGGGGAGGGCAAGATATATATGAGGCCTTTCATCGTTTCCACCGGTATGTTCAGCGTGTTCAAGAACAATGGCACCGTGGGCGGCTTCGGCGAGATAACGGCAATAGGAACAACACTTAGATAATTAGTTTTTTAACTACCATAACACATTTATTATTAACTCATTAAAACCAAAAAGAATGAAACTGAAAAATTTCATCTTCAGCGCAGTAGCAGTGCTTATCGCCTTTACTGCGTGTCAGCCGGACCCGGATTCCCTGAGTCTGACTGATGATGGGATCTCTGCTCCCGTCGCTGGCGTGGAGAAGACGTTCTCTTTCACCACAAACGTGGACTGGTCCGCAGTGTCCAGTGATCCTTGGGTAAGCGTTTCTCCTGCTTCAGGTACTGCAGGTGAGGCGAAGATTACCGTCAAGGTTGCTGCTAACGACACCTACGAGGACCGTTCAGCATCAGTTGTCGTGACTGCCGCATCGCTGTCCGCAACTATCACCGTAAACCAGGGTTATGCCCGCGTTTTCGAGCTCAATGGCGACAGCGCTCTCAAGCTCGACGAGAAGGCTCAGACCATCGGCTTCAAGGTGAAGGCAAACGTTACCTACGACGTTGCCATCTCCGCTGGCTGCGACTGGATCGCAAAGGCTACCAAGGCTGCTCCTGTTGAGACTGCCTACAGCTTCGACGTTGCTGCAAACACTGGCCTTGAGGCTCGTCAGGCTACTATCACCGTTACTCCTTCAGAGGGCAACGCTGTTACTGTAACCGTTGAGCAGGCTGCTGCAGAAGGCGCAATGCAGATCACTTCCGTTGCTTACATCTCCAACCGTCAGGGTACTTATGACGACGTGAACTACAGTGTCCGTCAGCACGGCCAGTATGTCATCGATGCTACCACTGCTAAGGGCTCAGTAAGGCTCGTCATCACCAGCAAACTTCAGGAGAAGCCTCTCGAGGGCATTCCTGCAATCGAGTATTCTGCAGATGCTGCTGACACTTACAAGGACAGCACCATCACCCTCGGAAGCAAGCACGCATACTACACCAAGATCGTTGAAGGTGGCGTGGAGAAGGAAGTTTCCGACGCTCAGATCAAAATCACCAAGGAAGGCAAGGTTTACACCATCGCGGCTCTCCTCGCTCCTATGGGTGCAACTACCGCTTCTGCTTACAACTTCACCGGTGAACTTCCTGCAATTCAGGACGAGTCCAAGGGTCTTGAGGTAAGCGAGGTCTCTTACAAGGGTGACTACTACACTCATTTCGCCAGTGGTGCTGACGGATATTACATTACCTTCCATCCAAGCCGTGAAGTTGCTGACGTAGACTATGTTTACACAATATCTACTGAACTTTATGCTACCAAGGGCGCTGGCAAGGTATTCCCTACTGGAACATTCTCCCTCACTGACGGTGATGCTAAAATCGCATCTAAGTACAGTAATGGTATCTATGCATACCCTGAGCACTCCCTCCTTCAGAGCAATTATGCCGGCTACGCTCTCGTAAGCGGTGGCAAGGGCTATTACAGTCTTGCTCAGAACGAAGGCTCTACCGTTACCATCAGTGCAAACAATGACGGAACCTACAAGTTCGAGTTCAATCTCATCTATGGCGGAACTCCATCTGCCGAAGGTGATGTAGCAAAGACCATCGAATTTAAGAAGGTTTACGACAAGGTTGCTGTTCCTGAAATGGAAGACAATCACGTTCCTGCAATTGAGGATGCTGACTATGAGTTTACTGAGTATGATGGTCCAAACGCAGCGTACATTATGTTCGGCTTGGGTAATCCGTATGCAGCAGAGACCTTCCAGCCTGCTCCTATAGCAGATTGCAAGTTTGTTTCAACTATTGGCTGGACTGGTGGACAGTTTGAGATACAGTTTATTGTTGCTACTGATGTTGAGTATGTTTATAATAAGAACTTCGGTAACAGATACAGTGACGCACCTATCGCCGCTGGAACATATACTTACTGCAAGTATGCTTCTGAGGCTAAGGGTAAATTCATCGCCAATGTAGCTACATCTGCATATAAGAAAATTACTAACTCTTATACCGGCACAGCCTTCTATATTGAAGAAGGTAGCATCACCCTCAGCGATACTGATGTCAAGCTGAATCTCAAGGCCACTACCGCCGACGGCACCAAGACCATTAACCTCACCGGAGGATTCCCTACGAAGGTCTACTATTGCCGAGACTATTCAACCAATTCGACCAGAGTTGGCTATGCAGCTTGGAACACTGCTTTCCTCTATCCTCAGACTACTGAGCCATTCGACCCAACCTTCGGTTACACTTGGTAAACAATGATGACTATGAAGAAAATTTATTGCATACTGTCTGTGGCTCTCGCAATCGTTGCCACAGCGTCCTGTACCAAGGAATTCGAGCCTGTACAGGTGAAACCAATCGAGAAGGGCCTCGTTGAGATGACCCTCTGCGCTTCCAAGGCTGGCATTGACACCAAGGCTGACCTCGGAGCCAATCTCGCCGTTACTTGGGCAGAGAATGATACCATCGCCGTATATGATGGTGCTGCTGCTCGTATCTTCACTGTCGCTTCCCTCGAGAAGAACGGTGGTGTTGCTTATTTCAAGGGCTATGTTGCTGACACAGCTAAGACTATCACTGCAGTTTACCCTGCATCTGCTTTCGTAAGCGTTGTCGATACTCTTGTCAACGTATCTATCCCTTCATCCCAGACTGTAGCTTATGGACAGCTTGCAGACCCTAAGGCTCTCGTTGCATACGCACGTACCGAAAGGATTGACAGCACCAAGGCCGATCTCAGCTTCCAGAATGTAACAGCTCTCGTTCGCATTACTGTTGGTGCAACCGATACTCTCAGCACTGTACTGGTAAAGGGTAACGCGTCCGAGAAAATCGCCGGCGCAGTCGCTTGCAAGGACGCCGAGGAAGTCTGCTCAGGTTCTACCTCTGTAACTCTTTCTCGTGCGGAGGCTGATTCAGTCCTGACTGCTTCCAACTACTACCTGGCAGTTGCTCCTACTACCTTCACTGCTGGTGTGACTGTCGTTGCCGGCAAGTGCCTTTCCACTTCCTCAAATGCACTTACCCTTCTCCGCAACCACACCGTTTCCCTCGGAAACGTTGCTTCAGGTGCACAGGTTGTGAATCTCCCTTCAAAGATCGGTTCTGTTGAAGATTTCGTCCTTTTCAGCCAGTACAGCAACTTCTACAGTGTGACTGACGTCATCGAATTAACCGCAGACCTCGATCTCGCAAACGCGCCGGACTTTACTCCTGAGAAGTACAACCGCTACTATGGTTCTATCGAAGGCAACAACCACAGGATCTACAACTACACTATTGCCGGCAAGTCTGGTGATGCTTCTGTATTCCAGCGTGTGGGCTGCAACGATCCTGAGCACCCTACTTTCATAAGGAACATTGCCTTCGGCTCCAAGGATTATGACTTCACTACCGGCCAGGGTACTTACGACGGAGTCTCAACCTGTACTTTCGACATCAAGGATGACGGTTCTACTTACTACTATCCAGGTTGTGTCGCTTACGTTTACGGCTATACAACTGTTGAGAACCTCGTGAACTTCACTCCTGTCACTATTCCTTCAACTTGTACCTCACGCCACCGTGCAGGTGCCCTCCTCGGCACCGTAAAGAACAACGTGACCATCAAGAATTGTAAGAACTATGGTGACATCACCAATAACTCATCGACTTTGGCTTGCAACAAGGCTGCTACCACTGGTGGCCTCGTCGGTGCATTTGACGGTGTTAACTGTTATATGGAGAATTGCACAAACTATGGCAAGGTTTCCATTGGTGGTGACAACACCCAGGATGCTGCCGGAATCATCGGCTATGCTCAGTATGCTCATGCTGTCGTGGAATGTACCAACAACGGTGAAATTGTAGTAACTGCAACCAACACCAAGGCCAATCGCTTTGGCGGTATTGCTCCTCTTACCAACTACAAGCTCTCTAGCGGCTATGACACCAAGACTTCTTCTTACGACAGATGCGGCAACTTCGGTAATATTACCGTTGAGGGTACTGCTACTTGCGACGTTTTTGTAGGTGGTGTCACCAGCCGTTCATACAGTACCTCGCTTACTGCTTGCAGTAACAATGGCAAAATTACAGTCAATGTTACCAACACAGGAAAGAATGTTTATATAGGTGGCGTAACTTCAAATATGCTTGGCTCAGCAAATACCTGTCTGGTCACTGAACTTATAGATTGTTTCAACAACGGCGATATTACCGTCACCAACAATGGTGCAAGATACTATGTAGGTGGAGTTGCTGGTTACAACGCTACCCTTAAGGATAAGCTCACCAACTGCGGTAACACTGCTAAACTCGTTGCAGCAAATTGCGTGCTTGCAAACAACGGTTACCTTGCAGGTATCTTGGGATATGACGCCAGCGGCGGAACCCAGGTTTCTAAGTGCGTCAACGAGGGAACTCTTTCTTTCGTCGGTGACGTCAACAAGAATACTTATGTGGGCGGTATCCTCGCTCAGGGTGAAAACGCTGCAGGTCTCATCTCCGGATGTACCAACAAGGGTACAATCAAGGGTGGCTCTCCTGACCAGACTACTGTTGCTACCATTATGACTGTTGCAGGTATCGCAGGTACTACCACGGGTTCTGTCAAGAACTGTATAAACGAGGGTACCATCGAGTTCAAGCCAAACGAGACTACTCCTTGTCGTCTCTTCGGTGCTGGTATCATCGCTGCCAACACTGTTCCTACAGAGCTCAGCGGATGTACCAATAAGGGCAAGATCGAGGTCGGCCAGGTAAGCTACAGCGCTTACAGCTACCTCGGTGGCGTCTGCGGTACGATGGGTCCTAAGAAGTTCCTCAACAACCGCAACGAGGGTGATATCGTTTCTACGGCCAACACTACTAAGGATGTTTCCGCTCAGTTCTATGTGGGCGGTCTCGTAGGTGTCGCAATTGCAGGAACCACTCCTGCGGCTTCTTTCTCAGGCAACAGCGTAAAATGTGCTATCACCGTTGACGCCAACACTGCAGCATACGCAGGTATGGCTCTCGGCCGCAACGCTTACACCACTGCCTGGACTCTCGGTTCAGAGTCTGATCCTGTCAAGGTGGCTGGTTCCCTCAACGGAACTGCTGTCACTGCAGACAACCTTATGGCATTCGGTAGCGGCAACGCTGCTGACGCTTCAGGTGCTGTTTGTACAGTAATCGCCGCTCTTGGTGAATAATTGACCGTTGGGCCGCTTTCCGGCCCAACAGTCAATACTTTCGTGACTGTTGGAAGGTTTTTCCCTCCAACAGTCATTTTTTTTGTGACTGTTAGAGTTACGGGATTTTTCGTATATTTGACGGATTATACATAGATTGAATAACTAGTACCTAATTATAGAGTATATGGAAATATCCCAGAGAGCGCAGAATATGCCGAGTTCGCCTATACGCAAACTCGCAAAGTTCGCCGACGATGCAAAGAGAAACGGCATCAAGGTCTATCACCTCAACATCGGTCAGCCGGACATCGACACCCCGGCCTGCGCGCTTGAGGCGGTTCGCAACGTGGACCGCAATATCCTCGAGTACAGCCCATCTCAGGGCTATAAGAGCCTGAGAACCAAGCTCGTAAGTTACTATGCAGAATACGGCATCGACCTCAGCCCGGATGAGATCATCATCACCACCGGCGGCTCAGAGGCCGTGCAGTTCGCCTATATGGCCTGCCTCAATCCTGGTGACGAGATCATCGTGACCGACCCTTCCTACGCGAACTATATGGCCTTCGCCATCTCTGCCGGTGCCATCGTGAAGAGCGTGAAGACCCGCATCGAGGACGGCTTCAAGCTGCCTTCAGTCGAGGAATTCGAGAAGCAGATCACCCCTAAGACCAAGGCCATCCTCATCTGCAACCCTAATAACCCTACCGGTTACCTCTATACCAAGAACGAGATGCGCCGTATCCGCGACATCGTGAAGAAGCACAATCTCTACCTCTTCTCCGACGAGGTTTACCGCGAGTTCATCTACACCAAGGCTCCTTATATCTCAGCCTGCCACCTCGAGGGCATCGAGCAGAACGTGATTCTCATCGATTCCGTGTCCAAGCGCTACTCCGAGTGCGGCATCCGCATCGGCGCCCTCATCACCAAGAACAAGGAGGTGCGCGAAGCTGTGATGAAGTTCTGCCAGGCCCGCCTCAGTCCGCCTCTCATCGGCCAGATCATTGCCGAGGCCTCCCTGGGCACTCCTCAGGAGTATATGGATCAGGTCTATGAGGAATATCTCGAAAGACGCAACTTCCTGCTCAACGAGCTCAATAAGATCGACGGCGTTTACAGCCCGACCCCTATGGGCGCCTTCTACACTATGGTGAAGCTTCCGGTGGACGACGCCGAGAAGTTCTGCCAGTGGTGCCTCACCGACTTCCAGTATGAGGGCCAGACCGTGATGATGGCCCCTGCCAACGGCTTCTACACCGATCCGGACGAGGGCAAGGACCAGGTCCGTATGGCCTACGTCCTCAAGAAGGAGGAGCTCGCCAAGGCTATGGTAGTGCTCCGCAAGGCCCTGGAGGCCTATAATTCGCAGAAATAACAACAAAATATAAACGAACCGACAATGAAGAAAGTCAGAGTTTTTGCCCCGGCGTCAATCGCCAATATGGGCTGTGGATTCGATGTCATAGGCCTCGCGCTTGACGAGGTCGGTGATATCCTTGAGATTACTGCAAGTGAAGGTGACGGCCTTACGATCACCAACGAGACGGATGTTCCTATCCCTACGGACATCGAGAAGAACGTAATCACCCCGGTAGTGAGATCCTTCCTCAAGAAGATAGGCCAGAAGGCCCAGATCGACGTCACTATCTGCGAGAAGATTTATCCAGGCTCCGGCATCGGTTCGTCCGCGGCTTCTTCAGCAGCTGCCGCTTTCGGTATGAACGAGCTCTTCGGCTGCCCTCTCTCAGAGGAGGAGGTCGTGGTCTGCGCGATGGAAGGTGAGAACCTCGCATCCGGCGGTTACCACGCCGACAACGCCGCACCTGCAGTGATGGGCGGTATCGTCCTCATACGCGGATATGAGCCTCTCGACCTCATTCAGCTGCCGGTTCCGGGCAACTTCTACTGCGCAGTCGTGCATCCGCACATCGTCGTGACCACCAAGGAAGCGCGCGAAATCCTGCCTAAGGCAGTGCCTATGCACGATGCAGTGCGCCAGTGGGGTAATGTGGGCGGTCTCGTGGCCGGCCTCTGCACGGGCAATATCAGCCTCATCGGCCACTCTATGCAGGACCACGTCGCTGAGCCTTACCGTAAGCAGTTCATCCCTGGTTTCGACGAACTCAGGGCCAAGATACTCAAGGCAGGTGCCCTCGCTATGAACATTTCCGGTTCAGGCCCTTCCGTATTCGCTCTCTGCGACAACAAACAGGTGGCTGAGAAGGCCGGCAAGATACTCAAGGATCACTTCGACAGCCTTGAGATCGGTAGCGAAGTCTATGTGGTCAAGGTGTCCAACAAGGGCGCGAAACTCACCCATATCACTATATAATAGGTATGAAATACTACAGCACAAGGGACGCGGAACGCAAAGCCGCATATAGCCTCAAGGAAGCCGCCTTCAGGGGACTGGCTCCCGACGGAGGCCTCTTTATGCCTGAGTTCATACCTCAGGCCGATATGGAAAAGGTGCGCAGCCTCGCAGCTGTGTCATACGCCGATATGGCAATCTACCTGGCTTCGCTTTTCTTCGGCGACGACGTGCCTGCAGACAGGCTCGAGGCGATGATACGCAAGGCATACGACTTCGATTGCCCTCTGCATACTCTCGAAGACGGCAAGGACGTACTGGAGCTTTTCCACGGTCCTACCTTCGCATTCAAGGATTTCGGTGCCCGCTTTATGGGCGGAATGCTCGGACTGCTCAATGACGGCAGCGAGGACCTCACCGTGCTCACGGCCACTTCCGGCGACACCGGAAGCGCCGTTGCGGCTGGTTTCCACAACGTGCCGGGCATCAAGGTCGTTGTGCTCTATCCGGAGGGCAAGGTTAGTCCGCTCCAGGAGAGTCAGATGACTACTCTCGGCGGGAATATCAATCCTGTGTGCGTCAGAGGCTGTTTTGACGACTGCCAGGCACTCGTGAAGGCCGTCTTCAACGACGTGGCCTTCCGTGCCGACCACTATGTGACTTCAGCCAATTCCATCAACGTGCTGCGCTGGATCCCTCAGTCCTTCTACTACTTCTACGCCTGGGCGCAGTGGACTCTCCGCCATCCTGGACAGTCTCCGGACATCGTAGTTCCTAGCGGCAACTACGGCAATATCACTGCCGGTATGCTCGCATCTATGATGGGTATGCCTGTGCGTCGCTTCGTATGTGCCTCAAATGCCAACGATGTGGTGCCTGAGTACCTCAGCACGGGCGTGTATGTGCCTCGCCCTTCAGTGCGCACCGTGGCTAATGCTATGGACGTCGGAGCGCCTAGCAACTACGAGAGGATGATGTGCCTCTACGGCAACGATTTCGCCGTCCTGAAGGCTTCTCTTGAAGGTTTTGCTTATTCCGATGATCAGATAAAGGCGGCTATTGCGGACATCTACGCCCGTTATGGCTATGTTTCCGATCCTCACGCCGCCGTGGGCTTCCTGGCCTACGAGGCGTCCAAGGCAGAGGGCTTCTACCTCGCAACCGCACACGCCGCCAAGTTCGGTGAGGTGATACGCGATGCTTTTGCCCAGAATGCCCCTGAAGTGTCTGTGGACGAGATTCTGGCCATTCCGGAGGGACTCGCAAAGGCTATGGCCAAGGAGAAGGTTTATACTATGATGGACAACGATGTAAATCAACTCGAGCAGTTCGTCGATTCACTTAGCAGATAATATGAGTTTCAAGCAGCGCGTCATATCCTATTTTACGGACAGGAGCCTCTTCGGATGGATATTCCTGATCCTGGGACTTGCCGTGCAGCTTGTGACTTTCCTGATCTCCAGGAACCAGGAGGGCTCTGATGTCAGCTGGGTATCCCTGGTGAGCGGAATGACGGGCGTGTGTGCCGTGGTGCTCTGCAGCCAGCGTCGCATATCCTCTTATTTCTACACCTTCATCCAGACAGGAACCTACGTGTTCCTGTGCTTCCAGCAGCATTTCTATGGAGAATTGCTGGAAAACCTCTATTATGTCGTCACAATGATAGTGGGCATCTTCATCTGGAAGAACAACTACGGCGAAGGTCTGGTCCAGACACGCAGATTCACCTTGAAGCATTGGTCTTGGGCTGCTGCCTTCCTCGTTTTCGGCACTCTCGGTCTCTTCCTGATCCTGAAACTCACCAACGACACCCAGCCGTTTATGGACTCCATATCCACGATCCCGGCCTTCATCGCCCAGATGCTGCTGATCCTGCGCTATCGCGAACAGTGGATATTCTGGTTCATCATCGATGTGGCCTCCACGATTATGTGGGCCATAGCAGGGGACTGGTGTATGACCGCCCAGTTCGTATTCTGGGGCGTCAATTGCATCTACGGATACATCCTTTGGGACAAATCCGCAAAAAATGATAAATCCACAAAAACCATTCAACCTTAAATCAATCAATCTTATGAAAAGAATCCTTTCTTTTGCTGCTTCCATCGCAGCGCTCGTGCTTTCAGTCGCTTCTTGCGATATGATTGCGAACACTCCTGTCTTCGCACCTGCATCCTCTGTTGCCTATAATGGCCAGAGTATGGTGATGCATCGCGCTTCCTTCTGCGATTTCAGGTGGTCTTATGATGAAAACTACTGTACTATCACTCCTAATCCGACCATCAACGGTGCGGGCGAAGAGGCTGTAGCGACCTTCAAGTTCCCTTCCACTGATGCTTCCAACCAGAAGACCCTGACCATTGTTGCCTTCAACAATGAGGATGAGGCTCAGACTACTGAGCAGCCGGTTCTCCTCTGCAAGTGGACCCTCAAGCTCTATGATGAGGAAGGCAATGTGATCACGAAGGCTCCTGTCGGCAAGAAGGTGTATGCCAGAATGGTCGATCTCGTAACCGATAAGCCAGTAGAGCACATTCAGCTCCGCAGCATCGGCAATAAGGATCAGTATCAGTCACTTGTCTGGAGTTCAAACCGTTATGCACTCCTCGAGGAAGGCTATGAAGAGGGCGACACTTACTTCGCTTTCGTAATGAAGTCAGTCAGCACGACCTTCTTCATCAAGGCAACCCTCGGCGACAGCGTCAGCAACGAACTCTCAGTCAACGCTCAGAACTAAGTGGCGCAGAAGTAGTGCCACTACTTCTGCACCATCTCTTATTCTCCACAACGAAAAAGGCGACCATTTCTGGCCGCCTTTTTTAATCGTTGTGGAGAATAAGAGATTCGAACTCTTGACCCCCTGCTTGCAAAGCAGGTGCTCTACCAACTGAGCTAATCCCCCGAAAGCGGTTGCAAAGATGAGACAATTTTTTGAAACCGCAAATTTTTTTTAGTATTCGGTCAACTTCAACCTGAATTTTATGCTGCTGGAGCCTGATTCCTCGAAGGTTTTGATGCCTTCCCGGACGAATCCGAGGGTCTCATAGACTTCTCCCTCGTAATGTTCGGCAGGGGCATAGCTCATTATGTCGTCGGGATGGACTTCCTCGATGAATGTGCTGAGTATGCGGCCCATTCCTCCTATGACGCGGATTTCCGGGAGGGAAGCGTAGCGCAGCCATTCGTATGATCGTATTTCGCGACCGTCCTTGTTCCATTTGCGGGCGTTCGAAAAAGTCGCGACCGCCACGAGAGTTCCGATAGGATAGGGGTGTTCCGACTCCGCCGGATTCCTGTTTTCTGCCCCCGAGTAGCGCTTCACATAGATTCCATAGCGATATTTCGCATTGCAGTCGCCGTAGAGATGGTGACTGTCCAGAAAGGCTGCGGCAGTCGCTTTGTCGATGCGGCGGACTTCGCAGTTGCGGGCGAATATGCTATGGAACTTTTCGGGTAGGCTCATAGTGCAAAAATATTAAATTTTGTTTAATTTTGAAGATGGCAAATGTTTGATATTTTGAGACATCTTTCAACAAAATTGATATTCGTGGGGTTGACTTTTTTACTTGCAACCCTCACGCTGAAGGCCCAGGATATGTTCTTCTCCGGACTGTCCGTCGGAGATGGCCTTTCGCAGTACACGGTCAGGGGCATTGTCCAGGACCGGAACGGGCTGCTGTGGCTTGCCACTACTGACGGCCTGAGCCGCTATGACGGCAACGATTTCAGCGTGTTCAGGCATAATCCTGCTGATTCGACTTCTATTGCGGACAGCCGAATCAATACTATCTCATCGGACGATATGGGCCGAGTATGGACGGGTACGTCCCATTGGCTGTCGGTGTATGATGATGCGACTTCTCTGTTCCATAATTATCCGGCTCCTGCCTCCGTGTCTGCCATCTCCGGTCTCGGACCCGACAAACTGCTGGTGGGTACGTCCAAAGGCCTGTATGTCTATTGCATTACCTCCCATTCCTGGGAAATCTGCCTTAAGGATGTGTCTGTGATCTGTATCCGAAGAGCTACGGATTCCGTCTTCATCGGTCTGTCTGACGGTTATGTTTATCAAATGAACCCGAATACCTGCCAGTGTAGGACGATTCCGGGATTCAAAGCGACGAACAGCGTCCAGGATCTATATCTCGAGGGGCCCGAGCGACTCTGGATTGCCACTGAGGGCGCAGGTCTGGTGCAGATAGATGGTACTGGAAACATCCTGCATACGTTCAACACTCTGAACGGCCTGGCTTCAGATTATGTGCGTTCTCTCGCGACCGATAGTTTCGGACGGCTCTGGGTGGGTACCGTCAATGGCCTCGACATAATTGCGGACGGCCATATTCACCACGAGGTCTGCGATCCTTTCCGTTCAGGCTCACTGTCGCATAACTCCGTCCGTTGCATTTTCCGCGACAACCAGGACGGTATGTGGCTGGGTACATTCTACGGCGGAGTCAATTACTGGCATTCCTTGCGTAACCATTTTGGAAATATAGTCCGCCAGCAGGACGGCAAATCGCTCAGTCACAATATCATCAGTTGCATTGTCGAGGACGGCGACAAGGTCTGGATAGGCACCAACGGAGGCGGCGTGAATCTTTATGACCGCAGAAACGGCAGCGTGCGTGTCGTGCCCACATTCATCAAGGGTCAGGACAGTTTCGCGAATGACATCAAGGCCATCTATGCATCCTCTGGCGACGGTTATGTGTATATAGGTTCGCATTCCGGCAGCCTCAAGAGACTGAAACGATCAGATTTTTCCGTATCTCGCTGCGATGGTGCGCCCAAAGATGTCTATTGCCTGCTTCCACTGAGCGACGGTCTTCTTCTGGGCTGTCTTGGAGGTCTCTACCGCTATGATTTCAAATCCAATTCCTGCGCATCCCTGGAACTCGGATTCGGTCGCGTCTGGGCCCTTGCTTCTGATGCTACCGGACGCATTTGGGTATCTACAGATGCCGGAGTCAGGGTGATCAATATCGGCACAGATGGCAAGGTAAGGGAAGAACAGGAACTTTCTAAAGCACTCAGCTCCATCCAGAAGGCCGTCTGCATACATATCAGTGGTATTTCGAATGTCTGGATGGCCACTCAGGAGGGTGTCGTGTATTTCAATGCTCAGGACGGCGGCATCAAGACCTACACTGTAGTTGACGGTCTGCCTGGAAATGTGACACACGGCATCGAAGAAGACGACTGGGGACGCTTCTGGATCAGTACTGACAGAGGTCTTTGCTGTCTGAATCCGTTTACTGGCCAGATCCGCAGCTATACTGATAGGGACGGTCTCTCGTCATCTCAGTTCTCGGACTACTCACATTGTCGTATGTCTGACGGGGAAATGTGGTTCGGAGGTATGAATGGCATCAACTATTTCAAGCCTGAGAAGTTTGCGGACAACCCATATTCTCCAAAGCCGCTGATCACATCGGTGATGGTGAACGAAGAGAGGATGAATGTCAGCGAGGGCAGGATCAAGTTGCCTTATACCAGCAATTCGCTGGACATCACCTTTGCCGTTCCGAACTATCTGGCTTGGGGTGAGAACCGCTTCAGATATACTTTGGAGGGCTTTTCAAACGCCTGGCAGAACGCTGGGACTGACAGACGGGCCGTGTATTCCAACCTGCCTCCGGGACATTATATGTTTAAGGTACAGTCTGCGAACAATGACGGCCTGTGGTGCGAAGAAATGGCAACTGTGGCAATCCGTATCTGTCCGAAGTGGTCTCAGACCATAGCCGCCCGTCTCGCATTTACTGTCCTGGGCATCGTCCTGCTGATGCTGGCTTTCTGGTTCGTGAGCGAGAGGAACAGGCTGAGACTCAAGATCGAGCAGGAGGAGAAGGATAAGGCCCGTCAGGAAGAGATGATGCAGATGAAGACACGTTTCTTCATCAATATGTCTCACGAACTCAGAAACCCTCTGCAGCTCATTCTGGCGCCTATTTCGGAAATGCAGCAGCGCAGCGATGACAGGTGGATGAAAAAGCAGCTGCGCTATCTGGACCGCAATGCCAACAGGCTGCTGCACTTGGTCAATCAGCTGATGGACTACCGTCGTGCCGAGCTGGGAGTGTTCAAGCTCCACGTCCGTCCGGAGAACGTCCACAAGATCATACGCGATAATTTCGGCTATTTCGAGAACACTGCGGCATCAAAGCATCTGTCCTTCGAATTGGAATCGCAGCTCGAGGGAATGGAACTGCTCTGTGATGACCAGTATATAGAACTGATACTCAACAATCTGCTTTCAAATGCATTCAAATATACCGACAGGGGCTCGGTCAAGGTCAAGGCTTGGGTGGAGGAGACTTTCCTGAAGCTCAGCGTTGCGGATACGGGTGTCGGTGTGGCAAAGGAAGAGCAGGACAGGATATTCGAACGCTTCTATCAGGCAGATGGCAAGCATATAGGCAGCGGAATCGGACTCTCTCTCGTACAGAGGCTCGTTGAGCTGCACCACGGCACGATTTCCCTAGACAGCGAACTCGGCAGGGGATCTGTTTTCACCATCAGCATCCCGACTTCTCCGGATGCCTATTCAGAGGATGAACTCAACAGCGCCAAGGAGGAGCAGCACAGCGTCAATTCAGGTGGAATGATTGCCCAGGACAGTCTGGATGTGAATGAGAAGGAGGCTGTCAATGCGACTCCGGACAGGCCTATGCTGCTGATAGTGGAAGACGATGCGGAGATCAGGGACTACCTGGAGCAGGGAATGGAAAAACGCTTCCGCACAGAGACTGTTTCCAATGGACAGGAAGCGGTCGCAAAACTCTCCGAAGGCCATTTCGACCTCGTCGTGACCGATGTCAATATGCCGGTTATGAACGGCCGCCAGCTTTGCGAATGGATACGTCATAATCCTGACACTTCCAATCTTTCAGTGGTGGTCATCTCGTCCCTGGCGGGCGAGGAGGCTCAGCTGGAACTGCTGCACAGCGGTGCGGACGACTATGTGACCAAGCCGTTCTCCGTGGCGGTGCTCAGTGCCAAGCTTTCGAATCTGATGAAGTCCAAGAAGAAGCTCCAGGCGTCCATCGCTGGCAAGGCCGGGGTCGAGGAGAGCAGCCTGACCTACAATCCGGCGGACGAAGACTTCCTGGAAAAGGCAATGAGGGTGATAGGGGAGAATATCTCCAATGTGGATTTCTCCACCGAAGACCTTGCTGCCGCTATGAATATGAGCCGTTCCAACCTCCACCTGAAGGTCAAGGCCATAACCGGTTCATCGGCTCTCGAACTCATACGCAAACTTCGTTTCGAGAAGGCCTGCCAGATGCTGGAGCAAGGACGCTGGACCATAAGTGAGATAGCTGACAGCGTGGGCTTCGCCTCGTCGTCCTATTTCACGACCAGTTTCAAGAAACAGATGGGCTGTCTGCCGAGCGAGTATGTCCGTAAACAAAGCCCGGCCCCGAAACCTGAAGATTGAACAAAATTGATGTAATTCTATACAAAATTTAAAAATTGTGCACGTGTTCCGTCCTACCTTCGTAGCAGAACATAATTTAAAACCACATTTATATGGAATTCAAAAACAAAGATGGCTATACCTGTCCTGAGGTATACATCATCAGTCTCCCGTCCGAGGGCACTGTGTGCACCTGGTCCAGCACGGGAGAAATCAGCGACGATAAGTGGAACAACCTTTATGACGATGAGGACTAGCATTATGAAGACAAGAATCATTTTCGCAGGACTCGTTGCAGCAACGCTCCTGACAGCTTGCAATAAGGAAATCAGCACAACCCCTGAAGTTAAGGGCACCAAGGTCACCCTCGAGGTGAACGAAGCCGAGTGGGTTTCTACCAAGGCTGCCTACACTCCTGGTGTGGGCGTGAACATTACCGGCACTGAAATCCTGGCTCTCTACTACACTGACGGCGAGAAGCTCATAGGTACTGACGCGGCTGTAAACAAGTCCGTCAAAGCCGTCCCTTCAGGCTCAGGAAGATATACCTTCACTGCTCCCGACGCTTCTGCCGGATGCACCTGGTATTCTATTATGGGCTATAGCAAGAACAACATCACCCTCGTGACCAAGCAGACTGAGGCCGGTGTGATCGTCAGCCCTGTCCAGAATCCTCTGGCCAATTCCTTCGATCCTTCTTTCGACTACCTCGTCGGCCAGCCTTTCACCGTCAATTCCGACGGCACCGCCACTGTTGAGGCTTTCAAGAGGCTTATGGCTCCTGTCAGACTCAATGTCAAGGGCCTCGCTGCAGGGGAGAAGATCTATACTGCCACTCTTTCTTTCGACCAGGAACCTGAGTACGACAACAGCAATGACGCTATGGTCGGCAAGATGTACATTTCTTTCGGTGCAGAGCCAGAGGATTGCTTCATCGGTTATTCCGAGGCAGCCGCAAAGGGCAATGCAGTGACTGCGGTTTATGCCGACGGCCTCGAGGCTGTGGACGGTGCTTGGCCTGTTTGGTATATCGTAAATCCTGTCACCATCGCTGCCGGTTCAACTATGACCGTGAGCGTTTCCACTTCCAATGCGACCTACACCCGCAGCGTGGAACTTACTTCCGAGGCTGCTTTCCGCAGGGATATGCTCAATGGTATTTCCTTCAATGTGAAGGGCAGCGGCTACACCGAGGAGGAGTCATTCACTACTGTCTTCACCAAGGCAAGCGCCAGCGGCAAGATGACTGCCAGCAACGGCAAGGATTTCAACTGGTCATATCCGGTGTGGAATGCTTCTTCCAAGGATGACGGCAGCACCATCAGCAACGCTATGAACCTGAACAACGGTTCCGTTACCATCCCTAATGTCTATGACAAGTTTGTGACCAAGGTCAGCTTCGTTTCCCACGCCTGCAACAACCTCAGCCTCGCAAGGGAGTCCTACATCAGCACTGACACTGATCCGGCTATCACATTCGGCTTCAATTTCTGCTCGACTGCGTCATACGATGTCAATCTCCTTGCAACCGGTGGCGTCGCAAGTGTCGCTGCTGACGGCTTTGATTCTTTCGAGGGAGTGAAGTTCACCGGTGCCGCTCAGGCAGTCCTCGTTTCCGCAATCACTCTCTACACCACCAACGGCGGCGACAGCGAGCCTGTCATCGATGAGGCTACGGGCAACGACCTCTACCAGGAATTCCTCGACGGCAAGAAGATCACCATCAATGGCGTTGAGTACACCAAGGATAATTGCACGTATGATCTCCTTGACCTTACAAGGGCTTCCAACACCGACCTCCAGGCAGCTGGAGTACACTTCCTGACCGGTAATAAGGATTTTGGATCAGGTGTGAACTTCAAGCTTCCTAACTCCGTGGTGTACATCGGACGTCTTCAGGATGCGCCAACATCAATGACTGCCAGTCAGTTCCAGCCATATGCTGATGCTGTGTTCAAGAATATGACTATTACTGGAACTAACTCAAACAATACCTTCCCATCATCTCAGCTTGGCACTGATGCAAAACTCGTGTTCGAGAACTGCACCGTTGTTAATGGAGGTGCGCTTGCAAGGGATGTTCACGCAACATATTCCTATGACCTCATCTGCCGCAACAGCAGCATTACATATAAGGCAAATGCGTTCTTCTATCTCAATAAGAAGGTTGCAGCCAGCCATTCATCTAAGGAGTATACCCTGGAGGGCAATACCATCACCTGTGGTGCTACAGCCGGACTTCCATTGTTCGATCTTACCAATGGCGCCTTCAACCCTACTGATCTTGTGATCAGCTTCAAGAACAACCAGGTGAGCGGTGCCGCTTCTGCAGCAGGTGTGTTCAACCTCAAGAACCTCAAGTCACTTGCAATCGTTGGCAACACCTTCACTTCTTCCGAGGCAGGTACTCTGCTCGGTGCTTCAACTTCCGTCTCCGCCGCTTCCACTGTCAGTGGCAACACCCTGCCTGCTGGATGGAGCATATTCACCGGGGATCCTATCGCCAATATTACAGTAGAATAATAGTATATGAAAAGACTGACAGTTTTATCGGTTCTCACTGCGCTTGTCCTGACTGCCTGCAACGGCGGTCAGGATAAGGCTTATCTGAACAAAGCGGTCAAGGCGGCTGGGGAGCAGCTGAAATATCAGGCTGAGCTCTTCGACACGCTCAACTGCTATCCGCGTTCCTTCAACGGTGAGACATATCACAAGACCAAGCACGCGGACTGGACCTGCGGATTCTTCCCTGGCTCGCTCTGGCTCGAGTATCAGCTCACCGGGGATGAGGCCTTCAAGGATGCAGCCCTCAAGTACACCGCCCGCATCGAGGATGCGACCACCAGGACTGGTACGCACGACCTCGGCTTTATGACCTTCTGCAGCTTCGGCAAGCAGTATGAGGTGCTCGGCGACAGTGCATCTGCAGCCGTGATTGTCGAATCTGCACGCACCCTTGCGCAGAGGTTCGACCCTCAGGTCGGCCTCATCCGCTCCTGGGACTTCGGCGAATGGAACTATCCTGTCATCATCGACAATATGATGAACCTCGAGATGCTCTTCTGGGCTTCTGAGTACACCGGAGACGAAAGCCTCAGGCAGATTGCCATCACCCACGCCGACAATACTTTGAAGAACCACTTCCGCGAGGACTGCAGCTCATATCACGTCGTAAGTTACAACAACGACGGCAGCATCGAATCCAAAGGCACATATCAGGGCTACTCTGACGAAAGCGCCTGGTCCCGCGGACAGGCCTGGGGCCTCTACGGTTACACTGTATGCTACCGCTACACCAAGGATGAGAAATACCTCGACCACGCTCAGAAGATTGCCGATTTCATTATGTGCAATCCGGCTATGCCTGAAGACCTCGTGCCTGTGTGGGACTACAATGCCCCTGGCACCGGCAACGAACTCTGTGAGGCTGCCAAGGTCGACAGCTGCGGTCTGGTTGGCGAGCCTCTCGCTCCGGCCCGTGATGCTTCCGCCGCTGCCATTGTGGCATCTGCTCTCATTGAACTGAGCGGATATGTCGACGGTGAGGACGGCTGCGAATATCTCGACTATGCCCGCAGGAGCATCAAGAGCCTCTGCAGCGACAGCTACCTGG
The DNA here is from genome assembly GCA_002314885.1 of Bacteroidales bacterium UBA1745. Taxonomy (GTDB): domain Bacteria; phylum Bacteroidota; class Bacteroidia; order Bacteroidales; family UBA932; genus Cryptobacteroides. The sequence goes on along the minus strand of DCHT01000028.1, from coordinate 18,672 downwards.
CCGAGCCTGGTACCAACGGTGGCTTCGTGCTCAGGCACAGCACCGGTGCGGCCTCCCTCAACAGCGAGATCGACGTGCCGATCAACTATGCAGACTATTATTTCCTTGAAGCAATTCATAGACTCAAATGATTGTTAAGCTCAAAAACTTTCCAACAGTCATCAAACTGCTGACTGTTGGAGCCATTTTCTTCGCAACAGTCATCGCCTGCGAGGAGCAGGGAGGTGGCGGCGAAGGCGGACAGGACGTCAGGCCGGAGAAGGAAGTGGACAACGCTTCCATCAATCCTGCCGTGTTCGACCTGCTCGACAAGGACAACTCATCGATGGCGGCCATAGTCGAAAAGGCCGGCAGGGGAGAGTACTTCTACGCTGCCCAGGCCCTGAGGGACTACTACCGCAACAGGACCTCCGTCATCGATCCGGAGATTTCCCTGATTGCCCCTAAGATCAGCGCTTCCGAGCAGGCCGTGGCCGATGCCGCCCTTGCGGAGAAGACTGAGGTGCTTCTTCAGAATCCTGCTCTGGATTGGATCGCAGCCCAGGGACTGGCCTACAGGGTCAGCCACGACGAGAAATACGCAAAATCCTGGACGGGCGTGATGGATAAGTTCATTGACGCCGCAGATACTCTCGCCTGGGACGGAGATGTTGCCGCTGTCAGAGTCAATGGAATGATTTCCGCCTGGCAGTACTTTATGCAGAGTCCGAGCGTGACTCCAGCCTTTACGTCCAAGTATCTTGCTTACTTCGGCAAGGAGGCTGCAAGGATGGCTGCCGGGGGCTATGCTCCGACTGTACTGGGTCGTGCCGCCCTTGTCTTCCCTGAGTTCGCGGGCGCGTCCGAATGGGCCGAGATGGGCAAGGATGAGAATAACAAGAAATACAAGGATGCGTGGTTCAATGTGCTGAATCTGGATTATCCTGGCCTGGAGGCTGTGAAAACAGCATACGGGGCAGGCGATAAACAAGCCGCCGCAGAGGCCCTCCTGGCTTACTGGAGGACCCGCGTCAGCCCTGTGAACCCTTCCTTTGACATCACTTCCGCGCTCAGCGACACTGAGAAGCACTATGCAGACCAGGCCCTGAAGGAAAACGGCTACCGCTTCTATGTGAAGAACTATTATGAGAATTCTACTGATCTCATACCTTATTCATATAGCGACGGACAGGGGGGAATCAACTGGCAGTACTGGCCTACCAAGGACCAGGAACAGCGCTATCAGGTGAACCGCCACGAGTGGATGCCGTATCAGGCCAAGGCCTACTATGCCACCAAGAACGAGAAGTATGTGACTGACTGGATGGCGACTTACCAGGACTTCCACAAGCAGAATCCGGAGCCGGACAAGGCACTGGACTATTCTGTATATCCGGAAAATCAGGCTGCTGCCTACAGGAATGCAGGCTGGACCTGGCGCCCTCTCGAAGTTGCGATCCGCGTTATGGGCGAATGCGACATCCTCGACTATGTGAAAGGATCCGCCAGCCTCACTCCTGAATACCTGATGTGGTTTCTCTATGAGCTTGCCCGTCAGACCAATCACGTCCGTACTTTCTATGCGAATACCTCCAACCACCTCATCACCGAGGCCCAGGCTGTGGCTCAGATAGGTTTCCTCTTCCCTGAATTGAAGGAATCCGAGGCCTGGATCAGCAGCGGCTGCGGCAAACTCAACAACGAGGTGACTGCACAGTACTATAACGACGGATGGCTCAAGGACGGCGATTTTCACTACCATATAAGCAGTATCGAGGATTTCCGTCTGACTATGCTTATGGCTGCCGAGAACGGCAAGTCGTCCCTTTTCCCAGCTTCCTACAAGACTGCAATGAAGTCTATGGCAGACGTGGTCGTGAATATGGTATTCCCGGACTACTCATCCGTGAATATGACCGATACCCGCTGCGCCACCTGGACCAAGAGCATTCTCCAGAAGAACTTCAACCGCTACTACCAGCTCTTCCCGGACGAGAGCAGCTATCTGTGGCTGGCTACCGGTGGAGCAAGCGGCACCAAGCCTTCGAATCTCGCCAAGAACTTCCCTGACTGCGGCTATTATGTGCTCCGCAGCGGCTGGGAGGCCAAGGATATAATGATGGTGCTCCAGAATACCACTCAGAGTCCTAATGAGAAATGGCACCGCCAGTGGGACAACAACACCTTCGAACTCTACGTGGGTGGCCGCAAGTTCTTCCAGGACTCCGGCTGCTACACCTACACCACAGGCACCAACAGGAGCAAGTATGCGGCAACTTCCGCCCATAACACCCTGACCCTCGACGGCAAGAATGTGACCAGCTGTCGCGGTACTATGGTCAAGAGCACCACGGATGGCAACACAGACATACTCGTACTGTCCAATCCGTCCTACAGCGGCCTGACTCATCGCAGGACCATCTTCTTCGTGGACAGGAGCTTCTTCGTCATCGTGGACGATGCCATCGGTACGGCTGCGGGTACGGTCAATCTGAACTTCCACCTGCCTCCGGTCGTCTCATCGGCCAATGACGTGGTAGTCTCGACTTCCGACAATTCAGCCCACACAGCCTTCTCCGATGGCAACAATATCGGAATATGGACAGTGGCTGACCAGACGATAAGCAGCACTGCGAGGACCGGTTTCCTCAGCACCAACATCGACAAGACCGTGGAACGCAAGTCCTATCAGGTGGATCTTGCCAAAACTGCCGATATGGCAGGAGTGCGCTTCGTCACCGTCATCTATCCGTGCAAGGATGCTTCCGCAGTATCCCTCAAACTTACTGCGCCTACATATTCAGCCAGCAAGGTAGAAGCAAGCTTCGAACTCGCCGGCAAGACATATCAATTAACAACCAATCTGTAAAATTATATGAGAGTAAGAACATTGTTCCTGACGCTTGCCGTCTCCGCCCTGGCCGTCCTGACCGGATGTGCCCAGAAGGAAGAGACTGCACAGTTGTCTCTCTATTATCCGCAGGTGACCAATATCGGCCCGTCGATGAGCTTCATCTCCGACGCTCCGTCATATCACGGTCCCCAGCCGTCTGCCTTTGCCATCGAAGAGGTGAAACTCGACGGCTCAGCAATCCAGACTTCCAGCTTCTCCATCAACGAGAACAGCGGTGCGGTCAGCATCTCTGATTCCGAGGGACTGGCCGTGGGCTCCTACGCCCTGACCATCTCCTGCGAGGCTGATGGCCGACGTTTCAAATTCGAGGATGCCTTCCTTGTGAAGATGCTTCCTATCGCCCCAGAGAAGATCGAGGCGAGCGAGAGCGTACTTGTCATTCCTCTGGCAGACGTCCTCAGCACCGACAAGACAGTCTCTGTCATCCTTACCGGAGAATCCGTTTCCATCCAGTCCTACTCCCTGATTCAGGAAGAGGGCAAGGAATACTTCAAGGTTTCCAAGGCCGGCGTGATCAGCGTGAACACTTCCTTCAAGGGAGAGTTCCTTCCTGGCACCTATCCTCTCAGCCTGAAGGTCATTTCATACGCAGGCGAGTCCGTGTATGAGAATTTCGTGACCATCAAGATCACGAGCCTCCCAGTGAGTGTGAAGTATCCATCCGAGAGCGGAAAGGTTGAGGCCGGTCTGGCCTACGAGTCAGGTGTGCCGACCGTGAAAGCCTCTCCTGAAGGTCTTGCCTTTGCCCTGAAGGCCGTGACCCCTGCCACCGACAAGATTTCCGTCAATGCTTCTAACGGCGTCATTTCCGTCGCAGAGGGCAACGGCTTCGAGGTGGGCAGCAGTTATGTCATCGACCTCACGGTCAGCAACGAGTACGGTTCCGCTGACTTCACTTCAGTCTTTACATTGAATACCGTGGCTTTCATCAAGCCAGTGGATCCTGCTACCTTCAAATATGCGCCTACCGAGGCCATCCAGGGCGGTGCATTCTCCGCAGCTCCTGCAGCAGGCCTCGTCGGAGATGAACTCTCCTTCGAGTTCGTGGACCTTGCTGCGGCTCTCGAAGGTCAGCTCAGCCTGGATGCCGCAAACGGCACCGTGAGCGCGCTCAAGGGCAACACCATCGCTCCGGGCAGCTATACCGTGAAGGTGAAAGCCTCCAACACCAAGGGCAATGCAACTGCCGACCTCGCTCTCACTGTGATCGAGAATCCATACTTCTTCTCATATATCAGGTATGGCAACAACCTCGACCTTGCAAACGACGGCACCTACGCCGACCAGTTCAGAGTTTCCTCTGCCGAAGCCCTGGCAGCTCTCGAACTCAAGCCGACTACGGATGCCAAGACTGCCCTCGTATGGTCACTTGCCATCAAGCATCAGTGCGGCGGCACTACCATCGACGAGGCTACCGGTCAGCTCACGATGTCCGGATTCAAGGCCAACAACCAGGGCCTCATCCTCGTAACTGCAACTGCAGGCCAGGGAACTTCAGGCGAAACCTCCGTGACCGTTCCTGTATTCTTCTCATTCCTGCAGCCTCAGACCAACGGCAGCCTCATCATCGATTACACTCCTTTCGTAATCCAGGCCAACCCTCGCAAGGGCGTACGCTCCGCTACTCCTAAGTCCATCGGTCTCGCCGATCCTTCATTGCTCATCGCGGATTACAGGCGTACATTCAACTACTACAACATCGCAGGCCCTGAAACTCACATCTCAGGTACCCTGAATACGACTAACACAAATACCTTCATCTACTCAAGGTGGAAGGCATATTTCACTCAGTTGAACAAGGCCGTCAACGCCGGTTCCAAGGATCCTGCATCCTACTATACGAACAAGGCCAACCTTGCCCAGGCTCTGCTCTACATCGACGCCACCGACAAGTCGGTCGTGGTGAATGCCAACAAGTGGGTCGACGACGACAATATCTGCGCAAACGGCGCATTCAGCGGCCAGGTAACATACGTCACCGACGGCAATGAAGGCGGCGTCAACAGCGGCAGCCAGATATTCCCGATCTGGATATGGTTTGACGAAAAATTCTAGGAGGACACAGCTATGATGAAGAAATTATTGCTTTCATTGGTGGCTGCGGCCATCAGCATCGCTTCCTTTGCACAGAACGTGACCGTCTCCGGACGTGTGCTCGACGAGAACAACCAGCCTGCAATCGCGGCCAGCGTCCTTGTCAGCAACACCAATTCCGGTACCGTCACCGACGCAAACGGACGCTATACCATTTCAGTGAAGAAGGGCCAGATCCTTATCTTCAGCTACCTTGGCTACAAGGAGCAGCAGGTGCTCATCACCGGCCAGACTTCAGTGGACATCAAGCTCGAGCTTGACAACAATCTCCTCGAGGAACTCGTCGTGGTAGGTTACGGCGCCACCAAGCGCAGCGACCTCACCGGTGCGGTTGCCTCCGTCTCCTCCGACAAGGTGGAAGGCTTCCAGGCAGGTACAGTGGTGGCTGCCCTCAGCGGTCAGATCGCCGGTGTGCAGATTTCTGCAGCCGACGGTACTCCTGGCGGCGGCTTCGACATCCGTGTCCGCGGTGTCGGCTCCATTACCGGTGACGCCAGCCCTCTCTATGTGGTCGACGGCTTCCAGGTGGACAATATCGACTATCTCGCCAACAGCGACATCGAGTCCATCGAGGTCCTTAAGGACGCATCTTCTTCCGCTATCTACGGTTCCCGTGCGGCCAATGGCGTTGTCCTCGTGACCACCAAGTCCGGCAAGACCGGCCGTCCAAGCGTGACCTACAACGGTTCCGCCAGCTACCGTACGATTTCCAAGACTCTGCAGCTCCTGAGCCCGTATGAGTTCGTAAAGCTCCAGACCGAGGCCTGGCCGGACAAGTTCTCTGACACCTATTATAAGACAGGCGAACGCTACCAGACTCTTGCCGACTATGTCGATGAGCCTGGTGTGGACTGGCAGAACTCCACTTTCCGCCCAACCTGGTCTATGGACCACAACGTGTCCATCTCAGGCGGTACTGACAATACGAAATATTCGCTTTCCTTCTCCGACTACAAGGAGAACGGTATCTTCACCAACAGTTCCTTCGACAAGAAGACTGCGAAGGTCCGCGTGAACCAGAAGATCACAAAGCATATGACCTTCGACGCCACGATCAACTATGCGAACACGGACAGGAGGGGAGTGGGCACTTCCGGTGACCAGGGCCGCTTCAATATGCTCGGCCAGATTCTCAGGGCCCGTCCTACCGCAGGTCTGAGGATGACCAACGAGGAACTCCTCGCAGCCAGCATCGACCCTCTCGAAATCGAGAGCTCTGAGTCCCTTTCCCAGGTGAACCCTATCGTGCAGGCTCAGAGCGTGACCAATACCAAGAAGGCTGAGATGTGGGCAGGCAACCTCGCCCTCACCATCGACTTCGGTAAGGGCTGGTCATTCAAGACCGCAGGCCAGTATTCCACCACGAATACCCGCAACTACGTATTCTACCACGACGGTTCCAAGGAGGCTTACCGCAATGGTCAGACCCCTTACGGCCAGACCACGATGATACGTGATATGCGCTGGTCGAACTTCAACTACCTGACCTACAAGATGCCGTCCAAGAAGAGCCACAACTTCGACGTGACCATCGGCCAGGAGACTTCCGGCAGGTCTTCCGAGAACCTTCTCGGCCAGGCCACCGACTTCCCGTTCGACAACCTCGGAAATGCGAATCTCGGCCTTGGAGCAACTCCTAGCCGCGTTTCATCCACTTATTCCGACAAGCTCCTCGTGTCTTTCTTCGCAAGGGCCAATTACAACTACAAGAGGCGTTACCTCCTGACTGTTACTGCCCGTGAGGACGGCTCCACCGTGTTCAGCGCGAAGCACAAATGGGGCTTCTTCCCTTCATTCTCCGGTGCGTGGAAGATTTCCGACGAGCCTTGGATGAAGAACCAGAATGTCATCTCCAATATGAAACTGCGTGCAGGTTGGGGTATGGTCGGCAACGACCGCATCACCAACTATCTGTCCCTCGACCTCTATACCCAGACCAAGTATGGTGTGGGTCAGGATGTCGTGACTGCCCTCCAGCCTAAGCAGCTCGCCAACGAGGACCTCAAGTGGGAGGCTTCACAGTCCACCAACATCGGTCTCGATATGGGTCTCTTCAACGATCGCCTCACCTTCACTGCCGACCTCTTCCGCAAGGACACCAAGGACTTGCTGATGCAGGCCACCCTGCCTTACCTGACCGGTTTTGCAAGCCAGTGGCAGAACGTGGGCAAGATTCGCAATGACGGTCTCGAGCTCACCCTCCACAGCGTCAACTTCGACACCAAGGGCGGCTTCTTCTGGAGCACTGACTTCAATATTTCGTTCATTCGCAACAAGGTCCTCGCCATCGCGGGTGACTCCGACACTATGTACACCTCAGTCGGATGGAACAACGAATACACCGGCTATGATTATATGGTCACCGTGGGCAGCGCCATCGGCCAGATCTATGGTTACAAGTATGACGGCGTATATCAGGACAGCGACTTCACCGTGGATGCAGCTACAGGCGAATATGCCCTCAAGCCTGGCGTAGTGGACATTTCCTCACACGCCGGACGCACTGTGAAGCCTGGTATGGTGAAATATGCCGACATCGACGGCGACGGCGAGATTACTACCGCTGACCGTACCGTCATCGGCAACGGCACCCCTAAGGGTTACGGCGGTTTAACCAACAACTTCGCCTTCAAGGGCTTCGACCTGAGCGTGATGTTCAACTTCTCCTACGGCAACCAGATCTACAACGCCACCAGGATGTACTCCTGCCAGAGCCAGGACCAGCGTGCCAATATGCTCGCCGAGGTCGCTGACAGGTGGACCAAGACCAATGCTTCCAACGAAGTTCCAGCCTGGGACGGCTACATCAAGAACGAACTCTACTCCCGCTTCGTGGAGGACGGCTCGTTCCTGCGCCTGAAGAACCTGACCTTCGGCTACACCCTGCCGAAGAACCTCACCAGGAAGATCTATGTCAACAAGCTGAGATTCTACTTCTCAGCCCAGAACCTTTTCGTCATCACGAAGTATTCCGGCTACGATCCGGAAGTGAATATGGCTTCTTCCAGCCCTATGACCCCTGGTCTCGACTGGGGCGCATATCCTAAGAGCCGTGTCTATACCTTCGGTCTTGACCTTAATTTCTAATAGGAGGACATTGATATGAAAAAGATTTTTGCAATCGCAGCTTCAATCTGCATCGCCCTTCTCTCATCCTGCACCCTCACCGAGAAATCATATACCGAGGTCAGCACCGACAACTACGTGACCAATGCCGGCGAGGCTGAGACCGTGCTGCAGGGCTGCTACAGGAACCTGTGCGAGGAAGGAACATACTCCTACCATCTCTCCCTGCTGTTCACCATTTCAAGTGACATCGCCCAGTGCGAGGGCAGCGGAAACACCTCTTTCCGAACCATTCCGACCAACTCCCATACCGCAAGTATGACCGAGATCGGAACGACCTGGAGGGCACTTTACAACGCAATCTACAACGCCAACAACTTCATCGAGACCGTCGAGTCCAGGAAGGCTTCCTGGAGCGAAGGCGACGAGGAACTGGCAGATATCTATGTGGCTGAGGCCCGCACCCTCAGGGCGCTTTACTACTTCGAACTCGTGCGCTGGTACGGCAACGTGGTGCTTATGAAGAGCACTGCCGACTCCCGCAAGAGCGCATCCGAGTTTGTCCAGGCTGCTCCTGAGGACGTATATGCCTTCATCGAGGCAGATCTCCTCGCCGCCATCGAAGTACTGCCTTGGGCCATCGACGACAGCGTGCGCCCTAACACCGCCTTCAGGATCTCCAAGGGTTCCGCCCTCGGCCTCCTGACCAAGGTTTACTGCACCTGGGCTGGCTATCCTGTCCACGACGAGTCCAAGTGGGCAGATGCCGCTGCTGCCGGTTACAGGATCGTATCCTCCGGCAAACATCAGCTCAACGCCAATTATGAGAAGGTATGGTACAACACCTGCAATGGCATCTGGGATCCATACGAGAGCCTCATCGAGGTTTCCTTCTATTCTCCTACCGGCCTGAACAACGAGGACTGCGTGGGCCGTATTGGCAAGTGGAACGGTGTGACTGCAACCGCAGTGGACGGCGTACGTGGCCGCAATGCCGCAAACTGGAAGGTTGTATATCCTTTCACCGCAGAGTGGGAGAGCCACAACGATCCTCGTTTCGCCCTGTCCATCGCCGACTACCGCTATGGCTACAGCAACTCCAACAAGACCATCGTGACCGACAACTACATCAAGTTCTTCGACTGCATCGGTTCCGCTACTCCTACCGAGGATCAGCTCAATAAGCAGCGTCAGCTCTTCACGCCGGCCAAGTGGGACACTGAGAAATATGTGACTTCGGGCAACTATCTCATCAACAACGACAAGTCCAACGTCAACTGGTACATACTCCGCTATTCCGACGTCCTCCTGCTCTATGCAGAGGCCGAGAATGAGGCTAACGGACCGACTGCAAGCGCTCTCGAGGCCTTCAACCTCGTGCGTCGCAGGGCTTTCGGAGACAGCGCCCACGATGTGGCTGCTTCAGTCAGCCAGGACGAGTTCCGCGAGATCATCCGCAAGGAGAGGGCTTACGAGCTCTGCTTCGAGGGCCATCGCAAGCAGGACCTCATCCGTTGGGGCATCTACTACAAGACCATCAGACAGACCTCCCAGGCTGTCGTGGACTGGTTCTCTGCCGGTAACTACAGCGTTGCAAACTACACTATCGAAGGCCGTCACGAGCTGATGCCTATCCCTCAGCGCGACCTCGACCTTATGATTCAGTGCCATCAGAACCCAGGATGGGGCAAATAATATTATAGAATGGACAGACGAAACTTTCTCAAGGCCACAGGCTGGACAGCCCTCGGACTGGCAGCCTCAGGCAGCATATTCTCCTGCTCCGGCGGGCAGACCATAGAAGCTGGCAAGAGGCTTCCTGCAGACGTCAGGAAGCGCATTGCCGCCCTCCGCGACAAGAGGGTGCTGTGGGGCGACCTCCACAACCATTGCGCCGTGACTTACGGCCACGGACGCCTCTGCGACGCCATCGATGCAGCCCGCGAGCAGCTCGACTTCTGCTCCGTGACTCCTCACGCCCTCTGGCCGGACATTCCCGGCGCCGACGACCCTCGCCTTGCGTGGGTGATCGACTACCACACCCAGGCCTTCAAGCGCCTGCGTGCCGGTGGATGGGAGAAATACGTGGCAGCGATGGAGAGGGCCAATGACCCTGAGCGTTTCCTCACTTTCACCTCATACGAGTGCCATTCTATGGCCCACGGTGACCACGTGGCCCTCTGCAGGGACTATGACATTCCTCTCTTCGAGGCCGAGAGCGTTCCGGACCTCAAGGAGAAGCTGCGTCCTTACAGGGCATACGTGACCCCGCACCATATGGGTTATATGACCGGTTACCGCGGCTACAACTGGGCCGCCTTCGTCGATGGCGACGAGCAGACTCCGTTCGTGGAACTCTATTCCCGCCACGGCAACGCCGAGACCGATATGGGCGACTACGACTATCTCCACGATATGGGCCCTCGCATCTATGAGGGCAGCGTGCAGTACGGTCTGGAGCAGGGCCACAAGTTCGGCATTATGTGCTCCACCGACCAGCACGCAGGCTATCCTGGCAGTTATGGCGACGGCCGCATAGGCGTGCTCGCCGACACTCTCGACAAGGATGTGATCTGGGAGCAGCTGGGCAAGCGTCATCACTACGGCGTCACCGGCGACAAGATCAAACTCGACTTCAGCATCAACGATGCGGTGATGGGCGACGAAATTTCGGCTTCAGGCAAGCGCAGGATACTCGTGGCCGTCGAGGCCCAGAACTATATCGACTATGTGGACGTCATCCGCAACGGCCGCTGCATCGCACGTCTGGACGGACCTTTCACTGCAGATATGCCTAAGGGCGAACTCGTGAGGGCCAAGGTAAAGATCAACTTCGGATGGAACCGCGAGGAAGAATATGTGCACTGGACCGGACAGGTACGCGTGGACGGGGGAATGATCAAGGACTATCAGACCTGCTTCCGCGGGGCTGCCTTCACCTCCCCTCAGCCGGGCGAAAAGGAGTTCATTGCCCGCGTGAACCGCGTTCTTGGCAGCGACCAGAACCACGTGGAGCTCGATATGTACTCCAGCAAGAACCCGAATACGACCACTCCGGCCCAGCAGGGCATCATTCTCGACGTGCTGATGAGCCCTCAGGGCACCATCACCGCCGACGTGAACGGTCAGCAGTTCACTTATACCCTTGAGGAGCTCCTCCAGGGCACCAAGGCCCATTTTATGAGGGGCTGGCTCAGCGAGGCCGTGCAGTTCGAGCGTGCCTGTCCTGAGGAAGCCTTCACAATTGGCACTCTCATCGAGGATGAGGAGGGTGAACGCGACACCGATTATTACTATGTCCGCGTCCGTCAGCGCGACGGTCAGTGGGCCTGGTCATCACCAATATGGGTAAATAGGAAATGAAGATAATACTTACTCTGCTCGTGTCCATTTTCTCCCTGCTGGATCTCAGTCAGCCGGGCTTGGAAGGCGTCAAGGACGCTTACGATCGCGGCGACGAAAAGGCTGCCGCAAGCGAATTGCTCCAGTATTACAAGTCCCGCGACCTGGGCTATCCCGGCCTGGTGATGGACCGCATCACTGCCGAGGAGCAGAAATGGGCCGACGAAGCCCTGGAACACCGCTTTTTCGTGCACCGCGGCTACCAGCCGTCCTATTTCTACGGCAAGGACATCGACTGGACCTACTGGCCGGTGAAGGACAACGAACTCCGCTGGCAGCTCCACCGTCACAAATGGTTCACCCCGCTGGGCAAGGCCTGGAGGGTGAGCGGCGACGAAAAGTATGTCCGCGAATGGATGTTTGAGTACCGCGACTGGATTGCGAAGAATCCGCTGATTCTCATCGATTCCGAGGATTTCGAGATGCTGGATGAGGCTAAGGACAAGATCCTGGAGAATGTGCGCTTCGCCTGGAGACCTCTCGAGGTAAGCCATCGCGTGGAGGACCAGATCCGCCAGTTCGCCCTCTGTGTGAATGCAGACTGCTTCGACGAGGCATTCCTCCTGGACTTCCTGGAGAACTACTACAAGCACGCGGACTATCTGCAGGCTCATTACAGTGCCAAGGGCAACCATCTGCTTTTCGAGGCCCAGCGTATGCTGGCGGCTTCCTTCTTCTTCCACGAGTTCGCCGATGCCGACAAATGGCGCAAGGATGCGGTGGAGGTGATGAACCGCGAAATCGGACTGCAGGTCTACGACGACGGCGTTCAGTACGAACTGGACCCTCACTACCATATCGAGGCTGCCAAGCTTTTCTTCAATTCCCTGGCTCTCTGTAACTACTATGGTATGCTGGACGTGTTCCCTGAGTCCTATCTCGAGACCGTCCACAATATGGCTGTAGTCGTATATAACCTCCTTTATCCGGACTATACCGTCCCTGTGTTCTCCGACTGCCGCTTCCTGACCAAGGAGAGCCTGCAGTCCAAGTTCAGGGACTGGAGCGAAGTGTTCACTGACGACGCTTATCTGAAATATCTGGCCACCGACGGTGAAGAGGGCAGTGTGCCTTCCTACAAGTCCAAGGCTTTCAGGACCGGCGGATTCTATATCCTGCGCAACGGCTGGGATATGAATTCCACCCAGGTGGACATCAAGGCGGGTCCTAAGGCTTTCTGGCACTGTCAGCCCGACAACGGCACTTTCGAATACTGGAGCGAGGGACGCAACTTCTTCCCTGATTCCGGCAGCTACGTCTATGGCGGCGACGATTCCATCCTCGCCGAGCGCAACTGGTTCCGTCAGACCCGCGTCCATAACACCGTCACTCTCGATGACCGCAACCTCGATTCTACCGCCTCCAGATGCGTGAATTGGTCTGCCCGCGGCCGCGTGACCGTGGTCAGCGACAGTTACGAAGGCTTCGTCCACAAGAGGACTTTCAGGCTTCGCCGCAACGGCACCCTGCTCATCCGCGACGAGATCAGCGGCCCTGCGACAGGAGTTGTTGGAGTGCATTTCAACCTCGTTCCTTGTGAGGTCGAGAGCGATGTGGACTCCGGTGAGATCGAAGTGCGCACACTTTTTGAAGATGGTAACAACATCAGCATAACTACTCGCAGCCGCGAGGCTCTGACTTACCGCGAGGACGAGGGCTGGCATTCAGCCTCCTACCGCGAGAAAGTCGAGCGCCCGGCCTGGACTGTCCAGGTGCAGAAAAGTTCCGCCAAGCGCGTCGTTGTGATGACTGTTATTGAAAAATAGCGCTAACAGTCACGAGTTGCGTGACTGTTGGAGAGAAAATATAATATTATGCGTAAAATATTCATCGTTATTGCATTGTTGATCGGTACTGTCGCCTTTGCGCAGGAAAAGAACGACTTTCCTGTGCCACCGGCAAATGTGCATCCTAGGCTCTATCTCCAGAAGAAGGAGATTCCGGCAATACGCGACAAGGCCGAGTCTCCGACGGGAGGCAAGATTCTGAGGACTCTGGCGAAGGCCGGCATAGACCGCACTCCGGAAGAAGAGGCAAAGGAGAAGGACCGCGGATTCCGCTACTATTACAGGATGCGCGGAGTCACTTCCCGTGCCCAGATCCAGGCCCTCGACTATCTGCTCTACGGCAGGAAGGATGAGGCTCGCGAAGCCATTACGACTATGCTGGACACTCTTCAGCGCACGAATTTCGGCACCAAGAATGATCTTTCGCGTGCCAGCGGCGTTATGCTGATGGTGGGCGGTATCGTCTATGACTGGTGCTATGATCAGATGAGCGACGATGAGCGTCAGGCATATATCAAGGAATTCATCCGCATCGCAGGTACTATGGAGTGTCGCTATCCGCCTAAGGACAACGAACCTATCGCAGGCCACTCTTCCGAATGGATGCTGCTGCGTGATATGCTCTCCTGCGGCATTGCCATATACGACGAGTATCCGGATATGTACAACTACGTGATGAAGCTCTTCACGGAGAAATATGTACCTGTCAGGAACTACATCTATTCCGGCGGCAACTACCACCAGGGCACCAGTTATGTCAATGTGCGTTTTGCCAACGATATGTACTGCCAGTGGATTATGGCTAAACTCGGCTATCCGGACTTCTTCAGCCGCGACCAGCAGTATGTGATGTATGACTTCATCTACCGCCGCAGGGCCGACGGACAGGTGCTGCCTGCAGGCGACACCAACCACAGCCGCGAACGCGAGGCTTCCTATAGCCTGCCTATGATGCTGGCGGCTTCATATTACAAGGACCCATATCTCCAGTACGAGTACGACAGGAACCAGTCCCTCGAGCCTCATTGCCTCATACACCGCCTTCTGTGGCAGGATTTCGACCTTCAGGGCAAGGCTCCGGACAGCCTTCCTCTATCCCGTTACAGCGGTTCTCCATTCGGCTGGATGACTGCCCGCACGGGCTGGGATCCTTGGTCCGTGGTGGCTGAGATGAAGATCAACGAGCAGTTCGTGGGCAACCATCAGCACCAGGACGGCGGCTCTTTCCAGATCTACTATCGCGGTCCGCTGGCCATCGATACGGGTATGTATCAGGGCAGTACAGGCGGCTACAACAGCGATCACAACAAGAACTATACGAAGCGCACCGTGGCGCATAACTCCCTGCTCATCTACGATCCGTCAGAGGTTTTCGAGACCTTCAGCTACGGCGGAGAGGGCCAGACTCCGACTGCCACCAACGACGGCGGCCAGAGGCTTCCGGGCATCGGTTGGAACACCTGCCGCTCCTTCGAGGACCTGCTGAGCGAGGAGTACACTGTGGGCAAGACTCTCGCTCACGGCTTTGGCCCGGACGCCAAGAAACCTGAATACACGCTGCTCAAGGGCGATATTACCAAGGCATATTCCTCAAAGGTGCAGGATGTGAGACGCAGTTTCGTATTCCTCAATACGGGCAATATCGAAGTGCCTGCAGTGATGGTAATCTGTGACCATATCGTGGCTTCCGACCCTTCTTTCAAGAAGACCTGGCTGCTTCACAGCATCGAGGAGCCGCTCATCAGCGGTTCGGCCTTTGCCGTGCGACGCACCAAGGACGGGGACCAGGGTATGCTCTACTGCGACGTGCTCTGGCCTGAGAACGCCTCCATCACCAAGATAGGCGGCCCGGGCAAGGAATTCTGGTCAGCCGGACGCAACTGGGCCAACACCCCTCGCACCAAGGACATAGCAGGGGAGGCGGGCGCCTGGAGAATCGAGGAGAGCCCTGCCGCCGCACAGGCCGAGGACATCTTCCTCAATGTACTGCAGGTGGCTGACAACAACTGCGGCAGTCTCGCTGAGGTGGCACGTGTCGATGCCGAGAAGGTGGTCGGAACCGTCGTATTCGACAGGGCCGTGATCTTCTCCCGCGACGGCGGACTCCTGGACTCAGACTTCTCATTCACCCTGCCTGCGGGAACGGTCAAGAAGGGCTCCAAGCTGCTTGTGACCGACCTCGGAGAGGGAAAATGGGTGGTGAAGCGCGACGGCAAGGTCGTCGTGAAGTCGGCCGAGGCCGGCAAGGATGACCACGCCTTCTATTTCACTGCCGCAGCAGGAAACTATACTTTCGAAAAGTTATAATATGAACAAATCATACGGACTGCTGCCTCTGGCCGCCCTTGCGGCTGTCGGATGCTACGGAGAAAAGACTCAGCCAAAGCAACCGAACATAGTCGTCATTATGACCGATGACCACACCTGTCAGGCTATGAGCTGCTACGGCAGCCGCCTGCTGGAGACGCCTAATCTGGACCGCATTGCCAGAGAAGGTATGCGTATGGACCGCTGCTATGTGCCTAATGCCATTTCCGGTCCGTCCAGGGCCTGCATAATCACTGGCAAATACAGCCACGTGAATGGTTTCACGGACAATTCCCGCACCTTCGATGGGGATCAGCAGACCTTCCCGAAACTCCTTCACGAGGCCGGATATCAGACTGCGATGATAGGCAAATGGCATCTGAATTCGGAGCCTCAGGGTTTCGATTACTGGAGCATACTCGAAGGACAGGGTGAATATTATGCACCGCTGTTCATCGAGAACGGTGAGAAGATAATTGAGCCCGGCTATGTGACCGATGTCATCACCGACAAGGCCATTTCCTTCCTGGAGAGCCGCGACAAGGAGCGTCCTTTCGCTATGCTCTACTACCATAAGGCGCCTCATCGCGACTGGATGCCTGCTCAGAGGCATCTGGGAATGAACGAGGACAAGGTCTATCCGGAGCCGGCTACGCTTCTGGATGACTACGAGGGCCGTGGCAGTGCCGCCAGGGAGCAGGAAATGATGATAGCCAAGCATATGTGGCCGGAGTGGGACCTCAAGCTGATGAAAGCTGAGGACCTCGCCGAGAACGTCTCCGATTCCACCGACCTGGCCCGCACCGGAAACGCCAATGTGGACGATGTGAGCCGTGCCAATGACACCTCCAACAGCCGTCGACAGTTCCGCAATGCCTACAACCGTATGACGGACGAGGAAAAGGCCCGCTGGAATGAGGCGTATGCCCCGAGGATTGCCGAATACGAGGCTTTTGAGGACAGCGATGACGAGCTTACCCGCTGGAAGTATCAGCAGTATATGAAGGATTACTGCGCCGTCGTAACGGGCGTGGATGAGAACGTGGGCCGCCTGCTGGACTATCTTGAGTCCATAGGCGAGCTCGACAACACCATCGTCATCTACACCTCCGACCAGGGCTTCTTCCTGGGCGAGCACGGCTGGTTCGACAAGCGCTTTATGTACGAGGAGTGTGAACGCACCCCTATGCTAGTTCGCTATCCTTCCGCAATCAAGCCTGGAACGCGTTCCAAGGCACTTTCTATGAACCTGGATATTGCTCCTACCTTGCTGGATTATGCAGGTGTGGAGGTGTCTGAGGATATGCAGGGCCTCTCCCTCAGACCGGTCTTCGAGAGCAATGGAAAGACTCCTGGTAACTGGAGGGATGCTGTGTACTACCATTATTACGAATATCCGTCCTGGCATTCGGTGAAGCGCCACTATGGAATACGCACCGAGCGCTACAAGCTCATCCATTTCTACAACGACGTGGACGAGTGGGAACTCTACGATCTCAAGACTGACCCTCAGGAACTCCACAGCGTCTATGACGATCCTGCGTATTCGAAGGTCCGCGAGGCTATGCACCGCCGTCTCGAGGCTATGCAGACCGAGGTGGGGGACACGGATCCGGATGAACTGAACGGCGAATTCTTCGAAGGCGCCGACAAACTCTAGATATATGAAAAGAATGCTTCCACTGGCCTCCGTGGCCGCTCTGGCTGCTCCCGTGGCCGCCAATGCGACCGAGCCTGCCGACTGCCATCGCAAGGACAGCCGTCCGGACATCATATTCATTATGACTGACCAGCAGACCCTGGGCGCGATGAGTTGCCTGGGCAATCCTGACCTGTCTACTCCGGCTATGGACCGTCTGGCTTCCGACGGAGTGCTGCTGACCAGGGCATATTGTCCTTTCCCTCTGAGCGGACCGTGCCGTGCTTCGCTTGTAACCGGTTTGATGCCGGTGCAGACTGGCGCGACCGACAATGCCATAAGACCTTCTCAGGAGGCTTTGGACAATGGAATCGGACACCGTATGTCGGATGCGGGCTACGACTGCCTCTATGCGGGCAAGTGGCACGCTCCGGAGATCAATGTGCCTGACGATGCCGGGTTTACGAGGCTCTGCAATATGGACGACCGTCAGATCGCCGATGCGTGCAGGAAGGCCCTGGAAGGCAGGAATTCGGACAAGCCTCTCTTCCTGGTGGCGTCCTATCTGGACCCTCACGAGATATGCGAATTCGCCCGTGACGAGACCTTGCCTTACGGCCAGTTACCGGCCTTTGAGACCTCTGAATGCCCTTCTTTGCCGGCTAATTTCGCCAAGCCTGACCGCAGTGCCGAGGCCCTTGATTTCGAACGCAATGCCTTCCTCAAATCGCACGATACCTACTCTTACAACGATGACGACTGGCGCCGCTATCTCTATGGCTATTACCGCCTTGTGGAGAGAGTTGACCAGCGTATAGGCGAACTGCTCAAAGTGTTGGATGACAATGGATTATATGAGAATTCTCTCATTGTTTTCTGCAGCGATCACGGCGATGGTGCAGCTTCCCACGGATGGAATCAGAAGTGGGCTCTCTACGAAGAATGCATCAATGTGCCGTTGATTGTGAAGGCTCCGAAGGCTAAGGGAAATAAAACGGCCGGAAACGTCAATTCGACTGCTTTGTCCAACATCGGACTGGACATCTATGCCACTTTTTGCGACTATGCAGGGGTGGAACTTGACGCGGATGTCTATCTCGGAAAATCGCTCCGTTCGCTTGCGGAAGGCAAGGCCGAGGAACTGCACGAGGCAGTTGTGTCTGAGACTTATCTCTCTGCCATCGAGACTCGCGGCTGGACCATCATCGAAGGCCGCTGGAAATACGTCCTCTATCAGTATTATCAGGACAGGGAAGGCCTTTTCGACCTGGAAAACGACAGGGGAGAGCTGCATAATCTCTCCTGCGAGGAAAGCTGCGCGGACGTGCTCCTGCGCCTTCGCCGCGCCCTTTACGACTACGCCCTGCAGGTAAATGACCCCAAACTCCTCAAACAGTTGAGGCCCCTCGTCGAGGCCCAGCAGACATCGCCGTCCGGCCATATCAAAGGGAATTACCTGTAAGTGGCGCAGAAGTAGTGCCACT
>DCHT01000048.1 GCA_002314885.1 Bacteroidales bacterium UBA1745 | reverse complement strand
CTGTCCCTGCTCAGAACTTCAGGAATCTCAACGATACCTATCAGCTCTATGTGGAGCAGTTCTATGATATGGTAAATATCAACCGCGAACTCCGCGACCTCGATTTCAAGAAGAACCTCGAGGCCAAGACCGCTCTCTGCGACGAGGCTGAGACCCTTGCCAAGAGCGAGAATGTGGTTGAGGCTTTCCGCGAGCTTCAGAAGCTCCACGAGCAGTGGAAGGACTACGGTCCGGTCGAGAAGCAGTATCGCGAGGAGATCTGGGAGCGCTTCAAGGCTGCCACCGCAGTCATCAACCGCGCATACCAGGCTCACTTCGAGGAGCTGAAGGGCCAGCAGACCGAGAATCTTGCTGCCAAGACCGCCCTCTGCGAGAAGGTAGAGGAAATCGTTGCCAAGGAGATTGCTTCTTCCAACGAGTGGAACGCCCTCACCAAGGAAATCGAGGAAATCCAGAAGCAGTGGAAGCAGATCGGCTTTGCTGCCAAGAAGGAGAACCAGAAGATATATGACCGCTTCCGTGCCGCCTGCGACGCTTTCTTCACCAGCAAGAAGCAGTTCTATGCAGAGGTCAAGGACAGCATCAACGACAACCTCGCCAAGAAGATCGCCATCTGTGAGCAGGCTGAGGCCCTCAAGACCAGCACTGATTGGAAGAAGACCGCCGAGGCACTCGTAGAGCTCCAGAAGCAGTGGAAGGAAATCGGTGCAGTTCCTCGCCAGAAGTCAGAGGCTCTCTGGAAGAGGTTCCGTGCTGCCTGCGACGAGTTCTTCGCAGAGCGCGACAAGCAGCCTAAGGGCGAGAACGACTTCTACGGCAACCTCAAGGCAAAGCAGCGCCTCATCGAGGAGATCAAGGCATACGAGATGACCGGCAACGAAGACGAGGACAACGCAGCGATGGCAGCCTTCGCCGAGAGGTGGCAGGCAATCGGTTTCGTGCCTTTCAAGGAAAAGGACAAGATCGGCCAGGCATATCGCGAGGCAGTTGCCAAGTTCCGTGGCAACCGTGCTCCTCGTGGTGACCGCCGTCCACGTCAGGCCCAGGCTCCTATGAGCGAGAAGGACCGTCTCGTGAGGAAGTATCGTCAGCTCGAGCAGGACATTGTTACTTATGAAAATAATATGGGCTTCTTCGCAAGGAGCAAGAATGCAGAACCGCTCATCCGTCAGATGGAGGAGAGGATAGCAGCAGCAAAGGCTGAACTCAAGAGCCTCGAGGCTGAGATCCGCGCACAGGAGACTGCAACCGAGGAGTAAGCACAGTAGGAATTTATGAAGAAGAACGACATTATTGCATTTGCGCTCATTGCGCTCCTGCTTCTTGGATCATCGCTCTATCCGCTTATCAAGACCAGGATCCAGCAGAAGAAGGAAATGAAGGCAGCCGCAGAGTATGTGGCCAACGCCGCCGAAAATATGTCAGAGGCCGACACTCTCGTGATCAGCGCCCCTCTGGCAACCCCTGAAGCCGAGCCAGCCGTTGAGGCCGCTCCGGCAGTTGTAGAGACTCCAGCAGCCGTTTCAGAGCCTGCCAAGGCTTTCAAGGACGATATGCTCGACGCAGCCAGCAGCAAGCCTGCTGAGTTCGTGACCCTCGAAAACGACAAGGTACAGATAGTCCTCACCACCAAGGGTGCGCAGCCTTACATCGTGAAGGTCAAGGGACACAGCGTCTACCGTCATCGCAAGGATTCCACTGCCATCGTGGATACAAACTGCCTCAGGCTCGTGCGTGAGGGCAATATGTACTACGATATCTCAGTGTTCTCAGGTGAGGCAGGCGACTCCAAGAACCAGATCCGCACCGGCAACCTCTGCTTCGAGGTGGCTGATCAGACCGACACCACCGTGACTATGCGCGTGGCCCTCTCCAATGGCGGCTACATCCAGCAGAAGTACACCCTCGCCTCTGACTCATACGTGCTCAAGGACGACCTTTCATTCGTCGGACTCCAGGATGTGATTCCATCCAAGGTCAGCAACATCGGCGTAGACTGGGCTATGATCGTGCCTCGTCTCGAGAAGGGTTACAAGAACGAGAAGCAGTATTCCAATGTTTCATACTATTTCGAGGGCGAGAAGAAGCCTGAGATGCTTGCTCCGCGCAGGGGCAACTACTCCAACAAGGCCATCCGCGACACCAAGGTGCGCTGGATCGACTTCAAGCAGCAGTTCTTCTCTTCAATCCTCACCGCTCCGAAGGATTTCGTGTCCGGTGAGATTGCCGTACGTTTCAGCGATGAGAAGGAATACCTTGCCGACCACAACCTGATGCGCTGTTCTGCCAAGATGGTCTCTGAGATCAAGCACAGCGACAACATCGAGGTTCCTTTCGAGTTCTATTTCGGTCCTAACGACTTCCAGGGCCTGAAGAAGCTCAATGCCAAGTATGAGAAGGTGATTCCGCTCGGAGGTTCCCTCGTGGGCTGGATCAGCCGCTTCCTCATCATTCCGGTGTTCCATTTCCTCAACAGGTTCATCAGCAACTATGGTCTCATCATCCTCATTATGACCATACTTCTCAAGATCGTCATTTCTCCTCTTACCCTCAAGTCCTACAGGTCTTCTGCAGTGACCCAGGTGCTCAAGCCGGAGATTGACAAGCTCAACCAGAAGTATCCTAAGCAGGAGGATGCGATGAAGAAGCAGCAGGCTCAGATGGAGCTGTACAAGAAGGCGGGAGTCAGTCCTCTCGGAGGCTGTCTCCCTATGCTCCTCCAGTTCCCTATACTCTGGGCAATGTTCCGCTTCTTCCCGGCTTCCATCGAGCTTCGTCAGCAGCATTTCCTCTGGGCTGAGGACCTCAGTGCATACGACTCTATACTTAATATAGGTAACTGGCACCTGTCGCTCTTCGCCCTCCTTATGGCCATCACGATGTTCTTCTACTCCAAGATGAACAGCAGTACGATGTCTGACGACCCTCAGATGGCGCCTATGAAGTTTATGACCATCTGGATGATGCCTGTTATGATGTTCTTCATCTGTAACGGCCTCTCATCAGCCCTCAGCTACTACTACCTCCTTTCCAACTGCTTCACTATGCTCCAGACTTGGGTGATCAAGAAGTGGTTCGTGGACAACGAGAAGATTCTCGCGAAGGTTCATGCCAAGACTTCCGCACCTGTCAAGAAGTCGAAGTGGCAGATGCGCCTCGAGGAGGCTCAGAGGATGCAGGCTCAGCAGATGAAGAACAGAAAGTAGTCTATGATCAAGGAGAATCTCTCTAATATATATAAGGAACTGCCATCAGACGTGAAACTGGTGGCAGTTTCCAAATTCCATCCGGCTTCGGCGATAGTTGAGGCCTATCAGGCCGGCCAGCGCATCTTTGGCGAGAACAGGCCGCAGGAGATGGAGAAGAAGGTGAAGGAACTGTCAATGCCCGGCCCTGACGGCACTGTGGCTTGCCCTGATATCGAGTGGCACTTCATCGGCCACCTCCAGACCAACAAGCTCAAGATGGTGCTCCCATACGCGTCGCTCGTCCAGTCCGTCGACAGCCTCCACCTCCTCCAGGAGATCAACAAGTGGGGCAAGGACAACGGCAAGGTCATCGATGTGCTTATCGAGATGCACATCGCCGGCGAGGATACCAAGCAGGGATTCTTCGAAGAGGAGGCCCTGGAGATATTCTTCTGCGCTGACAAGTATAAGAACGTACGTTTCCGCGGCCTGATGGGAATGGCCTCCCACGTCGACGACGAGGAGCTCATCTGCGCCGACTTCACTCGCATCGGCGAATTCTTCGACTACGTCCGCGACGTCTTCCCCGAGGAACTGCCCGCCTTCGACCAGCTCTCCATCGGAATGTCCGGCGACTGGCCCATCGCCGTCCGCGCCGGCTCCACAATGGTCCGCATCGGCACCGCCATCTTCGGCGAACGCGAATATTGACGCAGAACTCTTTTCCGTTTCTAACAGTCAGCAAATCGCTGACTGTTATTCGTTTTTTCCTCCAACAGTCACGCATCGGATGACTGTTACGGTGGTTATGGCCCTAACAGTCACGTCTCGCGTGACTGTTGGCTCCGTTTGGCGCACAAGTAGTGCCACTAGTACTGCACCACCGTATCTCAACCGAAAAAGGCTAGTCGGAAACGACTAGCCTTTTGGTTGAGATACCAGGATTCGAACCTGGACTGAGGGAACCAAAATCCCGTGTGCTACCATTACACCATATCTCAATTCCGGCTGCAAAGTTATGCATAATCATAAAAATATCCTATATTCGCGGCGCGAAATAGATAATTGATATTCTAATTGATATGGAACATGCTATTAACGAGGTGAGCGCCTGGCTGCTCATACCTTTTGTCCTTATGCTCCTCGGCATCGCGGTACTTCCGCTCGTGGCCGAGAAGTTCTGGGAGAGCAACCGTAACAAGCTCATCGTGACGGCTATCATCGCGGTGCCTACGGCTATTCTCCTCATCTGCGTTGGCCTCGGCCATTCGCTTATGCACCAGCTGCTGTTCGACTACGTGCCGTTCATCATCCTGCTGCTGGCCCTCTTCGTAGTTACCGGAGGCATCCGCATCAAGGGTGATGTGACTGCCACTCCGCTGGTCAACTCCGGACTCCTCTTCATCGGCTTCCTCCTTGCTTCCTTTATGGGAACCACCGGAGCGGCTATGCTGATGATCAGGCCACTTCTCGAAATCAACAAGCAGAGGACCTACAAGACTCACACGGTGCTCTTCTTCATCGCTCTCGTTGCGAACTGCGGTGGTATCCTTACCCCACTCGGTGATCCACCTCTCTTCCTGCTTTACCTGCGCGGTGCAGAGTTCACCTGGTTCTTCAAGCTCGTCCCTGAGTGGGCATTTGTCGGAGCCTGCCTTCTCGTGATCTACTACATCTGGGACAAGTGCCTCTACAAGAAGGAACCGCTTGAGGCTCATCAGAGGGACCTTCAGGAGCAGGAGCCTATCGGTCTCGAAGGTGGCATCAACTTCATCTACCTCGGTCTCGTGATCTGCTCAGTAGTATTCCTCAACCAGAGCTACATCCCTGCTATGGAGGACGGCGGCGTATTCGTGAAGTTCATCCGTGAGTATGCTCTCGTGGCAATTATCCTCCTGAGCCTCTTCACCACCAAGAAGGGCGTCAGGGCTGCGAACAACTTCTCCTGGGAACCTATCCTCGAGGTGGCTATCCTCTTCGTGGGCATCTTCACCACTATGACGCCAGCGCTGCTCTTCCTGAACAACCACGCAGGTTCTCTCGGCCTCAGCAAGCCTTGGCACTTCCTGTACAGCACCGGTGTCCTGAGCTCATTCCTCGACAACGCCCCTACAGCAGTATCTTTCTATACTGTGGCTAACGGCCTTGCCCAGAGCGGAACTCTCGTGGGCGACGTGATGGTTGCCGGCATTCCGGAAATCATACTCAAGGCCATCTCAATGGGTGCGGTATTCTTCGGAGCCCTCACCTACATCGGCAATGGTCCTAACTTTATGGTGAAGTCAATCGCAGAACAGAACGGCGTGAAGATGCCGTCATTCTTCGGCTATATGATCAAGTTCTCGCTCATAGTACTCCTGCCGGTGTACATCGTAGCGCAACTTATTTTCCTGCACTAGGATTACCTCTTATTCCTGAAGAATTCAGTGACGAGGTCGCTGCACGCGTCTGCAAGGATGCCTGCAGCGACTTCTGTTTTAGGGTGCAGCAGGGAAGGGGTGAAGCGGGTGTAGCCGCGCTTAGGGTCGGGCGCGCCATAGACTATGCGGCTGACCTGGGCCCAGGCCAGGGCGGCGGCACACATAGGGCAGGGCTCCACTGTGACATAGATGGTACAGCCGGTCAGATACTTGCCGCCCATAGCATTGGTCGCGGCGGTCAGGGCGAGCATCTCGGCGTGGGCAGTAGGGTCATTGAGCATTTCGGTCATATTGTGGCCGCGGGCGATGATCTGACCTCTGCAGGCGATGACGGCACCGATTGGCACCTCGTCTTCCTCGGCTGCCATACGCGCTTCCTTGAGCGCTTCCATCATCATCCTGGTGTCTTCAGCAGTGGTATCCATATTATATATATGTGACTAGAGAAGTGCAACGATGCCCCAGGTACCGAAGCCTACGAGCAATGCGATGGCGCAGTTGATGCCCTTGGCCTTGAGGAAACTGAGCTTGCTCTCGGCGAGGAGAGGGATGGAGGCGTGGCCGTCCTGGCTGATGCTGCTTGCGAGGAGCACAGGGAGGAAATCCATCCAGTTCAGTTCCGGAGTGGAAACATAGAGGGCGAATATGGTCACGAATACAAGGTGCGGACCGGATTCGGGAATGATGCCTATGAGGGTGGCGAGGACTATCATAAGGGCCGTGATGCCCTTGTGATCGGTGATCCATTCACCGAGGTCGACGAACTGCAGGGTGATGGCAATCACGACCAGCACTCCGAAGGTCCAGGCGAAGATGCGCCCCAGATGCTTGCGTATGATGTGGTTCCAGAGGTGCTCCTCCACGAAATGGTCGCTGCCGAAGATCAGAACCGCCAGTACTATGAGGCTAAGGACGGCGAAGAATACGTTCATCCAGTTCTCGCTGAGGAGGTTGATGCCCGCCACGCGATACTCGCCGTGGGCGTGTCCTTCGTGTGCGTGACCCTCGTGGCTGTGCTCGCAGGTCTCGCAGCTGCAGTCGTGCTGATGCTCGGCGCAGACTTCAGTAGCTTCACCCTCGTGGCCGTGTTCGTGCTCGTGTGAGAGCAGACCGCCTGCAAGGGCTCCGATGAAGACCGCCACGCCTACGAACATTGCGATGCGCTTCATTCCGAAGTGCCTCTTGCCCTTGAAGTGGTGGTGCTCGGTGTGGTCGTTCTCTTCGTCCTCGTCGCAGCAATGTATCTCAAAGCCTTCCTGGCAATGCATGTGGTCACCGCAGTCCAGATGGCTCTCCTTGCCGCAATGGTGGCGGTGGTGTGCGTCGTGGACGAGGTCTACCAAAAGACCGGCCACGATTCCGACCACGAAGAGTATGAGCATTATCCACAGGGCCTTGTCCGGGAACATCGCCAGCATCACGAATGCCTCGTCACCGGAGGAGGCGATGAGCATAGCGATGAGGGCTCCGAAGCTCATCATCCTGTGGGTGTAGAGGGATACTACCGCGAAGCCGCCCATACAGCCCGGAACGATGCCGAGTATGGCACTGACCACGACCTGGCCGACACGGCTGCGTCGCAGGCCGGAGAAGAATGCTCCGTGTGATTCGATGTTGAAGGACTCGATCATCATCATCATCACGACTACGAGTCCGGTTATGAGTATACTGTTTATAAGCGCCTCGAAGACGGCGTGCAGAATTTCCATATTCTATTCAATCCAGCCAGTCACAAAGAGGTTGATGACTGGTCTGAGCGGTGAGTTTGTTGTTAGAGTAACTATTATGAGCACCTCTCCGGAAGGCATTCCGGTGGTGTCAAGATGCATTTTGATGGTGCCTTTGCCGCCTGCGGCCACCTCGCTGACAGGGGAGCAGCTGAGCTTAGGGTTGTCGCTGTCCACCTTGTAGACCTTGAAGCTGCTCTTTCCGCTGTTGGTGAAGCTGAAGCTGGCGTCGATGCCGGTGCCTGCCTTCACGCGGTTGAAGGTGTAGGTGCTGCTGGTGAACATTGGTCTCGAGCCGGCGTCCTTCTCGGCCTTGGTGATGGAACTGAAGTTCTCCTTGGTGGATGCGCTCACGCTGATCTTGCCGGCAGACTTGCCGTCGGCGAGGATTTCGATCTCATAGACGTTAGCGCCCCAGCGGCTGCGGTCTGCAGTGATGGTCCAGGTCAGGTTCGCTGTGCCCTTGGCCGGCACTGAACTGCTCTCCGGCTTTACGGAAATGCCCTCGGAGCACTTGCCGATGCTGAGTTTGACGGCCTTGGAGGAGAGGTTTGCCACGGTGATCACGTCGCTCTTCTGGTTGCCCTGCTCGAGGGCGCCTCCGTTGATGGTCTTGGTCTTCACGGCAAGGCTGCCCATCTTCACGGTGTAGGTTTCCTCAAGGGAGAGTTTCTTCTGATGGGTGACTCCGCGCAGCCTGAGGGTGACAGGCTTGCTGACATTGGAAATATAGACGGTAAGGGTCTTGTCGAATGGATAAGGACCCTCGTCGTTGCTGTATGTGGCCTTGATGGTGCCGCTTGCTCCGGCCTTGATAGGCTCGCGCGTCCATTCCACATTCGTGCATCCGCAGGAGGATACGACGCTGTAGATGGCCATAGGCTTGTCGCTGATGTTCCTGACATTGAAGGAACAGCTGAGTGCACCGTCGCTGAGCATCACGTCTCCGAAGTCGTGAGTGGTGCTGTCAAACTCGGCTATGCCCCCGAATTTCTGCTGTCCGTAAGAGATTGCGGAGAGCATCAGGGCTGTCGCGAAAGCGAGAATATGTCTGAAGTTCCTTTTCATTATTGCGCAAAGATACTTGAAATTTCAATTATAAATTCTAAATTTGTGCCACTTAAATAAAACAAATTATGGCTTACAAAATTTCAGAAGACTGTGTAGCTTGTGGTACTTGCGCTGGTGAGTGCCCTAAGGGAGCTATTTCAGAGGGTGATATCTATGTAATCAACCCTGATATGTGCATCGACTGCGGTACTTGCGCAGACGCTTGCCCAATGGGTGCTATCTCCCCAGCTGAATAATCACACAGCAAAAAATCTGCAAGCGGGCCTATGGTCCGCTTTTTTTGAAACTATTGACTGATAACTAGATATGAAGAAATTTTTCGCAATTGCAGTCCTCGCTGCAGCCGTCCTCTTCGCAGGAACTCAGGCTTCCGCCCAGGAACCTAAGACCAAGCTCCGTCCTAACCAGACCCTTCTGCTCTATCCTCAGGGCCAGAGCGTGAACGTGGGCCTTCCTGAGGCCAAGGGCCCTATCGAGTCCAACGGACTCACGGGAGAGGAGACTCTTTCTGAGACCGGCAACCTCGGTAACATCAACGATAATGCCCGCATCGATCTCTATTTCCCTAAGAAGCCTAACGGCCAGATGGTCGTAGTCTGCCCAGGCGGCGGATACAAGTATGTTTCCAGCTTCAACGAGGGTGTCTATGTGGCTGAGTGGATGCTCGCAAGGGGCATCACCGTATGCGTTGTGAAGTATCGTATGCCTAACGGTCACTGGTGCGTGCCTCTCAACGACGTGCAGAACGCATTCCGTTACTGCCGTGCCCACGCTGCTGAGTGGAAGGTCAACCAGATCGGCATTATGGGCTTCTCTGCCGGCGGACATCTTGCTGCAAGTGCATCCAACCTCTTCACCGACGAGGTGACCCGTCCGGATTTTTCAGTTCTCGTTTATCCTGTGATCACCATACATCGTCCTCTCACTCACAACGGCACCCGCACCAACCTCATCGGCAAGGATGCCATCTGGACTGACCGCAACAAGCTCGTGGACGAGTATGAGCAGGCTCAGCGCGACTGGAACGGCCTCAAGGAGGTGTTCTCCCTCCAGAATGTGGTGGACGCAAAGACTCCTCCGACCTACCTCGTGCTCTGCGAGGACGACAAGACCGTCCCTGCCGAGAACAGCCTTATGTACTATCAGCAGCTGCTCGCCAACAAGGTGCCTGCAGAGATCCACATCTTCCCTACGGGCGGCCACGGCTGGGGTTTCTCCGCTGAGAAGTACGTGGGCAAGGGCAATGACAAGTTCTCCTACGCCCGCCCTTACTTCGAGCAGACTCTCGAGCGCTGGCTCGTGTCAGTGAGGTAGTCTATTCTCCGAAGACAGTTCGGAGAAGGGAATACAAGGCAGAATTCTCAAAGGCGGCCGATGCTTCTATGGAGCGGAGGCCGTCTTTGCTTTGTATCTTCAGGTCGGAGGCAACTGCGGAGGAACGGCTGATGCAGACCGTGGCGTCCGGGCATACCTTATATATGTAAGGCATCAGTACTGTGGTCACCCAAGGCATAGAAGCCTCGTCGCTGCAGAGCCTGACTTCGCGTATGGAATCGAATTCCTTGAAGTTGCGGAAGAGATATTCCAATTCGTCATAAATATTCGTTATGCTTTCTGCGTAGTTCTTGAACACTTCTCCCTCGCGCGTCAGTATCGCCGCCCCACGGTTCCTTTCGAAGAGTTTTATACCGTAGGTTTTCTCTATGTCGGATATGTTCTGACTAACTGCAGGCTGGGTTATGCGCATTGCCTTCGCCGTTTGGGTGAAGTTGCCCGTCTGGGCTGCCACGAGGAAGATACGCAGTCTGGTGTCGTCAAGCATAGTCGGATATTGGTATTGAAATTGTTATCCAAAGATAAGAATTTTTTATGCCTACGGCGCAAATTGCGTATTTTTCTTAAATTCGTAGTCTGTTTTTGTAGTAAAGGCGCGACAACTGCGTCTAATGGACAAAGAAAATATTTGAAATCATATATCTATGAAACGAATTCTTGTTTTAGTGGCAGCTCTCGCAGCTGCAGTCACAATGTCCGCTCAGCAGGTTCTGCCGAACGACCCAGCCGTGAAAGTCGGTAAACTCGACAACGGCCTTACCTATTATATCCGTCACAACGACAAGCCAGCCGAGAGGTGCGAGTTCTATCTTGCCACCAACGCCGGTGCTCTCAACGAGGGTCCTGGCCAGGACGGTCTTGCCCACTTCCTGGAGCATATGTGCTTCAACGGCCTCAAGAACCTCCCTGGCAAGCAGATGCTCGAGTATCTTCAGAGCATTGGCTGTGCCTTCGGTGCCAACATCAACGCCTCTACCGGAGTGGAGACTACTCAGTATATGCTCAACAACGTGCCTGTAGTGCGCGAGGGCATCATCGACACCTGTCTCCTCGTTATGCACGACTATTCTCACTTCGTGCTCTGCGAGGTTGACGAGATCGAGGCTGAGAGGGGAGTCATCCTCGAGGAGAAGCGCACCCGCAACACCGCTCAGTGGAGGATGTTCGAGCAGACCGCTCCTTATTACTATGGCGACACCAAGTACGCAACCACCAACATCATCGGTTCTGAGGAGAACCTCAAGACCTTCCCTCAGGAAAGGCTTCTTGACTTCTACCAGACCTGGTACCGTCCTGACAAGCAGGCCGTGATCGTAGTCGGTGACATCGACGTGGATCAGATCGAAGCCAAGATCAAGGCCCTCTTCGCCGATATCCCTGCAGCAGTGGACCCTAAGGAGATGGATCCTATCATCATCCCTGACAACGCTGAACCTGTAATCGGCGTGATCACTGACCCTGAGAACACCAGCAACAGCATCACCGTGCTCTGGAGGCATCCTGCCATCCCTGAGCAGTACAACAATACTGACCAGGTGTTCGTGATGAACCAGGTGAACAACCTCTTCGCACTCGTTATGGACGAGCGCTTCAACGACATCACTTCCAAGCCTGACGCTCCGTTCCTCGGTGCATCCATAGGCAAGGGCCCTCTCATCGAGACCTGTGACGCTATGTTTGCAAGCGTATCCTTCAAGAACGGACAGGACCTCGAGGCATTCTCAGCCTTTATGACAGAGATTGAGCGCACCAAGAGATATGGTGTGACCGCTGCCGAACTCCAGAGGGCAAAGGACAAGGTCCTCTCCTCTTATGAGAAAGCCGTACAGGGTGCTGACAGCCGCAAGAACCCTTCTTTCATCCAGCCGCTGATCCAGAACTTCTTCAACAACCGTCCTTATCTCGCTCCTGAGACCAGGTACGAGCTCGCAAAGATGATCTTCGCACAGATCAACGAGCAGGTTGTGAACCAGATTATGTGCCAGTACTTCACTGACGAGAATATGGTTGTAGTACTCACCGGTCCTGCATCAGTCGAGCATCCAAGCGAGCAGCAGCTCCTGGACATCGTCCTCGCTTCCCGCGCCGCCGAGGTTGAGGCCCCTGCAGTGGAGGAGAGCAATGTGGAACTCCTCAACACCAAGGCCCTCAAGGGCTCCAAGGTGAAGAAGAGCGCCGCTACCATAGCCGGTGCCACCGAGTGGACTCTCAAGAACGGCGTGAAGGTCGTAGTGCTCCCTACCGAGTACAAGAAGGACGAGGTAAGCATCCGTCTCGAACTCCCAGGCGGTGAGTCCCTCATCTCCGACGAGGAACTCTACTCATTCGACGACAACGTATGGGCAGTTTATCTCAACAACTCAGGTCTCGGCCAGTTCAGCAGCACTGAACTCAGCAAGGTTCTCGCAGGCAAGGTCGCAAGCTCCAACCCTTGGATCGACGCTACCAGCCACGGCATCTCCGCTTCTTCAACTCCTAAGGACCTCGAGACCGCTCTCCAGCTCCTCTATATGAACTTCGTGATGCCTCGCTTCGACGCAGATGAGTATCAGGTGGGCATCAACCAGATCGAGGCTGTGCTTCCTAACCTGGACTCCAACCCTATGTTCCAGCTCCAGAAGAGGATCCCTACAGATCTCTACAGCGACAACCCTCGCCGCTTCACAATCTCCCGTGAAGTTCTGGACAAGGCAAACCTCGAGACCCTCGAGAAGGTTTACAGAAGACTCTTCAAGGATGTTGCAGGCGCTACCGTGTATGTAGTCGGCAACGTTGAGATGGAGACTCTCAAGCCGCTCATCGAGAAGTACATCGGCTCTCTCCCTAAGGGCAAGAAGGCTGCTCAGTGGAAGGACGACGGCGTCCGCATCCGCAAGGGTGAGTTCTCCGACCACTTCACTACTCCTATGACTACTCCTAAGGCCAGCGTACTCCAGCTTTACTCAGCAGAACTCCCTGCTACCATCGAGAACAAGGTGCTCCTCCGTGCGACTACCTACATTCTCAATATGAAGTACACTGACACTCTCCGCGAGGAGGAAGGCGGTACCTATGGTGCATCAGTTTCCGGTAACTTCACCGAGCGTCCATACGAAGGCTGTCTCATCCAGGTTTACTTCGACACCAACGTGGCTCAGGCCGCTTCCCTCGAGGCAATTGCTATCAAGGGCGTGAAGGAACTCGCAGAGGAAGGCCCTTCAGACGAATTCTTCACCCGCACCGTGGAGTACTTCAAGAACAACATCCCTCAGAACCGTATCAACAACGGCTACTGGATGGGCGTCCTGAACGACTACTATGAGTTCGGCTACAACAAGGATGTTGAGACCGAGGCAATCGTGAACTCCCTCACCAAGGAGCAGGTCGCAGAATTCGTGAAGGCTGTCCTTGCTCAGGGCAATTTCATCGAAATCGAGATGGGACCTCAGGAATAATTGCTATCTTAGTGGTCGATGACTGACCACGAGCTCATAAAAAGAATCAAAGGCTCCGATGACATCGGGGCCTTTGATGTTTTGTTCCGCCGCTATTACAAGCAGGCGCTGGCTCTTGCATCGGCGCTCCTGCACGATCAGGAAATGGCCAGGGACGTAGCTCAGGATGTGTTTGTACGCCTATGGACCGGCAGGGACAAACTGGATGAGGAGCGTTCCGTCAAGGCTCTGATCATCACTTCGATACGCAACGCTTCCATCAATGTGCTCAAGGGCAGACACACGGTCAGCTTCTCGGCTCTTGACTCTGTACCTGAACCTGCTACGGACAATACTTCCAGGGAGTTGCGTCTCAATGACACCAGCAAAAGAATCAATGAAATCGTGGAAGCGATGCCTCCTGTCAGACGCAGAGTATACCTTATGAGCCGCGAAGAGGGAAGGGACTCCGATTCCATTGCTGCCGAGCTGGGCATCTCCCGCCGCACTGTGGACAAACACATAGAACTGGCCCTGAAGGACCTTCGTCAGAATCTGTCGTAAATATCTGTTTTTTATACCGGCTCGATTACGCAATCGGGCCGGCTTCATTGTATATTATATGTAACACTAGTGATATGACCCCCGATTTCGATAACTATTCCCTCTGCGAGGCTGTTTTTGATTCAGCCGCATCCGACGATGCCCTCGTAGAGCAGGATCTGGAAGCCGTCCATCGCACCCTTGGATTCACTTCCCATAAAACCGAGAGAAAAGTACGCGTATGGCGTCGGGTTGCCCTGGTGGCAGCCGCCATTGCGCTTCCTCTGGCCGTTGCCAGCGGCATTATGTTCCGTAACAGCCGTCCAGTGGAATATCTCCAGCTGACTGTCCCTGAATGCGGACAGCAGACCCTGGCCCTTTCCGACGGCACCGTCCTCACTCTTGGTTCAGGTACATCCGTCATCTATCCTCAGACTTTCCGCGGCAAGCAGCGTCGCATCTTCCTCGACGGGCAGGTGTTCGCTGAGGTCAGCAAGGACCCCCGTCATCCGTTCGTGATCCACAGCGGGGACGTGGAGGTGAAGGTCTATGGCACCAAGTTCAACTTCAAGTCCTGGACAGATGCCGATCAGGTGGAACTCTGTCTCCTTGAGGGAGCCGTCACGATGGCCCTTTCCGACAACAGCCGCGACGTGGTCCTCACTCCTGGGGATATGGTTCGCTACAGCCGCAAGGGCGGGGACTATGAACTCTGCGGCTTTGACTCTGCCGATTATGGTCCTGACGACGTGAATGCCCTGAGATTCAACAATGAACCCCTCAGTGAGATCGCCTGCGAGCTCGAGAAGGTATTCGGCGTGAGGATTGCCATCGTCGGCGAGAAACTGGCGAACAGACGATTCTTCTCCTATTTCACGAACGGGGAGAGCCTCGACGATATACTTGATGCCCTCTGTGCAGATGGGATGAAGATGACGCGCCAGGGCGATGAACTGATAATAATCACAACAAAATAACCACAATATGAACAGAATCACGAGATTGTTGCTTCTGACGCTTGCCGTGCTGCTGACAGGTCTTCCTGCCTTTGCGCAGAAGGCGAGTCTGCACGTGGACAATGTCACGGTGCAGGAAGCGATGAAGACTCTCAACAAAGAGTCCCATTACTCGTTCAGCCTGAATTCCGAGGGGCTCGATCTGAACCGCAGGGTAAGCGTTGCGGCGGATGAGGCGTCCCTGGATCAGGTCCTCTCGCAGATTTTTGCGGGACAGGACGTGGAATGGAAGGTCAACGGACAGATGATCTCCGTCAGCCGCCGTCAGGCTCAGCCTGCTCAGGTTGCTGAACCGGCGGCAAGGCCGAAGGCTCTGACAGTCACCGGTACCGTCAGGGATTCCAACGGAGAGCCTCTGATGGGTGCGGGTGTGCTTATCCGCGGCACCGTGAACGGTGTGATCACGGATCTGGACGGCCGTTACTCCATAGAGGTTGCAGACGATGCCGTCCTGGTATATTCCTACATTGGATGCAATGACAAGGAAGTCTCCGTCGGAGGCAGGGCAGTCATCGACGTGACCCTCGAGAGCAGCCTTATGCTCGAGGAGACGGTCGTAGTCGGCTACGGCACTCAGAAGAAGGTCAACCTGACCGGTTCAGTTGCCACAATGGGTGCGGCTGAAATGGAGAATAAGCCTATCGTGCAGGCCTCCACGGCCCTGCAGGGCGCAATGGCTGGTGTCACCGTGACTACTGCAGGCGGTGCTCCTGGTGCTGACGGCGGTACGATACGAATCCGTGGTATAGGTACCTTCGGCGGCTCCAGTGCGTCTCCTCTCGTGCTCATCGACGGCATCCAGGGCGACCTGAACTCCGTGGATGCGACCCAGATCGACAAGATTTCCGTCCTCAAGGACGCGGCTTCATCCGCAATCTACGGTTCCCGTGCTGCGAACGGCGTCATCCTCATCACCACCAAGCGTGGTTCGAAGGGCAAGACGGCCATCACCTACCGAGGCTATGTGGGCGTTCAGACTCCTACTGCGCTTCCTGAACTGGTGAATGCCGAGGAATATATGACACTGGCGCGCGAGGCCAGCGAGAACGACGGCGGCGTGTCCATATACACTGACGAGTACATCCAGCACTATCGCGAGAACAACTATCTCGACCCGGACAGGTACCCAATCACAGACTGGCAGTCCCGCCTGCTCAACGGCAACGGTGTGATGCACAACCACAATCTCGTCCTCACGGCCAGCAGCGACAAGGTCAGGATGATGACTTCAGTGGGCTATCTCAACCAGCAGGGTATCATCGCCAACACGGACTACACCCGCTACAACATCCGCAACAATATGAACGTGGAACTGCGCCACAACGTGC
Organism: Bacteroidales bacterium UBA1745; assembly: GCA_002314885.1. Taxonomy (GTDB): domain Bacteria; phylum Bacteroidota; class Bacteroidia; order Bacteroidales; family UBA932; genus Cryptobacteroides. The sequence goes on along the minus strand of DCHT01000048.1, from coordinate 10,014 downwards.
ATTTCCGCTTCGACCTTTCCGCTTCCTACGGCCATCGCAACCAGATCCAAAACCAGAGCGGCGTGTTCAACTTTATGAATGCGCGCGACCCGCTGATGCTCGCTCAGTGGTCTGACGGACATTATGCTGCGTTCACGGGCGGTACGGTCAATATACTGCCTATGATAGAGGCTGGCGAGGGCGGCAACATCAAGCGCGATGCTATCAACCTCAGCGGTGCAATGGCCCTCACCTGGGAGCCTTTCAAATGGCTCACTCTCGAGGGTACCGTGGCTCCTCGCTTCGTGATGAACAACACTCACAACTTCGTGAACCTCGTGACATATTACTCCGACGCATACGGCACTGTTTCAACTGCTTCCAATGCGGAGTATTCCAAACTCACCGAGTCCAGCAACCAGACCTACTACGGCAACTATCAGTTCACTGCCACTGCCAACAAGAAGTTCGGCAATCACGAACTGAAGGCACTTCTCGGTACATCCTATGAGACTATGAACGAGAAGACCCTCTCAGGTTACCGTCAGGAATTCGCATATCCGGAGTACGACGTGCTCAGCGCAGGTGCTGCAAATGAGTTCCAGAGCGCATCCGGTGGCCGTTATCAGTGGGCCCTCCTCTCATACTTCGGACGCGTGAACTACAACTTCAAGGAGCGTTACCTCCTCGAGGCCAATATCCGCTTCGACGGTTCCTCACGCTTCGCAAAGGGACATCGCTGGGGCATCTTCCCTTCATTCTCCGCAGCCTGGAGAGTGACTGAGGAACCTTGGATGCAGAGCATCAAGAACACCCTCACCGAACTCAAAGTGCGTGGCTCATACGGACAGCTCGGCAACCAGAACATTGGCTCCGACTACTATCCTACCATCCAGACTCTCACCATCAGTTCCATCTATGCGGGCAGCACACTCTATCCTATCGTGGGCCTGAATACCCTGGCCAACGAGAACATCACCTGGGAGACTTCAGAGATGTATGACATAGGCGTGGACGCGGCTCTTTGGAACAAACTGACCCTGACCGCGGACTGGTACTACAAGACCACCTACGGCATCCTTATGGAACTCGACATACCTCAGTCCATAGGCCTCGGCGCACCTTACCAGAATGCCGGCGTCGTTCGCAACATCGGTTGGGAAGTGGCTGTAGGTTACCACGACAGTATGGGCGATTTCAACTGGGGCGTGGATGCGAACCTTTCCGACGTATATAACAAGATCATCGATATGAAGGGAACTTCCGGCACCAGCGGCGTCATCCGCAACCAGGAGGGTTCTTCCATCAACTCCCTCTACGGCCTCAAGTGCCTCGGTATGATACGTACCCAGGAGCAGGCCGACTGGATGAATACCAACTGCCCTCAGTACAACATCGAATCCAAGCCGGGCGACCTCGTTTATAAGGACATCGCAGGTGCATTCGACGAAAACGGCAACCCTATCCCTGACGGAAAGATCGATGACAACGACAAGATGATCATCGGCAGCGCCATTCCTCGCTATACCTACGGTCTCACCCTCAGCGCAGGCTGGAAGGGACTCAACCTTACGGCCCAGTTCCAGGGCGTGGGCAAGGCTGACGCTTATCTGAGCGGCTATTACACCCAGCCTTGTCAGCAGGGCGGTACCTTCCGCAAGGAACATCTCGACCGCTGGACCCCTGAGACTCCGGACGGCAAGTTCCCGAGGATGAGCTATGGCCAGGACAACACGCTCAACACCAAGGTTTCCACCTACTGGATGGGCAACGCGGCCTACTGCCGTCTGAAGAACCTCCAGCTCAGCTATTCTCTTCCTAAGGAAATAGTGAAGAAGGCGAAGCTTGGCAACGTGATGTTCTTCGCAAATGCGACCAACCTCTTCACTATCACGAACTACTATCAGGGCTACGACCCTGAGAACCAGTATTCCAGCGGTACTGACGGAGTCACCACCGGTTCCTTCGCCAGCAACTATCCGCTAGTGAAGACCTACACCTTCGGAGTTGAACTTAAATTCTAGCAGGCGTATGAAAAAGACTTATATATATATATTGGCAGCAGCCCTCGTAATGCTTACCGGCTGCGAATCAATGCTCGACAGGAAATATCAGAACGGTCCGTCCACCGGAACTTTCCCTGCCAGCGAGGAAGAAGCCCTCAGCGGCCTTCTGGTTTCCTACAAGAACCTCGGCAACGGCAGCTTCCAGCAGCAGTACAATCCGTTCCCTTACAGATGGCTCGATATGGTTTCCGACATAGGATGTACCAGAAGCGTGAAACTCGGCGAATGGGCTCAGTTCGAGACTTCCACCATCACTTCCCAGAGTTCAGTCGTGAAGAGCGAATACTCCGGCATCTACAAGACTGCCGGCCGTATCCACCTCGTGCTCGACAAACTCGACGAGATCAGGGACAAGATGGACGACGAGGTCTATTATCAGATCAAGGCCGAACTCCTCTGCCTGAGGGCGTTTATGTACGATCAGGGCTGCCAGTTCTATGGCGCAATCCCGTTCATCGACCATTGCCTCAGCCTCGACGACTATGCCTACGCCAGAACTCCTCGCGAGGAGGTCATCGACCGCATACTCAAGGATATGGACGACGAACTGCTTGACCATCTCCCAATCCAGTGGAGCAGGGCTACCTGGGGCACCGTCCGTCTGGGCAGGGCTGCCGCCTATGCCCTCAAGGCCCGCATCTGCCTGCACTGGGATATGTTCGAGGATGCCGCCAAGTATTCCAAGATCGCTCTCGACCTTTCCGAAGGCGTATATTCCCTCACTCCTCTGGACTGCACTTATTACGCTACAGCCCTCGACGGCGAGCCTACTGCGGCTCCTCTCTTCGGCTTTGAGGCGGAGACTGACAGCCAGGAGTGGATGTGGTCCATCTCCTTCAACAAACTTGCTGCCAGCAGCGTGCACCACGGCATCTATTCCTTCGCTTCCCGCGTCCACAACGGTGCGGCCGGCGGCGGACCAACCCAGGCTATGATGGACAGTTTCCAGTGCACCGACGGCAAGTCAATCGCGGAATCTCCTCTCTATGACTGGAAGAATCCTTGGGCTAACCGAGACCCTCGCCTCGACCTTTTCTGCCTGCGCAACGACACCCGCTGTATGGGCATTGAGTACAGTGCGAACACTACCAAGATCGCCGTTACAGACTTCATCTCCGGTGCTCAGATCAACAACAATGACGTGACCGGCAACAAGAGCGAATACGGTCCTAACGGCAAGAGCGGCCCTGGAGGATATCTGTGGAGGAAGTACTGCGACCCTGCTTACTACGGTGAAATCACCGGTACCGGCTACGAGGATGACCTCGACGTGCCTGTCCTCCGATATGCGGAACTCCTGCTCATCGATGCAGAGGCCAATATCGAAATGGAAGGCGGCAACCTCGCAAGGGCCGCTGCGGACATCAATCAGGTCCGTGCCCGCGTGAAGATGCCTGCAGTGACTGCCACCACGAGGGAGGCGCTCCGCACCGCTCTCCGCTACGAGCGCAAGGTCGAGCTCTGCAACGAAGGCTTCAGGTGGTTCGACCTCCGCAGGTGGAAGGACAAGGACGGCAAATGCCTCGCTGCATACGCTGTGAACGGCCCTCAGTATGCTCCTGCATTCAACAATGCCATTCCTAACGCCATTCCTCAGATCGACGAGAACTGGATCGTGAGCTATGATCCGGCCAAGACCTGGGACGGCGGTACCTTCAATCTGAGAACCCTCAGGACTCTCAAGTTCACTGTCGGCCGAGACGAACTCTGGCCTATGCCTTATACTGAGATGGTTACCAATCCTCTCATCGGCGAAGACAACAATAACCCTGGCTATTGATTATGAAAAAGATACTTTTGATTATGGCATCGCTGCTTCTCGTGGCAGCCTGTGCCAACAAGGAAGATGAATTCATAGTGGATGAGACCCTCTACCACACCGGAAGGGTTAGTCTGCTTGCATCCATAGAGGATTTCAGCACCAAGGCTGAGATGCCTGCCACCGGCCACGGCTGTTGGAAGAAGGGCGATGAGATTGCCGTACAGGTCTCTGACGGCAGTTTCGTAACCTTCTCACTCGACGGCACCGGTGACACCAAGCGCGCAAAATTCGTGGGCGACATCCCTGAGGGAAAGACTCTCGGCGGATATGCAGTTTATCCGGCTTCGGCTGTGAAGGCGTCTTCCCTCGAAAAGGTGACCATCACAGTCCCGGAAGTGCAGGACTATGACGAGAATACCTTCGACGGCGCTATGCTGGCGAAGATAGGGGAGACCTGGGAAATCACTTTCCAGCAGCTTCTCTGCTATGTGAACCTCTCCCTCAGCAACTATCCTGCGGGCGGAGCCAAATTCGTGCTCAAGGAGCCTGGCTACAGTCTCAGCGGCGATTTTGAGATTGACCTTGCTACGGCAGGGGAGAGCGGCATCAGCCTCAGGGAGGGTGACGGCGCCCGTACTTACAATCTCTCTCAGTCTTCATCCAAGGCCAGCCTCGTCGTCCTCCTTCCGGTGGGCGAGTACAGCAGCCTCAATTTCGCTGTCAAGGACAAGAATGGCAAGACTCTTACCAGCAAGAACCTCCTTGCAGAATTCTCCCTGACTGCGGAGAGAGCCTGCATCAAGAAGGTCAGCCAGGAACTCGACAAGGTCGCGTCCAAGGTTGAAGGTGCCATCGTCCTCAGGGACGTGGTTTGGATTGCCGGTTGCCTCCAGCGCAATTCAAGCGCCACCAACGCCGGTTTCCAGACTGGTTGGGAAGTCGCTCCATATCAGTGGTACACATATAATTATCAGCTCAAGGAGAACGGCAAATATACCTACGACCCGACTACTGCCACCCAGATGCGTTTCGACATAGATCAGAACCATTGCAACCACTTCAATTTCGGCGGTATCAAGGAGCCATACACCAAGGAACCTAGTTCATACGCGAACCCGTCCGGTGCACTCTGCATCAGCGGAAAGATGTACACGGATAGGGAATGTACTCAGGAAACCAGGGATTTCAATGCCGCTGTCTATGGCGACCTCGCATATTGGGCATCCAAGGGCAACTACCGTATGCCTACCGCGGAGGAACTGCAGACCCTCAGCGAATGCGACGCTCAGTATGGTTATTACCTCACTCCGGACAATTTCAAGGTTTGGGGCGTCCTCTTCACTGAGCCGGCAACTGAGGGTACTCCTTACTTCAACAGTGTAGAGTCTCAGATTACCGACGATATGCTCGTCGACGGCCTCTTCCTGCCTCTGGCCGGACGTCGTGCGAACAGTTCCGTCACTGTCATCAACTACCGCACCCAGGGTTGCTACTGGTCAGGCAATGCCGTCGCCAAGAGTACCGCCACCGGTGACGGCGTGGAAGATAAGGGTACTGACTACCAGTATTCCGACATCCTCGAATTCACTTCAAGCAAATATGGCGTCAGCCATATCAAGGGCTGGGCATACGACCGTATGGCTGGCTTCGTGATACGTCCTGTGCTTGCCGATGGCGGTTCAGTCATTCCTATCGACACACCTACCATCGATCCGGGCACTGATCCAGACAAGCCTGACGATCCGGATGAGCCTGTCACAGGCGGCGATGTCAAGTTGGGCGAGACTGTGCTCACAGAGACCGCCAAGGACAGCAAGATATTCGAGGCTACCGTCGATATGGCGGCATCTTCCGAATTCGCGATCAGCATCTCCGGCGTGGACTACGGCTTCGCTTCCTACAGCGGCGCCGGCGGACTTGGCAAGATCACCAGCGCCAACAGTTCACTGCCTTGCTATAACTTCGCTTCTGCAAAGACCGCCAAGAGCGAACTTTATTACACTGTAAGCAGGGCCATAGGTACTATGGAGATGGTCAGCGCCGGCGGCAACAAGTTCACTACAGCTCTCGACGCAGCCGCCAAGGTGCTCGTGAGGGTGGATATGAACGGCAGCAAGCCTCTCTACTACTTCGAAATCGTGAAATCCGATGCCTCAGTGGTATTCCACGAGGACTTCGACCTCTGCACCTACGGCGGTGACTATATGGTCGCAATTCCAGGTACCAAGGATTCTGCAATGGACGGTGTCACCCCTGGTTCCAAGGGGAGCACCACTGCCAACAACCCTTCCTTCACCTTCGACTATCCTACTGCCGGCACCGCTTCCGGCGGCGTCGCAACAGCTGCATACCTCGCTCACAGAGGCTTTGACGGCTGGGAGTTCGAGTATTGCGGAGAACGCCCTGGTGCACTCCAGATGTGCTCGGGCAGCGCTCCTGGCCATCTGATCACCCCTAAGATGAGCAAACTTACCGCAGCCACCGACGTTACGCTTACCATCGACCTGGCCCGCTTCTCCACGACTTCTGTGGATCCGATAAATGTGGAAATTCTGGGCGGTGGACAGATTGTCTCCGCCAAGGCAGAGATCGAGGCATACGCCGCTGCAGGTACTGCTGCCGCGTCCAAGGTATTCGAAATTACCCCTGGCACTAGCTACAGCATACTTGACGACGCTATGTGCCCTCATACCCTGGGCAATGCCGATGCGGACAAGCCTCATTCAGTCTTCACTTTCGGAGTACAGGGCTTGACTCCAGACTCCAGGATCAAGATTGACTGTAAGAAGGGGGCTTCCAATGCTCCACGTTGTTTCATCTTTGACATCAAGGTAACGAAATGAAATACAGAACTTTAATACTTGCGATGACGGTATTCGTCCTCGCATCCTGCGGCGAGAAGCCGGAACCTATGCCTTGGGAGAAAGACCCGGATTTCGGCAAGAAGCCTGCACCTGAAATCACTGATGCAGAAGTCGGCCTTCCGCTGCCTTTGTGGAAAGAGGGTTATTTCGACATCCACGCCGTTAACTCTGGCCGTGGCGAGTGCACCTTCTTCATTATGCCTGACGGCACTACTATGCTCGTCGATGCAGGTGAGGTTGCCACGACTTCCAACTATCCTTTCGTGCCTCAGAGGCCTAATACGAGTACCAGACCACCTGAGACCTATTACCGCTATATTTCCCATTTCCTGCCGTCAGTGTGCAATGGCAGCCTCGACTATATGATGCTGACCCACTTCCACAACGACCATATGGGTACTATGGCCAGCACTAAGTACAGTATGCATTCCGCTGGAAACTACAGGTTGACGGGATTGCTGGCTCTGTATGAGAAGATCAAGTTCAAGAAGTATGTGGACCGTATCTATCCGGACTACAATGATGCATCCCTGAAGACTACGGATTACACCAAAGGCTACGACCAGATAGCGAATTTCACCAAGTACAATATTGAGAAGTACGGCCTCGTCTGCGAGCAGTTCGATCTCGGTTCCAGCAGTCAGTTCGCGATGAAGTACAATGCGAGCGCCTACGATTTCAAGATCGACAACCTGGCTCAGAGCGGCTATATCTGCGTGAATGGCAAGACTACTGACCTCTATGGCGATGAGACCCATTACGAGAACGGCATGTCCAACGGATGTATGTTCACTTACGGCAAGTTCAACTACCTTTCCCTCGGTGATGCAGGGGCAAATACCCAGGTCGAGAAGCCTCTCGCCACTGCTATGGGCATCAAGGTCGAGGCTATGAAAGCCAGCCACCATTTCTCCGTGAGCTGTATGAGCCCTGCCGCCGTAAGCATCTGGACACCTCGCGTGGTCGTGACCCAGAGCTTCTACGAGAGGGATGATCAGCCGAACATCACTTCCATCAAGAACTTCCTGAATGCCTTCGTCGGCACGAAGAACCTCTATTTCACGAATGTGGTTGAGGCTCAGCAGACCAGTCACGCCGATGTCTACGGCACGGCTGCAGGCATCAACGGCCACGTGGTGATCCGAGTTTCCCCAGGCGGAGATTCCTTCTATGTGTATATGCTGGACGACACCGATTTCAACTACAAAGTGACGAAGATCGACGGTCCATTCACCTGCAACTAGTATGAAGGCCCTTCTGATTTCCTTTGTCCTGCTTTCCCTTGTCGGAAAGCCTCTGCCCCAGTGGAAGCCGGGGCAGTTGGACATTCACGTCATAAATGCTGGCAGGGGAGAGTGTAGCTATATCATATTACCGGACGCTACTACCATTGCCGTGGATGCGGGCGAGTTCATCACATACGTCCCTTCCAAATACGGGAAGGTAGATCCCAAGCCAGATGCTGACACGCGTCCGGCCGAGGTCTATGCCCGCTATATGCAGCATTTCCTGCCTGCTGCGAGCCGTGACAGTCTAGACTACTTCGTCCTGACTCACTATCATATGGACCATATGGGCTGCGTGGAGGACGGCGTGGTGGAAGGTGTGCCAGCTCTATACGAGAGAGTGCCTTTCAGGACGCTCCTGGACCGCTCCTATCCGGACTATTCGGATGCCGTTCGTACAGGTGGCACTGCGAAGAACCTGCAGTTCTACAGCGACTTCGTCAATTCGGCCGTTTCGCGCGGCCTGGATGCCCAGCGCTTCGAGGTGGGCGCGGACGCTCAGATAGTGCCTGTGCACAAGAGTGGCTCTTGCACGGTTGTCAATTACGGTGCCTCCGGCGTTGCTTTTGACGGCTGCTCCCTGGTTGAGACCGGAGCAGACCGTGAGAACGCGATGTCCTGCTCCTTCCTCCTGACATACGGCAAGTTCGACTACTGGACCAGCGGGGACAACAATTTCCTCCCTCAGGTCAAGACGACTGCAGATGCAATTGGCCCTCGTGTGGATGCCCAGAAGTGCGTCCACCACATGTCCAATCCTGAAATAGTGGAGTACGAGGCTTCCGTGATGCAGCCTCAGGTGATCCTGACCACCAGCTTCTACAAGCGCGTGGAGCAGCCCCAGCAGAGCGTCATCCGCAATCTCGCCGGCCAGCACGACCTCTTCTTCACCAACATTGACCAATCGGTCATCGACACGGATGCTGAGCTCTACGCTCAATGCAAGGCCATCAACGGCCACTATGTCATCCGCGTCTCCAAAGGCGGCCGCAAGTTCCGTGTCTATCAGCTCGACGACACCGACTTCAGCTACAGAGTCAAGGCGGTCTTCGGGCCGTATAAGTGCAGATAAAAAAATGACTGTTAACGCAAAACCGCGTTAACAGTCATATTTTTGATGACTGTTGGAGCGATTCCGCTCCAACAGTCAATTACTTCGCGAGTCTCTTGTAAGTCTCGAGACGTACCTTAGCGAATTCCTCAGTCTTCTGGAGGAGCTCGTCGGCGCGGTCAGGGAACATCTTGTAGAGGGATGCGAAACGAACCTCACCCTTGAGGAAGTCCTGGAACTTGGTCCAATCAGGCTCCTTGCTGTCGAGTACGAACGGATTCTGCTCGGTACCCTCGAGGGCTGGGTTGTAACGATAGAGATGCCAGTAGCCGCAATCGACTGCGAGCTTCTCCTCCTTCTGGCTCAGACCCATACCTGCCTTGAGGCCGTGGTTGATACAAGGTGCGTAGGCGATGATGAGGGATGGACCGTCGTATGCCTCAGCCTCCTTGAGGGCCTTGAGGAACTGTGCAGGGTTGGAACCCATAGCAACCTGTGCAACGTAAACGTAGCCATAAGACATTGCCATCATACCGAGGTCTTTCTTGCGAACCTTCTTGCCTGATGCAGCGAACTTCGCGATTGCACCTGCAGGGGTAGCCTTGGATGACTGTCCACCGGTGTTGGAGTAAACCTCGGTGTCGAGTACGAGGATGTTCACGTTCTCACCTGATGCGAGTACGTGGTCGAGTCCGCCGTAACCGATATCGTAGGAAGCGCCGTCACCGCCGATGATCCACTGGCAGCGTGCTGGGATGAAGTGCTGGTACTCGAGGAGAGCCTTGCAAGTGTCGCAGCCGCACTCTTCCATCATAGGAACGAGAGCATCAGCAACCTCGCGGGTGATCTTTGCGTCCTCGCGGTTCTCAAGCCACTTGGTGAAGAGAGCCTTCATCTCGTCGCTGCAGCAAGAGCAGCTCAGACCCTTCTCCATAAGACCTGCGACGGTAGCACGGGCGCGGTCGGAACCGAGCTTCATACCGAGACCGAACTCGCAGAAGTCCTC
>DCHT01000071.1:583-26869 GCA_002314885.1 Bacteroidales bacterium UBA1745 | reverse complement strand
TGGTTTCTAATTACTATTTACACCTGTTTGTCCTACCGGTGAAATTCTTCTTCTCGGCACGGGAATCGAGCATATCACAGCAGATGAACATAGGGTGCACGGCATCCTTGTTCTCAAAAGTGAAGCGCAGGGAAACATAGGTGCTCAGATCGAAGTCTCCATCGAACTTTATGCCCGCATAATACCCGTTGGAGACAAGCTGATAACAGCCCGAAACCTCAGTAATCTGCGTCCCAGAAAGCGATTTGGCCTCGAAGCCATTCTCTTTGGAGAGTTTCAGAGGCGCCTGCTTCCTTGAAGCCGCGAATGCCGATAATGACAAAAATGCCGTAGCAAAAAGGAAGATGGTAAAAAATATTCTTTTCATATCCGTACTTTGGTGTATGTACTTTGGTGTGGTATAGTGTACTGCAATATTAGCATTTTTTTGTTCCAATGCAAGGATTTTTCGAAAAACCGCACCCAAGAGCACCAAAGAGAAATTTATTCCTATATTTGTGGTATGGACATAGAAATCAGACCCAACAACCCCGAGCCTCCGTATAAGCAGATAGTCTCCAGAATAGAGTATCTGGCCGCATCCGGAAAGCTTCCGCCCGACACCCAGCTGCCCTCCCTGGCCGAGCTGTCAGAACAGCTGAACGTGTCCCCCGAGACCATCAAGAAGTCATACGCGCTGCTCAAGGACAAGGGCAAGGTATACGCCAAGCAGGGAGTCGGATACTTCATCAGCGGAGTCATCCGGACCAAGAGCCGAATACTTATGCTCATCGACGGACTGGACCCCTGGAAAAGCGATGTGCAGAAAGGACTTTCAGACACGCTCAAGCACAACAGCGACCTCACCATACGACTCCACAACAAGGACGTGGACGCATTCGTGGACCTGCTGGACACAGCGATAGGCTCATACGACTGGTACATCGTGGCCCCGCATTTCACCCTTGACCGAAACAAAGCCGCCAAACTCATCAGCGCCCTGTCCAGAATCCCATCGGGCAGACTCATCATCATCGACAGGAAGATCACGGGACTCGAAGGCAACTTCGGAGAGATAGTCCAGGACTTCGGAAACGATGCCGCCTCGACCATCAAGGAAATGAAACCACACCTGACCCACTATTCCCGCGCCGTCATACTCTCCCCTTCCGCAGGCCTGTATTCCAAGGAAATCCGGGAAGGACTGGTGCAGGAACTCAGCAAGCTGAAAATGGAAGTCAGGACCGAGAGCTCTTATCATTCCTCTATGATGGCCCTCGGGACGGTGTTCATAGTCCTCGGACAGACCAGCGGACAGATTCCGTTCAGCATTCTCAGGGACTGCGAGAGGATGGGCCTCAAGCTCGGAGTCGCCGTCGGCCTGGTCACCTACAACGACGAGCCCACCAACGAATTCATCTGCGGAGGCATCAGCTGTCTGACCTCCGATTTCTACAAAATGGGCTGTCTTGCCGGTGAAATGATCAACAGCGGACAGGTCAGCAAGATACGCAACCCTTTCTCCATCAAACTCAGAAACTCACTATAATAAATATGAAAGCAGCACTGTTCATACCCTGCTATGTGCGGGCAGTCGCGCCCCAGGTCATAGAAGCGTCGTATAAGCTTCTGAGGCATCTGGGAGTGGATGTGGTTATTCCCGAAGGCCAGACCTGTTGCGGCCAGCCTATGGGCAACGCCGGATACGAGGACGAGGCGGAGGCCCTCAAGGAACATTTCGTCAGCCTGTTCAAGGACTACGACGTCATAGTCGGACCGTCTTCCAGCTGCGTCAGCTTCGTACGCGAGCACTACCCGGCCGCCCTTGAGGGACGCGTGTGGGAGATTTGCGAATTCATCCACGACGTGCTCAAGCCTGAGGCATTGCCAGGTTCCTTCCCTCACAAAGTGTCGCTGCACAACAGCTGCCACGCCACTCGCCTTATGGGAATGGCCGCGCCGTCCGAGCTGAACATCCCCTATTTCAACAAACTCAAGGACCTGCTGGGACTCATTGACGGCATCGATCTCGTCGAACCGGAAAGGCCGGATGAGTGCTGCGGCTTCGGAGGCCTTTTCTCCGTGGAAGAGAGCGGAGTGTCCATCAAGATGGGACAGGACAAGGTACGCAGGCATCTGGAGACCGGCGCAGAGTACATAGCGGCGGCCGACAGCTCCTGCCTGATGCACCAGGGAGGCATAATCTCGGCCAAGAAACTGCCTCTCAAGACCATACATATTATAGAAATACTGGCCTGCGGCCTCAACGAGGAGAAATAATATGGGAAACACTAAACACAGCAAGGCTGCAGCCAAATATCTGAAGGACAGCGCCAAGGTAGACTGGCAGGACGAAACCCTATGGCTGGTCCGCGGAAAGAGGGACCGTCTCTCAAAGCAGATTCCGGAATGGGAACAGCTCAGGGACGCCGCCTCGGCCCTCAAACTCTACAGCAACTCCCACCTGCCTGAACTCCTGGAGCAGTTCGAGGCCAATGCCACGGCCAACGGAGCCATAGTCCATTGGGCCAAGGACGCTGAAGAATACCGAAGCATAATAGGAGGGCTGCTGACCGCACACGGAGTGAAGCACTTCGTCAAGAGCAAGTCTATGCTCTCTGAAGAATGCGAACTCGTCCCATATCTCGAAAATCTCGGCATAGAAGCCGTGGAGACCGACCTGGGTGAGAGAATCATACAGCTGATGGGCCTCAAACCGAGCCATATCGTACTGCCCGCCGTCCACATCAAAAGGCAGGAAGTGGGGCGTCTCTTCGAAAAGGAAATGGGCACCGAACCCGGCAACTGCGACCCGACCTATCTTACCCACGCCGCCAGGCGCAACCTGCGCGAGAAGTTCCTGGGAGCCGATGCAGCTATGACGGGAGCCAATTTCGCGGTGGCATCCACCGGTGAGGTAGTGGTCTGCACCAACGAAGGCAATGCGGATATGGGCACATCCATCCCTAAACTGCAGATCGCGGCATTCGGAATAGACAAGATAGTGCCGGACAGGGAAAGCCTCGGAGTCTTCACCCGCCTGCTCGCACGCACCGCCACAGGCCAGCCTGTGACCACATATACGACCCATTACAGCGCACCTAGGGAAGGCAGCGAATTCCATATAATCATAGTGGACAACGGACGTAGCCGCATATTGGCTGACAGGGAACATTTCAAACTGCTCAACTGCATACGCTGCGGCGGTTGTATGAACACCTGCCCTGTCTACAGACGCAGCGGCGGTTATTCCTATTCCCACTTCATACCTGGGCCGGTGGGCATCAACCTGGGTATGGAAAGCGACCCTGAAAGACACAAGGGCAACCTCGCCGCCTGCACCCTCTGCCACTCCTGTTCAATGGTCTGCCCGGCCAAGGTGGATCTCGCCGACCAGATCTACAGATGGAGGCAGCAATGGCACAGTTCCGCCACAAAGAAGGCCGTTTCGGACGGAATGTCCCTCGTGATGGGCTCGCCTTGGATGCTGAACACGGGTCTGTCCGTGGCTCCTGGCGGTATGAAAGTCCTCTCAGCCCTCGGCCTGGACTGGGGAAAAGGACGTCAGATGCCTCAGTTCGCATCCCAGAAAAGCCTTAACAAAATGATGAAGGAGGAAAAAGATGAGCAGTAAGGAAACGATTATGGCAGCCCTGCGTTCTGCAGGTGCACAAGCATACGAAAAACCCGATCTGAGCGCACTCAAGCAGGGTTCCATACACTACGAGGACAAACTGGAGCAGTTCCGCGCCGCAGTCACTGCCAGCGGTGGCAAGGTAGCGGACTATGAAGGCGCAGACCTCGAAACCCTTTTCTCCGGCGAGAAGGATCTCGTCGTAGTCGAAGGCGTCTTCGGAGTAGCAGAGAACGGCTGTGTCTGGCTCAACGAGCCCGTCGGTCGTCCGAGGGTGGACTACTTCATCCACGAGGCCCTCGCCATAGTCCTGGACAGGAACGAAATAGTGGACAATATGCACGAAGCCTACGCCCGTCTCGGCGAGAAGAACGAAGGCTACGGCATCTTCATCAGCGGTCCGTCCAAGACCGCGGACATAGAGCAGTCCCTGGTTTTCGGCGCCCACGGTTCGAGGATGGTGGCCATTTTATTGAAATAAATATACGGAAAAGAGGATTTTTTCGTATTTTTGTACCACACTATACCTCAGCAAACCACAGAGGTGAAAAGTGATACCTAAGTTGAAAGATTTTCTCAGAAATATACCGACTGAGCACAGCCGTATCTACACCGACGAACTTCGCCGTTTTGCCTGGGGTACGGATGCCAGTTTCTACCGTCTTGTGCCGCAGGCCGTCATCCGTTCAAAGGACGAAAAAGAGGTCTCAAAAGTACTTTCAGAAGCATACAGACGAGGCATTGCCGTCACATTCAGAGCGGCCGGAACCAGCCTCTCAGGCCAGTCTGTCAGCGATTCCATACTTCTGGTCGCAGGCAAGAACTGGGAGAAGTGGTCATACGACGAGAGCACTCGTAGAGTGACTCTGCAGCCAGGTCTGGTCGGAGCTAAGGTCAATGCCCTGCTCTCCCCTTTCGGACGCAAATTCGGTCCGGATCCGGCTTCCATAGGCAGTGCAATGGTGGGCGGAATCGTCAACAACAATGCCTCAGGTATGAGTTGCGGTGTTCACGCCAACAGTGACAGAATGCTGGTTTCCGCAAGGATAGTCCTCGCCGACGGCACCATCCTGGACACAGTTGACGAAGAGAGTCGCAAAGCATTCAGCGATACTCACGCCGCCCTCCTGAAGGAGATATGCGAGCTGCGCGACGAAATCCGTGGCGACGAGGCCCTCGCCTCCCGCATAGCTCGCAAATATTCCATAAAGAATGTCACCGGCCTCAACATCAGGCCGTTCATCGCATACGACGACCCATTCGAGATAATCGCCCATCTGATGGTGGGTTCGGAAGGCACCCTCGGCTTCCTCAGCGAAGTCACGATGGACACCCTCCCTATTCCGGAGCGCAAAGCCAGCGCAATGGTATATTTCAATTCCATAACCGAGGCCGCGAAGGCCGTCGTTGCCATCAAATCCCTGGAAATCAATGCCGCAGAACTGCTTGACAGACGTTCTCTCGTCTCCGTGGGAGACTCCACCGGCGACACCGCAGTGCTCTTCGAGGTCACAGGTACGGATGAGGCACAGCTGCAGGAGAGAATAGCCTCCGTCAGCGAAGTTCTCGGTCAGTTCGATACGGTCACGGGCGTGAATTTCACCTCCGATCCGGCTGTTACGGGCAAGTACTGGGCTATACGCTCAGGCATCTTCCCTACCGTCGGAGGCCTCCGAAAAGCCGGCACGACCTGCCTTATCGAGGATGTCGCCTTCCACATCGAAGACCTTCCGGCAGCCACTCAGGACCTTTCCGACCTGCTGGACAAGCACGGATATGAGGATTCCTGCATCTACGGACACGCCCTCGAGGGCAACTTCCACTTCATAATCAACCAGAGCTTCTCCAGCGAGGATGAAGTACGCCGCTACGAAGCAATGATACGCGACGTGGCCGAACTCGTAGTCAGCAAATACGACGGTTCCCTCAAGGCTGAACACGGCACGGGCAGGAATATGGCTCCGTTCGTGGAATGCGAATGGGGCAAGGAGGCCTACGCAGTGATGAAGAGAGTGAAGTCGGCTTTCGACCCGAAGGGCATACTCAACCCGGGAGTCATCTTCAACGACGATCCCGAGTGCTTCATAAAGAACTTCAAGGCCCTGCCGACTGCCTTCCCGCAGATCGACAAGTGCATAGAATGCGGTTTCTGCGAGGTGAACTGCGTAAGCTGCGGCTTCACCCTGTCCTCCAGGCAGAGGGTCGCCCTCTTCAGGGAAATGGCCTCCTGCAGCCCTGAGAGGCGCAAACTGCTTGAAAAGCAATATAAATATCCAGGCAATGAGACCTGCGCCGGCGACGGTCTGTGCTCGACCTCCTGTCCTATGGGCATAAACGTGGCGGACCTCACCCACGAGATACGCCGCGTCTCCAACAATGCCCTCACAACCGGGGCCTGGAGCTTCGCCGCAGACCATTTCTCCGGCACCAAGAACGCTCTCAGACTCACTCTCGGCACAGCAGATCTGGCCAGGAACATCCTTGGCAATAAGGCAATGGAAGGCATAGGAAAGGGTCTCCACGCCATAGGCCTTCCACTCTGGGCACCGTCCTTCCCTGCCCCATACAGGTTCAAGGAGACTCCTCAGGAGCCCCAGAAGGACAAGGTAGTCTATTTCCCTTCCTGCTTCAACCAGATGATGGGAGCAGCCAAGGGCAAGGCCCCTCTCGCCGAGGAGACCAAGTCCCTGCTGGCCAAGGCCGGCTACGAAATCATATATCCGGAGAATATGGACAGCCTCTGCTGCGGCACAATCTGGGAAAGCAAGGGAATGCCGGATGTGGCTGACAGGAAGACGGCCGAGCTCGAAGCCGCCCTCAGAAAGGCCAGCGAAGACGGACGCTACCCTATACTCTGCGATCAGAGCCCTTGCCTCCACAGGATGAAAGAGAAGATGAACGGCCTGAAACTCTATGAGCCGGCCGAATTCATATATAAGTTCCTCCGCGACAGGCTCGAATTCACCCGCACGGACGAGACTATTGCCGTCCACGTCACCTGCTCCACCCGCCTTATGAAGGTGGACAGGATGCTCATAGAACTGGCCAATATGTGTTCCAGCAAGGTCATAGTACCGGAAGGCATAGGCTGCTGCGGCTTCGCGGGAGACAAGGGAATGACCCATCCGGAACTCAACCGCTGGGCCCTGAGGAAACTGCGCGAACAGGTTGCAGACGCCTCTGAGGGCTATTCCAACAGCCGTACCTGCGAGATCGGTCTCGAGACCAACTCGGGAAAACCATACAGTTCGATAATATATCTAGTAAACTCACATACCACAGCGAAGAAATGATAAAGCTCAACATCGACACCAGGAGCAAACACGCGGTCTACAAGCAGCTTGTGGACGAAATAATCGCAGCCGTCAGGGACGGCAGGCTCAAGGCGGGCGACATAGTCCCTTCAATGAACGAACTCTCCGACGAACTCGACATCTCCAAGGAGACGGTCAAGAGGGCCTATGGCATACTTAGGGAAAAAGGCGTGCTCGAAGCCCATCAGGGCAAAGGCTTCTATGTGGCTGACACCAGCAAGAAGGACAGCGTCTCCGTGCTCTTCCTCTTCGACAAGTTCAGCACCTACAAGCAGGAAATCATAAGCGGATATCAGGAGGTGAAAACCAGGAAGAGCGAAGACACCATACTCCTCTTCAACCAGGACGTCAACCTCTTCGAATACTTCCTCAACGAGAATCTGGGCAAATTCGACTACTATGTCGTTTCCCCTCACTTCCCTCTGGACGCCGAGTCCCAGGCGCGCGCCGCAAAGCTCATACGCAGGATCCCGAACCACAAGCTCATTATGATAGACAGGTGGATCAGCGATATTCCAGGCAACTACGGAGCTATCTACCAGGACTTCGCAAACGATGCCTACAACGGTCTCACGCAGGGCCTGGAGAAGTTCAAGGACGTGAGTATGCTCAAGGTTGTTATCCTGCCGTCATCCCTCTACGGACCATTGATGGAGAAGAGCATACGCAAGTTCTGCAAGGACAACGGCGTGAAAGTGAAGTTCCTTCCGAACGTGCCGAAAGACATCGACAAGGGCGACGTATTCCTCCTGCTCAACAGCCAGTTGGACAGCGGCCTGCTCTCAATCTGGGAGAATGCCAACACCCAGGGCCTGAAGGTGGGAGAAGACTACTTCATCATCTCCTACAACGAGTCCCCTATCGACAGGATAGTCCTGGGCGGACTCACCACCATATCCACCGACTTCACCGAAATGGGCCGCGAAGTCGGCCGTATGATGAACGAGAAGACTATGTGGAAGACACATATCAAGTTTAAGATGAACAAACGCAGCACATTCTAGACAATGAAGGCACTCAGATACATATTGTTTTTGCTTCCTCTCCTGCTTCTGACCTCCTGCGATGAAGGCGGAAAGGAGAGCGAAATGCAGTATTCCTTCAAGGTGGACAACAGTTCCATCACTATGCAGGTGGGCAGTACGGCCAAGATCGACATCAGGAACGTCATAGACGGCATCGCCTTCGGAGCCTACGATATCAACGAGAACAAACTCGGCATCAAGTTCACATCCACAAAGCCCGAGATTGCCACCGTGGACGAGAAAGGCGTGATCACCGCCCTGGCCAACGGAAATGCCAAGATCAATGTAACTTCCCTCAGCGTCAAGCATTTCGAAGTCGTCGATCTGAAAGTGGGAGTGGTTTCCGACATCAGTGAAGGAGCCCTCGTCACCGATCTGCACACCTTCACCCAGGATATCGGCCAGAAACTGACGTCTGATATGGTATTCCTGCCTGCTGGCATAGTCAGAGTATGTCAGGGACTGGATGTGGACAAGGACGGCAACCGTTATGTCAGCTGGGAAAGCAATGGCGACGTAAGCATCACTTGCATCCCTGCAGGCAGCAGCAAGGCCAGCGAGGCGATGATCTGCAAATATGGCGGTCACGGCGACGGATTCTGCGTTGAAAGCACTTCTGACGGGGCCTACGTGTGGACAGTGGGCGGACTCGGCGACAGCGGTGCGTATGCAGGCGGCAAAGCCAGCACCACCGACACCAGGGTCGTATGCCGCTACAAGTTCCAGGCAGGCAAGACCGTCTATCCGGAAGATGCGATCGACCGCTTCTACATCAACGCCAACGGAGCCAGATGTATGTCAGTAGACCTGGAGCACAACCAGTTCGGCATCTGGACCTACACCAGCACGGACGCCCTCTACTTCTTCAATTTCGACGAAGTGCTCAGCGCGCCTCTCAAGACCCTTTCGATTGTCAGGACAGACAGGAAATCCGAGACTGTCACAGTCCACGACCTCAACCAGGTCAAGGCCCTGGGCAGTTTCACCTGGAACCGCAAGACCTACTGCGGAGTGAGCGACGGCAGCACCAATGCCGTGCAGGGCTACTGCATCTACGACGGCAAGGCATACATTCTTTCAGGCTACAAGGCCGATGAATACTCAACCATCAGCGTAGTCGACACCAAGGGGAACTGGTCCGTCACAAGGACGGCCGTCGGACCAAGTGCCGACAAGCAGACTCTTATGGACCTCGGCGTGTCAGGAAACGGAGACTGGGAGCCTGAAGGCGTGCAGATACATTTCGGAAAGATGTATCTGATATATATGGGCAGCGGCTTCTCCACCGCCCCGACAACCCGATCCAGCATCATACAGCTCAAATAATGATAAGCATATCCAAAGGCGGCCTGCTCGTCGAACTCTGCGAGCCGCGCACATATTATCAAGGCACACGTTTCGATGCCAGCGGAGTGTTCCGCCGCATCGAGATGGACGGCTATGTCTATGCGGATGAATGGTTTGACCATTGCGACCCGCTGCGCCACGACAATGTCTGCGGCCCGTCCGAGGAGTTCTTCGGCGTCTATGGCTACGACGAGGCCCCTGTGGGCGGCACATTCCTCAAGATAGGTGTGGGCCTGCTGCGCAAGGACAGCGACGCTCCATACGACTGGTTCCATCTCTACGAGATAGTGGATGGCGGCGAATTCAGCGTAAAGGCAAGCGAAACCAGCGTGGAATACACCCACAGGCTGGAAGGATACTATATATATACTAAGACTGTAGAACTGACCTCGGAGGATTCATTCCGCATCTCACACAGTCTTACTTCCCTCTGCTCAGACAGCCTGGATATCCTCAATTACTGCCACAATTTCTTCACTTTCAATGGCACGACGGTGGGTTCTTCCCGCAGGATGGACTTCCCTGCCGCTCCATACGGCCATTGGCGTCCGGACACCAGCCACGGCTACCTGGAAGGCAATTCCCTGCTCTTCGACGGGGATATTCTGACTGGCGAGAAGGCCTATATCGGAGACCTGAGGCTGAATCCGGATCCCGAGAAATACAGTATTGTCCTCCGCGAAGGCAGTCGCTCCGTCGCCATCAGCAGCGACCAGCCACTGCACTATATGGTAATGTGGGCCTGCCCGCGCGTGGCCTGTCCTGAGCCATATCTGAAAATAAAAATTGCCCCAGGAGCAACGGCCCGCTGGAGCAATGACTATTGTCTGAAGTAATAATTCCTAGAACGGATTCTGAGGCAGAGCCCAGTCGTAGAAAGTCTTGTAGTTTCCACGGCGAGGCGCACCCGGTGCGTCCGGATAGAACTTGGTGCCGTAGGAGTAGTCATACTCTGCGTCCACGCGTTCCTTCAGGGCGGCTACGGAAGCCTTGATTTCATCTGAAGCCTCATCATACATCAGAGGTGACTGGAAATAAGGATCCTCGAGGTAGTTGTAGATGCGGCCGTCCCAGAAATAAGCCAGGGAATCGTTCATCGCATAGCG
The DNA here is from genome assembly GCA_002314885.1 of Bacteroidales bacterium UBA1745. Taxonomy (GTDB): domain Bacteria; phylum Bacteroidota; class Bacteroidia; order Bacteroidales; family UBA932; genus Cryptobacteroides. The sequence goes on along the minus strand of DCHT01000071.1, from coordinate 16,464 downwards.
GGAAGCCTTTGGAGAAGGAGACATAGGCCAGAGAGGATTGAAGTGCACGAGCACCATATCCTTGGCATTTGGCTCGCCTCCGCAGATCTCAGGATAGAGGCTGACACCGTCCACAGTCCAGTCTGCAGGAACCTTCACGCCCATAATCTCCGCAAATGTCGGGAGCATATCGGTGAAGTCAACGAGGTGCTCGACCTGGCGAGGCTCAACCTTGTCGCCCCAGCAGATGATAAGAGGCACGTGTGTGCCCATATAGCAGGCCTCACCCTTGCCGCCGCGCAGACGTCTGCCGTCCTGCTGCTTGCTGACGATACGGGTAGAAGTGCCGTTGTCGGCTGCGAATATGAATATGGTATTGTCCCACACGCCCTTGTCCTTGAGGTACTGCACCATCTGGCCGACCTGCTTGTCCATATACTTGACCATACTGCGGAAGTTGGAAGTATCCTGGGCTGCGGTGAAGCGGCTCTCGTAGCGTACATCCCACTCATCGTCATCAGGAGTGGTCACGTGAGGAGTGTGCACCAGAGGCTGGGTGTAATACAGGAGGAAAGGCTGTCCGGCCTCGATCTGACGGTCCATATAGCTGAAGGCATATTCCTCCATCGAATCAGGTCCGTAGAGTGCGAAGTCGTAGTACTTGCCGTCGACGTCCCACATACTGTTGGCGTAGCGGTCGGTCTGAGTGGCACTGCGGGTCTCGCGATAGAGTTCCACCTGGCTGCAGTAGTATTCGTCGAAGCCCATATTATGGATCATCTTGCGACTGCGTCCAAGCTGCCATTTGCCCACGATTGCGCTGTTGTAGCCAGCCAGATGAGCCAGTTCACCGAAGTTGTGCTCATCCTCGTTGATGTAGCCGAAGGCGCTGTAGTTGCGGTCGTTGTACTGACCGGTAAGCACCTGCACACGGCTTGGGGAACTCAGCGGCTGCGAGTTCATATTCATATACTGGATGCCCTGGGAAGCCAGCGCATCCACATTAGGAGTCTCGTATTCAGCGCCGCCGTAGCAGCCGAATCCCTCAGTTCCGATATCGTCGGAAAGGAAGAATACGATATTCGGTTTCGGCTGCTGGTTGCAGCATCCGGTGAGGGATGCTGCAACTGCGCCGAGACCAGCTATTGCCTTGCTTGTCTTCTTCATTTTACTAGAGTACTTCGAATACAGGGCTGGTGCAAGCTGTGGTGCCATCGTCAGAAGCAGGAGCACCTGCGATACGGTTGGTACCGCCGTTAGGGTTGTTCAGAGGAGAACCGCTGAAGTTGCAGTCTGCGCAGCAGGTGTAGCGGAACTTCATAAGCTTGCAGGTTGCAGCGAGGGTCCAGGTAAAATCAACCGTGGAGTTGGTGGTCTCCTTGGTAGGCTCGAAGTTGTACTTAACCTCTGCGCCATTGACTGTGGCAGTCTTGACCTCAGCTGCAGGAATCCACTTCTCACCGTCCCAGGCCTCCAGCATCCAATACTTCTGGCCAGTGGCGGAAATACGGGTGATGAAGTAGATGTGAACCTGAGTACCGGCAGCGAACTTCTTGCCGTTGGTGGCAGTGAAGAGCCAGTAGTCACCAGGCCAAGCGCCTGTAACGTATGGGTGTCCGGTGCCGCCGATGACACGAGAAACCTTGTCGTTGATGTCAAGTGAAGTCTTGTCCACGTTGTAATAATAGATCGCACCTGTGCCGACGTTGGTGTCGCCTGGGAAGTTGTTAGGGACATACTGTCCGGCGTCGCCTTCTGCCTTGGCGCCTTCCGAGCCGGCTGGACTGCTGAAGGTTGCAGCGCACTCTGAGATGGTGTTCTCGGAGAAGAGCCACTTGCAGCAGAGCTTGCCAGGGTTCTCGTCAGGCTCATCGGCTCCGCCGCCAGCACCGCCTTCAGCAACGATCTTGATGTTGTCGAGATACCAGCGGTTCTGGCCACGGTCAGGGTTGCTTGTGCGAGGATCCACGTTGGTAGGACGGATGGTGAGAACGGTAGAAGCAGTTGCGCCGTTGAGGACGATGGAAACGTGCTGCCAAGCGATGTGGCTCTCGCCGTCAGTTGTTGACTGAGCAGATTCGAGTGGCGCACTGACTGCGTCTCCGCTGTTCGCGAAGGTACCGCCGTTTGCAGCGTGTACGGAGAGGGTCATAAGGTCAGGCTTGTAAGCACCTGTTACCTGCCAGCACCAGTCGAATTCGATGGTGAGGTCCTGAGTGCCCTGTACCTTGGAGAGTGCAGGAAGCACGAGGGCGGCATTGTAGTCAGTCTTACCGAACTTGAGGTAGTTCTTCTGGATGTAGAGCACCTTAGGGTTGCTGGATGAGATGTCGTGATATTCGGTGTCACCAGTCTTTGCCCAGAGGTAGTTGTAACCTCTCTTGTTAGTGAATTCCTCAACCCAGAGACTCGTCACTTCATCGGAAATGTTATAGATGTTAGGAGCGGTAGTCGATGGGTTGTCATCGGTAACGGCATCGCCTGCACTAGTAGCAGCTGAAAGATCAGCGAGCCACTCGAAGTCATCGGAGAAGATGACAACGCTTGAGCCGCCGCCAAGATCCTCGACAGTAGCCACGTGAACATTGATGACCGGCTTTGCAAGTCCTGCGAAGAAGCCCTTTACAGTCACCTTGTGGCCGTCCATTTCTGACAGACCGAGGGAGGAGTCGACGTCCTTGCAGTTGACAGCAAATACGGCACCGTCAACCTCGACCTTGGAACCATTGAGCATACCGGTTACGGTGATGAACTCACGGGTCGTTGCGCTGTAGTTGTCCACGTCAGCGGTAATGTCCTTTTCTGCTGGGTAGACAGGTGTTTCAGTGCCGATTACGGAGATGGTTTCGATGTTGACGATTGCAGGAAGGCCTGCATCGGCGCCCTTCTCTCCAGAGAGGGAAATCTTGCTGCCGATCTGAACACCTTCCGGCTTGGAATCCACGTAGATGTTGTTGGTGCCATCGGAAACGATAACGCCCTTTGCAGTCACGGCCGCAACGGTCGCAGACTCGAGGAGAACCACGCTTTCATTCTCCATAGCAACAACTTCAGCGAGAGTAACAGGATTTATGCCCCTGTACTTGTCACCTTTCTGGTAGACTGTGATGTCACCGCGGATGTCAAGATTGCAGCCAGTGAAGTAGATATGGCCCTTTCTTGGGTTGTCAGGAGTACCGTCGAGAAGGTTGTCGGTGACGGTGATGGTTACATCCATACAGCCGGTGCCGGACATAGGGTCTACAATGGCCCAGTCTGGAGCCTCGACAGTCCAATCACCGTCAGCGTAGACAGTGATCGTAACCTCAGCAGCGTCAGCGGCATCGAAGGTAAGGGATGAGGTACTGGTCATAACGGCCATTGCCTCCCCTATACCGTCCGGTTGGCAGGAAGACGCTCCGAAAAGCATCAGAACGGCTGCTGGAAGCAGGTATAAATATTTTGAAAGTTTCATATTCGAATGATGTTTTTCGGTTGACTAAAATGAGAGACCGTCATCCCAGCCAGGATTCTGAGCCAGATTGTTGTTGAGCTGGCGTTCACCTGAAGGGATAGGATAGAAGTAGTCACGGCTTTCGTCGAACTTGTGCTCTACGCCCTGGTGAGGATCAAGGTAACCCTTGGTGCCTTCAGTGAGCTTGACGCCGGAAGCTGTGCCGACCTCGTACTTGTAAGTACACTTGGAATCGGTAGAACCCTGATAGAGGCAGGTCTCAGCCTTGCCGTCGCCGTCGAGGTCATATTCTCCGAGAGCTGGGAAATAGTGACCATACATAGCCTGGTTGATGCAGAGACCCTCTTTCCAACGGATGAGGTCATAGTAGCGGAAGCCTTCCTGAGCGAGCTCGACAGCCCTCTCACGACGGATCTCGAGGATGACGCCCTTGTTGCCGCCATTCACGTTCCTGTAGCCGTATTCCTCGGAAGAGAGGTACCAGTCAGGATTGGCATTGGCGTTTGCAAGGTTCATTGAAGGCATACCGACGCGTTTGCGGAGGAGGTTCACTGAGAGATCGAGGTCGGCCTGGGTCAGAGTACCAAGTTCTGCAAGAGCCTCAGCATAGTTGAGGAGAACCTCAGCATAGCGATATACAGGAAGGTCATTGAATGAACGGTCAACACGATCGACACCATTTGAAGTGCCGTCAGCAGTTGGATTCATCACCCACTTTGCGATCTGGAAACCGGTGCAGCTGGAGTTGAGGTCAGGAGCAAGTACTGCAGTCTGGCCGAAACGGTGATAGCCCGGAGTCCTGGTGCAGGCAGCAAGGCGAGGATCGCGGTCCTTCACCTCGTCGTTGAAGGTCATTTCATTCCAACCGGTCTTGTCGGTGAACCTGCTGCCGTCCTTCATAAGGAAGGAATCGACGAACTTCTTGGTCAGGCCCGGACGGCCCTGAGTCTGAAGCAGTGCGAATGCAGAAGTGTTGTTGAAGAACTGGAGGGAGTAGTCGAAGTTGATTGCGAGCATGTACTCACCCTTGTCTGCATCAACCTCTGAGAACAGAGTGGTGTAGTCAGCCGCAAGCCTGTACTTGCCACCGTCGATGATTTCCTTTGCAGCCTTTGCTGCGAGGTCGAGGTAGTAGTCAGCGTCGTGGCCTTCGAACTCGAGTTCAGTGTGATACTTTCTGAAAGTACCCTCGAAGAGGCAGAACTGAGACTTGAGTGCAAGAGCAGCCCACTTGTTCACGCGATATACGGAAACGGCTGAAGGGAGGTTTGCGATGGCATCATCGACATCCTCGATCATATGGGTCAGAACGACCTCTCGGTTGTCCCTAGGGGCATAGAGCTGATCCTCTGCGGAGCCGAGCTCATGGTCAATCCAAGGCACGTCGCCGAAACGTCTTACCTTATCTGCATAGAAATATGCACGGAAGAACCTGGCGAGGGCGCCATATTTGGCAACTGCCTGCTCGTCGTCGCAGTTTCCGAGATTTCCGAGAAGGGTGTTGATACGACGCAGGTCAGTCCAGGTCCAGCCACCGCCGGAACCAGGGACAGTCCTGTATGAACCGCCACGGAGTTCGTTGGAAAGGGTGTAATTCACATAATGGTCTGACTGGTTCTCAAACGCATCCTTTGGCAACATATTGTTGTAGAGAGGATTGGTGAAGAGCTGCAGGTCGGTCTCATTGCGGAAGTAGTTCTCTGGAGCAAGAGTAGATATCGGCTTCTTGTCGAGAGCGTCGCAGGAAGACAGCATAGCCGTTGCTGCGAGAATTATAATAGGTATGATGTACTTTTTCATAACTTGTCCTGATTAGAAGGTGATATCGATACCAAACATAAGAGTCTTTGCCCAAGGGTAGTAAGCATTGTCATAGTTTGAATTGCTTCTGCCGAAGCAGGACTCAGGGTCGAGGTACTCAGAGTTCTTCTTGAGAGGAGACCAGTAGCAGAGGTTCTCACCGGTGAAGTAAACCCTGATCTTTTCCATATGCATTGCGTCAGTAGCCTTCTTAGGGAGAGAGTAACCGACTGTGAGGTTCTTGAATCTCAGGTAGCGGATGTTCTGGAGGTACATTGAGTTGACCTTGGAAAGCTCACCGCCGGTAGCGGAGTAAGCACGAGGGCGTGGGAAGTAGGCGTCAGGATTGTTCTCGCTCCAGCACTTGTTGATGAAGCCCTTCTGCATGAAGGTAGTGTATGGATATGAGTAACATCCCCAGAATGCCATATTCATTCCGTCAGGATACCAGTAGTGGTTGCCTGTACCCTGGAAGAATACGCTGACATCGACACCGGCCCAGCTGAAGCCGGCATTGATACCGTACTGGAGGCTAGGGAGTGAGTTGCCGAGAATCTTGCGGTCACCAGGATCGTCTACTGTGTTGGCACCTACGCCGAGCACCTTGTCACCATCGAGGTCGACATATTTGAGGTCGCCGGCCATCCAGCCGCCGGTCATACGGTTCTTGATGTAACCGCAGTCGAGGACGTTGGTGGTGTAATCCTTGGCCTCTTCGTCAGTCTTGAAGAGTCCGTCCACCTCGAAGCCCCAGATGTCACCGAAGCGCATACCCTCATAATAAGTCTTAGCGAATGACTTCTCAGGGTTGTCGAACTTGGTGATGTGAGATACATAGTTGGATACGCTTCCACGGAGGTTGTAGTTGAAATCGTAGCCTGCGAGCTTGAAGCCGTCCCTCCAGCCGAGAGAGAGCTCGAAGCCCTTGGTACGGAGGTCAGCGGCATTCATCTTAGGTGAAGAAGCACCATAGACTGAAGGCAGGGCTATACCAGCGGTAAGCATATTCTTGGTGTCACGGATATAAGCCTCACCAGTGAAGTCGAGGCGGCCGTCGAGGAAGGATGCATCGACACCGAGGTTGTACTGATAGGTAGTCTCCCAGGTGAGGTCGGATGCGTTAGGAGCGGAGAGTGAAGAGTACTTCGCAACGGTGTTGCCGTCGCCGAAGTTGTAGTACTTGAAGTCACTCAGGCTGACGGTACGCAGATAAGCGTAGTTGGAAACGTTCTGGTTACCGAGGGAACCGAAGGATGCACGGATCTTGAGGTTGCTGACAACGCTCTTTGCAGGAGCGAAGAAAGGTTCCTCTGAGATACGCCAGCCTGCGGATGCTGATGGGAAGAAGCCCCAGCGATGTCCCTCTGCGAAACGGGAAGTACCGTCATAACGGCCGGAAACCTCCACGAGGTAACGACCCTTGTAGTCGTAGTTGACACGGCCGAAGAAACCCATAAGGGCATATTCAGTCTGGCTGCCGTCGACGATGGTCACGATTGCGCCGCTTGCGTCAGGGCCGGTAAGGCTGAGGTCGTTGAGTTCCTCGCTGAGGAGGTTCTTACCAGTTGCGGAGATGTACTTGGTGTACTGGGTCTCGTAGTTGAAACCGACCATTGCAGTGATGTGGTGGGCATCATTGAAGGTATCTTCGTAAGTGCCGAATACGTTCGTTGCAATGTAGTTCCAGGTCTTGACGGACTCCTCGAGGTAGTCCTCACCTGCACCGGTAGTATAGTATGCAATGTCACCGTCAGGATACTCGCGATAGTCGAAGCGAGTTCCACGATGGGTGTCATAGTTGCCGTGCTGGCGGAAGGTGAAGTTCGCCTTGACGTTGAACTGCTTCACAGGATGGAAGGTGAGCTCAGTGGTGTTGGCGAAGTCATTCTTCTTCTCGATGTTGGCATTGTGGCCGTTTCCGAAGACGATGTGACGGCCGTTGGCAACCTTGTAACCGAGGTAAGGGGTTGAGTAGAGCCAGGATCCATCAGGGTTCTTCAGAGGGAAGCAGGCAAGACCGTGACGTGCAGAGTATGCGATGGCGTTGTTGATGTCACCCACACCCTGGTAGTTATATACTGAAGAATAGTATGAGGTGTTGTTGCTCAGGGAGAAGAGCTTGTTGATCTTCGCATCGATCTTCGCACGGAGGTTGTACTTCTGATAGATATCAGGAGCGACCTTGATCATACCGACCTGGCGGTCGTATGCGCCTGAGACGAAGTACTTGATGTTCTTGGTACCGCCGCTGACGGAGATGCTCTGGTTCATAGTAGGGTGCTGATCCCTGTAGAGCTCGTGCCACCAGTCAGTGTTGCAGTAGTAAACCCACTGCTTCTTGCCGTTGCGGACTTCCTCGATCACCCAAGGGCGGTCAGGATTCTCAGTCTTGTCGTTGACGCGGGCGAGGAGCTGCATCATATCCTGGTTGGTGTAGTTGCAGTAGTTGGTACCGCTGTCGGCCATCCAGAACTTGTTGACTGTGTAGACTGACCAGTAACCTGAGGTCTCATAATCAGTTGAAGTGGTAGGCTCCTCCCAGCCGAAACGGCCGCTGTAACGAACGGTAGCCTTTCCATCCTTGGACTCACCGGACTTGGTGGTGACGAGAATCACACCATAGGCAGCACGTGCACCGTAAACGGCAGCGGCTGCAGCGTCCTTGATGACGGAGATGGAAGCCACGTCGTTAGGGTTGACGCGGTTGAGGTCACCGATGGCACCGTCGATGAGGACGATAGGATCGGCGCTGTTGATGGATGTGATACCACGGATGTTGATGCTGGCAGTGGCACCAGGACCACCGGCTGAAGTGGAAACGTTGAGGCCCGGCACAGAACCCTGAAGCATATTGGACAGGGAGTGTGAGGAACGGTCCTCAAGATCCTTAGGAGACACAGTCGTGATGGCACCGGTAAGGTTTACCTTCTTCTGGGTACCATAACCCACGACGACAGTCTCCTCGAGCAGCATATTGTCCTCGGCGAGGACAGCATTGGCAACAGCCTGCGCGGCCGGGACTGTGACAGTCGTGGTCGCATAGCCGAGAGAGGAGAATTCGAGTACGACTTCCTGTGAAGGAACCGCAATCGAATAGCGTCCGTCCACGTCGGTCATAACGCCGTTGGAAGTTCCGAACTGGATGACGGCGACACCGACGAGAGGCTGCTGATTTGCGTCCGTAACTGTTCCGGACACGGTCCTGTTCTGTGCAGACATCACGAATGAGCCTGCGAGAAGAGCCAGGACGACAGCAAGAGATTTGATTGCTCTCATTTGGTTGGTTTGTTAGTTAATATTAAAGTAGTGAATAGAATCAATACAGAGCGTATGTGGAAGTGGTGAAGGCCTTCGGACGGGTCATAGTCTCAGTGTAGACATTGCCGAAGCGGTCGGTCACCTTGATCTGGAGGGTACTGGTGGCGCTGGAAGCCTTTACGCGGAACATATGAGCCGTAGACTCGGTAGCGAAAGTCACTGAGGCATTCTTGTTGGCCCTCTTTGCCGTGTATGATACGATGTGGAGAGGATCCATTGCCGCAACCTTGCTGACAGTAAGGGCGGTACCGTTCTCCGTGACTTCCACCTTCCAGCTTGGGTCATAGTCCCATACGTTCAGATAGACATAGTTGGAAGCGTCTGACAGCCATCCGGAAGCCACCTTGTTGTAGCTTGTGAGGGCAGAGCCTGTCGCAGAAGGGCACCAGGTCGCAGCATCGAGGTTGATCGTATTCCTGTCGTAGGAACGGAACTGATACTGCAGAGTGGCATCCACGGCCTTGTACTGCCACTTCATATCCGAGCCGTTGATGTCGACCACCATATATCCGCCAGGAGTTCCGTCCTGTGACAGATGTACGCCGGAAGTCTCATATCCGCTCCACCACCAGGTGGCGCAGACTGCACCGGAGTTGTGCTCGAAGGTCTTGGAAGCGGTCAGCTTGTCCACATTGTAGAGGACGTGGGTATGACCGGTGTAGTAATGCACGGTGTGGCCGCTGAATATCGAAGCCAGCTGAGTGGCGTTGTCAGTCCTATATGATCCGGAAGTCGTGTACATAGGAGCGTGCATAGTGACGATGATGGAAGCGTCCGCAGGGACGTGCTTCATATCCTCGATGAGCCAGTTGATCTCCTCGTTGACGAGCTTGACGTTATAGGTCCTGGAAGCGCTGGTACCGCTGCCGTCGTTGGTACACTCGATGTTGTCGAGGGCGATGATGTGCCACTTGCCTATGTTGAACGAGTAATAGGTAGGGCCGAGAGCCCTCTTGTAGCTGACTACCGTGTTGAAGTCACCGGCGGCGGCCATATCGTGGTCGTGGTTGCCGATGGTGTGGTAGATAGTCAGGTTCTTGATGTTGTTCGCAAGTGAAAGATACTCAGGGAAGCAGAACTTGTTGGTGTACCAGTAGAGGTCCCAGGTCATATCTCCAAGCGTGATTCCATAGATAGGAGAGCTTGAATTGGACGACACGAAACTGTTGACGTCGTTGATGAAACGGTTGTACTGGGTCTTGTCGTTGGTACGGTTTGCAAGATGCTGGTCGCCCATTACGAGAAGTTTGAACTTGGTCTGATCGACTTTCGTCAGAGAGAAGTCGGCCCTTTCGAGCTCCTTCTCCCCTTTCTCCAGGGTAGCATAGAATTTAGGAAGTATGCCGTTGCGACCCGGTTCATAGCCGGAAGGCACGGACATAAAGACATAGCCGTGTTCCTTTGCAGACTGCATCTCGTAGATGCCTTCATCGTTGGTGGTAACCACGAGGTAGCCGTCGGAAACGACGACACCCTTGACACCGACGCCGTCGCAGGTAACCTTACCGTAGACGGTGGACTTAGGGTCCGGCTCGAAGACTATCTTCTCGAGGAACTTGACCTTGGTCTTGCCGATGGCCCTCTTGCGCTGTTCCCTCTTGTAAGTCACCGAGTAGTCACCTTCCACCACGCCCTTGGCGAGCTTGATGGTAGCCTGGCCAGCAGTGATCTCAGTGAAGGTACAGCTGTAGGACAGACCTTCCGCATCCGTGAACATAATCTTGTCCGTCATCTCCGGAAGAGTCTTGCTCTTCACCTCCAGGGTCGCAGTCATCACGGATGGCTCCACTTCCAGAGAAGCAGGAATGACGAATTCGACCTCACTGAAAGTATCGGTAGGAGTGATATCCTCCCGGTTGTCACAGGAGAACGCGACGAATAAGACAAACGTCAGCGGCAGAGTCCAAAAGAATTTTCTCAGTTTGTTCATCTGATTGCTATTTATTGGTATCGAGAGATTTCTTCTCGCTAGGAATGAGCAGTGCGCAGAGGAGCACGCCGATGCCTGCGCCGATGGCGACGGTCAGGTTGGCAGCGTTCCATCCGAGATTGTTGGCAACACCGCCGACGAAGATCTTGGAGCAGACTGCATCGCCGAGGAAGTAACCGAAGAGGCCTACGAAACCGGCAGCGGTGCCGGCAGCGTTCTTAGGCACGAGGTTGAGGGCCTGCACACCGGTGAGGGCCACAGGGCCATAGATGAAGAAGCCGATGAGGCAGAGAGCCACATATACGAGGGTCTTCTGGACTGCAGGTGCCATAGCCACATAGCCTGCGCCCACGAACCAGTAGATGAGTACGCCCAGCATACAGGCGAGCATACAGATCACGTTCATAGGAGCGCAACGGCCCTTGAATATCTTGGAAGTGGCGAGACCGCAGAGTATGGTGCCGACGGCGCCCACGATGTTGTGTACGGAGAATGCGATCTTGCTCTCGGCGGCGGTCATAATCTCAGCCTTCTGGAGGAAGGTAGGAGCCCAGTCGCCGATACCGTAGCGTACGAGATACACGAATACGTTGCTGAGGGCCACGATCCACAGGAGCTTGTTCTTGAGCACATAGTCCACGAAGAGCACCTTGAAAGGAAGCTTTTCACCGGCTGCGCCCTTGCTCTTCACGCCGCTGTAGTCCTTGCGCCAGTCCTGAACTGAAGGGAGGCCGCAGGACTCAGGAGTGTCGCGGATAGCCCACCAGCAGAACACTGCGATGGCGATGGCGATGAGTGCAGGGAACACGAAGTTGCCCCTCCAGTCCTGTGCGAGACCGAGATCAGCCCAGAGAGCCACGCCAGCGATGGCGAGGAAACCGAGGGAGAAGCTGCCGATGGTGTGGGACACGTTCCACACGCTCATCTTGAAGCTCCTCTCATTCTGGGAGAACCAGTGCGCCATAATACGGCCGCAAGGAGGCCAGCCGAATCCGCTGAGCCAACCGACGACGAGCATCAGGGCAAATATGATGGCGGTATTGACACCGACGTTCGCACCGAAAGGAATGACTCCGACTGCGATCATAGTCAGGGCTGAAAGCACGAGACCGATGCAGAGGAACTTGCGGGAGTCAGAACGGTCGGATACGGAACCCATAATGAACTTGCTGAATGCATACGCGATGGACACGGCTGACATTGCGAGACCGACCTTGCCGGCATCGAGGATGCCGTCGTTGATCATATCAGGAGCAGCAAGTGAGAGGTTCTTTCTTACGAGATAATAGCCTGCGTAGCCGAGGAATGCGCCAAGGAAAACCTTGATTCTCATTGCTTTGTAGGTCTTGTCTACTTTTTCTTCCGGCAGCTGTGGTTTCGCTGCAGGTGGATCTAGAAATCTTGACATTGATTTTATGATTTAATGAAACGAACAAATATACGTAATTATTTACAATAATTGACCTCAATTTCGGCACATTGTGATAGCAAAGTCAGAAAGACTGACATATTGGCAGACTTTTGCCAGTGGCAGATTATTTGATAACTTTGCGTCCGGAAAATTTACAACACAGATATGGCAGAAGAAAAGAATACAGAAAAGCCGGCAAAGGAGGAGAAGAAGGCAGCAAAGCAGCTGGCCGAACTCCAGAAGCAGCTTGAAGAGGCCCAGAAGGCCGTCGAAGAGAAGGAAGCAGCCCTCGCCAAAGAGAAGGATGACTATATACGCCTGATGGCCGAATTCGAGAATTTCCGCAGGCGCAATGCCCAGGAAAAACTGGAACTCGTGAGCGTCGCTTCACGCGATACGATAGAGGGACTCCTCCCCGTCCTCGACGACTGCGAGAGGGCTATGGCAGTCCTTGCGAAATCAGAGGATAGCGCCGCAGCAAAGGAAGGTACCGAATTGATTTACAATAAGTTAATGACTTACCTCAAGAGCAAGGGACTCGCAGTGATCGAGGCTAAGGGAATGGATTTCGACACCGACCTCCACGAGGCTGTCGCACAGTTCCCGGTGCCTGAGGAAGATAAGAAGGGAAAGGTCTTCGACGTGTGCCTGACAGGCTATACGCTCAATGGAAAAGTGATACGCTACGCCAAGGTCGTAGTAGGCATTTAAGGAGATTTGAAAATGGCTGAAAGAGAAGCATATTTCTATTATAAAGTCCTCGGTGTGGACAAGAGTGCCAGCGCCGACGATATAAAGAGGGCCTACAGGAAACTGGCGGTCCAGTACCATCCGGACAAGCACGTGGATGACTCGGAGGCTGACAAAAAGGCGGCCGAAGAGAAGTTCAAGGAGATCGCGGAGGCCTATGACACCCTCGGAGACGAGAAGAAGAGGGCGGCATACGACCAGGCCGGCGGTCGCACGATGGACGGATTCGGCGGAGCAGGCGGCTTCGGCGGCGGCCAGGGCTTCGATCCGTTCGACATCTTCAACGCCTTCTTCGGAGGACGCGGAGGCAACGGCGGATTCGGCGGCTTCAGCGACTTCTTCAGCGGCGGAGCAAGCCAGTCCGGCGGCACTAGAGTGTACCGTGGACGCGATATACGCAAGAGAGTCAACCTGACCCTCGAAGAGATCGCAAACGGCTGTGAGAAAGAGATTTCCATCGAAAGGGACGTACCTTGTCCGACCTGCAACGGCCGTGGCGCACAGAGCGAGGCCGACATCAAGACCTGCCCTGCCTGCAAGGGTACCGGCACATATAAGAGAGTCGTGAACAGCTTCCTCGGCCAGATGGTGCAGCAGACCACCTGTCAGCAGTGTAACGGCGAGGGCAAGATCATATCCAAGCCTTGCCACAGCTGCGGCGGCACAGGCCTCACCCGCAAGAAAGAGACCTTCACTGTCAAGATTCCTGCAGGCGTGGACGACGGAATGCAGCTTTCAATGTCCGGAAAGGGCCACGCAGGCAAGAACAACGGACCTTGCGGCGACCTTCTCCTGGTCATCCAGCAGGCCGAGCACAAGGAATTCAAGCGCGACGGCAGCGACCTCTACTACACCAAGCTTCTTTCAGTGCCTGAGGCTATACTCGGCGCCACTGTGGAAATCCCTGTCCTGGGCGGCAGCGTCAAGGTGGAAGTCAAGCCGGGCACCCAGTCCGGAGAGACCGTGAAACTGCGCAACAGAGGCCTTCCATCCGTGAACGGATACGGCACCGGAGACCTGTATATCAAGTATATAGTCTATATTCCGAAGAAACTTTCCAAGGAAGAAAAGGCTGCCATCGAGACACTTAAGAACAGTGCCTCCTTCGCCCCAAAGGAAGGCAATGAAGACAAGGGCTTCTTCGACAAGCTCAAGGATATGTTCGAATAGAAAACTGAATGGAAACTCTGACCCTGAACCAAGTGAGGGACATCCTTTTCAAAGGAGCCCGACTTGATGAGAAAACTCTTCCGCTGGAAGCGGTGAACGACTGCTACGAATTCCTCAGGGAGTTCGCGTCTGACAAGGTAATCTACGGCATCAACACGGGCTTCGGCCCTATGGCGCAGTGGCGCGTTGATGACGCATATCTCACTGACCTTCAATACAATATAATCAGAAGCCACTCCACGGGAGCAGGCGATCCTCTGCCGGATCTCTACGTGAAATCCGCGATGATCGCAAGGCTCGGAGTCTTCCTCCAGTGCCGCTCCGGAATCCATCCGGAAGTGTGCCGTCTGCTGGTGGAATTCATCAACAGGGGCATATATCCGTTCATACCTATGCACGGCAGCGTCGGCGCCAGCGGCGACCTCGTACAGCTGGCCCATATTGCCCTTACCCTCATAGGCGAAGGCGAAGTGCACTATAAGGGCGAATGGCGTCCAACGGGCGAAGTGCTCGCAGAGAACGGCCTCTCCCCTATTTCAATACACATACGCGAGGGCCTTTCCGTCACCAACGGCACATCCGTGATGACCGGCATCGCAATGGTCAACCAGTTCCGTGCGGAGCAGCTGACCGAATGGGCCACCCTCGCCTCCGTGATGATGAACGAGATCGCATCGTCCTTCGACGACCTGATGTCCGAGGAACTCAACGGCTGCCGCCGCCACCACGGACAGAAGCTCATTGCAGCCAAGATGCGCGAACTCTCCGAAGGCAGCAAGTGCCTCCAGAAGAGGGAGCACGAGCTCTATGACAACGGTCACTCAGAGGACAAGGTCTTCGAGCACAAGGTGCAGGCCTACTATTCCCTGCGCTGTACCCCTCAGATCCTCGGTCCGGTCTACGAGACCCTCGAAAACAGCCGCAGGATACTCGAGGAGGAGCTCAACTGCGCCAGCGACAACCCAATCATCGATCCGGTCGGCAAGAACGTCCTCCACGGAGGCAACTTCCACGGCGACTACATCTCCCTCGAGGAGGACAAAGTCAAGATTGCAATGGTGCGCGTGGCTATGACCGCCGAACGCCAGCTGAACTATCTCTTCCACGACCGCATCAACGGCATACTGCCTCCATTCCTTAATATAGGTACCCTCGGACTCAACTACGGTATGCAGGCCTGCCAGTTCACCGCCACTTCGACCACGGCCGAATGTCAGACCCTCGCGATGCCTAACTACGTCCACAGCATTCCGAACAACAACGACAACCAGGACATCGTAAGTATGGGCACGAACACTGCCCTCATCTGCAAGCACGTCATCGAAAACGTGTTCCAGGTGACTGCAATCCAGTATATCGCGCTCGCCCAGGCCGTCGATTGCCTCGGAATCAAGGACAGGCTCGCCCCTCTGAGCCGCCGCATCTACGACAGCATCCGCAGCCTCGTTCCGACCATCAGGGAGGACAAACCGTTCTACAAGGACATAGAGAAAGTCGAGAATTTCCTCAAGGACAACCCTCTCGACATAATAAAGTTCTAAAAAAAGTGAAAAAAGTTTGCAGATAGAAAATTTATTTCTACTTTTGCAGTCCCAAAACGGGAGCAACCTCTGGTGCACAAACGGTTTAGCCCACGTTGCCACTTAAATTTTACTGAAATAAAAATGGATTACATTAAGTTAGTAAATGACGCTTTCGCAAACGAGGCGGTAAATAACTACCCAGATTTCAAGGCCGGTGACACTATCACCGTTACCTACAGGATCAAAGAGGGTGACAAGGAGAGACTCCAGAAGTTCAGAGGCGTTGTCCTCCAGGTAAGGGGCGCATCTCCAGCAACCAAGACTTTCACTGTTCGCAAGATTTCCAATGGTATTGGCGTAGAGAGGATCTTCCCTTTCAACTCACCATTCATCGACAGCATCGAAGTCAACAAGTACGGTAAAGTACGTCGCGCACGCATCTTCTACCTCCGTGACCTCTCTGGTAAGAAGGCTCGCATCAAGGAGAAGAAGTACGTCGCAAAGGACGCTGAATAATTTATTGGCTCGTTAGCTCAGCTGAATAGA
>DCHT01000071.1:394-532 GCA_002314885.1 Bacteroidales bacterium UBA1745 | reverse complement strand
TAGGTTTGAATCCTACACGAGTCACTCGAAAGCCTCGCAGAACTGCGAGGCTTTTTTGTTTGTGCTCCGTAACGCCCCTGGCGCAGAACTAGTGCCACTACTTCTGCGCCAACTTGGGTGGCACCGCTGCCGCGCCTT
>DCHT01000071.1:0-312 GCA_002314885.1 Bacteroidales bacterium UBA1745 | reverse complement strand
TGCCGGCGAGGGGGCGTGGCCACCGAGGGACACGAAGCTGGCCACAGAAACAATCTACGGAGCGAAAGGTTGTTTCTGTGGCAGAAAAAACGGCATTTTCGGGCAAAAAGTGGACACAGAAACGCTCTCAAGGCCTGAAGCTTGTTTCTGTGGCAAGGCCGGAAAGTGGTGCAGTACTAGTGGCACTACTTCTGCGCCACTTTTGGCTGCGGCGGGAGGAAGAGGCCGGGCGGCAGAGGCGTCTGGCGCCGATAGGAGGGGCGGTGAAAAGCGAGCGACAGGAGACAGCCGTTAAGCGACGGCTTTTGTCCG
>DCHT01000027.1 GCA_002314885.1 Bacteroidales bacterium UBA1745 | reverse complement strand
CGTGCCGTTCCACCCAGTTTTCGTGAACAAAACCGCCCGATTTGTGCTTGAGAATTTGCCGTTCTAGTTTTCGTGAACAAAAACAGCCTGTTTTGTGCTTGAGAAAAGTGGTGCAGTACTAGTGCCACTACTTCTGCGCCAAACAGAGCCAACAGTCACGCAAAACGTGACTGTTGGGGCCAAAACCACCGTAACAGTCATCCGATGCGTGACTGTTGGAGGAAAAAACGAATAACAGTCAGCGAATTGCTGACTGTTAGAAACGAATGAGATGCGAAACGCACAGCGAAAACGCAGAAAAGTGGTGCAGAACTAGTGGCACTACTTCTGCGCCAAATTACTCCTCCGGCGCGAACATTGGGTCCCAGGAAGGAAGCTTGACTGGGGTCTGATTGAGCATCTGGAGGACGTCCGAAGGGACGTACTTCTTCTCGAGGACAAGGCGGAACATATAGTTGTCGAACCACTCATCGGTCATAATGAGGCAACCCTTGTAGCCGCTGGCAGGACCCCAGCTGTTCTCCACCATCCACTTCACAGGCTGGCCGTCCTTGAGGTCAACGGCGATGAGAGTCATTGCGTGGGAGGAGCCGCTGGCGTGGGTCTTCACGCGCTCTTCCTTGTTCATACCGAAGCTGACGCCCATCAGGGACTCGTAGTCGTAGTTGGCGAGGTCGAGGGTGCCCTTGCTGCGGTTTGAGCACTTGCCCACGTCGCAGGAGAAGTACATTGCGGTGTTGTCCTTGATGGAAGCGATGGCCATCTCCTTGATCTTCTCGATCGGCAGATTGACATACACCCAGTTCTGACCGTCATAGACGTGGCGGTCGTAGTCGATCTCGTAAACCTTGCCGTACTCGCGGAGAGGGTCGTTCATCACCATCACATAGTTGTTCTCGAGATCTGCACCTACGTACGTGTCATAGAAGGATTTAGGAGTATAGGTCTCGGTGCTCACGATTTCGCCCTTGGCATTGCAGCGGGTCCATTCGAATTCGGTCGGAGGCACTCCGAGGCAGAGCACGAGCATACGGTAGATTTCCTTGAGCATATCGATCTTGGCGGAAATCATTGCGTCCTCGATGGTCTTGCGAGCCTTCTTGTCGGCATTGTCATTCATCTCACGGAGGCGGAGACCATCCTCACGGAGCTTCAGTTTGAGCAGCATCGCCATCTGGGAAGTGGCGTTGGCGCTATACATCTCAGGCATAGCCTCGGATGGAACCAAGCCGTACTTGGTGACGAGGTTGGAAACGCCCGTGAACTGGCCGCCGTCGCTGAGAGGATTGCTGAAAAGCCAATCCACCTGCCTGTCCTCGAATGGAAGGTCACGCGTGTCGATCACGCCCTGAAGGAAGAGATTGGACTTCTCCAACTGGTCATAGAAGAATATATATGACTGACTGAACTGGAATTCAGGCAGCTCGTACTTGTCTATCATCCTGGCTCTCATCACATTGAGACCGGTGAAAAGCCAGCAGCGGCCGGAAGACTTCTGGTCGGTGATACCCTTGGTCTTCACCCTGTCGGAGAAATGAGTGTCGATCATTGCAGCGTTCTCGCTGTTCAATGCCAGAACATTGATCGCAGTGCCTGCAAGTGCATTCTTCACAGCCTTGTCGGCAGGAGTGCCGGCGTAGCCCTTCTGGATTTCACTGAGGTCTGAAGCTGAGATGCCGCCCTTTGCGTTCTGGGCAGAGAGAGCAGTCGGAATCAAAATGGCAACGGATGCCACAAGTACGATAATTCGTTTCATATTTTATTAACTTTGCATACAAATATAATGAAAAGACGCGGAATCATACCAATCATCGTCCTGCTGTGCCTGGCTTTGCTGTGCGCGGCCGACCTGATGTGGGGTGGCAGCCAGGGTCTGAGCAGCCTTGGAGACGCGGCATCGACCGTGCTGCTGAAACTGCGTCTGCCCAGGATGCTGACGGCCCTGCTGGCCGGTTCCGCCCTGGCCCTCGGAGGCCTGCAGATGCAGAGCATATTCCGCAATCCCCTCGCAGACCCGCACATTATGGGAGTCAGCGCAGGAGCCGGACTCGGAGCAGCATTGGTCACTATGGCCGGAGCAGCCAGTCTGGGAGTCACTGCGGCGGCCTTCGTGGGAGCACTCGCGTGCAGCGCCCTTGTGATGCTCGTCTCCTCCAGGACATCCTCCACCTCCACCCTGCTGATATTCGGCATTATGCTCGGATTCATAGTCAGCGCGGCAGTGGCACTGCTCCAGTTCACCAGCAGCGCAGAGAGCCTCAAACTCTACTACAGCTGGGCCGCGGGCAGTTTCTCCAGCTCAGGATGGACGGGAGTAAGCGTAATTGCCTCGGCACTCGTACTTGGCACAATACCCGCCGTGATCAACGGCAAGGGCCTGGACCTGATACTCTTCGGAGACGCCTACGCCAGCCTGTCCGGCGCGAACGTGAAGCGGATCAGGATATTCTCCCTGCTGAGCTGCAGCCTGCTGGCCGGCACGGTCACAGCCTTCTGCGGACCGCTGGGCTTCGTGGGCATAGCCGCACCGCACATCGCGCGCAGGATCATCGGCAGTTCGGTGCATAAGCTCCTCATCCCAGCATCTCTGCTCACCGGAGCGGTCCTGTCAGTGGCCGCCGACCTGTTCTCACGGCTTTGGGGAACTCCCCTTCCGGCCGGCAGCATACTCGCAATCATAGGCATCCCAGTCATACTTATTATACTACTCAGGAAATGATGGTCTTCGACAACATATCCCTCGCATACGGCGAGAAAGTGCTCTGCGAAGGCATCAGCCTGAGCCTGCCTATTGACGGCGGAGCACTCGTGCTGCTCTGCGGCGCGAACGGCAGCGGCAAGAGCACGCTTCTGCGCAAGATAGCGAGCGAATGCCAGGGCGCAGTGATGATCCCTACCGGGATTCCGAAGGTCAAGGGCTTCACTCTCAGGCAGTTCGTAGAGACGGGGTGCTACCGCGAAAGCACTTGGAGCGGAAGGCTCAGCGATGATCTGAAGAGCAGGATAAGCGCAGCGCTCAACGCACTCGGCCTGGATGAAAAAGCCGGCCAGGACATTTCCACCCTCAGCGACGGAGAGTTCCAGAAAGCCTGCATCGCTGTGGCTCTGACAATTGGAGGGGACGTCATTCTGCTGGACGAGCCGACCGCCTTCCTCGACCCTGAAAACCGCCTTGCAGTGCTCTCTGCGCTGCGCAAGATAGCCGACGCCGGAAAGACGGTCATATTCTCTTCCCACGACCTCGCCGATGCGATGAAACATTGCACCGCAACCTGGGCTCTCGGAGTAGACAAAAAATTTCACAAAAGTGATGAAAATGGTGCGCAGAAATGCATAGAATCCATTTTTTTGTCTACCTTTGAGCGCTATGGAAAATAGGAAACTTTACCTCATCGACGGACACGCGCTGGTATTCAAGATGTACTATGCGCTGCTCAGGCGCCCTATGGTCAATTCCAAGGGTGTGGACACGTCGATTCTATATGGATTCACCAAATATCTCCTCGAACTGATCGAGAAGGAGAAACCTACCCACCTGGCCGTGTCCTTCGACCCTCCGGGAGGCACTTTCCGCAATCAGCTCTACCCTGCCTACAAGGCCAACCGCGACGCCACTCCTCAGCTCATCATCGATGCGCTCGAGCCACTGACTGACATCTGCGCATCCCTTCGCATCCCGGTGCTTATGCTTATGGGCTTCGAAGCCGACGACGTGGTCGGTTCGATGGCGAAAAGGGCCGAAAAGGAAGGTCTGCAGGTCTATATGGTCACTCCGGACAAGGACTACGGTCAGCTGATTTCGGAGAATATATGGCAATATAAGCCGGGCAAGAGCGGCAACGAGGCCGAGATCTACGGCGTGAAGGAAGTCTGCGAGCGCTACGGCATTCAGCGTCCGGAGCAGGTCATCGATATGCTCGCCATCTGCGGTGACGCTTCCGACAATGTGCCGGGCGTAAAGGGCGTGGGCGAAAAAGGCGCCAGCAAGCTTATTTCGGCCTACGGCAGCCTTGAAAACATATATGCGAACCTCGACAAACTCTCCGAGAAGCAGCGTGCGATGTTCGAGGAGGCAAGGGGCCACATCGATCTCAGCAAGGTCCTCGTAACCATCAAGACCGATATCGAAATAGACACTCCTACCGAGGATATGGCCCTCGACGGCAGGATCACATCCCGCGCCGCAGAGCTCTTCGACCTCTACGAGTTCGGTTCACTCAAGCGTTATCTGCGTGGTCTCAGCGTCGACGACGAGGGTGTTGCACCGGCCCCCGTATCCGCCGAAGCAGCAGTTTCCGATACCCCTGCCGCTGAAACATTCAATTATAAGGAAAGCGACGCCGCCACAGTTGGCAAAGCCGCAAAGGCAACCGCCTGCTGCAGCGTACGCATATATCCCGACGGCCAGGTCTCAGTGGCCGCAGAGACGCCTGAAACTGGCCTTGTGGCCGCAAAGGGCAAGGCTTCCGACTTCGCCTGCATCGCTGATGCGGACATAGTGAAATATTGCTATGAGATAAAGGAAGGCCTGAAGACCACTGCAGTCGAAGGCCGCCTGATGGACATCGCCCTGATGGACTATGTCATCAACCCGGAGAAGAGTCACAAGCTCGAGAGTCTCAGCAAGACAGTCATCGGAGTTGACCTCGAGGCCGGAGAGCCTCAGGAAATGAGCCTCGGACTCTTCGACGAAATCGAGGAAGATCCGACGGACAGGGCCCTCGAGGCCGCAGCCATACTCAGACTGGGAAAGAGGCTTGAGAGCGATATGAGGGAAGGCGGAATGGCCGATGTCTATGAAAAGATAGAGGAGCCTCTCATCAGAGTGCTCGCCAAAGTCGAGAGCAACGGCGTCAGGATGGACGTGGGCAGCCTCAGGGAGTTCGCGGACGGCCTGCGCAAGGAAGTTTCCGATCGTCAGGACAGCATACGTACGATGGTGGACAAGCCGGCGCTCAACATCTCCTCCCCTAAGCAGATTGCGGAACTCATCTACGACGAACTGCAGCTGCTCCCACGCAAGAAGAGGGGCAACGATTCCACCGACGAGGAGACTCTGCTGGGCATAGCCGACAAGCATCCGGTCGTGAACGAGATACTCGAGTTCAGGGCCGCCAAGAAGCTGCTTTCGACCTATATCGAACCGTTCCCGGGCTATATTTCCCCTTCCGACGGCAAGATCCACACGACCTTCAACCAGGGACTGACCGCCACTGGCAGACTCAGTTCCTCCAACCCTAACCTCCAGAACATCCCTATCCGCACCGAGCGCGGCAAGGAGATACGCAAGGCCTTCGTGCCGAGCACTCCGGACGGCATAATCGTGTCTGCCGACTACTCCCAGATAGAACTCCGCATAATGGCCCATCTGAGCCAGGACAAGCAGCTCATCGAGGCTTTCAATTCGGGCGCAGACGTGCATAGGGCAACTGCCGCCAGGATATATGGAGTGGACGCATCCGAAGTCACGGACGACCAGAGGCGCAAGGCCAAGACCGTCAATTTCGGCATTATGTACGGAATGTCGGCATTCGGCCTCTCGCAGCGTCTGGGCTGCGCAAGGGGCGAGGCAAAGCAGATCATCGACGACTATTTCGCCTCCTTCCCTGCCATCCGCAACTTCATCCAGGACACTTTGGTCGGAGCCCGCGAAAACGGCTATGTGGAGACGGTATTCGGCCGCCGCAGATATGTCCCTGACGTGAATTCCAGCAACGGCACCGTGCGCGCCCTGGCGGAGAGGAATGCCGTCAACGCCCCTATCCAGGGTACTTCCGCGGACATCATCAAGATTGCGATGGCCAATGTGGACCGCAGGCTGAGCGAGGAAGGTCTCGTCAGCAGGATGGTGCTCCAGATACACGACGAACTCGTGTTCGACGCCGTGCCGCAGGAACTTGAAACTCTTAAGAAAATCGTGATCGAGGAGATGGAGAACGTCGTTGAGCTCTCCGTTCCGCTCACCGTAGAATGTGATTATGGAAAGAACTGGCTCGAAGCACACTAGTTGCGCATCAATGGGAGAAGCGGAACTCATCACGCTCGCCCGCAAGAATAACGAATCCGCCTTCCTGGAGATATTCAACCGCTACAAGGGCGGTCTGAAGGTGCACGTCAGCAAGGTCGTGCCGTCCTGGGACGTGGAAGACGTGTGTATGCAGACCTTCCTGAAGGCCTTCCTGCACATCGATTCCTACAATCCCGAGAAAGGCGAATTCCGCACCTGGCTCTACACCATAGGATGGAACACGGCCCTGGACCTCGCCGGCAAGAAGAAGAGGGAAATGGACTATATGCCGACCACCTCGATCGAAGGCGACGCCGACAGCACAGTGAACGTCAGCACCCAGGAGAAGCCCGCAGACGAGGCCATCAGCAACCAGGAGGACTATGACAAGCTCATAGGCTACATCAACGGACTCAGCCCGCTCTACAGGGAGATAGCCATCTACAGGTTCATCGACGAAAAGGACTACAACGAAATCGCCCAGAAGACCGATCTTCCGCTCAACACGGTGAAGACCAGGATCAGAAGGGCCAAGGAGATACTCCAGAAGATGATGCTGGACGACGAGGAGGACGAATAAATGACATACGAAGAATTCGAAAAGATACTCCTGGCGGAGTTCCCGTCAGTAAGCGAGGAGCAGAAGGCGCAGTTCAGGCAGATGGACGGCCTCTACCGCGAATGGAACGCCAAGATCAACGTCATCTCCCGCAAGGACATCGACGAGGTCTACAGGCATCACGTGCTGCATTCCCTCGCCATCGCCTCATACGCTCAGAGGCATTCCGCTGAAGTGGAGTTCCCCGACGGCTGTCAGGTGCTCGATCTGGGCACGGGAGGCGGCTTCCCGGGCATTCCTCTCGCGATTATGTATCCCCAGGTGCAGTTCACTCTCTGCGACTCCGTCGGCAAGAAGACCATAGTTGCATCAGCAGTGGCAAAGGCCCTGGACCTGAAGAACGTCACCGTGGTGAACGCCCGTGCCGAAAGCCTGCCTCAGAGCTTCGACTGGGTGGTGTCCCGCGCAGTGACTTCACTTGAGAATTTCATCCCTTGGGTGAAGGGCAAATACAGCCGGGGAATCCTCTATCTCAAGGGCGGTGACATAGCCGAGGAAATAGGCATTGCAATGGCCCGTTACAAGCTCAGAAAGGGCTCCGTATATACCTGGCCCGTGGATTCGTGGCTCAAAGACGAGTATTTCGCCGGAAAATTCGTCATAAGGATAGAAAAATAGATTAAAATATTTTGGCGGTTTGTCCAAAAATGCTACCTTTGCACTCCCAATTGTGCGAATAATTAAAAAGAAATAGATATGAAAAGAACATTCCAGCCATCTGAGCGCAAGCGTCGTAACAAACACGGCTTCCGCGAGCGTATGTCTACCCCTAACGGACGTCGCGTCCTCGCTGCACGTCGTCGTCACGGCCGCAAGAAACTCACCGTTTCTTCTGAGGATAGATTTTAATCTTATCGCAAGATAAAGAAAGCCTGGCTCAATGAGTCAGGCTTTTTTGATTACATTTGCAGCTATGAGAAAGTCAATTGCCGCCATACTTATACTGATGCTGGGCCTCAACGCAGTTGCTGCCGAGTATCCATACGCGAAGCTCTACAAGAACACACCCGTGGCCCTGGAACAGGCTCAGTTGCCTGTAATCCCTGATTTCAGCGTTAGAATAACTGACTTCGCAAACGGCGAGGATTGTACCCTTGCCTTCCCGAAGGCCATCAAAGAGCTCGCAAAGCAGGGCGGCGGACATCTCATCGTCCCTGCGGGCACCTGGATTGCCGGGCCTATCGTGCTCAAGAGCGGAATCGACCTGCATCTGGAGGAAGGCGCAACCATAGTCTTCACCAACGACAAGAGCGCATATTTCAAGAAGGACGCCGATGGCAAGCCCATCGTCAACGGACGCGCACTCCCCTGCATCAGCGCCGACAAGTGCACTGACATCAGCATCACCGGCAAAGGCACGCTGAACGGCAACGGACAGTGGTGGCGCTATGCCAAGAAAGGCAAACTCTGCGAGGCTGAATGGCAGGAACTGCTCGATATGGGCGGCACTCTGAACGAAAAGGGCGACCTGTGGTTCCCATATAATCTGAACAGCGGATATCCGAACATCACCGACTCCCCCGAGAAGGAAGAGGCCATACGCAACCACCTTATTATTATAAAGAGAAGCAGCCGCGTCCTGATCCAGGGCGTGACGGTCTGCAATTCCCCAAAGTTCCATATCAATCCTTCGCAGTGCACTGACGTGGTATTGGACGGCGTGACCGTCAAGTGCCCGTGGAACGCCCAGAACGGCGACGGAATCGACATTGGCAACAGTCAGAGAGTGCTAGTGACCGGCTGCACGGTGGACTGCGGCGATGACGGCATCTGTATGAAGGGCGGCAGCGGTCAGAAAGGCCTCGAGGCCGGCCCTTGCAGGGATATACTCATCTGCAACAACACGGTCCTGCACGCCCACGGCGGCTTTGTGATAGGCAGCGACTACTCGGGCGGTATGGAGAAGATAGTGGTCAGGAACTGCGTCTTCGACGGCTCAGACATAGGCCTGCGCTTCAAAAGTATGCCTGGCCGAGGCGGCAAGTGCCAGGACATCTGGATCAGCGACATCACTATGCGCAACATCCCCGATGCGGCCATCTCCTTCAGGTGCGACTACGCTGACGTGAGTTACAAGACCCTGGCCTCAGGCGAGGGCAAGCCGGCTGAATTCCTGCCGGACTTCAGTAACATCCATATCTCCAAAGTGAATTGCGAGAGCTGCGCCACAGGCATCTTTGCAAGCGGATTGGCCGGTGCCGACTGCGTGCACGAAATCTTCATCAGCAAGAGCCGCTTCGAATGCTCAAAGAAAAACCTGGATGTGGACGAATCCACAACCAGGCTGTATCTGAAGAAATTGAAATTCTAAGTTCCGTTACCAGCTCAGGTCAGCGGAAAGAGTCTCGCCCCAGCGGTCGGTAACGCGGATCTGACACTTCTTCGTGCTGGACGGAAGGGCGTACTTGAAGAGATGGGTGTTGTCATAGACCTTTGAAGGCTCATCGCGCTGGGCCATCTTGCCTTCCGCCTTCCAGATAATATAGTAGTGCTGGTAGAGAGGGTCATAGGTGGCGTCGTTTGAGTCGATGCATTTGGTCATATTGCCCAATTTGACGCCATCCACCCATATTTCAGGCACAGTCCAGAGATTGTCCCACATATAGACATTGCAATAGACGGCGGTGTCGTCCACATTGGCGAACTTGTCCTCGGCAAACTGACCAGGATAGTAGAAATTCCACTGATGTGCGTACTTGCTGTCGATGGAGTGGTACTGCCAGTGATTGGCCGTGCCGTTGAGATCCAGTTCGACGAAGCCGCGAGGAGCGCCGTCCCTGAGGACTTCCCCGCTGCAGGCCCAGCAACCGCCGCAGCGGCCCACGACGTGGCTGTCCAGAGCCTTGACTCCGGCAGCGTAGGAACTGAGTTCCTCGGCCGTGTAGCTGAAGTTGGAATTGAAATGGATATGGCCATACCAGATGTTCACGCTGCGACCGACCAGAGCCTTCATCATCCTGTCGTGATTCTTGATAGGAGACGGGAAGAGACCGTCGTATTTCTTGGTGAGCGGACAGTGGGTGCAGATATGAACTGGCACGGACTTGTCCACGTGTGAGAGGTCATTCTCCAGGAAAGTTATCGCCTCCTCGTTCAGGCACTCATTGTAGGTGGAACCTTCGGTCTCACACCACGCACAGCTGTCCAGGAAGACAAAATGCTGCTTGCCCAGGTTGAAGGAGTAGTTATATGGTCCGAACCACTTGGAGAAGTCGGTCACGGAATCGTAATAGCTCTTTGCCTTCTGGTAGTGGTCGTGGTTGCCAGGTACGCTGAAGGTCGTCACATTGCATTTCTTCTGCTTCAGCAAATACGCCTCCGCCTTGCCTGAGACCTCGATTTCGTTGGTCACCATATCGCCCAGGCTGATCTGGTAGAGTGGGCCGCTGTAGGCAGCGCTGTAAGCCTGGACGGCATCGCTGACGTATGTCCAGGAATCGATGGAATGCTGACGGCTGCTCATCTGCTGAGGGTCGCCGAGGATCAATATACGGTACTTCTCAGCGGCAATTGTGCGAGGAGTCAGCTTGAAGTCTGCTTTCTGAGCCTTCTTGCTGCTGTCGATGCAGACGAAATCGCCCCATCCGCCCCACTGGTTGCGGGTGAACTCGTATTCGGACGGCATAATCACGAAGACATTGTGAGCCTCAGCGGTATTAGGCACAATCTCATACTTGCCCTTTGAGTCGGTCTTGACTATCTGCCTGCCGTCGGAGACCAGCACATTGCTGATAGCCTTGCCGGTGCTGGCATCGGTGACGGTACCATAAACGGTGAAAACCTTATACTCGGCCTCAGAGGAACCTCCGGATTCTCCCTGGCCGGGATTAACGATCACAGGAGTGGACGGATTGTCAGGAGTGCACGCGCCGAAACTCAGCGCGAGAGAAAGAAACAGGACTGATAACATATTTCTATACATAAAAAAGGTCTGAACCTTATAGATTCAGACCTCAAATATACTGAATAATTCAGGAAATTATTCCTTTTCGTAGCGGAGTGCGGCGAGACCATACTTGCCGAGGGCGACCTTGCGGCCCCAGGCAGCGACCTTGGCATTGCCGAGAGTCATAGACTCGACATATTTGTAGCCAGGTACCTTGATGGAAGTAGCCACAGTGCCGTCATTGTACTGGTTGGCCACCACGATTACGATATGGGAGGCGTCTTCGCTGACGAATGAGCGTGCATCGGCGTTTTTCTCGCTGTTCTCGAAGCCGAGGACGTCATTGTACCTGCCGGCCATCAGACAGTCCTTGTAGGCGTCCTTGATGGCGTTTGCCTGGCCGAGGTATTCCTGATAGTGAGGAGTGTCGGAGATGATGTCGCGGCAGCGGTAGATCTCGATGTCGTTGCGCTGGCCGTCGAGGAGAGTGAGATTCACGTGGAAGTCCACGCCCTCGTCGTCCCTCTGACCACGGTCCGTGAACACGAGTTCAGGGAAGGTGTAGCGGAAGAAGTTCAGGAAGTGCTCCTTGCCGTCGTTGGCAGGATAGCCGTGGGTGAAGTCGCAGTACTGCGCAAGCGCATCGACTGTGCCTTCAGCGCCGAGGGC
This sequence comes from Bacteroidales bacterium UBA1745, assembly GCA_002314885.1. Taxonomy (GTDB): domain Bacteria; phylum Bacteroidota; class Bacteroidia; order Bacteroidales; family UBA932; genus Cryptobacteroides. The sequence continues at coordinate 12,202 of DCHT01000027.1, read as the reverse complement.
GAAGTCAGGAGCCTTCTCGGCATAGCGGTCACGCATAAGCTTGAGGCACTGTGCACGCTTGAGGATACCGTAGGTGTCCGGAACCGGGAATTCGCGGGAAGTGTCCCAGTTGGTGCTCTCGCTCTCAATGTAACCGAGCTGGTCGAAGAACACGGCACGTGCACCCATATTGTAGGCGCGGTCCTGGAGATCGAAGAGTACCTTGTTCCAGGTCGGATCCATCATAGTAGCCACAGCGAAGGTCCTCTGGTCGTACTCGCCGAGCCAGGTGCCCTTGCCGGTGAACTTGTAGCGTTCGAGAATCTCGGAGCCGGTGTTGTCGTGACGGCAGACCTTGGAACCCATTCCACTCTTGTAGAAGCGGCTTTCGCGGTCTATCAGCTTACCATTATAATAAAGTATCAGATGGTTGCCGTTCGCCTGGTACTTCGCGATGGCGTCTGCAAGTGCAGCGTCACCGCCCTGAGTCTCGTCCGGAGAATAGTCAGGGTTGCCGTGGTCCATACCTTCAGCCCACCAGCCGAAGAGGAATACGGAGTTGCAGCCTGCGGCCTGACCGGCCTCGTCCACCTTTCCGTAGAGGTCCTCATATTTGAAGAAATATTCGCCGTACTGATGCTTGAAGATGACGCGCTGCCAGCTTCTGAGATCCTCGCGTATCCACTGAGGGGCAGGAGTATATTCCCACCAGGTGTTCACCCAGGCACGATAAAGGCCGGATGCCACGTGCCAGCTGCCGCTGTAAGGAGCCACCACGTTGGCGTCGCACTCCCAGCTTTCGCCGCAGAAGGCGTGAGGATATTTGAAGAAACCGAACTCGAGGCAATCGAACTTGCCTGAAGCGCCCTTGTAGGCACGCATACCCTGCCAGGTGTCCTGGAAAGTCACGTCGTGGCTGCCGAAGTAAAGACCCTGCTCCTCGCCCAGGAGGGCAAAGCAGTTCATAAAGACCTTGGCTCCGTACTTGACGTCCTTCTGACGGAAGAACTGCTCAGGCTTCTTGTAAGGGGAAGCGGCGAGCTTGCTCATCACAGCGCGAGGGTTGTCATAGAGCTTGCCACCAGCCTCTGAAGTGTAGAGCTTGTGGTCCTCAGGAAGCACGGCACCGTGCACGAGCGGATAGTGAAGTTCGCGGATGACGGTGTGAGGTTCGTTGTTGCTGAGGCTTGATGCGAAACGCACCTTGTCCTCTTCGAGGATGACCTGAAGAGTCACGTCCATCGCAATCTCATAGTCGCGGACCTTGAGGCCCTTGTAGACCATAGTGATGACGTCGCCTTCCACAGAAATCTCCGGAGTCTGCTCGTCACCGCTTACCTGGATCTCCTTCTCGGACTTTGAGTCGTAGTACATACGCCACAGGAGTCCGCCGGAGGCATAATTCTGACCGGTAGCCACATTGCGCAGTTCGGCCAGGGAGCCATTTTCAGCGATGGTCACGCTGATCTTGTCGTTGCTGAGGGTATAGCCTTCAGGGCTGGTCACCTCCTGCTGGGCACAAGGCTTGCAGGCCAGGGCCAGAAGAGCGACGAGCACCAGAACAAGTACGGGGATGATGTGCTTTTTCATTTACTTCTTTATGGTAAGGTCGGCATAGATAGGGAAATGGTCTGACGCATACTTGCCGTCATACAACGCGTTGTTGATGCAGAATTCATTGATCGTGATTCCACTTCCCTTGTAGAATACATAGTCGATGCGGTACTTGGTGCCTGAAGATCCGAAGCCATTGTAGGTGAATGTGCCTCCGGTCCTCTTGGCTGCCGCGCTGTAAGAATCCTTCCAATGAGTCAGATAGGTAGTCACGGCAGGATAGTCCGCGTGGGCATTCATATCGCCCACGAAGAACGAAGGCAGATTCGAAGTGTTGTACTTCTTCTCCTGGTCCACATAGACAGATGCAAAGTTGCCGTTAGGTTCCTTGTTCAGGCAGGCGTGGGTGTTCATAAAGAATATCTGGATGCCAGTCTCCTTGTGAGTGAGCACGCAGCAGCAGCCACCGCGGCTGAAGTTGCCGCTGGAGCCGGTGTCATTGGTGGTCATCGTCTCCGGAGTGGCAGATGCCCAGAAGAAATTCTTGTCGGAGATGGTGAAAAGACTCTTCTTGAAGGCGATGCCCTGTGCCTTGTCACCAGTACCAGCCTGTGAATACGGGCTGAAGAAGAAGAAATCATAGGTAGTGCTGAGGTTCGTCTTCAGCCAGGTCTGCTGGGCTGTGGAAACCTCCTGCATACCGAATACGTCGAAGTCGTTCTCCTGTATGGATACAAGCAGACGAGGGCTCCTGTTCGTCCAGGAATTGTCTTCGCTGGTCTCAGTGATGGTGGACATCCTGAGGTTGTAGGAACCGACGCGAAGCTTGAGCTCCGCTATGTCTGCACCGCTGTCCTTGCCCTGCTGGGAAATGACGACGGACGACTGGGTTCCATTAGTGGTAGTGAAGACCACAGTAGCCTTCCTGGTGTCCTTGTACTTGTTCTCGAAGACCCTGGCGGTGATTTTTGCGTCACCTGTACCTTTGGACTTGGAGAGACTTACCCAGGCCACTTCCGCATTGCCTTCTCCCTGCAGTTCTGCAGTCCAGGCAGCGTTGCTGGTCAGATTGATTTCGTAGGATGCGAGGCTCACTCCTGCATCGATCGTGGCAGGAGAAGCACTGATGGTCTCTTCAACCTTGATGCCCCCGTCACAGGACAGGAGCATCAAAGCAGAAGTAAACACTGTAAGTGATTTCAGTAGATATTTCATTCAGTAAATATAGTCAATTTACTTGGAAGGAGTATAGGTTACGGTAATTGAACCGATAGAACCCTTTACGCGGCCGTAGATATAGTACATCGTATCGGCCTCAGTTTCGGAAAGCTCGTAGGTGAGAGTACCGGTGCCATTGGCCTCAAGCAGCTGATATCCGCCACCCTTGACAACGCAGGCGGAATCATCCGTGATGGCTCCAGCCTCAGTAGTCGAAGCCGCAATGGAATTCGTGATACAGAACTTCGGCTGGGCAGAGCTGAGAGAAACTCCGCCACCGACAACCACGATCTTGGTAACCGCATAACCGGACAGCTTAGGTACACCGATGTAACGGTACTGAGCGTAGGATGAAAGATAGCCAGGGACATCACCCGCAGGAGCAACCCAGTAAGGACCCGAGGTGGAACCTGCATCCACGTCGCAGGTAGAAAGCTTGAACACATAGTCGACTCCGTCAAGGACATACGTAAAGTCTGAACCACCGTTTGGATATACAGAGTCTGCCTTATTAGTCTTCCAGCCAGCCTGAGGCTCGCCGGTGAAATCGAAGCAGAGAACCTTAGGCGTCGCAGGATCTGGATCAGGGTCTGTGCCTGGGTCCGGGTCAACAGGTGTTACAGGTACTGCGTCACCGGCAACGACGAGAAGGTCGTCGATGAAGAAGCGGTAGTCTGCAGACTCGTATGGGCTAGCAGCAGTGCCATTCTCCTTCCTGTCAGCGCTGGCAGCACTGGTAATTACGAGAACTGTGCTCTGGTCGGCTTCAGCGATGCTGATAGCGTAGTTCTTCCACTTGCCGACTGCAAGCTCACCTTCAGCTTCAACGACAGTTTCACCGGACTTGACGACGATCTTGGCGTCGGAGATGCGGTCGTAAGCGTTCTGATATCCGCAAGCCTTGAACTGGACGGTCACGCTGGACTTCTCGATACCCATAGCCTTGAGTCTGTCGCCCACTGCAAGGGTGACGGTTCCGTTGAAACCGCATCTTCCAGTAATAGCATCGTCATTGTTGCCAACCTGGAGGAATCCTGGACGGGCAAAGCAGTTCTTGGTGGTTATGGAAGCATTGGTAGGGGCGTATGCCTTTGTTCCACCAGACGCAGTTGCATAACCCGTAGTTACACCTCCAAGGAAACCAGTAACCTCAGCCATTGCACCAAGAGCGTCCTTGGTTCCATCAAAGCCCTCGGAAATGATGATCTTGGTGTCATTCTCAGCATCAATGGTAGTCATCGGAACGTCTGCATAGTCGAGGCAGAAACCGTTCTGGAAGTAAACCACGCCAGCGGTAGGATGAGCAGCAATGCTCAGGTAAAGAGTGCCCTTTGCAGGAATCTGTCCCTCAGGAACAGTGAAGTAGAATGCCTTGAATGCAGCATCGGAGCCTGCAGAAGCCATTGAAGTCACATCGTTCCAGTTCTCGCCGTCGGAGCTCCACTTGTAGGAACCTGCATCTGAGATGCTTTCCTTGCGGGAACCGTAGAGGAAGCGGAGGTTTCCGGCAACACCGTCCTTCATAGGGATGGAAATGATCCACTTGTCACCATCGGTGAAGTTGGCGCGTACACCAATCTGGAAACCTGCGTAGGTCTTAGGATTGGTATGACAAGGCCAAGCGGTCACGAATTCAGCATCACCACCGGTCTTTGTGAACTTCACACCGTTGGAGAAGGTCATCACATTGCCGTTAACAGTTGCATTTCCAACACCCCAGGTGTCGGAGATGAGGATGGCACCACTGGTACAATTCAGACCGAGAATATTGTCGAAATACTGGTAAACTGGCATAGTGCAGCCTTCCACAACTGGTTCTGGATCGACAGGATCCACTGGATCAGGCTCGTCAGGTTCATCCTTCTTTGGATCAGGATTCAGGGCCTGAGCCACGTCCACATAGGCAACAGCCTCTCCGTTAGGACCTGCGGTGAAAGTCACCACTGCAGCCCTGGCGAGGGAATCAGGATTCTCCAGCACCTTGAAGTACATAGTGCAGGAACCCTTGCCTGAGAGTTTATCCACCTTTACCCAGCTGATCTCATTGCCCTCTGCATCAGTCCTGGTGATTGACCAGGTAGTGTTGCAGGTGACGGCGATGTCGTAAACCTGGCTGGTGTAGTCTGCCGAAATCGTGGCTGGAGAGACCTCGATTTCCGGATCGGCGATAATCGGATCTACTACGTTGCAGGCAAATGCTGCCGCAGCCGCGAGGATCATTGCATATATTCTATTTTTCATATCTATGACGATTTAGAGATTAAAGCCACTGCCATCCCTCGTTCTGGCCGAGGTTAGGGTTTACGTTAGCCGCAGTGGTAGGGATTGGATGCAGATACATCTTGTCGTCCCACTCGAGCTTGTAGTTATAGATGAGATAACCGGAAGTACCCTTTGACAGAGTATAGTTCTTGTCATCGTTGGTAGTGAGCTTGTAGTTGGTCTCGTTGGATGTCTTGGTCTTGGAGACGGTGTAATGCTTGCCCTGGAAGTCGAAGCCGTTGTTGTACTCATCGGCAGAGATGTAGATGCCTCTCCAGCCCTTGTGCTGATAGCGGCGCTCTACGATGTCACCGAGGTTCCACCTCATAAGGTCGTCCCAGCGGTGGCCTTCCTCGAAGGTGAGTTCCACTGCCCTCTCGCGACGGATCTCAAGATTTGCGGCGCTGAGAGCAGCAGGATGGAGGACATCCTTGGTGTAGTAGTCCCAGAGATATGGGTCCACAACTGAAGGCATAGCGGTGGAAGTGATGCCGCCGTGAGTCTTGCGGAGCTCGCCGATGGTCTTGTTCCAGATGTCTGCAGTGAGGAGACCGAGCTCCTCAGCAGCCTCTGCATAGTTGAGGAGAACCTCGCCATAGCGGAGAACAGGCATACCGTTGAGGGACTTTGCAGTACCACCCTCGTTCATAGGGGAATACTCAGGCATAACCCACTTGATCCAGATATAACCGGTGGTGGTCCAGGTGAAGTCAGGAGCGAAGGCTACGGTTTGACCGGCCGCATTCACAAGAGTCTGGCCAGGAGCGAGGACGTTGGCAGCAAGACGCTTGTCCCTGCCAATGAACTCCTTGGTGATTGACTGTTCGCCGGAAGCGGCGGTGCCGTCCAGGTTGAGGAAGTTCATTATATAGTCCTTGGTAGGACCATAGCTCTTTGAGGAAGTGGTAGAGCAGTACTTGTAGGTCACAAGGTGAGCCACGCCGAGGTCCTCGTTGCAGCTTCTGCCCCAGATCACCTCATCCTCAGGGAGGCTCTTGGAAGTGAAGAGTTCACGATAGTTTGCGTGGAGGCTGTAGGCACCGGAATTCACGAGTTCCTCGGAATACTTCATTGCAAGCTTGAGGAGGTCCTCAGCAGTCTCGTATTCGTTGTTCCAAGGCTTGCCAGTGGTAGGGTTCACGCTGTGATACTTGCGGTAGGTACCCTCGAAGAGGAGAATCCTGGAGGCAAGGGCCTGCGCAGTATATTTGCTGATATAGATGCAGCCGCCCTGCTTCTCAGCCTTGCAGTTCTCGCAGGCGAAAGTAAGGTCCTCTGCAACCTTGTGCATAATGTACTCACGGTCCTGACGAGGTCCGTAGAGGATAGTTGAATCGTTAGGGCTGACTACGTGGTCGATCCAGTAGCAGTCGCCGAAGGTCTTCACCTTGTTGAAGGTGGAAAGAGCACGGAAGAAACGTGCCACGCCCTCATAATGGTTGTAGACATCCTCGCGTACGTTGCCCTTGGCGTTCTCCATATTGTCGAGCATATAGGCAACCTGACGGAGGAAGCCCCAGTTGGAATATGCCCAACCACTTGCGATGCCCGGATTGTACTTGCCTGGCTGGAGGTAGTTGTAGGAATCCCTGGTACCACAGAAGTCAGTGTACATATCGCTTCCAAGACCGATGGACTCGAATGAAGGAAGAGCGGTGTCAATAAGACCGTTGGTGTAGTACTTGAGGTCAGTCTCGCTTGCGAAGAACAGATCTGCAGCGAACTTGTCCTCTGGCTGTCTGTTGAAGAACTTCTCACAGGATGAGAGGCTCAGGATGGCTGCAGCGCAGCATATAGTAGTAATGATTCTTTTCATGGCGCTACGTGATTAGAAGGTCAGGTTGATACCGAAAGTGACAGTCTTGAGCATAGGGTAGCTGTAGCCGTCACCCGTAGAGTCGCTGGTAGCGGAGTTCAGGTCGGAGTCGCCCGGAGAGATTACCTCAGGGTCGAACATCTGAGTGTACTTGAACATAGGGGACCAGGTGAAGAGGTTCTCACCGCTCACATAGATGCGGAGGTTCTGGATCTTGGCCTTCTCGAGGAGCTTCTTAGGGAAGCTGTAGTCGAGGGTAAGGGTCTTCAGACGCACGTATGAAGCATTCTGGAGGAAGTAGTCACTTGGATAAGTGAGGGAACCGGTGTTGTTCTCGGCGTTGCCGTATGTAGCACGGGTCCAGTAAGGATGCTCATCAGCATTGGAAACGGTCCAGTTGGTAGTGCTCTTGTCGAGTTCAACCATACTGCCCTGCTGGCTCTTGAGTGCAAAAGCGTATGCACGAGCGTAGGAGCCCCAGAAGAAGTCAGTACCCTTTGAAGGATACCAGTCGCGCTTGCCGACGCCCTGGATGAAGGCGCTGAGGCCTATGCCGTTCCACTTGAAATCGAGGTTGAGACCATACTGGTAGCGAGGCATCTCGTTACCGATGCGGTCGAGGTCACCGTGATTCTCAAGGGTGTATGAACCGGTGTCGATCTGCTTGCTGTCATCGAGGTCGAGGAACTTGAGGTCACCTGCGTAAGGACCTGATGTAGGAGCAAAATTATGGAAAGTATCCTTGTACCAGGCAGCGGCCTCTTCATTTGAAAGGAAGTAGCCGTCAGTGCGGAAGCCCCAGATTTCGCCGAGTTCCTTGCCTGCGTAGAAGTTGTAGATGTTGCCTGACTGGTTGTAGTACTTGGTTACCCAGGTCCTGCTGTCCCAGAGGCTGCCCTTGATGCTGTAGACGAAGTCACTGCCACCGAGCTTCACTTGGTCTCTCCAGGAGAGGGTAAGTTCCCAACCACGGGTCTGGAGGGCGCCGTAGTTGCCCTTAGGAGTTGCGTCACCGAAGGTTGCAGGGATTTCAGGACCTGCGATGTAGAGGTCGGTGGTGTTGCGGACATAGTAGTCAGCAGAAAGGGAAAGACGGCTCTTGAGGAAGTCGGCGTCGATACCTATGTCGTAGGTTGCGACCTTCTCCCAGGTGAGGTTGTCAGGAACCACTGAAGGGTCGGAAACCTTGTTCTGGAATGCACCGTTGAAGATTGCAGAAGTCTGGGAAATTCCCATTGTGGTCAGATATGCGTATGCCGCAACGGTACCGTTTCCGAGGGAACCTGCATTAGCACGGAGCTTGAGGTTGTCCAGCCAGCTCTTTGTACCGGCCATCCAAGGCTCCTCAGAGATTCTCCAACCTACGGATGCGGATGGGAAGAAGCCCCAACGCTGATTTGAAGGGAACTTGGAGCTGCCGTCCTCACGTGCGGAAACCTCGAAGATATATCTTCTGAAGAGGGAGTAGTTGACACGGCCGAAGAAACCTACGAGACCGTATGAAGAACCGTCCTGGATGAATTCAGTGGTCTCCACGCCGTCCATAAGTTCGAAGTTAGGGTTGTCAGGATAGAGTATGCCCGTACGGAGCTGACACCTGCGGTGATATACGTCGTTCTCAAGGTTCCAGCCACCGACAATGTTGAGGTCGTGGTTTTCGCCAAGCTTAGGAGTCCAGGTTGCGACTACGTTGGCAGTGATGTGGTCACGGCTGTAGTCATACCTTCTGTGATATGAGTCGCTCTGCTTCACATAATCGGTCATTGCACCAGGAGAAACGCTGTATGCAACCGGAGTCACATAACGGTCAGTGAAGGAGTTCACCCTGCGGTATGCGAACTCGCCGCGTACCTTGAACACATTCTTGATAGGCTCCACGGTGATACCGGTGGAAGTGACGACGGTAAGATTGCCCTGATCCTGGTTGGAGTTGCCGTCAGCGAAGGCAGCATAGCCGCCCGCAGCCGCAGCCACGGTGTAGGTGCCATCCTCGTTGTAAGCAGGGATCATAGGAAGACCCATCATAGCCACCTGCCTCATCTGCATACCCACGTTACCGTCAACCTTGGAGAAGATAGGCTGGCTGTAGGCCATCTTGTAGAGGGAGGTATTGTTGTCGATGGAGAGCCACTTGTTGGCCTGAATCTTCAGTTTAGTACGGAAGTTGAAAGTGTTGTAGCTTTCGTTTCCGATCTTGTAGATACCCTCCTGAGTGTTGTAGCGGCCAGAAATGCCATAGCTGACCTTGCCAGATGAGCCGTTCACGCTGAGATTGTGGGTAGTAGTCACATTGTGACGCTTGTAGAACATTGAAATGTAGTTGTTGTTGCCATAGTAGAGATAGCGGTCGGAGCCGTTGACATTAGCAACCTCATAGCCGTCGCCGAGGCCGTCGGCAACGCGCTGACGATACATTTCAAGATAGTTGGAAGGGATGGCGTAGATGTTCATCTTGGTAGGGAGCTTACCCGCAGAAGTAGGGGTCTCAGTGTTGCCCAACCAATGCTTGTAGAACACCTCGGTGAATTCGAGACCATTGTCGATGATGCCGTCTTCCCACTTCACTGTCCTGGTGTTGATGGAAACGGAACCGTTGTAATTCACGGAAATCTTGTCACCAGTGGAGTTCTTGGTGGTGACAAGAATAACACCGTAAGCTGCACGCGCACCATAAATGACGGATGAGGAAGCGTCCTTGAGCACAGAGATGCTCTCCACGTCCTCTGGGTTGACTGATGCCATAGTGCCCTCAACGCCGTCGATGAGCACGAGGGCTCCGCCGCCCTGTCCGATTGAATACGATTTCTTACCGGTACCTGCAGCACCCTTGGCAACGTATGAAGTCGCACCGCCGCGGATGTAGACGTTACCGCCGTGGGTAGGCTTACCGTCGGACTGGATGATATTGAGGCCGGCCACCTGTCCCTGAAGGGAACGGGTGATGTTTGGATTGGCCCTGTCCTCGAGAACCTCACCGCCCACGCTCTCAACTGAGCCTACGAGCTGTGATTTCTTCAATGTACCATAACCGACGACGACAGTCTCTTCGAGCATCTGGCTGTCGACGGCCATTGAGAAATTGATGGACGAGCGGCCGTTTACAGGCTGCTCCTGGTCGGCAAAGCCGAGACAGTTACAAACGAGAACAGCATCTGCGGGAGCCTTGATGGTGTACTTGCCGTCGACGTCCACGAGGGCTGCCGTCGAAGTACCCTGAACCATCACAACTGCACCGAGAACCGGCTCATTGGACTGTGCGTCGAGTACAGTACCCGAAATAGTGATCGGATTCTGTGCAAACGCAACGGCACTTGCCAGGAAGATCGTGGCAAGCGCTGCGAACAGTTTAGAAAGATTGGCTTTCATATTGGGGTTAATTAAGTTGTATTGTCATCTTATCGGATCGTGAAATCCACGTAGACCGGACAATGGTCGGACGGATAGATGCCGTCGTACCTCTGAGTGTTGACCACGTACTTGTTCGGCTGTATTCCTTCGCCGCGATAGTACACGAAGTCGATGCGCGGAGCGGCATCCATATCCTCGTTGCGGCCGTAGAGGTTGAAGGTGCCCTTAGGGCCCACGTGGCTCTCAAACGGAACGGAGAGGTAGGCATCCGTCCAGTATTCGCGGAGGATTGCGGACTCAGGACGCTCCTCACGGGTGTTGAGGTCGCCGAGGAAGAAGGCCGGCAGATTCTCAGGATTGTAGAGCTTCGCGCGCTCTAATATAATAGGTGCAAAATGGAGGCGTGCCTCGGCTCCGAGAGGGAAATGGCTGATCATCACGAAGATATTGCGACCAGTGGCCTTGTGGAGCATAGTAGCGCAGCAGGCTCCCCTCTTGAACCTCATCTCGTCCCAACCGGTGCTCATCTCATCAGGAGTCTCGGAGCACCAGAAATGATGGAATTCGAGCATCTCGAATACATCCGGCTTGTAGATGATAGCCTGAGCCTTGACAGCAGTCTCCCCATCGGGATTGTATGGGCTGAAAGTCTTCCAGGTGTAATTGCCCCCCTTGGCTGCGACCATAGGTGGAATCTCGCGGAAGATAACGGTGTCGACCTCTTCGCCTGCAAAGATGTCCATATCGTTGTCGACGATGGCCTGGGCGAGTTTTTCCTTGCGATTAGCCCAAACATAATCTCCCTTTCCGATGTGGGAAACCCAGAGATTGAATGTACCGATGCGAGCTGTGATTTCCTGGGAACCAGTCGCCGCACCCTTGGCGGCCTTCTTGGAAGATCCGCAGGATGCAGCAGCCAGCATTACTAACAAAATAATAGTGTATTTTCTCATTTTTTGAGCAATAACTGTGGTATACTGTGGTATTTTAATAGTGCAAAGGTAGTGATATTTTTGTAAATACCACACTACACCACACTATTTTTTAGAAAAATTATTTGCCGAAGATTTCGTTCAGTGCCGCTGCCAGCTGATAACCGGCTTTACGAAGTTCCAACTCTGCGAGCGAAATCTGGTCCTGAGCCCATTCTGAGCCTAATTCGTCTCCCGATTTGACAGTACCGACGACTGGCCTTACATCCTTGGCCGCATCCTCGAACCATTCACGGGCCCAGCCCTTCTGAGTCTTCCTGATCTGCCTCTTTTTCCAAATATCCAGTCTGTCGGCATACTCGGAATACTGCTTCCAGTTCAAGCCGCTTTCGTGCTGGATGAGGCCGCTGTCCCAGACGTCGTGCAGACGTGCTTCCTCGCCGAAGAAGACTACTGGGAACTTGCCTTCATTGATATCGTCGGTGTACCTCACGTGTGCAGGGCAATGGAAGTCTCCCACTATGTGTACTATGCACCAGATTGACTCGATGACCACTGAGTCGGGAAGGTTCCTGTAGTCCTTGAGATACTCGCGGAAATACTCCATCGCAGTGACGCCGTCGCGGCTCTTTCTATATTGCTCACGTATCTCCACCGGTGATTTGCAGTCCGGAGTAGCAATCGCAGCATGCCATCCCGCGAGCGCTGCCTTATACTTCGGATCCTTGGACACGATATCCATCCAGAAACTGTCCTCCGGCCTCAGCCCTCCATAGCTGTCAATGACCGCCTTCGCCTCCGGCGTAAGATGCCTGATCGCTATTTCCTGCACGGTGCAATGTCCCAGCCGGCCCCAGGCAGAGCAAGTCAGCTGAGTTGCAAAGACTATTGCGATGACAATTATTGCCTTGAAGAAGGACGGTCTAATGAGGGAGGTGAGTTTCATAGTACTGATCACTTGTTTCGGATGTATTGAGTCGGAAAGTTACGAATTTTTTCCCTTCGTTGCCGCAAAAGTGGTGCAGAACTAGTGCCACTACTTCTGCGCCAACTTTTTAACTAGTTGGTTTTTGGTGCAGTACTAGTGGCACTA
>DCHT01000054.1 GCA_002314885.1 Bacteroidales bacterium UBA1745 | reverse complement strand
TTTTTCCATCATTCTCTCTTGTTTTGTCATTTTTCATCTTTTCCGTAATTTTTTTACGGTACTGCTCGCATTCGTCCGCATTATGGCAGCAGCGGAACAGATCCAGTCCAAGGGAAAGGCCGTAGCGGCAGAATCCCTCGTCATAGTCCCGGCAGTTTCTGACCTTGCTCATCGCGAAAGCTTGACAACATACCTCTCGATGCTCTCCACCACCTCTTCGTGATCATGGTTCGGTGCCGAAGACATCAGGCACAAGTCCCTGAAATTCGTTCCGTACAATCCCTGCAGCTTCGCGCAAATCTTCTCCGAAAGGTCCATCGACGCCACGGATGCAGCGCTGGTAGTCTCACCGTCAGCCGTAGGACCGGCCCAGTCCGTGACCACGTGCAGCGTAACGGGCATGTTGCCTATCAGACCGCAGGTGCTGCCGCTGTATGGCCGCCACTGCACCTCACCGAATTCTATGAACACCGCCGGTCTCTGCCAGGGAGTATCCTCCTCGATAAACTCGACGTTGCGGTTCCAAAGGTCTATATGCTTGATGATTGCCACATTGTTGTTATCCTTGACGGTCTTCAGCGCGGTCGTCAGCGCAGTATAAAGTTCACTTATCATTTGCTGTACTTGTTATTGAGTTCATTACCATATTTTTCAAAATACTCCTCAAGATTTGATTCTATGATGTCAGTCACGGACTTCTCAACCTCCGGGGACGTCCCGAGAAACCTTCGTCTGGGTATTGTCACCTCACTTCCCACCTTCATCAGCGCCATCGCCTTGTAGAACTCCGCCGCTGTCGACAGCTTGACGGTGCGCCTGTCATTGCGCCTGCTGCCGTCCTTCTTGCGTCCGAACCCTCCGCAGGCCTCATAATACTTCGCCCAGAAGAAACGCTTCATCCTCTCAGTCACCCTGATCTTCCCGCCCTCATTGTGAATGGCTGCATAGGGAAGATCCGAAGAGAAAGTGATAGAGTTACTGTCAGAGACAGCCTTTATAGACCTCCGGAGATTGCCGCTGTCAACAAGGATATGGCCGTCACCGCGCAGCTTAGTCTTGCGGCGTGCCCACGCCTGGGAAAAGAATGCCTGGCGCTCAAAGTTCCGGTCGAACTCCTGTGACAGGTCCACGCGGATATCGCGGATTATCTGCCGCAACACCTTGTCCAATTCATTTTTCATAATCCTCGTCGCTGAACAGACTCATTTCATCCTGCGGAATGTCATTCTTCGGATCAACGGATGCCTTCAGAATGCCATAGAAGGCGCGCTCACACACTCCCCACTGGGGATATACGAAACGCTGCCAGATCTCCCTGTTCGAGAGACCCAGCTGCGACTTCTCCTCATAAATACGGTTGATATCAGCAACTCTTTTCTGATAACTCAATCCGCGACGCCTTCTTTTAGCACTTCTGGCCATTCCTATGACTCCGTCATTCCAAGTGGTACATTGATCCATTCTCCATTCTCGCCCTTCACCTCAGCCTTGACATAGGTCTTGGAGGGAGCAGGGCAATAGGCGTCCTCGATGATCTTAACGCCCTCGATGAAGCGTTCATTGCCGGTCTCATCGGCCAGCCTGCGCAGCTGGATGATGCGAGATGCCTTGAGGGTGCCCTTGCTGTCCTTGGAGAGCAGCTGCAGCACCATCTTCACCAGTCCCTCGCTCTCGGGGTCCTTTGCCAGAGACGAGATGTATTCCTTGACGATGGCAATGCCTTCCTCGGCAGTATCCTTGTAGTTATCCAGGGTATACACGCCAAGTATAATCCTCTTGTCGGACGTCCTGTTGGTGAACGTATGGCTCTTGACATCCAGTTCCTCACCCTTCCTCAGACGGAACAGCTCGCTCTTGAGGGAGATGATTGTCTTGAAGTCGTCATACACCTTGGATTTGGCGGCGGCAATCGCCTTCGACACTTCCATCAATGATGGAATGGACTCATTGATGGTGTCATCCACGAGTACTTCGTAGTCCTCACGCATCTTCTTGATGCGTTCCTGCTCCGCCTTCTTTGCGGCAGCTGCCTTGAAAGCCTCGAACTCGGCCCTCTCGGCCTCCGTCATATTGACGGAATAAATTCCTTGTTGATCCATAAAATTTCAGTATTAATAAGATTGATTGTTGTAAACTATCCTTCTGACAAAGTCGGCCGCCGTGTTGAGGTCCTTCACATCCATCACCGCCCTCATTGAAGGCAGGCCCTTCGCTCCGAAATCCCCGATGAAAGGCAGCTTCATAGTGATGACGGCGTGTCTGAAATCATCTATCCCGAGGTCCTGGTTCATCTCCATGTCGAGATAAGCCCCGATGCGCATCCTTGCCATTACGAACTGTATTTTTGGGTTTTTGCGAGTTTAATAATACTTTCCTGCGCAACCTCCTCGCGAGTCTTGACGCTCTTGAGGCCGCCCTTGCTGATGATCAGCTCCAACTTCTGCACAAGCGAGCGGAGCTCCAGCGCCGTCATCTTCGCAAACCTCTTCCCGGCAATCTTCGGACTCAGGCAGAAGGCGTCGATGCCGTCCCAGTTGTCGACAGTGTCTATGCCGAGGCGGGCGATGCGCACCAGAACCGCCGACCTGGCACGGCGAAGCTCGCGCTCCTCCGCCTCCTGCTCGGCAAGAGAGCCGTTCTGCAGCAGGTCACACATCTCGTCATACTCGCACTGCCTCATCTCGTGCAGGTGCGTGGTACGCCCGTCAGTGAACTGAAGCACTATCTCATCCTTATTGACGGCCGGATTCTTACCCAGAAGGGCGTAGAACCGTGCATAATTACTCCTGCCCATCGTTGTACCATTTATTGAATTCATCATTGACCAGGGCCCAATATGCGAAGCCCTGAAGGGTCCTGCTCCAATCGAAGAAAAAGAACAGAATCTCCGGATCATATCCCAAAAGCACTATCATCTTCTTGACAAGAGGAAGGTCAGTGCAGAGGATGAAAGTCTTCCAGTAGCAATACCATTCCTGCTCCCTGACATACCTACGAATCTCCTTGGCAGTTCTTTTCATAACTTGTTCTCCTTTTTTTCAGATTTGATATCCTCAATGTTGTCCGTCCCCCAATATTCGATGCAGCCCTCCTTCCAGATGATGGCCTTGCCCTTATTTCCGATGAAACGGCCCAGACTGAACGCCACCTTGCCCTCCACCCATATCTTCAGGCCGGCATCATACTTGACGCTCCTGGCGGCACGGCCGGCAGGCTGTCTGCCTTCCGCGTGGCTGACGAAGATGAACATCTTGTTACGGTAGCGCTCCTTCAGGGAGATGTATTCGGCATAGCGCATCTGCGTGTACTGGAAAGAGTCGAACACAATGAACTCCGGTCCGCGCTGCTTGCTCAGCCTCTCCTCCAGATCCTCCGCACTGTAATGGTCAATCACCTGGAACTGGCTTCCGCAGTCCTGCATCGAGAAGCGGCGTATCGTGTTCTGCATCGACAGGCTGAAGCCCTCCTCCAGAGAGATGTACAGCACCCTGCCGTAAGCGCACAGCTCCTTGCAGAACGACACGACGGCGCTTGTCTTGCCATTGCCGCTGTTACCCCAGAAGAACACCGTGCCGTGACGGTCAATCTCGCCTACACACTCTTCCCAAATGCCGCCCGGAAGGATACGGTTGCGCTGGATGGAAAGCACCTGTTTTGCTGATAAGGACTTATTCATTGAACACTGTTTGAATATGGTTAGACTCCCGTTTGAACACTCTGTGACTGCCTGCGGAGCTCGCGGTGCACAAGCTTCTTCACGCGGCGCAGGTCATTGCCGCACTCCTCAGCCTCGCGGAGCACATTCCGGATAGCCGACTGGTCAGCAAGGCCGTTGGCCTCACAGATGGCTATCACCTCCTCGCGGTTGATCTCATCCAGAGGGACGAACTTGCGGCAAATGCGGCTCTCCAGCTCATCATAGCCCTTGCGGCCCATCTGCACACCCCTGCGCACCCTCTGACACATATAGTTGGTGCTCAGGAACACCATTCCGCACTTTTCCTCCAGCGCATTGTACAGGCTTATGTAGTAGTACAGGACGGAGTCTGTCAATTTGTCACCCTCGTCGAATATCAGCAGCGGACGGTCCAGCGTCACAATCTCCCTGATGATGCGTTTCAGCGTATCACGCACCGTCAGCCCCTCCACGCGGATGCCTATCTTCTGAGCAAGCTCGTGGACGAAGTCCGACTTGTGCATATCCTCACTGCAGGTGATCAGGAACACGTTGCGGTTGGACCTCTCGAACTGCGCAGCCGTCGTGCTCTTGCCGATGCCGGCAGGGCCGGTGACCCATACCACATTGCTCCACTCCTTCGCATCATCCATATATGCTCCCAGAGCATCAAAAGCCGCCGTGTGGCAAAGCTTCCAGTCGGCGCTGCGCGCAATCTGCGCCTGCACGGTCAGCCACATGTCGTCGCTGATCTTGTCCCACTTTCCGTTGAGGATGGTGCTGATGGTGGCGGGCGATGCGCCCTTGATGGATTCTGCGGCCTTGTTCTGGCTCGAATACCTTGCGCAGTAAACTCTCAATGACTGCGCAATGGTCTCCTTCTGTTTGTCGGTAAGTTTCATAATGTTTATATTGATTGGTTGAATTACATTCTGCTCAGAAAATCATCCAGACGGTCGGCACTGCTGATGCTCTTCTGCAGGGCCCCTATGCCCTCAGAGAAATTGTCCGTCTCCACCACCTTGGGCGTCTCCTTCTCCTCATCTTCGGCAAGCACTACGACGCTCTCCCTGCGTATCTCGTCCGCAAACATCTCAAACTCCCTGTCACTGATGCCGTGTATCTTCGGGCTTTTGAAGCCCTGCTGCTCCGGCGAAGTTCCCCAGGCCGTCTCGATTCTTGACCTCTCCAGCGCCAGACGCACCCTCTCCTTCTTGCCCGCATTGATCTCCTCGTGCAGCAGCGACTGCTGCTCCTTCGTCTGGCTCATCATGTCCCTCGGCATTGTTATCTTACGGTAGGCCCTCGTGACGAACTGCCTGCCGCTCTTGCCGCAGTCGATGTACATCTTTATGAAGGACCCCTCAAGACCCAGAGTGTCCGGGTCATACTCGATGCAGAACTCACGGCCGACGTTCTCAGTTGTGAACTGCTGGTTGGAATGGCGAAGATCACTCTTCATAACCTCATACTCATAGTCCACGCCCTTGACGGTGAAGTGCATTCCGCGGGCAGCATACTTGACAGCCTTTTGCGTGAAAATCATTCTGATGTCGGCCATCATAGCCTCGGTAATCTCGGACGTGTTGGGATTCTCGGAGCTCTGATACACCTGCCATCTGCTCATTGCGGCATCCCTGACGCCGGTCATAGGCATATCGTTCCACTGCTGGCGGCACTCTACGTATGCGGCTATCGCCTCACTTCTTGTCGGCAGATTGCCCACATTTGCCTCGAGGAACTCCCTGTCCACCTTGGACACCATGCTGCCGGCGGTGATGTTTCCTCCGGAATAGTTGAACCTGCGGTACAGCACCTGCTGCTGGAAGCGCCCGAAGCCGCTCTCGATGGTCTTGGAGTTGCCATGGTAAGGTGCCGTATGATATGTCTTGTTGGCAGTCTTCTTCAGCCACAGCTCGGCGTGCTTCTGCTTGCTGCCCGTCTGGTTATCGTAGGCATAAGTATAAGGCTTGTGTCCGGAGGTCTGCAGTGCCATTAGGGTGGCGCGGTACATCATCTCGAAGCTCTCGTTCTCGGCTATATCGTAACCAAGGAAACATTCCGTGGCAGCGTCCATCACCTCATATACCCAGAGCCTTCTGGCCACATACTTTCCGCCAACAAACTCCTTATAATATAGGTTGATGACAGTACCGTCGCCGAACCACTGCGAATCACGCAGCTGCGTCCTGTCGAAACTTCCCTGGCGCTGTATCTGGGCGCGCACCGCAAGGTCACCGACCTTGGAATCCTCCCACAGGGGACGGATGTCGGGTCTGAACAGGTAGTCAGTGATGGTCTTTTCGGTCCGGACTCTTTTCCATCCCATTGCCTCCGACTGCTCGTTGTACATCTTGAAAACATCTACAACCCTGTTGCGGTGAACGCGGTTGCGCATCTGGGCTATGAGCCACTCCTGAGCCTCTGCGGTCAGCTTGGTGGTGTTCGTGTTACCCACCTTGCCGCTGATAAGGCACTTGTAGCCGTCAAGCTTGTACTGCCGAACCTTCTCTCGTATTCTTGCCTGGTTCTTTGGAAGGGTGTGGCCGTATTCATCCCTCAAGCGCTCACATTCAGCAAAGATGGCATCCCAGTTGATCGGTGTGGAATTGCTCGC
>DCHT01000057.1:29072-30806 GCA_002314885.1 Bacteroidales bacterium UBA1745 | reverse complement strand
TGGCCAAGAACCTGGGCTGTAAGGGCATTCTCATCGCTCAGAACGGCGACCCAGATGAGTGTCGCGAGTGGCTCCAGGAGGATGGCTTACAGAATGACTGTGCCCTCATTGCCGAGAGCTGGGACGATATTGCCGCTTTCCTCTTTGCTGGTGACCGCAGGGCAGAAGTGACCCGTACGACCAAGGAGACCGACATCCACATCGCACTCGATCTGGATGGTACCGGACGTTGTGATATCTCGACCGGACTGGGCTTCTTCGACCACATGCTCGAACAGATCGGCAAACATTCCGGTATGGATCTCACCATCCATGTGAAGGGCGATCTGGAGGTCGATGAACATCATACCATCGAGGATACCGGTATTGCTCTCGGAGAGTGTATCGCCAAGGCTTTAGGAAACAAAAGAGGCATTGGCCGTTATGGCTTCTGCCTCCCTATGGATGATTGTTTGTGCCAGGTGGCTCTGGATTTCTCTGGCCGTCCGTGGTTGGTGTGGGATGCTGAGTTCCACCGTGAGAAGGTGGGAGATATGCCTACCGAGATGTTCCTCCACTTCTTCAAGTCGTTCAGCGATGCTGCCAAGATTAACTTGAACATCAAGGCAGAGGGCGAAAACGAGCACCATAAGATCGAAGGTATCTTCAAGGCGCTCGCTCGTTCACTCAAGATGGCCATCAACCGCGATATCCATCACTTCGAGCTTCCATCTTCGAAAGGAATGCTCTAAGTCCATTTACAGAAAGGGTTACCGATAAGGTGAGAATTATAATATCGCTTATCGCCAGTGACCTCTTCGGCTATCCAGTCGGGGAGGTCTATTTTTGTATCCTCAGAGGGGACTTCGATCTCGGCTACGACAAGGCCCTCGTTAGCGCCTAAGAAGACGTCTATTTCCCACTTTAAGTCACCGGCTGGTACAACATACCGGTACTTCTCGATCTGTGGCTTGGTGCACATCAATTCGAGCATCTGGGCTGCCTCCTCTTTGGGGATCTTATATTCGAACTCATGACGGGAGAATCCGACGGCCCGATCCTTCATCGTGATGTATCCTTGATCTCCTGCGATGCGGATACGGACCGTCATTCCGTTCAAGGTCGGGATATAACCCTGTCGGTAATAAGTGCCTGCATCACCTTCAATTCCTTTTGCTTTGGCAGCCTCTTGCTTGAATCGGTCAGATTTGACCAGAAACTTGCGTTCAATTTCCATTCCCATATAGCTGTACGTTTGTTCAATCGGTTGCAATTTTTGCTTAAATTTTGGCTAAATTTATACAATTTTCGTCAAAATATATGTTGTGCAACACCTTTTTGTTATTTTCTTATCACAAAATTTGCCATTCTTGCAAAAAATCGTTAACTTTGCATCGCAAAACAAAAGAAAAACTCTTTTTCTGATGCTTTGCAAAACTCAAATAGAGAAACCATCTTTATAATCTTAAATTTTCCATATAAGAATAACACAGATAGTCCTAGCTCGCGAGAGTTGGGACTCTCATTTTTTTGTGGTTTCATTTTGCCGAATAACCTCTGCAGTGTTGCAAGTTTGCCACTTGCATGTGCCTCCATTTCTTTGTGCCGACAAAGAAGTGGAGAAAAGAAAACTCTGGGCTACGTTAGTTCGCCTTACTCACATAGGCCTGGCTCGGAACGCAGCCAAACGCGGAAGCTTCATCGTTGTTGGTCCTTTGGCGCTTCCTTGAACGGTGCCTGCTTCCTTCGCCATTC
>DCHT01000057.1:15980-29043 GCA_002314885.1 Bacteroidales bacterium UBA1745 | reverse complement strand
TATGCCCAATCAACTCCCCCCTCTCGCTCAGCTTTGCTGATCTTCGAGTACCCCTCACTCTTGAGGGGGAATGATTCTGCTCCGCCCACGGTAGTTGGTATAACGGTTTGCAGATATCCTTAATCCCTCATCCTGAATCCATAATCCAGCATCCTGCATCCCACATCGCCCACTGATTCATTACCCCTCCAAGAGTGGAGGGGTACTCTTGTTGTGAGGAACGAGTGACAAGAGGTGGGGTGGATGATGGGCATAGAGAAGGTGGCGTTATGAAGGATGGAGCATCAGGCAGGAGAGAATACGTGTTTGAGGCCATCGCACGCGGCAGAAAAGGGCCGAGTTCGTATTCGAAACAACTGAGGCCCATTCTTCATAGCCAACCGAAGCGTAAGCCCCGACTTTTTCTCCCACTACTCTTTTGTGTCATGGACAAAAGAGTGGTGCCCTTCCAATGGGAAATTGGGCCCTGCAGGAGGCAACCTGCAATGAGAATTAAAAAGGGTGCCATTCAGCACCCTTTATTCTCAACATGGACGAGTTTTCGGAAGATTGAAAACATCCTGAACCTCCTTCATGGCTTCGGCAGTCATGCCATCTGGTTCGCTGCCCATATTGCGGGCGCACATGTAGATGTTGGCAGCCTTGCAGAGAACGTCGGTCTGATCGAAGGCATCCATGATGTCCTGGCCGACAGCCACAGTACCGTGCTTCTCCCAGAGGACCACGTCGTGCTTCTTGATCTGCTCGAGGGTAGACTCAGCGAGTTCGATGCCAGAAGGCATAGCGTAAGGAACGATGCCAATGCCTAATGGAGCGAAAGCAAGCGTCTCAGGAATCATGCTCCAGAGGACCTTAGTCATCTCGTCACCCTTCAGGAAGCGCTGGATATGGCTCATAGCCACGAGCTCGATAGGGTGGGTGTGGAGAGTTGCCTTGTAGCACGAACCGGTCTCGAGAAGATAGTTCTGGAGAGCCAGGTGGGTTGGGAGCTCCGAAGTAGGAGCAACAGGACAATCAGCGATGATCTCGTACGAAGCACAATCGTCGCAGATACGGATGATAGAACCGTTCTGCATAGGCTCCTTAGCGAGGTCGCGCATGCGCTTGCCCGTACCTTTACAATAGAAGTACTTGCCCTTCAGCTGTGGGAGGGTCATACCGATCTGCTTGACAGGAGCGATGGCAGGCATAGCCTTGCAGGCATCGTCCATGAATTCGGTTACGTTTACGGTGATGTTGCCGCCATTACGCTCGGCCCATCCCTTCTGCCAGAGGTAACCGGTCACCTCTGCAATCTGATCGACCACAGCCTTGAGGCCTGGACGACCGTCGAGAATACTACTCATATTTATAATTATAAGAGTTTAGTTTGAAGTTGAAAGTTGAAAGCAGTTCTTATGTTTTTCAGTTGTATAGTGTTTACTCTGCAAAGAACTACATACTAACTTAAACCTACCCAACTACATTCAACTTTAATCTTTCAACTTTCAACTATTTACATTCAACTTTAATCTTTCAACTAATAATTAGATTTCTCCATAGCGCTCGCGGGTGATCTGATCGAGCGACTTGCCACGGGTATTAGGCATGCCGATCAGGCCGATGAGGAGCGAAGCTGCCAAGAGGCCGAGCATACAGTAGGCTGCAATAGTGAAGCCTTCGCCATTATCACCATAGATGAGGGTGACGGCGGGGGCGGAGACGGAGAAACTGTCCAGGCCGTAGGAGATGAGGGTCTGAGCCACTCGTGGGTTGCCGGCGAGCTCGCCGCACATACAGCATTCGATGCCGGCTCGGTGGGCGGCTTCGATTGTGAGGCGGATAGCCTTCTGCACTGCAGGGCTGAGTGGATCATAGTATCGGGCAACGGAGGCATTGCCACGGTCAGCTGCCATCACGTATTGAGTGAGATCGTTTGTGCCAAGGCTGAAGAAGGAAACCTTGCGCGCGAGTTCATCTGCTATCAGCACGGAGGCAGGCGTTTCGATCATAATGCCGGCCTCTATACCTTTATTATATATAGTGCCCTCGGCATCGAGTTCCTTCTTGCATTCTTCCAGGAGTGCAAGTGCTTCATCGAGTTCTGCTTCGAGGCAGATCATAGGGAACATTACGCGAATGTTGCCGAAAGCGCTCGCTCTCAGGATGGCCCTGAGCTGAGTCTTGAACATCTCCGGCATTGAGAGGGAGATGCGTATCGCGCGCTTGCCCAGGAACGGATTCTCTTCCGATTCGCCCTGCCAGTAACTGAGCGCCTTGTCGCCACCGATATCCAATGTCCTGATAGTCAGTAGTTTGTCCCCGCAGATTAGGGCCGCTTTCTTGTATGCTTCGAATTGAACTTCCTCGGATGGGAAGTCTTCCTTTGACTCCATATAGAGGAATTCGGTCCTGAAGAGACCTATTCCATCAGCACCGCTCTGGATGGCCCTTTCTACATCGGAAGGGTTTCCCGCGTTTCCGTAAACGTGCAGTTCGCGTCCGTCAGGAGCAAACAGTTTCTCGCCATTCCACTGCTTTGATGGATGATTGAAGGCTTCCATCTTGCCTGTGTAGTCCTCTATGACTTCTTTTTCCGGGTTGACGAAGATCAGTCCTTCGAATGCATCCACAATCAGCAGGTCGCCCGTCTGTATTTCAGTTGTGCAGGCCTGTACTCCGACTGCTGCCGGTTTTCCGTGTGCGGATGCGATGATGCAGACGTGGCTGGTGGAACTGCCGCCTTCGGTGACAAAGCCTCCAATGGCGTCCAGGTCGATCAAAGTCGTGTCAGATGGGGTCAGATTATCCGCAACTATCACTGCACCGGCAGGTATGCCATCAAAGAGGTTCTTCCTGCTCTTGCCCTCTATGTAGTTGAGTATCCTGCCGAATACATCGCGCACGTCATCGGCCCTGGCCCTGAGATATTCGTCATCTACGGACTCGAACATAGAGCATATCGTCTCCATAGATTCGCGGCAGGCGGTCTCGTCGTCAATGAAATCGTCCTTGATCTCGTTGAAGGTGTCCACGATGAGTTCGTCCTGGGACATCTCGTAATGGGCGGCGAAGATGTCGCTGTCTGCCGCCAATGCCTCCAGGTCCGTCTGGGTCCTTTTCAGGGCGGTCTTGAAATCGCACCGAGACCATACGGTCGTGGCTTCAACATTCTGATTGCCAACTACGTATGCCTTGCCGATACAGATACCGGTTCCCTTTGCTTCGGTGCGCAGATGTTTCATTTCCTAGTCGTTTATGGAAAGGATGAAGTCGCCGATCGCCTTTACTGCTGCCTCTTCAGCTGCTGCATCAGCACCTTCAGCGCGGATTTCTACCTTTGCTCCGTTCTTGAGGCCGAGCGCGATAACTGAAATCATACTTGCTGCATTAGCAAGTTTTACCTCGGTGGCGAGGGTGATCTTTGTCGGTGCGAGTTCCTTGGCGAGCTTTACGAGATCGCCTGTAGGACGTGCGTGCAGGCCGTTAGGGGCTGTCACTGTGATAGTTCTGCTTGTCATTATCTGAGAGCGTTATATATTTCTTCAGGATTCTCGCAGGTCTTGAGTTTCTCGAGCAGTTCCTCGTCCTCAAGCGAGCCGGCGATCTTTGCAATTATGTCCATATGGCTGTCTCCGACACCGGCGATGCCGATGACGAGATTGGCTTTTTCTTCGCCGAAATCGACTCCGTCAGGATACTGGAGCACCACGACGCCGCTTCTGAGGACCTTGTTCTTGGCCTCCGACGTTCCGTGAGGGATGGCGATTCCCATACCCATATAGGTGCTCTGGAGTTTCTCCCTTTCGACCATTGCGTTGACGTATCCGAGGGTCACGCAGCCGCTGTCGACCAGCATCTTGCCGGCCCTGCGGATGGCTTCCTCCTTGGATTCTGAAGGAAGTCCTGTCTTGACGTTCCAAGGCTGGAGGACGCCGCTGAGTTCTGCAAGGAGTTCGTCCAGCTGAGGGTCTTCGAGGAAGTTGGTGATGACCATCACCTTAGCCCAGCCAGGTTCTCCATCCTTGTAGCCCACATTGGTGCGGGCGCGGTCGGCGAGCACCTTCTGGCAGACGACGAGGTCTGCGTCTGAAGGAATGGCGTCCACGGCGCTGTTGGTGACTTCGATTGCCAGTCCGGCCTCCTTCACTCTCTTGCGGAACTTGGTCGCGCCGAGTGCACTGGAGCCCATTCCTGCGTCACAGGAGAATACAATCTTGTTGATACGTCCGCTGAATGCCTTGCGTTCGCCGCTGACAGGGACGTTTTCATCTCCGCCCTGAAAGTCCGGTCTGCGCTTGACGATAGGCCAGGCGATCAGGAAGGATACGAGCGTACCTATGACTATGCCCGCTATACCTGTCAGGACAGTTCCCTTCGGCGACATCAGGATGATGGATATCATACTGCCAGGCGAGGCTGGGGCCACGAGGCCGAAGTCGGTAAGGGTATAGAATGACAGGGCGCATATATTGCCGACCATCACTGCAAGGAGAAGGATAGGACGGGCAAGGACGTATGGGAAATATATCTCGTGAATGCCTCCGAAAAGCTGGATCACGGCAGCACCAGGTGCGGACTGCTTGGTTGAGCCCTTGCCGAATACCCAGCAGGCCAGCAGGATTCCGAGGCCCGGGCCTGGGTTCGGATCCACCAGGAAGAGCATTGAGTGACCCATCTGGGCCGCCTGCTCGATGCCGAGCGGAGTCATTATGCCGTGGTTGACGGCATTGTTGAGGAAGAGTACCTTGGCAGGATCGACCAGGACTGCAAGCAGAGGGTTCATCTTGTGGGCGAGCATCCAGTTGACGCCTGAACTGAGCAGGTTGGTCAGCCAGGTGACTGCGTGTCCCACGAGGAGATATCCTGCAATGGCCAGGAGCATTGCGATGATACCGAGTGAAAAGTTGTCCACCAGCATCTCGAAGCCTGGCTTGATCTTGCCCTGCACGAGCTCATCCCAGGATTTGATGAAATAACCTGCTATCGGACCCATCAGCATTGCGCCGATGAACATAGGCGTGTCGCTGCCTATGATTACACCCATTGCTGCCACCGCTCCGGCCACGCCGCCCCTGACGCCGGCCACATTCTTGCCGGCAGTGTAGGCGATGAGGGTTGGAAGCAGGTATTTGAGCATAGGCGAAACCATCTTCGCGATATGCTCGTTAGGCCACCATCCGTTGCTGATGAAAATGGCGGTAATGAGTCCCCAGGCGATGAAGGCACCGATGTTCGGCATCACCATCGCACTGAGCTTGCGTCCGAATTTCTGGACTTTCTCCGCTGCCATAGGTAGCTATCTGATTAGTAGATGACTTTGAGCCAAGGAGCGTTCTCTTTTACCCAGTTCTTCACGGTGAGAGGAACGTCGGTGCACATACGGTCGCAGCCAAGATATGCGCCGAGCATAAAGTCCTCCACGCTCTGACCAGGCCAGAGACTTACTACGAAGCCTTCCTTGTGGGCTTTCTCCACAGCCTGACGGCTGGTACCTTCCATCTTGCAGCCAAGGGTCATTATGCCGAGTGCTTTGGCAATTGCCATAGTTTCATCGTTGACCGGCTTGCTGAAGATGATGAGGAGCTCTGCATCAGGATGATGCTCCTGGAGGTAGCGAAGTCCGCGATAGTCACCGGAGGTGAATACGAACTGGGATCCCTTGGTGTTGATCTGCATCACGCGGGTGTAGATTTTCTCAACGTATTCCTCAAGCCTCTCCTGAGGATAACTCTCGACAGGCTTGGTCTTGAATTCCCATTCCACATACAGGCTGTCCTTGCCTTCGAGGAAGTCGCAGAATTCGTCGAACCTCATTATTTTGTTGCCTTTCTTTGTGCGAAGCTGCTCAATCTCCTCGGAAGTCTTGTCCTCGAATCTGCCAGTTCCGTTGGTGGTGCGCTCGAGGGTGTTGTCGTGAGTCATATAGAGCACGCCGTCCTTGGTCATACGGATATCAGTCTCGAATCCTGTATAGCCGGCGTCCCAGCTTTCCTGGAAGGCCATAAGAGTGTTTTCGTCGCGTTCCATACGGCCTCCGCGGTGTGAGAAGGCACGGATAGTCTGGGTCTGGGCAAATGCACTGATGGAGAGTGCTGCCGCAAAGAGTATTGTGATTGTCTTTTTCATATTGCTTAGTGTTATTATCTACGGTTGCCTTTGATTGCTGCATCCTGCTCAGCGTGGAGGGTTGCGCGGTCCCAAGGGAGGCCGATGAACTGAGTAGGGTAGTCTGTCTCGATGATATCAGGCTCAGCGAGGAGTTCGCGGTGATATGCGATCCTGCGGTCGCGAGGGTTCTTGACCTTGTCGGCGGAACCGGTGATGGAAGTCATAGTCATCACGCCATTCTCGTGGAGCTTGTCGTAGATGGCCTGCATATCAGGATCCACTGCGAGGCGGATATAAGCCATCAGGTAGTTCCAAGGAATCTCGCAGGCATCGTATGCCTCATACATCTCAGGAGTGCTGATCTCTACGCAGAACATCACGTTGCGTATTCCCTGGTTCCAATAGAAGAGAGCCTCGTCGATGGAGCGCACGGAGAGCATTATATTGTGGTACATAGACCATTCGCCGCCTTCCTTGAGCTGGCGTGCGAAGAAGTTGAGGGCGGCCTGCTTGCGCTCGTCGCTCACACCCTTGGTGTTGATGTACTTGTTGTCGAAGTTGAAGACGATCTTGTGGTCACCCCACTCGAGGAGCTCCTTGAGGGTAGGGATCTTGTAGTCGGTCACGTTGCCGTTGCGGTCCACGAGGTTGAACTGCTGGAGTTCCTCGTAGGTGTAGTCTTCCACGTTGCCCTTGCCCGTAGTGGTGCGGTCGAGGGTGAGGTCGTGCATAAGCACCATCACGCTGTCCTTGGAGAAGCTGAAGTCCACCTCGAAGAAGGTCGGCATCTCGGAGATGGTCTTCTCGCAGGATGGGATGCAGTTCTCAGGGAAGCCTTCCTGCATACCTCCGCGGTGGGCACTGATGATGATGTCGCGGTCCGGGCTATAGGTGAAATATGCCTGGAGATCCTCTATGCTGTCGATTTCGGCAGGGTCGATGACGGCGGTTTCCGCAGGCTTTTTGTTATAGCAGAGGAAGCCTGCCACGAGTGCTCCGATGAGCACGACCATAAGAATGGCGAATTTTGTTCCTTTCTTCATTGTCTCTTATTCTTCGTTGATGCTAGGGTCCTTGATGAACCAGAGGGTTGCGACGGTAACGGTACCGACGATAGCCACACCGGCCATAAGAATGAAAATTGGATGCCAACCGAACTTGTCAGCGAACTTGCCGAGAGGGTAGCCGGTGATGAGGGTACTTACATAGCTCATAAAACCGATGATGCCCACAGCAGAAGAAGCTGCCTTCTTGGATACCTGGTTGGATGCCACGACTCCGAGGAGGGCCTGAGGTCCATAGAGGAAGAAGCCTGCAAGCACGAGGAGTACGAGGAAGAGCACAGGCGCATTCATATCCTGTACATAGTGGAGACCTACGAGGCAGAGGGCCACGAGTGCGAATTCAATTGCACAAACCCTCTGGGACTTGCTCTTGAAAAGCTTGTCGGAAACGACGCCGGCGAAGATCATACCCACGCAGCCGGCAACCTCGAAGAGAGCCACGGTCCATCCTGAAAGGCGTGAACTGAGTCCCATTTCCTGGAGCATTGACGGACCCCAGTCGAGGATTGCGAAGCGGACGATATACACGAAGAGGTCAGTGATTGCCAGAATCCATACGATAGGATTGAGGAAGACCTTCTTGATGAGGAACTGACGGAAAGCCTTAGGGTCCTTCTTCTCGCTCTCGTCGAACTCGCCCTTTACCTTCGGAAGTTCAGGGAGACCTACGGACTTAGGAGTGTCGCGGAGGGTCACGATGATGAAGAACACGCCGAACAGGGAGATGCAGGCCGGAATCCAGAAGCAGAGCTGCCACTTGGTGATGTAACCGCAGATGACTGCAGCCACGAATGCGCCTATTGAGTGGGACATATTCCAGATGCTCATCTTGGTAGCCAGCTCGTGAGGCGGAACCCAGCTCACCATCAGGTGGTTGCAAGGTGCGAATCCGCAGCCCTGGAAGATCTGGTTGATGATGTAGAGGGCGGACATAATGGCGATGAGGCCTCCCACGAAATCAGGGCCGGCTACATCACCGGTGATCATAGTGGAGAGCTTTGCGCTGAGTCCGAAGATGAAGTTCACGGCTACGCAGACTGCAAGTCCGAGCACGAGGTGCCACCTTGCGTTGGTGCGGTCACCGATTACGCCGTTGATGAGCTTGGAGATACCGTAGATGATACCTCCGGCGGACATAATCGCACCGAACTGTGCCTTCGTGATGTCTGCATATTCAGCCTGAAGGAGCGGAATCGCGAATGAGAAGTTCTTCCTTACGAAGTAGAACATAGCATAGCCGATCATCGAGCAGATGATCACTCGCCACTGCCAATATTTGAATTTCTTGGCCTGTGGGTCCTGTGCCTGGTTATTAGCTGTGTTTTCCATTCTTTTATTTTAAAGCTTGTTGTATTCGGTAATGATCTGTGCGATGACAGGGCTGCCTGCATCTATGCCTGTGAACTTGGAGATGGCTGCTTCGAGACCGAGTTCCGCGATGGTCTGATGCATCTCGACGCTCTGAGGATCCTCAGGGTTGGTGAACTTGAGGGCTGCTGCCACGCCGATGAGGAGCTTGTCCACAGGAAGGCCATAGCTGAGAGCGGTCATAGTAGGGAGGATGAGGCGGTCGCCTGCTGAGAGCTTGCGGAGAGGCTCGCGTCCCACGCGGGTCACATCGTCCTTGAGATAAGGATTCTTGAAGCGCTTGATGATCTTCTCGATATATGCGTAGTGGGCGTCGTGGTCGAAGCCGAACTTGCGGATGAGGCCTTCGCCGCTCTGCTGCATTGCAGCCTTCACGACAGCGTAGATCTCAGGGTCTGCGATGCTCTCGTCGATGGTCTTGTAACCCTTGAGCTGACCGAGGTATGAGGTGATGGCGTGGCCGGTGTTGAGGGTGAAGAGCTTGCGCTCGATGTAGGCGAGGAGGTTGTCGGCGAGGTTCATACCGTCGATCTTAGGTGCGCCTCCGACGAAGGACTTCTCCTCCACGTTCCACTCGTAGAAGTTCTCTACGACCACGTCGACAGGGTTTTCGCTGCGTACAGGAGGTACGATGCGGTCTACTGAGCAGTCAGCGAAGCCAACGTGTGCACTTGCCCAGGCTGCGGTCTCCTCGTCGAGGAGGGCATAGGTGAGTTCCTTGAGCTGGCTGGTAGCACGAACTGCGTTCTCACAGGCCACGATGTTGAGAGGAGCCTCCACACCGGCAGCCTTGCGTGCGCTGATGCCCTTGGCGATTGCAGGGGCAACGAACTTGAGGATGCGTACGCCTACCGCGGTGGTGATGATCTCTGCATTCACGATTTCGGCAACGACTTCTTCCGAACCTGAGTTCACTGCGCAGATGTTGCTGATTTCAATGTCCTTCTGCTCCACGTCCATAACGTGGACGGTATATTTGCCGTCTTTGTTGATTCTGTCGATGACTTCAGGGACTACATCGGCGAAGACTACCTTGTAGCCTGCCTGGGAGAGTACCGCTCCGATGAAACCGCGGCCGATGTTTCCGCCGCCGAACTGGATTGCTGTTTTCATATCTAAATGTGTATAGTTTAATTTCGGTCTCGTTGTTTTATTTTTTACAAATATAACCTTTTTTGCGGACATTGTCGTATCTTTATCCACACAACAAATGACAATATGAAAATAAGGAACTCTATTCTTGCAGCGGCTGCATTTCTGACCGTGGCTTGCTCAACTCCGAACAAGGATCTCGTAAAGTTTTCCGTCAACAGGCCCGTGAGGCAGATCGAGCAGATTTCCGGCTTCTGCCAATATGACTATGTCGCCCTCTTCAACGAAAAGGGACAGGCGGACGAAATCTTATTCTTTGTTGGACTTGATGACAGTCTCGCAACTTTCGATGATCACGGAAAGTACATCTACAAGGAGAAGTACGAATATGACAGCCGGGGAAGGGTGAGCCGCAAACTGACCATCAGCAGCGACGGCGAGACGGAGGGCATTCACGAATACTATTATGAAGGCGACAGAGTCAGTGACTGTCGCTTCTATGGAAGGAACAGCAATCTCATCGATGAGTGGCAGTACAGCTGGAAGGACGGCAGACTGTCAACTTCTTACTTCAACGAGGGCACACTCGACTACCTCAGTGAGAAGGACAACCTCGGTCTCAACTATGACGAGACCGTCGTAGGTGCATTCGACAATGAACTTATTCTCAGCACCAGCCACGTCGAGAACTTTTCTGAGGGCAAGCCTACCAGGATAGTCGGCGACGAGATCGATGTGACCGTGGAGTATGACAAGGACGGCCTCCCAGTGCACGCAGTCAATGCGATAATGACCTCGTTCTTCGAAATCTACTATAACGAGTCATTGATTGACGCTCCTGAGCGCTGGTACACTTACGAGTACGACGGATATGGCAACTGGATTGTCAGGAGAGAGTACTCCGATGCCGATCTGGCGGTGCAGACCGACAAGCTCCAGAGGCGGATAGTCTACGCGGACTGATCGGCTAGAACTGTTCCCTGATATTGTAGCGGTTCCTCTCCTGGCCGTTGCGGGAGATCATCTCGCAGATGAAGCCGGCGAGGAAGAGGAGTACGCCTATCACCAGTGCCACGAGGGCAAGGTAGAACAGAGGCTGGTCTGTGACAGGGCGGAACTTGACTCCGTTGGCCTGGTGCACGAGTTTGGCTATGATCACCCAGATCGCACAGACGAAGCCGATGAAGAAGGTGACCAGTCCGGTGAAGCCGAAGAAATGCATAGGCTTCTTGCCGAAGGTGCTCAGGAACCAGAGGCTGAGCAGGTCGAGGAAGCCGTTCACGAACCTTTCGATTCCGAACTTGCTCTTGCCGTATTTACGCTTCTGGTGATGAACGGGCTTCTCGGTGATCCTGCCGAAGCCGGCGTTCTTTGCCAGGTATGGGATGTAGCGGTGCATTTCGCTGTACACCTCGACGTTCTTCACCACCTCGTTCTTGTAGGCCTTGAGGCCGCAGTTCATATCGTGGAGCTTCACGCCGGTGACCTTGCGGGCTGTCCAGTTGTACAGCTTGGAAGGGATGTTCTTGGTGAACTTGTTGTCCTGGCGGTTCTGCTTCCAACCGGAAACGATGTCCCAGCCGTCCTCAGTCACCATACGGTACATCTCCGGGATCTCCTCAGGGGAGTCCTGGAGGTCTGCGTCCATAGTCACCACTACGCGTCCCTCGGCGGCCTTGAAGCCTTCGTAGAGCGCTGCTGACTTGCCGTAGTTGCGGCGGAAGCAGATTCCGTGTATGTTGCCGTTGACTGCTGCGAGTTCCTTGATCACATTCCAGCTGCCGTCGGTGCTGCCATCGTTGATCATAAGGAGTTCGTAGCTATATCCGTTTTCCTCCATAACCTTCTCGATCCAGGCCACGAGTTCGCGGAGAGATTCCTCCTCGTTGAAGAGGGAAATGACTATCGAGAGGTCCTTGCTGTAGTTGTCCATACCTTTATATATTATATAAGCGAGCACAAAGGTAGAAAAAAATACCGATGATATGTTTTTTCTGTCTATCTTTGTAGGCTATTAAAGTTAAACCAGCTCACGGCGGGATTGTGGCCGTCGGGGCACAAAACAATTTTTTTATGATCAAGATCACATTTCCAGACGGCAGCGTCAGAGAGTATGAGGCAGGCGTATCTGCCTATGACATTGCAATGAGCATCAGCCCAAGGCTCGCAGGCGACATTCTTGCAGCTACGGTCACAACGGCCAGCGATGCAACAGGAAAGGGTACAATATATGACATCACCCGCCCAATCAGCGAGGATGCCGCAATCAAGCTCCACAAGTGGGAGGACCCTGAGGCCAAGAAGGTTTTCTGGCACTCATCCTCACATCTTATGGCAGAAGCTCTCGAGGCTCTCTATCCGGGCGTCAAGTTCGGTATCGGACCTGCAATCGAGAACGGATTCTACTATGACGTCGATTTCGGCGGCCATCAGCTCGTTGAGGCCGAACTCAAGGCCATCGAGGACAAGATGATCGAGCTCGCCCGCCAGAAGGAGCAGTTCGTACGCACCGAGGTCAGCAAGGCCGAGGCTCTCAAGAACTTCACCGAGAAGGGCGACGAGTACAAGTGCGAACTCATCGGCGACCTCGAGGACGGCACCATCACCTTCTACCAGAACGGCAACTTCACCGACCTCTGCCGCGGACCTCACCTCAAGGACACTTCCGTGATCAAGGCCGTGAAGCTCCTCGCTATCGCAGGCGCATATTGGAGAGGCGACGAGAACCGTCATATGCTCACCCGTATCTACGGTATTACCTTCCCTAAGAAGACTATGCTCGACGAGTATCTCGTACTCCTCGAGGAGGCCAAGAAGCGTGACCACCGCAAGATCGGCAAGGAAATGGAGCTCTTCACCTTCTCCCAGAAGGTCGGACAGGGACTTCCTCTCTGGCTTCCTAAGGGTGCGGACCTCCGCTTCCGCCTCGAGCTCTTCCTCCGCAAGATCCAGCAGAAGTATGGCTACCTTCCGGTAGTCACCCCTCATATCGGTAACAAGGAACTCTATGTGACTTCAGGCCACTGGGAGCACTACGGCAAGGACTCATTCCGTCCTATCACCACTCCTCAGGAGGGTGAGGAATATCTCCTCAAGCCTATGAACTGCCCTCACCACTGCGAGATCTACCGCAGCAAGCCTCGTTCTTACAAGGATCTGCCAGTCCGTCTCGCCGAGTTCGGTACCGTTTACCGTTACGAGCAGAGCGGTGAGCTCCACGGCCTTACCCGTGTGCGCAGCTTCACCCAGGATGACGCCCACCTCTTCGTACGCCCTGACCAGATCAAGGAAGAGTTCGAGAAGGTAATCGACATCATCCTCTATGTGTTCAAGACTCTCGAGTTCAAGAACTACAAGGCACAGGTGTCCCTCCGCGACCCTGAGAACAAGACCAAGTACATCGGCTCCGACGAGAACTGGGCAAAGGCTGAGGCCGCAATCCAGGAGGC
>DCHT01000057.1:0-15811 GCA_002314885.1 Bacteroidales bacterium UBA1745 | reverse complement strand
TTCGGCCTCGAGTATGTGGGCAGCGACGGACAGAAGCATCGTCCTGTTATGATCCACCGTGCTCCGTTCGGTTCACTTGAGAGGTTCGTAGCCGTCCTTCTCGAGCATACTGCAGGAAAATTGCCTCTCTGGCTGACCCCAGAACAGGTAAATATCGTCCCAGTGAGCGAAAAATTCACGGATTATGCGAAAAAAGTTTGCGAAGTCTTGAATAATTCCGATATTCGCGCTTCCGTGGATGATAGGAACGAGACGCTCGGTAAGAGAATCCGCGAAAGCGAGCTCAAGAGGATACCATTCCTCGTTATCGTAGGCGAGAAGGAGGAGAATGAGGGTTCCGTTTCTGTCAGAAGACAGGGAGGTATAGACGCAGGTTCTATGCCAGTTGATGACTTCGCTGCACTCGTATCGGGTGAAGTGAAGGCACAGTTGGCGTAAACAACATATTGATTAACAACTTTTTATAGGAGGAAAAAACTATCGCAGCACCATTCAGACCATCTGCACCGCGCCCGAAGCCGGCAGGAGCAGGCCGCCCGAACCCTAATGCCCCAAAGCCGGGTATGAAGAAGGACGAAGACGGATTGAGGATCAACAATGAGATCACCGCATCTCAGGTACGTCTTGTCGGAGAGAACATCACCGAACCAGGCGTATACAGCATATCAGCCGCTATGAGGATGGCTGATGAGCTCGATCTTGATCTGGTGGAAATCAGCGCCAAGGCTGATCCTCCTGTATGCAAGATCCTTGATTATCAGAAGTATCTCTATCAGCAGAAGAAGAAGGCCAAGGAAATGAAGGCCAACTCCGCGAAGATAGTGATCAAGGAAATCAGGTTCGGTCCTAACACCGACGAGCACGATTTCCAGTTCAAGCTCAAGCACGCCCAGGAATTCCTCCAGGAGGGATCCAAGGTCAAGGCGTCAGTGTTCTTCAGGGGACGCTCGATCGTCTACTCAGACCAGGGTGAGAAGCTTCTTCTCCGCTTCGCCGTGGAGCTCGAGGAGTACGGCAGGGCAGAGCAGATGCCTAAGCTCGAGGGCAAGAGGATGATAATGATGATCGCACCATTGAAGAAAAAGTAATCTGCGGGAGCAGACTATATATTACTAACATTAAATTTTTCGAAAAAATGCCAAAGATGAAGACCATCTCCGGTGCCAAAAAGCGTTTCGCGCTTACCGGAACGGGAAAGGTAAAGAGAAAACACGCTTATCACAGCCACATTCTCACCAAGAAGACCAACAAGCGCAAAAGAAATCTTGACCACTTCACAACTGTAGAGCCAGTTGATCAGAAGAGAGTCAAAGCTTTGCTGGGCATGTAATCTGTGAAGATTACGACAATTATCATTTAAGTTTAATTTGGAATGCAGTTGACAAGCTCCTTAAAGTAGAAAAGGACACTGTATCCATAAAAAGAAAAGATTTATGCCAAGAAGTGTAAATTCAGTTGCCTCAAGGGCACGCCGCAAGAAAATTCTCAAGAGAACCCGCGGTAACTTCCTTTCAAGGAAAAACGTTTGGACGGTAGCAAAGAACACCTATGAGAAGGGTCTTACCTACGCTTACCGTGACCGTAAGAACAAAAAGCGCTCATTCCGTGCACTCTGGATCCAGCGTATCAACGCAGCTGCACGCCAGTACGGTATGACTTACTCACAGTTTATGGGTAAGATCGCTAAGCAGAACATTGGTCTGAACCGCAAGGTTCTTGCAGACCTCGCCATGAACAATCCTCAGGCATTTGAGGCTATCATCAATTCTGTAAAATAAGTTAAGCTATGAGCTTGAAGGAGATTTACCACAACAAGTGGGTACGCTTCGCTTTCTGGGCGCTGCTGTACACCGGTTGGGTAATCTGGCTCAGAAGCTGGTGGTGGCTCATAGGTCTCGGAATCGTCTTCGACCTGACCGTAACAAAGAAGGTCAACTGGACGTTCTGGAAGCCTAGAGTCAAGGAGGGACAGAAGCTGAATGCGGCTTGGGAATGGCTCGACGCCATTGTCTTTGCCCTCATCGTAGTGACTTTCCTCAACACCTTCTTCCTCCAGTCCTTCAAGATACCTTCTTCCTCAATGGAGAGCTCACTCTACACGGGTGACAGACTCTTTGTCAGCAAGCTCGCTTACGGACCAAGAGTACCGCAGACTCCACTGACGGTCCCTCTCACTCACAACGTCTGGCTCGGTGGCAGGAATTCCTATTCCACCCTCATCCAGAACAAGTACCGCAGGCTCAAGGGCTTCGGCAAGGTTGAGAGAGACGACTATGTGGTCTTCGGGTTCCCGAACGGAGATACGGTTCTCACCCGATTCCCTGCCGAGGATTATTACAGCCTCTGCAGAAGGATGGGAAGGGAGGCAACCATCCTGGGCTACGGCCCTGTGAAGGTCCACCCTATGGACAAGAAGGACCACTACGTCAAGAGATGCGTAGCGGTTGCAGGCGACACCCTCCAGGTCATAGACGGGCTTGTCTATGTCAACGGAGTCCAGCAGGAAAGCTATGAAGGCATCCAGATGGACTACACGGTGCTCACCTCAGGTGGAAGGCTCAATCCGAAAGTGCTCGAAGGCCTCGGCAAGTACGGCATCAATCCGGAGGGAACCTACTACGACGCAGCGAACTCTATGTACCCGGCTCTTCCGCTCACAGCCTCTATGGCAGAGCAGCTGAAAAAGGTACCAGCAGTGGTCAGCGTGACTCCGAATCTGGATTCCTATCCGCCGGACTATCCTGATTCCTACCTGATGCTCTTCCCGTTCACGGAGAACACAGGATGGACAAGAGACTACTACGGACCGATCTGGATCCCGGAAAAGGGCGCAACAGTTGAGCTCAATGCGGAGAACCTTCCGCTCTACACAAGGCTTATTACCTCTTACGAGGGAAATTCGCTGGACGTAAAGGACGGAAAGATCTTCATCAACGGGGAAGAGACTCAGAGCTATACTTTCAAGCAGGATTACTACTGGATGATGGGAGACAACAGACATAATTCCCTCGATTCGAGGTACTGGGGATTCGTTCCCGAGGACCACATAGTCGGAAAACCTCGTCTGATATGGCTCTCCACAGACAGCAGCAACGGAAAGATAAGATGGGGACGCATCTGCAAATTTGTGTAGTTTGTTTGCAAGCTTGGATTTTTTAATCTATATTTGCAGCCCCCTAAATACGAATCAATTAAAAAGTTACATACAATGGCAAAGGTTTGTCAAATCACAGGAAGAAAGAGAATGATCGGCAACAATGTCGCTCACTCTAAGCTGCGCACCAAGCGCGTTTTTGACCTGAACCTCAAGACCAAGAAATTCTGGTCAGAAGAAGAGCAGAGGTTCATCACTCTGAAGGTCACTTGCAAGGGAATGAGAACTATCGAGAAGAACGGTCTCGACGCTTGCATCAAGGAAGCTCAGAAGAAAGGATACATTAACCTTGTTTAATTTTACGTATTATGGCAAAGAAAGCAAAAGGTAACAGGGTGCAGGTCATCCTCGAATGCACAGAGCAGAGGGAAAGCGGCGTACCAGGAATCTCCAGGTACATCACTACCAAGAACAAAAAGAACACGACTCAGCGTCTTGAGCGTATGAAATACAATCCATACCTCAACAAGGTCACCCTTCATCGCGAGATCAAATAATTAGGAGGATAGATTTATGGCAAAGAAAGCGGTCGCAACCTTCAGCGCCAAGAGTGGCGCCAAGAGCATGGTAAAGTGCATCCGTATGGAGAAGTCTCCAAAGACCGGTGCATATTGCTTCAAGGAGGAACTTGTCGAGGCTGACAAGGTAAAGGACTTCTTCGCAAAGAAGTAAACCAACTCCTGTTATAGAGAGAAAGAAGCCGTCTGGTACTCAGACGGCTTCTTTTTTTGTGTTTTATTTACCACCTCTTTTTCGTATCTTTGCTCGGATTATACCTTAAGGTATATTTGAGTATAAGAAGACAGAGAATGGGAATATTCGATAAAGGAACAGAGAAGACCAAAAGAGGCTTATTCGAGAGGATTTCAAGGGCAATCGTCGGCCGTACAAGAGTCGATGACGATCTCCTGGATGCCATCGAGGAGGCTCTCATCGCATCCGATATGGGAGTCGACACCACTCTCAAGGTGATCGAGAACCTCGAGGACCGTGTGGAGCGTGACCGTTATGTCTCCAGGGAGGAACTGCTCGTGATGCTCCGCGAGGAGATAGGCGCCCTGCTCAATCTTGATGCGGAGGCCGAGGAGCAGGCTCCTGTGTTCGACTTCAGCAAGAAGCCATACGTCATTATGGTCGTAGGCGTCAACGGAGTCGGCAAGACCACAACTATAGGCAAGCTCGCTGCCCAGCTCAAGGGACAGGGCAAGAAGGTCGTCCTCGGCGCTGCCGATACTTTCAGGGCTGCGGCTGTCGATCAGCTCACAATCTGGGCAGAGAGGGCAGGCGTGGACATCGTGAAGCAGCAGATGGGTTCTGACCCTGCTTCCGTCGCATTTGACACCGTAAAGTCAGCTGTCGCAAAAGATGCAGACGTTGTGCTCATAGACACCGCCGGCCGTCTCCACAACCGTGTGGACCTGATGAACGAGCTCACCAAGATACGCAATGTGATGAAGAAGGTCGTTCCCGACGCTCCTCACGAAGTGCTTCTGGTGCTCGACGGCTCCACTGGCCAGAATGCCTATCAGCAGGCCAAGGAGTTTATGCGCGCCACTGACCTCACGGCTCTGGCCGTCACCAAGCTCGACGGCTCTGCCAAGGGCGGCGTGGTAATCGGCATCGTGGACCAGTTCCGCATTCCGATCAAGTTCCTGGGCATAGGCGAGGGCATTGATGACCTCAAGGTGTTCGACAAGAAGGAATTCGTCGAGTC
The DNA here is from genome assembly GCA_002314885.1 of Bacteroidales bacterium UBA1745. Taxonomy (GTDB): domain Bacteria; phylum Bacteroidota; class Bacteroidia; order Bacteroidales; family UBA932; genus Cryptobacteroides. Next base: position 10,943 of record DCHT01000057.1, on the reverse strand, counting down.
CCTGTTCACTTTTGAAGATTTGGAAAAATAAATAAACTAAGCATATATGACTATTTCGTACAACTGGCTGAAGGACTACCTTCAGTGTGATCTTACTCCGGAGCAGGTTGCTGAGGCCCTGACTTCCATCGGCCTCGAGGTCGATTCCCTCGAGCAGGTAGAGGCTATCCCCGGAGGTCTTGCAGGTGTAATCGTGGCAGAGGTTGTGGAGTGCGTTGAGCATCCTGACTCAGACCACCTTCATATCACTCAGCTCAATACCGGTGCCCCGGAGCTCCTCCAGGTTGTCTGCGGTGCTCCTAACGTGGCAGCAGGCCAGAAGGTGCTCCTTGCAACCATCGGAACCGTCCTCGGAGAGGATTTCAAGATCAAGAAGTCCAAGATCCGCGGCGTCGAGTCCAACGGTATGATCTGCGCTGAGGACGAACTCGGAATCGGTAACAGCCACGACGGCATTATGGTCCTTGACCCCGCCGCTGTTCCTGGCACTCCGGCAAAGGAATATCTCCATCTCGAGACCAACGCCGTGATTGAAATCGGCCTCACTGCAAACCGTGTGGACGCCGCTTCTCACATCGGCGTGGCCCGTGACCTCTATGCATATCTCCGTCTGAACAACATCCCTTGCGAACTCAACATCCCTGATGTAAGTGCTTTCGCAGAGGGTGAGGGAGAAGCCATTCCTCTCACCGTGCTCGCTCCTGAGGCAGCGCCTCGCTATACTGGTACTACCATCAAGGGCGTGAAGGTGGCTCCGTCACCTGAGTGGCTCCAGAAGAAGCTCCTGAGCATCGGTCTCCGTCCTATTAACAACGTAGTCGACATCACGAATTTCGTTCTGATGGAGGTTGGTCAGCCGCTCCACGCATTCGATGCATCCAAGATCATCGGTGGCAAGGTGGTTGTCCGCAAGGCAGTTGAGGGAGAGAAGTTCGTCACCCTCGACGGAGTAGAGCGCACTCTCAGCGCAAACGACCTTATGATTGCGAACACCGAGAAGTCAATGTGCCTCGCAGGCGTATTCGGCGGTGAGGAGTCAGGTGTGACCGACAGCACCGTGGATGTATTCCTCGAGGGCGCATACTTCAATCCTGTTTCCATCCGCAAGTCTTCCAAGAGGCACGGCCTCAAGACTGACGCTTCCTTCCGTTACGAGCGTGGCTGCGACCCTCTCGTGACCGAGTGGGCTGCAAAGCGCGCCGCTCTCCTCATCCAGGAGCTTGCAGGCGGCAAGGTCGTAGGTAAGATGCAGAAGTTCTATCCTGAAGAGATCAAGCGCAAGGAGATCGAACTCGACTATGCACGCATCGAGAACTTCATCGGCAAGAAGATTGGTTGGAAGACCATCGAGGACATCCTCGTATATCTGAACTATAACTTCGTGGAGAGAACCTACGACGCACAGGGCAACCCTGCGACTGCAAAGGTAGAGGCTCCGTCATATATGATCGACGTATATCGCGAGTGCGACGTGGTCGAGGAAATCCTGCGAATCTATGGATACAACAACGTGGAACTCCCACGCAGTATGAAGATTTCCGTGAATCCTACGGCAAAGCCTGAACCGGAGGCCGTGCGCAACGCCATCTCCGACTTCCTCGCTGCCAACGGCTTCGTGGAGACTATGAACAACTCCCTGACCAAGGGTGACTACTACGCTAAGAGCAGCACCTGGCCTGAGGCAAAGTGCGTGAGGATAGTCAATCCTCTCAGCTCAGACCTGAATGTGATGCGTCAGACCCTCCTCTTCGGAGGACTCGAGGTGGTCGCTTACAATATTAATCACCAGATCAACACTATGCGTACCTTCGAGTACGGCTCAGTATATGCCTTCGATCCTGAGACCGACGGCAAGACCATTGCCTGCTACGAGGAGCATCAGTGCTTCGCCCTCTTTATGACAGGCTCAAGCGAGAAGTCCTGGAGGATTGAGGCGCAGAAGGGCAGCTACTATCAGCTCAAGGGCTATATGGAGCTCCTTCTCCGTCGTTTCGGTGCAGATATCTACTCCCTCGAGGCTGAGGCTGCTCCTGCAGACTTCTTCTCAGAGGGCGTCGCATACAGCCTCCCTGGCCGCGGCAAGCGTCTTGCGACTATGGGAACCGTGGCTCCTGCAGTCCTCAAGCGCTTCGGCATCAAGCAGCCTGTATTCGCCGCCGAGATCAACTGGCAGGTGCTCTTCGAACTCATCAAGAGGGACAAGATCAAATACAAGGAACTGCCTAAGTTCCCTGAGGTAAGGCGTGACCTCGCCCTCCTCCTCGACGAGAGCGTGACTTATGCGGACCTCCGCAAGAGCGCCCTCAAGGTGGGCAAGAAACTCATCAAGAACGTGGGCCTCTTCGACGTTTATCGCGGCGACAAGATCCCTGCAGGCAAGAAGCAGTACGCTATGAGCTTCGTGCTCCAGGATCCTGAGAAGACCCTCACGGATGCGGATGTGGACAGGATTATGTCCAAACTCCTGGCAACCTTCACCAACGAGTGGGGCGCAACCCTCAGGTAAATGAAGAAAGGTCTTCGCATATTGGTCATCGTGCTTGCAGTCCTGGCTGTGGCCGTGTCGTGCTCCTCTGAGCGCGGCAAGGTCATTCCTCGCTCCAAGCTCGCGAAGATCTATGCGGAGATGCTCCTCAGGGACCAGTGGATCAACAGCCATCTGACTTATTCGAGGATGGCCGACACCAGTTTCGTATATCGTCCCATACTTGAGAAATACGGCTGCAATGAGGCGGATTACCGTCGCAGCGTGGAGAAATACATAAAGGACCCGGACAGATATTCCAGGATACTGAAGAAGAGCGCCGACATACTGAAGGCCCGTCAGAGCAAGCTCCAGGACCTCAAGAACAGATACGACGCAATAGGTTCTCTGGACATTGACACCGTAAACTACTTCCCGGAGAAGATGTTCTACCTGGCCGGTATGCGCAATCCTACCAACAGGATAGACTTCGGAGGCATTGTCTTCTATGTGGACTCAATCGGTGGACACGAGTGGCTGTTCGACCCTGCATCCGGCTTCGACACCCTCTTCCACGGCCCTTGCATTGAGATCGTGCTGAAGGACACGCTGTCCCTCGACAGCCTCGCTGTGGTGGACTCGCTTGCAAGGCTTGACAGCCTAGCTCGTATAGATAGCCTGGCCGTAGTGGACAGTCTGTCTTCTGTTGTGGACAGCGTCGTAGCGATTGAGGGTGAAAAGCTCATCTTGGATGATGAGATAACGGACTTTGGAAAATTTGATAGGTAATGCTGAGATTTTCTGACATAGTATTCGGTCCGATCAGGAGCCGCCGCCTGGGTTCCTCCCTGGGAGTCAACCTGTTGCCTCCTAATGGAAAATTATGTAACTTTGACTGCATCTACTGCGAATGTGGATGGAACGCGGACGGCCGATGCACCCCGGAACTCCCGGATGCGGACCAGGTTGCCAAGGCATTGGAGGCGAAACTCCTCCAATGTGCCGAAGAGGGAATCTCAATAGATTCGATTACTTTCTCCGGAAATGGTGAGCCTACCTTGAATCCCGATTTTCCTGCCATCATCGACAGGACCATCGCCCTCAGGGACCGCCTCTGTCCGAAAGCAGTAGTCTCCGTGCTGAGCAATGCCACTATGCTGGGCAGGGAAAAGGTCGTCGAGGCTCTCAGGAAGGTGGACAACCCGATTCTGAAGCTGGATGCGGTCAGCCGTGAAGGTGCAGACCTCATCAACAAGCCTCAGTGCGACTGGGAACTGGAAACAGTCCTGGACGGAATGGCCAAATTCCAGGGAAACTTCGTCCTGCAGACGATGTTCCTCGCATCCGATGAGTTCGACACTGCGGACATTGCAGGTCGCTGGATGGATATAGTCAGGCAGTTGAAGCCAAGACAGATAATGATATACACACTTGATCGGGAAACCCCTCAGAAGGGCCTCGTGAAATACTCAGTCGAGCAGATGCGCACTATGGTCGCCCCGTTGATTGAGGAAGGATTTGAAATACAAATTAAAGGATAACCATATATTATGATTGACTACTTGAAGAAATACGGATACACTCCGGATGCCGAAGAGATCAACAGGTCTCTTGCAATTCTCGCCGAAAGCAGGGACAATTTCCTCAATGAGCAGGTCCTCAAGGACTGCTTCTCAATGATGGATCTGACCACGCTCAAGACCCAGGATACCGACAAGTCGGTGACCAAGCTCGTGGAGAAGGTAAACGCCTTCCACGACACTTACCCAACTTACCCTAATCCTGCATCTATCTGCGTCTATTCCAACTTTGCGAAGACCATCAAGGCCGTGAAGACTGCAGACGACGTGCACATCACTGTCGTTTCCGCCTGCTTCCCATCATCTCAGAGCTTCCTCGAGGTAAAGCTCAGGGAGTGTGAACTCGCCGTTGAGCAGGGCGCAGACGAGGTTGACATCGTGCTTGCACTCAACGCATTTATGGAAGGTGACCACGAGCGCGCCTCCGAGGAAATCCTCGCAGTCCGCAAGGTGATCGATGCAGCTGCCGCAAAGCAGAACAGGACCGTCACACTCAAGGTCATCCTCGAGACCGGTCTCCTCGTTACCCCTGAGAACATCGCCAACGCTTCATTCCTCGCAATGGAGTCCGGTGCTGATTTCATCAAGACCTCCACTGGCAAGGTTGACGTGAATGCAACTCCTATGGCAGCATACGTAATGTGCGAGTGCATCGCTACCTTCTACAAGATGACCGGCATCAAGATCGGCTTCAAGCCTGCCGGCGGTATGTCCACTGCTGCGGACGCCGCTTCCTACTATTCCATCGTGGCTACCGTGCTCGGAAAGGAATGGCTCAACAAGAACCTCTTCCGCTTCGGTGTCAGCCGTATGGCCAACAACCTGCTCTCCGAAATCGAGCAGAAGACCATCACCGTTTTCTAGAAGCGTGTCGCGCATCTGGCTGTAAACCAGCCGTTTAGATGATATTTGCCGCATAAATCGCGGAATTTCGGATATCTGATCGCCCTCTCAGTAGCCTGGGAGGGCGATTTTATTTTTTATCCGTGTTCAAGTAGCGTACACGCTTGGCGTAGGATACTTTTGCATCAACTCAAAATTCTACGCTATGAAAAGGTATCTCTGTGCGGCGGTGACCGCGTTGACATTGTTCTCCTGCTCCAAAGTGGGGCCGGACAATCCCTACGATTCCGTGGACTTCGAATATGGCCGCGGACTGACTCACGACCAGATAGTGCTCGGAGGGAAACTTGAGAACCCCTACAAGACTATCAATATCCAGACGGCATACGAGGCTCTCTATCCGACCAAGTCCCGTGAGCCGGTGCAGACAAACTGCCTCTACGTGCGTTTCCTCCCGGCCGATCAGAATGAGTACAGGGCCCTTGAGAAACTGGGACTCGAACTGGTAGATCACCCGCTGGACTATGCCATAGTGAAGGAGGGAGACTGGTATCACGACTCGACCGTGGCGGAGGAAAACATAACCTGGCAATATACCGTCGTGGACAAGGATTTCGCATTCCCAGCCATCAGATATGAGATAATTGACGAGTGCTTCCTCTCTGAGATTTCCGGGGGAACCAGGGCCGACGGCGTGGACTGGGACGAAGTGGAAAGGATGTCCTACAAGTTGACCGGCAACGAGGACCTCATCCCGGCCACGAAGGCGGACGAGGTGGTTTCAGGCGTACCTTCCGGGCGCATCACCATAGTAGACCCAAAGGCCAACGGAGGCAAGCCGGTGGGCGTCTCCGGCATAAGCGTAGTCTGCAATTCCTTCATCAAGTTCGATATAGCCAAGACTGATCGCGACGGCTACTATTCTATGTCCAAATCCTTCAGTTCGGAGGTGCATTACAGACTGCTGTTCAAGAATGAGAAGGACTTCTCCATCGGCTTCAATTTCATCCTGGTTCCCGCTTCCGTTTCGACCCTGGGTACCTCTGACCCGTCAGGAGTCAGCGTAACCGTGACCCGCGATTCCGAAACCAAACTGTGGACCCGCTCGGTGGTCAACAACGCCGCGTATGACTATCTGAACCGCATCGCTGAGGATGACCTGAACCTGCCCGAGCCGCCATCCGACATACGCATCTGGATATTCAACAAACTGGAGCCAAGCTCTACAATAATGATGCATCACGGCACTGTCGTGGATCAGGTCAAGATAGCGAATCTGCTCGGTTACTGGGCCGGCCTCGTGACCATCTTTGCCCCTGACATTACCATCGGCACCGCTGCCAGTTCGGCATACGCGGACATATACGCGACGACCATACACGAGATGGCGCACACGAGTCATTTTGCGAGCGTCGGTAAGTCTTACTGGGACGACTATATCTTCTATATACTCGAATCATTCATAAAGAGCGGCAGCTGCTATGGTGACGGCAGTGTGGAAAAGGCCGGTGTATGCGAGGTCGGCGAAATGTGGGCCTATTATCTTGAGGCGAAGATCTATCAGCAGCGCTATGGCGGCACCACTCCGGCATTCGGCACCTCCTATTGGTTCCACCCTCAGATCTTCCGCTATCTGGACGAACGAGGCCTGACAGCTTCGGAAATCGCAGCGGCTCTCCAGGAAGACGTGACGACCAGAGCGACTCTCAAAGACCGTCTGGTGTCGCTCTATCCTTCCAGAAAGAAGGTCATCGAACAGGTGTTCAACAGATATAATTAGGCGGGGCAATGCGAGCTTTATATCCCACAATCACTTTCCTTCTTGCATTGATGGTCTGCCAGTCGGGCTCGGCCCAGCAATGGGCCGTCTCGACTAACCTTCTCGGCTATGCCGATCTGGGGACCCTCAACGCTGAAGTCACATACGCTCCGGCTCAGCATTGGAGCGTGGATGTGGGAGTCAAGTACAATCCCTTCACCTTCAAAAATGGTGAGAGCCAGTTCCAGCAGCGTCATCAGACCTGGTATGCGGGAGTCCGATGGTGGCCCTGGCACATCTTCTCCGGATGGTGGCTGGCCGGCAAGGCCCAATATCAGGAGTACAATTTCGGCGGCATCCTCTCCCAGGAAACCGAGGAAGGCGACAAGGTCGGCTTCGGTCTCACGGCTGGCTACAGCTATATGCTGCACCCAAACTTGAACCTCGAGTTCGGTATAGGCCTTTGGGGCGGTTACAAATGGTATTCGGTCTATGCTTGCCCGAAGTGCGGAATGACGCTCGAGACTGGCTCAAAAGCCTTCATACTGCCCAATGACCTTATGATTTCACTCACATACGTATTCTGACAGGCAATGCGCTTCAGAACCTTCATATTCTTCTTCATCTTCCTTGTCGTAATGGCCGGGTGCTCCTCTGCACACCGGGCCTCGAAGGCCGTTTCATCCTCCAGCCCTCAACTCTCGCTGCCTTCCGACAAGGAACTTGAGGAGAAGAGGGAGGAGATAATGAACAAGGTCGTCACTGACAGTACGAAGTCGGACGGACCTCTTATTATGAATGCCATACGCGATGAGGAGACGGGGGAAATGGTGGCTACGGATGTGATAGTGGCCTCGAAGATCACGGCCCGCTTCCGTCACGTCGCGGAACGTCTCGGACGTGTGTCGCTGGAATTCGACATAAGCGTGCCGTCGGAACTCCTGGAGTCCCGCTGGCAGCTGCGTTTCCATCCGACTATGAAGATGCTGCAGGACAGCGTTGCTCTTGACCCGGTCTTCATCACCGGCCGCAGGTACCGCGATGCTCAGCTTAGGGGCTATCAGCGCTATCAGGCCTTTCTGGCATCGATTGTCAGCGACACTGCGGACCTGGTGTGGCTCGGTCAGCTGGAGATCTTCCTTCAGCGCAACTTCCCTCAGACTTACGCGATGAGGAACGATACGACCATCATCTCGGAGCCCCTTGCGGAGGACCTTTTCGGCGTGACCCAGAGGCAGGCTCTGGAACACTACACCAGCCGCTACCTGATGCGCCGCAACGACCGCAGGATACGGAACAAGGACAAGATGTATTCGCGTTATGTCAAGGATCCTATTCTCGCGGAAGGCATAAGGTTGGACACTGTCATCAACAGCCCCGACGGTACAGTTATATATAGGTATGTGCAGGAGGTGAATTCTCGCCCCGGGCTGAAGAAGATCATCATCTCGCTGGATGGCTCCGTATATGATTATGGCCAGAAACTCTGCGATATGCAGTCTCCGGAGGACCTTGTCTTCTATGTGAGTTCCCTGTCCAGCCTGACGGATCCTACGGTCCGTTATATGACCAAGGTCATCAGCAGGAACGCATACGACCGCACCCTGGCCCTAATAGATTTCGCCCAAGGTCGCTCCGACATCGATACCTCTCTCGGCTGCAATGCCTCGGAACTCAGACGCATTCTGCGCAGTGTCGATGAGATATCCTCAAACGAGGAGTACGAGCTTGATTCGGTAATTGTGACGGCATCCTGCTCCCCGGAGGGCAATCTCAGGAAGAACGCCTCTCTGGCAAAGGACAGGGCTCATTCGATGGTCCGCTATCTGGAGAGGAATAGGACAATTACCCTGGATTCGCAGAATATGCGCGAGCGTCATAAGATTCCGTTCCTGGACCGGTCCATCCCGGAGAATTGGGGCTTGCTGGAGAAGCTCGTGACTTCCGACCAGACGCTTTCAGATGCAGAAAAAGCCGCCATCGGACGCATACTGAGAGGCCCCGTAAAGGACCTTGATGCAAAGGAGGTACTGCTGTCGAGGAATCCTTCCTACCGCTACCTGCGAGAAAAGCTTTATCCTCGTCTGAGAACGGTCCAGTTGGAGTTCTACACTCATAGGGTGGGTATGATCAAGGATACCATACATACGGTCGAACTTGACACGTCCTATATGGCTGGCGTCGAGGCTCTTCGGGACCTGGATTACAAGAGGGCAGTGGAACTGCTGAGGCCTTACAGGGACTATAACGCAGCACTTGCACTGGTGGCGATGTCCTACAATCACAGCGCGCTGGAAATACTTGCGGAACTGGACCAGGGAGATGCGCGTGTACTCTACCTCTCCGCTGTGGCTCTCTCTCGTCTGGAACATTACAAGGAGGCATTGGATGCCTATCAGAAGAGCGTGGAAATAGATCAATCGATGGTCCATAGGGCAAACCTGGACCCGGAAATATTCACTTTATTAAAACTAATCCAATGAACAGAAAGCTTTTTATGGCAATTGCTGCGGTGCTGACAGTCGGCGCCTGCACGCAGAAGATCGGACCGGAGCCCGCTCCGGTGGCAGATTCATCCGAACTCTTCAATCTCGAGGTTTCGGTACCTCTCGTAAAGACCAAGGCCACCACTGGCAACGATGCGACCGTGAACCAGTACCAGGTCTTCGTGTTCCGTGACAACGGCACCCTCGAGGCCGGCTCATACGGCACGGACGCCAGTCAGACCGTCAAGGTAACCCGCGGAGCCAAGACCGTGGCCGTGCTCACCAACAGCGCCAAGATTTCTCAGACAGTCACTTTCGAGACCCTGAAGGACTACGTCCTGCAGCTTTCGGAGAATACCACATCTTCAGTCCAGATGTTCGGAACCCAGACCATAAACCTGACAGGAAATGCGGATGTGACGGTCGAGGTGACCAGACTCCTTTCAAAGATCAGCATCGGCACTATCGAGAACGCGATCGAATTGGACCAGTACAAGGACCTGACCTTGACCGTCAAGGGCATTTATCTCATCAACGTGGTCGGCGAAAGGAAGATCGATAATGCATACGCCTCAGCCGTGTGGTACAATAAGATGAAGCTCTACAACACAGAATGCCCGGCGCTGCTCTATGATTCAATGAGCCAGACCATCGCCAACGGATCCAGTTATTCCGCCAACAGGTTCTTCTATTGCTATCCGAACAATTCAGATGATTCGACGGCGGATACTTGGAGCCCTCGCAAGACGAGGCTCGTAGTGGAAGTGACTCTCGGTACGGAGACTTGGTATTACCCTGTCACTATCAATCAGGTCGTGGCCAACACCCATTACCAGATCACCGGCCTCAAGATCACTCGCATCGGTGCCAAGACTCCGGATGAGACCATTGACATCGACGCGGCTACGTTTACCATCACCGTCAAGGATTGGACTCTTTCTCCAATCGATACGGTGACCATCTAAAACAGATATTGCTATGAAGTCACTGCCGTCCGTCGTATTGCTGGGCCTTTTGTCACTCCTGGGGATTTCCTGCATCAAGGAGAACAGGGAAGAGTGCCCCTGCTACCTTATTGTGGATTTTTCTGAGCTTGACAGCGCTAAGTTCGAGTCCGTGGGACTGGATGTGCTGTCGGCGGACGGCTTTCTTTACAGCGATGAGGTGAATTCATTTGTGTCGGACTACACTGTCAAGGTGCCGAGACGGGGAATCTGTGTCAATGCCTACATCGGGGCCGAATTCGATCCGGAGCGAGGCTTCGTGGTCGATCCCGGTGCCGGCTTCCCCGAACTTTGGCTCCACAGCAGCGAGTTCGACACATCCTGCGACGTGGTAAGGGATACCGTCATACTCCACAAAAGCTACAGCAAGATTAACATACATATGCTCTCAGACGGTACCCCTTGCCCTTTCGCTATAGGAATCGACGGGGATGTCTGCGGATACTCCCTTTCAGGCCAGCCTGAAGACGGCGTGTTCAAGGTCAGTCTCCAGCCGGATTCAAAAGGGGACTGCTATGTCTGCCTTCCGAGGCAGAAAAGCCCCTCCCTAGCTCTTTCAATCGTAGATGACGGAGATGTCCTTCGTCGCTTCGCCCTGGGCCAATATATAGTTTCCAGCGGTTTTGACTGGTCCCGCGAAGATTTGGAGGACATCGATGTCACCATCGATTTCTCCCGCACGGAAATCACTTTCCGCCTGCGGAATTGGGAAACGACATATTGCTATACAGTCGAGATATAGTTTTTGCAGTTTAGAAAAGAATTCATATCTTTGCATTCCTATCCTGCGCGGGTGGCGAAATGGTA
>DCHT01000002.1:555-17622 GCA_002314885.1 Bacteroidales bacterium UBA1745 | reverse complement strand
GTCAAACTGGATGCGATTTCCAGTCTTCCGAAAGTGCCCGATGATACGGTTGTAAAAGCATGAGGTAGTAATCAAGGGAGCGGGCTGCGCCCGCTCCCAAGACTCGGCGCTTATGCCTATTTGTGTCTCTTGTCCGTGTTCTTCCTTTCGTTGATCCACTGTTCCGTAGCCTTCAGACGGTATGATGGGCCGTTCATATCAATTATGAATGACTTGAATGTGAGTCTGTCAACGATGGCGGCGGCAATTATCTTGTCAGTGAAGATCTCGTCCCATCTGTCAAAACCGAGATTGGTCGTGATGATGGTAGACTTCATGCCAGCCCTCAATGATATGTGGTTGAACAGGTGTTCTGCAGCGACCTTGTCAAGTGACTTGTAACCGCATTCATCCAGGATGGCGAGGTCATACTTCTCGAACTTCTTCTGGAGACGAGACAGCTTTCTTTTCGATTCGCTCTCCTTTATCTCCACAAGCATCCTCGGGACTGACGCAAAGAGGACGCTGTAGCCTGCGAGGCATGCCTTTACGCCAAGACCGATGGCGCAATGGGACTTGCCAGTGCCAGGATTGCCATACATGATCACATTCTGGCCGGTCTTGATGAAGTCCAGCGTTTCCAGTTCAGGAAGGGCGATTGCCATGTCCTTCGGCAGTTCTGTGCGGTCAAGATCTTCGAGATACTTCATGGGATTGAAGTTGGCCTTCTTTATGAGCCCCTTTATCTTGAGCTCCTCCCTATGCTCGCACTCCTTTGCCAAAGCTTCGGAAAGGAAGCGGTCGTAGGACCATTTTTCGTTTACTGCATCCGATAGGAGCATGTCGAGGCAGCCCTTGATGCCGCCGAGTTTGAGAGACCTGCTGCTCTCTATGATTGAATCTTTGTATGATGTTGTTTCCATTGTCTATGACTGTTTCTGTGTGTTTGTGTTGAAGAGTCTGCGCAAAGTCGCGAAGTTCTGAGTAGAACCGCTTTCTATCGTCTGCGTCCATGGCATCTGAATCACCTCCACCATCTTCTGGCAGTCTGCAAGTACTGATTTGAGACTGTCCACGTTGATGTCGCGTATGCCTTTCATCCTTGCGACCTGGACTGATGAACAGAGGTCCTGGAATGTGTGGTTGTTGTCCCTGGCCCAGAGCAGCAGGTCTATGAACTGCTTCGGTGTATCCTTGAAGTACCTGTCGAAGAGTTCCTGCAGCTCGGCAGGAGATTGCCTCAAGGCCATGGAGTTCCTGACTGCGCCCGGCTTGTACCTAAGCACCTTGAGATAATGCTGCAGGTCGAGCTGCCACTGGTCTGAACCGTGTATCCTCTGATGTCTGGCAATCTCCATCTTATCCTTGGAGTCGGTGTCGAAGACTACTATCGTATCGCTGTACTTTTTGACCCAGACACTTTTCCCGACATAGTCCGACGGCACAGAGTACTTGTTGGATTCCACGCTTATGACGGACTCCTTGTCCACATTCCTGTGATATGCCTCGAAACATGTCATCGGCACCGGCGATGCAGGTCTCATTGCATCCAGTTCTTCCTGAACCCTATCCCAAATCTTCTTGTTTTCATCTTCGCATACACCGATCAGATACTCATTCGCTTCATCCAGCGAGTCGAAGTGGTCCCTGTATGCAAAGGCGAGCCTGCGGATCACTTCCACGGACTTCTCGACATGCCCCTTCTCGTTACCCGACCTGGCGTTGCAGAACATATGCCTGAATCCGTAGTATGCTTCAAGCTGCATGAGCTCAGTGGTCGGCTTCTTCTCGCCGACAAAACTCTTTACAGCCGTCCTCATGTTATCATATACCATCTCCTCTGGGACGCGCCCGAAATAGTGGAAGCATTCGACGTGTGCTTCCATCATGGCCTGTTTGTCCTGACGAGTGAACAGTCGAGCCCACCTGCCATTGCTGCAGAATGCGACGGCTGCCATGTTGAATGACTTCAGTTCACCCTTGATGAAGATTTTCACCTCACCCCAATCATATTCGAGGCGTTGACCAGGTACATATTTCTGCTTGATGAAGCATTCCCTGGTTGCGCTATCCAGTTCAGCCTTCCTATCACGCACATATTTCGTGACGGTACTGTAGCTGACCTGATATCCTGCCTTGCAGAGGTCATTGTGGATGTCCTGAACCTTCTTCAGCTGCTTACGCTGACCCAGAGCTGTCTTCTTGGCATTCTTCTCAAGTTCCTCGTCAATGAGTTTTCTCATCTCATCAGAGAGGACATGATAGACCTTTTCTCTGGGCTTGTAGGTAGGCTTGGTTAGAATTAAGTCCTGAAGTGCCTCTGGATTCTCCTTGTCATCCAGAGTCGCATCATAGAGCTTTCGCAGTCCGACCACTTTGGTGCGGCTGCAATCGGCTAGTCGAGCGATCTCGCTGTTCGACAGCCCGTGCTTGAAAGCACTGAAAATCTCGTTTCTTTTCACGCAATCGATCATTTTGTCGGGTGTTTTGGGATAGCACCCGAAAGTTAAACATACACTTCTTGAGGTGGCAAATACTGCCGAACCTTCGTGATGTCAACTGTTCAATTTTCAATTAGCGCGACTGTTCAATTTTCAGTTAGCACTTACAAGCGGGTGAAAAAGAGCCTGTTTTGCACCCGAAATTCACCTTTTTCTTGTTTTTTGCGGAAATAACTGATCCACAATGGCCTTCTGAAGGTGCAGCAGTCTGCATATTTGCCCGTTTGTCGCGTTATATGTCGTATGCAGCAACTTAGCTGTTTCCAGTTTTGAATTCGGATCCAACTCCTTTGGACTATTGACTCCAAAATTACGTTTGCAGAGTTGCAACAATGCGACATACAGCTCGGAATCAGTCAGGAAAACCCTGTCCTTCAGGCGTTTGGCACTTTCGCTGAAGGCCTCCATATTTCTTGTAATATCCGAGAAATAGAAGTACCCGTTAGAGAAATAAGCCATTCCTTTATCAAATTGACAGAATGAGCGAGGATCCAGCATACCCTCAATTGCTTTGTACTCTTTGGGTAATGTCTGAGCTCTGGATTGCAGCATACTTCTTTTGACATTATATGGGAGCTCATTAAACGGCATCCCAGCGGCCTGAGGCATAGAAAAATAGTATTGGCCGCTGCCCCAGGGGTAGGTGAACGGAGTCGGACACAGACCTTCGACGAAGCCGTTGCGGTTGCAGTAGGCCAGTTCGGTGCGGAGCATACGAAGGTCGGTAATCTGAATCGGTTCCGCGATCTCGAAATTGCGCCAGGACAGTATACGGCCCTGACGCGCGAAGTACTTCTTCAGCAGGCGTTTCCATTCCTCAAAGAGCGCCAGGCAGGCTTCCTTAGGACCAGCCAGAATCAGGTGGATGTGGTTGCTCATCACAGCGTATGCGAGTATCACCACACATGACATCGTGGCTCCGGTATTCTCTCGTAGTGCCGACAACGCGAGTCCGAGAGCCGTAATCGCATATCTGAAGTCCGCTTCCTCTATAAATATTATCTCCTGCACCTCTCCGGGAGTGCACAAATGCCAGAATGGTCCGTCCTTGCGAAACCTGGATTCGCACTCCATCTCCTTGTCATAATACGCTGTATTCAAACCCATAATTGTCAGTTTTTCCGGCAAGTTACGGAATAGGAGTTCACAAATCGTAAATCAACGAAATCTCAAAAAAAAATTCTCAAAAAGTGAAATTGCAACTCGGTTGCACGTCGTCCTCCGTACCTTTGTATCGTCGGAAGGGAAAGAACCGACGCAAACAACGACGTATAATTGAAAAACTAAAGAGCATTATGATACACAATCACGAACACAACAACAGCCACGGCGGTCACAGTCACGGTCACGGCGGACACAATCACGGTCACGCCGTCGACGGGAGCAACCTCAACGGAATTTACATACTCTGCATCGCGCTCAACCTGGCTTTCGTCGCAGTCGAGGCGGGAGTTGGATCCTGGTCCAAATCCGTCGGCCTCGTGTCCGATGCGGGCCACAATCTGAGCGACGTCTTCAGCCTGATTCTGGCTCTGGTGGCGTTCAAACTGGCCCTGACGGCAGGACGCGGACGCTTTACCTACGGCTATCGCAAGGCGAGCATACTTATTTCGCTTCTGAACGCTGTCATCCTCCTCGTTGCAGTTGGAGTCATCGTCTGGGAGAGCATCGAAAAGTTCGCTAATCCGGTCAGTGTCGACGGCGGCGCAATCGCCTGGACTGCCGGAGTCGGCATACTGATCAACGGCTTCACGACCATACTTCTGATGAAGAACCAGAAGCACGACATCAACACCCGTGGTGCCTTCCTGCATATGGCCGCAGACACCCTGGTGAGCGTCGGAGTCGTCATCTCCGGAATCGTGATCAAGTTCACCGGATGGACCGTAATCGACCCTGTGATCAGCCTCATAATCGCCGGAATCATACTGATTTCCACCTGGTCACTGCTCGCCGAGAGCCTCAGGATGAGTATCGATGCCATACCTGAAAGCATTGATGCAGAGGCAATTGAGGGCGTAATGACGGCAGTCGATGGAGTCAAGGGCGTACATCACATCCATATCTGGCCGATCAGCACAACGGAAACGGCCCTGACCGCACACATCGTGATCGGCAACTACGCGGACGGCGAGCACATCGTCCCAGAAGTCAAGGCTGCTCTGAAGGAAAACGGCATCGCCCACGCCACCCTCGAGGTCGAAAGCGAGGCGCGCACCTGCGGCGAGAGCGAGTGTAGATAGCCCGGACGCAGGGGAGGATAGCAGCGGACGCGGAAGAAAATAGATTCGGACGCGGAAAAGCGGGTGAAAAAGTGGCCCTTTTTCACCCGCTTTTGTCGGGCGTAAAAATCGGGGTGAAAAACGGCCTGTTTTTCACCCCGATTTTGCTTTTCGGCCCCGTCGGCGCCCCGTCGGCGCCCCGCCAGCGCTTCGCCGGAGTTCTTCCGGCTCGCTCTCTCGGCTCGCTCTCTCGGCGCTTCTGCCAGCACTAACCCAGCACTAACCCAGCACTAACCTACAGCCCCCTTCCGTAGATTCTCCTTCTGCGGTGCTGGCGATGCTCGAAGTTGGTCCAGAGGTTCTGGACGGCGTTGTTGGTCTCGAGTTCCGGGTTGGTTTCGGCGTATTTGAAGCCGTATTTCTGGACGCGAGGGAAGAGGTCGGCGATGATGAGGGCCGGCACTCCCTTGGCTTTGTAGTCGTCGCGGACGGCGATGAGGAGCATATCCACTGTGTCGGTTTTCTTGAAGACCAGAGCCCTTAGCATATGCCACCAGCCGAACGGGAAGAATTTGCCGTCGGATTTCTGCATTGCCACGGACATTGATGGCAGCATCACACCGAAGGCGACCATTTCGTCCTGTTCGTTGTTGATGAAGGTGACGAGGTTGAGGTCGAGCAGTGACATATACTGCTTGACGTACTGGTCCATCTGCCTCTGGGAGAGAGGGGAGTAGCCGTAGAGTACGTTGTAGGTGTGGTTCACCAGGTCGAAGAACTTCTGACCTATTTTCTGCTTGAAGATCTGCCTACGGGTGTATTGAACCCTGTGGAGCTTGTTCTTTTCGCGAATCAGCTCGGCGAATCTCATATATCTTTCAGGCAGCACTTCCGGAATCGTGATCCTCCTTTCCACCCAGTCGGTATTCTTCACGAAGCCGCGGGCCTCGAGATGTTCCATATAGTATGGGTGGTTGTAGAAGGTGATGGAGGTTCCGAGTTCGTCGAATCCTTCCACGAGCATACCTTCCGCGTCGAAGTCGGTGAAGCCGAGCGGACCCTCGATGTGGTCCATCCCGCGTTCGCGTGCCCAGTCCATCGCGGTATCCAAAAGGGCGTCTGAAACCTCCTTGTCGTCGATGAAGTCAATCCAGCCGAAACGGGCGTCCTTCTTGTCCCAGGCCTCGTTTGCGCGAGGGTTGATGATGGCTGCGATGCGTCCGACGAGCTTGCCCTCCTTGTATGCAAGGAAGAAGTCTGCGTCGCAGAAATCGAATGCCGCATTTACCTTCTTGTCGAATATGTCGACGTCGGCAGATGCGATGGTCGGTACGTAATATGGATTGCCTTTGTAGAGTTTGTTCGGGAATTCAGCAAACAGTCTGAGCTGCTTGCGGGTCGTTGCTTTTACTATTTCGACGGCCATCGTATAGTTGGTTTAGTTCAGTTGTAGTGCAAATCTAATAAAAATTTGCTATATTTGCTTGTTCTGCTGTCAAAAACGGAAAGCAGACAAATGTATTAACCAAAACCGATTATGTCAAATTACTTCTATGACATGCTTCCTGCAGACGAAATGTCTCAGGTGCATTACATTCCGACAGTTCCGGAATTCGTTGAATGGATTGAGAACAAATGGGCAGATCTGCCTGCACTTTCCAACATTGCTGAGACCTACACTTACAAGGAAATGTGCGATCGCATTGCGCGTCGTCGTGCATATCTCGCGGCTCTCGGCCTCCAGCAGGGTGACAAGGTTGCCATCTGGGAGCGTACTTCAATCGATGCTCTCGAGACTTTCCTTGCTGTTACTTCTGCAGGTTATGTCGCAATCAATCTCCCTACAGCGCTGCCTCCTCAGGCCATCATCGGCTGCTGTATGCGCTTCGGCGTGAAGGTACTCGCAGTCCGCAACGAATTCGCTGAGCAGACTGCAGGTGCTCCTTGCCAGGTGATTTCTTCATCTGCAATGGCTCCAAACGGCATTCCTGCCGCAAAGGTCGACAAGGAAGCCCCAGCTGCTATATTCTTCACCGGCGGTACTACCGGCCAGCCTAAGGGTGCAATCCTCCCTCACAGGGCCCTTATGAGAGGTGCCTTCAACGGCGTCTTTGCTCCTGGTCCACAGCTTGCTATCCACCGTACGGTATGTATGCTCCCTCTGAGCCACGTATTCGGCCTCATCTGCGGTACTTTGGGCATACTTTACAAGGGCGGTGAGTGGTTCTCCGCTGAGGATATGAAGGCTACGATCGCCAAACTTCCGGTGATCAAGCCTACCGTGCTCATCCTCGTGCCTGGCCTCTGCGACGTTCTCAACGGCCTTGTCAAAATGTACGGTCCTATGTTCCTCGGTGGTGCTCTCAAGACCATCATTTCCGGTGCTGCCAACGTGCCTCCAAGACTCACCACTGAGTTCGCAAAGTACGGTGTCAGGGTTCACGCAGGTTATGGTATGACCGAGACCGCGAACCTTACTACTGCAAATGCCGACACTCCTACCCGTCCTACTTCTGTGGGCAAGGTTTATCCTGAGCAGGAAGTCAAGATCGTCGATGGCGAAATCTGGGTTAAGGGTGATAACGTATTCACCGGCTACTATGGCAACCCTGAGGAGACCGCAAAGTGCCTTACAGAAGACGGTTGGCTCAAGACCGGCGACCTCGGCCGCTTCGACGAAGACGGCTACCTCTATATCGTAGGACGTATCAAGAACCTCATCATCCTTTCAAACGGTGAGAACGTATCCCCTGAGACCATCGAGGAGCCGTTCTATCAGAACGCTGCCATCCGCGACTGCCTCGTAAAGGAGGAAATGGTCGACGGAGAGCCTGTGATAGCAATTGACATCCTCCCAGTCGAGGCTGCAATCGCCGGCAAGGAATGGGCAGAGGTTGAGGAGATGTACAAGAAGATCGCTGCTGAGATCAATGCGACCCTTCCATCAACTCACCGCGTGACCAAGGTCACCGTCCGCAAGGAAGACTTCAAGCGCACAGGCGCCCTCAAGGTAGCACGTAACCAGAATTAAACTATGACGAGAGAAGAGATTTTCAACGGACTCAAGGAAGTCCTTGCTGTAGTAAAGCCAAACATCGACCAGACAAGCATCACCGAGCAGTCCAACCTCTGGACTGACCTCGGCATCGATTCGCTTTCCATCCTGCTCATCAGCCTCGCTATCGAGAACAAGTTCAACTTCAAGTTCGAAGGCGTGCCTCCATTCCAGACTGTGGCGGAGGTCGTTGACTACGTCATCACCAAGGCATAGTTATGGCAGAGAAGAGCAAAGCCCAGAAGGCTTTTGATAATTTCCTCGGACTGATAATCACCTTCCTGGTCAGGAGTCTCCTGGCCCCGAAGGTGTATTTTCAGGACAGGACTGTCAAGAAGGCCAAGCAGGCCATCAAGGAGCCTTCCATCATTGTCTGCAATCACACCGGACATCTTGACGGACCTTGCATAAACGTAGTCGTACGCCCTCACAAGGTGCATTCCCTCGCAGCTAAGGACCGTTTCGAGCAGCCTAACTTCGGTTTCTGGCTCCGCCACACCGGATGTATTCCGATCGACCGCCAGAACGCCGACACATCCTGGATCCACGAGTCCCTCAGGGTGCTCAGGGTGGAGAAGGAGAATGTGGCCATCTATCCTGAAGGCCGCCACGGTCAGCACCGTCAGCAGTTGCCTTTCCACTCAGGAGTCACTATGCTCGCCGTTATGGCACAGGCTCCTATCGTGATGGTCTATATGGACGGTCCAATGCGTTTCTTCCACCGCAACGGAGTCATCATAGGCGAACCGTTCAGGATTGCAATGCCGGCAACCGGTCTCTCTGCTGATTTCGTCGACGAGCAGACCCACGTCCTCGAGCAGAAGATGAAGGACCTGATGCAGGACTTCATCGAGCAGCACGACAGATAAAGTAAGGAATATACTTGAAATAAAAGGGCGGCCCTGAGGGTCGCCCTTGATTTTTATATTAGAGTGAATCGCCGAAGTCCTGCTTGAACTTCGCAACGAGTTCTTCCTGCCAGTAACCGATTTCCTTCATACGGCCGAAGAAGAAGCGGAGCACGTCAGGCTCTTCCGTCCACTCGAGACCGCCGATGAGGTTCCTGTTGTCCCAGAGCCACTTCACGCGGTCTGCAACATACTTGATCTGGGAGAGGGTGAACACGCGGCGAGGAACTGCGAGACGCTGGAGCTCAAGCTCTGCATAACGCTCTGTTCCGTCCGGTTCGCGCTGCTCTGAAACAGTACCACGCTCCATACCACGGACACCTGAGATGATGTAGAGGGCGCAACCGACTGCTGCTGCAGGGTACTGGTTGTGTGGAAGGTCAGGCACGAATGCGCCTGCGTTGAGGTGACATCCGAGACCTCCTGGAGGGAGGATTACAGGAACGCCGTATGCGTCAAGCTCCTTGGCGAGATAATCGATGAAGAGAGGGCCCTGGCTGATGTATTCCATATCGAGGGACTCGTAGAGACCCTGTGCCATTGCCTCCATTGTGCGTACGTCGATACCGCCGTAGGTAAGGAAGCCCTCGTAGAGAGGAATGTAAACCTGCATCTCGCGGGTGAACTTAGGATCCTTTGAGCAGATGATGCCGCCCTTTGCGAAGGAAAGCTTACGTGCGGAGAAGTAGATGATGTCGAAGTGGTCTGCAAGGAGATGATAGATTTCCTTAAGTTCCATATACTTGCAGCGGGCCTCGCGGGTCTTCATAAAGTAGATGTTGTCCTGGAGGAGGGAAGCGTCGAGAACTGACCTTACGCCTTTCTCGTGGCAGATGTCAGTGACTGCGAGCATATTCTCGAGGGAAACAGGCTGACCGCCGATGAGGTTTGTGCCGGCCTCCACGCGTACGTATGCCACGTTTTCGCTGCCGATTTCGTCGATGCGGTTGCGGAGGTTCTCAAGGTTGTAGTTGCCCTTGAAAGGATTGTCGCTCTGAGGGATGAGGCCTGCAGGGTCCACGAGTTCCTCAACAGTGGCGCCACAGCGGGTTGCGTGAGCCTTGGTGGTGGTGAAGTGGAAGTTCATAAGGGCCACCTTGCCAGGAGCGCAATATGCCTCTGCGAGGATGTTCTCACAAGCACGTCCCTGGTGGGCAGGAAGCACGTTATCGCAACCGAATACTTCTTTGATAGCTGCCTTCACGCGGGTGAAGGTCTCAGTTCCGGCATAAGCATCATCAGCGCGCATCATTGCTGCGAACTGGAGATCTGACATTGCGTTGACTCCGGAGTCGGTGAGCATATCCATATACACGTCGCGGTTGTTGAGGAGGAAGGTGTTGTTGCCTGCTTCCTGCATAGCGCGAAGACGCTCATCGACTGGGAGGAGGTTCAGTTTCTGAACCATACGAACCTTGTGCATCTCAAGAGGCACCTGGTTCTCTGACTTGTAGAATTTAACTGCCATTTCAGTGTTTAATTATTTTAGTTAGTATGATTATGTTCTGTGTGGATTGCAAAATTACGAAATGATATGTGGCGGATAAATGAATAATTTACCCATATTCCTACCAAAATCAAATATTTGTCTTATATTTGCCTACCTAAATACCATTACCACCTACCAAAATGCACGATACAGTTAAAAATATAGACCAATTCAACTCATTTTTCAATCAGCCGACTTTGCATCCTTTAGTCGGTATCGGCGATCTTTCGGAGGCGGATCTGAGCCTCTTTGAACCTCTTGATTTCGGCTGCTACTGCGTCGTTCTTATGGACGTTGACTTCGGAGAACTCATCAAATGCGGCAAATCGATGCGCTATCGTTCCTGCACGGTGTTCACTCTGAAGCCTGGGGAGATTGTGTCTATGAATCTCGATCCAGCTGCCAAACCTCGCGGCAAGATGCTGGCGTTCCGTCCCGAAATGATTGAGAACACCGGTCTTGGAAGGGATTTCTATCTTTTCAATTTCTTTGACTACGAGGTTACCGAGGCTTTGGAACTCACGGAGGAGGAGAGGCGAGTGATGCTGAACTGCTATGTCAACATCGAAGCCGAACTGCGTGCAGCGAACGATGAACTCACCGGACACATGCTGCGACTCGGAATAGGCCAGATGCTCAGTTACTGCAAGCGCTACTATGACCGTCAGTTCGACACCAGGCAGTTGCGCAGCTCAGACCTTATCCGCCGCCTGGATGCGCTTATGGAGTCTTATTTTGCCCCTGAGAGCAAGCTCCCGTCCACTCTGGGCGTCCCGACCGTGGCCTGGTGCAGCAACCAGTTCCATCTCAGCCCGAATTATTTCGGCAATCTCGTGAAGAAGGAAATGCATCTGTCAGCTCAGGACTACATCCACGAGAAACTGACCGAGAGGGCCAAGTCCCTGCTTGGGTCCGGCCACAGCGTCGATGAGGTGGCGAGGATTCTGGGCTTTGCCTATCCTAACCATTTCTCCCGCTTCTTCTCCCGCCGTACAGGAATGTCGCCTACAGCATTCCGAAGGACACTGTAGGCGACACACTATATAATATATGCTCTAGAGCAGGGTGTAGCGGACGTTGCAGCCGACTGAGATATAAGGGTTGAAATCCGTGCCCTGACGTTCCTCGAGCACCTTTATCATCTTTTCCTTGGTCTTCGCATTGAAGTCCTTGCTCTTCTTGACCTCCTCGATGAGTTCCGGGATCTGCTCGGCGCGTATCATCGTGACTGAAGGCTTCAGAACGAAACTGATAGGCATATACATACCGTTGCCGACGTCCCTGGATTCGCAGCGCAGGACTTCGCCTTCCTTGGTATAGACCTGAATCTTGAGTATTGCCCATTCTTCCTCCACGATGTGAAGGTTGATGGTGCCGCGGCTGTGGCGGTCAGTGTATTTGAGCACGTCCACGAGCTTGTCGCCGTATTCGTAGGTACCCACGAGGCGGAATTTGTGCTTCTTGGCCCATTTCTCGCCCCAGGAGTTGGCGTCGCCATAGACGAGATCGAACAGGTCGATGAAGTCGAATATGCCCAGTACGTTCTGCTTTACGTTGTCAGGCAGCGGCTTGTCGCTGCTGATGAGTTTCTTGTTGTAATTGGTGGTCTGGTTGCCCTTGACCTGTCGGCCGAGACTGGCCTTCGCGGAGAAGTCGTCGTTCTTGAGGCAATAGCGGAAGAGGGGACCGTAGCCCTGGGTGGCGCCGATGAACTTTGCGAAGCCCACGGTACCCTTAGGCAGCACGCTTGCCACGAGCGGAATTTCGTGGGTGGCCATATCGTAGGATATGTTCGCGCGATAGTCGAACCTGTTGTTTTTCAACAGTTTACCTTGTTCCCAGAGCTTAGCCATTACAGCTTCTCCAGGTGATTTTCCGTCCGGAGTGACGTAGGCTGCGGCCAACATCAGATGCTGTACGTCGAGGTAGATGTCACCCAGGTCGACTGTGCCTCCGACGAGGTTCACGGTCTCTGTGAGAGTGGCGTATCCTATGCGTGAGAATTCGATCTTGACTTCCTTAGGGGCGGCCGTGACGAGGCTGAGGGAAAACTGTCCGAACTCGTCTGAGAGGGTTCCGCTGTTGAAGCTCTTGGCGTAGACCATCACGTAGTCTCCGTACTTGACAGGTTCCTCGCGCAGCAGCACGCGGCCCCTGATTTCAGTCTTGACAGCGGCCATCGAGGAGACGGCTGCCATCAGGAAACATATGAAAGTTACTATTTTCTTCATAATTCGGTATAATAGGTTCCGGTAGCGGTATCACAATTACCTTGCCACTTAGAAAATCGCCGTTACAGCGGCCTTGATCAGGTAGAACAGGACTGGTACCAGGAGACTTGGCAGCAGGTTGACTGTCTTGCAGTCCTTGATACCGAGTATTCCGAGGCCGGATGAGACGATGAGTACGCCTCCGACGATGGAGAGTTCCACTCGCATTGCTTCAGGCATAGCGGCGGCAAAGCACACTGCTATGAGGTAGAAGAAGCCCTGCCAGCAGAAGAGTATAGGTGCGGCGGCGAGCATAATCCAACCGTAAGTGGCGGCGAGGACTGCGGATGTCACGAGGTCCAGGGTCGCATTGGTATAGAGGAAGGTGTTCGCGGATTCGCTGATGGCCCAGCCGTGGGAAGGGGAGAGGGCGGACAGTACAGGGCCTACGATGCTGAAGGTACCTATACAATATAGAAGTACGCCCGTAACAAGGCCCTGGAGGGCATTGTTTTCCTTGCCTGATTTGGTGTTGAGCTTGGCGTTGAGCCTGTCTATGCGTCCTGACAGGTCCAGTTTGGTGCCTATCACGCCGCCTATTGCGAGGCTGAGTATGAACATCACAGGATATTCGCTCTTTGCCATATTGGGGAGGGCGGCGTTCACTCCGAGCACGATGCAGGCAAGGCCCAGGGCGTTGAACATTGCGTTCTTGTATTTTTCGCCTATGCCCTTGCGTACTATGGCTCCGAAGGTACCTCCGATGAGGATGGTGCAGGTGTTTACGATTGTTCCTAGCATTTCAAGTTCGTTTTATTGCTTCTCCACGTACTGCACGAGGAGTATCTGTATAGGGTCTGATTTCGTTATCTTGTGTTCACCGGCAGCCAGTTCCTTGGTGATGATGTTGCCTGAGGCCGAGGCCTTTTCGCTGTCGATGAGGACAGCTCCGGTCGCGCTGCTGACATAGACGGTGAGGGTGCCGTCCTTGGCTGCGTTGAAGCTGATTTCACCGGCCGAGCTCTCCATCTTGAGGCCCTGGGTGTAGGTGTTGCTGCCAATGGTCACGCTCAGACCGGTCTTGGTGTTGCCGGAAATGGTGAAGAATTTGTCGGAGGAGAAGCCGTCGGTGGTGAAGTTGTGGACATAGCTGCCCTCGCCGCCGACAGGGTCGGTGTTACCTCCGCCCCCAGTATTTCCGCCGTCTCCGGTATTCCCGCCATCGCCGGTATTTCCTCCGTCGCCGCTATCCACGGTTACGCCGCCGTTGTCGACTGCGACAGGGGCTTCCTTGTAGCCGAGCTTATATGCACCGGCTCCGCCGCGTACGACTTCGATCAGTTTGTCAAGAGGGGTGACAGTGTAGTCGTATGATGGCTTGAAGTCATTGTAAGTCAATGCGGTAGCATTTGCCGTGCCACCGTATGTCGTATAGGCCACATTCGTGAACGGGTATGGGGAAACTGCCACGTTTGCATTGGCCGGACGGTCGAGATAGGAGTTCTTGCAGACATACATATAGCCTGCAGTCTTGTCGGTGAGGTTGCTGACCCAGTCGCTTCCGCTCTTCTTTGCCGGGAAGGTCGCGATGTCGGTCGGAAGGGCCACCTTGTTGAATACATTGTATTCGACGAGGACCTTTGCGCCCATTGCGCTGCCTGCGCCGTAGGTGGTGCTGCCGTCGTAGAGGTTGTTATAGACGTGAACGGTGCCGAAGCGTACGCGAGGATGGCGCGAGCTGGAGTTGTCGAACCAGTTGTGGTGGAAGGTCGCGGTGATTGCAACATCGGCCGTAGCGCTGCTGGAATGGCCTACAAGGCAGGTTTTCTGGGTCTTGATGAAGCGGCACCAGGACACGGTCACCTCGTGTGAGGCGTGTGTGACGTCGCAGGAGCCGTCTTCGTAGTCGTGCTCCTGGTTCATTGACTCGAAGGTGCAGTGGTCCACCCACATATTGACGCATTCCTGCATAGAGACTGCGTCAGCGCCGTTGTCGGCCTTAGGCTGCTTGAAATAGACGTTGCGTATGACTATGTTCTGGGCATTGCTGCAGAAGAAGCCGATGCGGTCCATCACGAAGCCGTCCACGCCGATGAAGCTTATGTTCTTGGTGTCCTTGATGTCGAACCAAGGGTGTGCGCTGCTGAAGTCGCGGCCGTCATCGCTGTCGAAGGTGCCGCTGAGCCAGACGATTGCAGGAACTTCGGATTTCACCTTCTTGCGGGCCAGCAGCCAGGTCTGCAGGGCCTGACCATTGTCGAAGTGGTGGATGTTCTCCTTGGTCGCTCCCGTACCGCCAGTAGTCTTCTCACCATAGCCTGCAAGGGCGTCCAGGGCCACATCTCCCTCTTTCGGAGGGTTAGGGCAGCTCAGTTCGTTGTTGTCAGCCGGCTCTCCCGGACCATCGGTAGGAGGGTTCGGATCGGTCGGATCTGTTGGGTCGGTAGGGTCCGTTGGATCGGTAGGATCTGTTGGGTCCGTTGGGTCCGTTGGGTCGGTAGGATCCGTAGGGTCCGTAGGATTTGTAGGATCGGTGGTCCCAGTTGTGTCCTTAGGATCGACGGGAGTTACTATGTCCGGATCGTCAGGATCAACTGGATCTGGGACTATATCCGGTCCACAGGCGTATAGGGCGGCTGCCGCAAGGCAAGCCATTATATAATATCTGACTTTCATATCGAGTTATTGTATAGTGCTGTTTCTTATTCTTTTATAGTGCTATGGCTTACTTTCATATTCTTGTGCCACTGGTCGAAGTAGAGGTTGCCTCCGCGCCATTCGACCTCGCCCCTCTGGAAGTCGCAGGTCTCGCTGCGAGGGTATTTCTTGGCAGGGGAGAGTGCGTCGCCCCAGCCGCTGTTGACTATCATACGGTAGGAATCGATGCCCTCGTAGATGCGTCTGGACATATCCATAGGCTGCCATCCGCGTCCTTCCACCCATATTTCGCTCCAGTCGTGGAGACCTTCGCTGCCCGGCTTCATCGAGAATCCACTCTGCCAGCGGCAAGGAATGCCCTGGATACGTGCGAGGGTCATAAAGAGCAGGGTCTGCTGTCCGCAGTCGCCGTGGCGTACGTCGAGTACGTATTCCGGAATGTTCGGGATGGTGGAATATTCGCGTGCGCTGGCCCAAGGGATGTTTTCTCCAATCCAATTGAAGATGGCTGCACGCTTTTCTTCCAGACTGGTGCAGTTTGCGCAGAGGGAGTCGCTGAGCTCGCGCATCCTTTCGTTGAATACGATATGCGGAGCCTGCTCTCCAGTGTAGTAAGCCCTTTCTTCTTCGCTGAGCGGCTGGAGTGATTCCGGACTGAATCCCGGTTCAATGCCCTTGCCCACGAATCTGAATTTCTCGTAGAAGACTGTCGGTTCACCGGCGACGGCCTGTGCTTCCATATACATCGTGCAGTGACGGCTGCCCTGGCTGTGCTGGGGTATTCCGCTGTCCTGGCTTGGCTGGGCCTCACGATTGCTTTCCAATAGTTCCGCGTCGCCGAGCAGAGGGAACGGGAGCCAGCAACGTATGGTTTCGCCCGCAGGAACTGCGTCTGCGTCCACCGTGAGAGTGTATTCCACTGTCATCGTGTCCGCTTCCAGATATAGATTATGGACCCTGTTAGCCGGTCTTATGCATTGTTCTGTTACAATCGTGCCCTGTGCTTCTGCCTTGATCGCCTTGCACTTCGCGTTGATCCTGAAGAGGTTGGCTGCAGCATTTTCAAAGTACCGGAGCTGGCCGTCGATTACCATTGATTCAAGTTCTCCGGATGCCGTCCATTCCTCGATCTGGGCGTCTGTGACGTCTGGGATATACTTCTGTATATACTCCTTTACCTCTGCCTGTGTCTTGCAGAAGTCTAGTTCTATTCTGTGCTGAAGGTCCTTCTCCCAACTGTACCTCTGTGGCTGGGTGCAGGCTGCGAGCAGTGCCGTTGCGGCGAATGCTATGTATATAGATTTACGCATAATCGTCCAAATATACGGATTTTATCTTTATCTTTGCGCGGTTATGTCATTGCTGATCTTTTTCCTCTTGGCGACAATCGCCGTTTCATTCCTCTGCTCGATACTCGAGGCATCTCTTATGAGTGTGCCTGTTTCCTACGTAACGCTGCGTGAGGACGAGGGTTTCAAGCCGGCCGTGAGGATGAAGAAGTTCAAGCAGAACCCGTCCAGGCCAATCGCCGCCATCCTTTCGCTGAATACCATCGCCAACACCGCCGGTGCTGCCGGAGTCGGTGCTCAGGCCGCCAAGGTTGCCGCTGAGTACGGCTGGGGCTCTTCCACCTTCGTGGGCATCGTCAGTGCGCTTTTCACCGTGCTGATCCTCATTTTCTCCGAGATTATCCCAAAAACCATCGGTACAACGCATTGCAGGGGCCTTCTGGGCTTCTCGACCAAGTGCATCAATGTGCTGATTTTCGTGCTTTATCCTATCGTCGTAACTGTCGAGTACCTCCAGAAGGTGATTGCTCCTAAGTCCGAGGAGGCCGCCATTTCCCGCGAGGAAGTGGGTGCTATGGCCGACGTGGCAGAGGAGAGCGGAGAGCTTGACGAGGACGAGAACGAAATCATCCAGAATCTCATCAATATCGACGATATCAAGGTCACTGAGTCGATGACTCCGCGCGTCGTTGCGGAGATCGCTTCCGAGAATATGACCGTGAAGTCCTTCTGCAAGGACCGTCGTTTCTACCATCA
>DCHT01000002.1:228-482 GCA_002314885.1 Bacteroidales bacterium UBA1745 | reverse complement strand
CTTCAGCTGATGGCTGAGGACAAGTTCGACGTGAAGCTCGCCGACATCCGCAGGGAAGTGGAGAGCTTCAGCGAGGATGCCTCAATCGGCGAAGTCTGGCCAAAGATGCTCGACAAGAACGAGCAGATCGCCATCATCATCAACGAGTACGGCTCCTTCCAGGGCATCCTCACGATGGAGGACGTCATCGAGACCATCCTCGGCGACGAAATCGTCGATGAACGCGACGCCGTCGTCGATATGCAGCAGCTCGC
>DCHT01000002.1:0-150 GCA_002314885.1 Bacteroidales bacterium UBA1745 | reverse complement strand
GCCACTAGTACTGCACCACTTTCCGCGTCTTTCGACTCGTGTGCATATTGGCCTAGTTTTGTACACGGCGGCTGCATTTAAATGGCTTTGGTGTGCAAATAGGCGTTGTTTTGCACACGGAGGAAGAAAATAGTTGGCGTTGGTGTGCAA
>DCHT01000036.1:77491-80194 GCA_002314885.1 Bacteroidales bacterium UBA1745 | reverse complement strand
TGGTTTCTAATTACTATTTACACCTCATAGGCGGTGGAATTATGCATTGAATTCCTGCCAGGACTTGATCTGGAGGTCTTCGAGAGGAGTTGAGCAGAACGCTTCGATGAACGCGGAGGCAAGCCTTGCGTTGGTGATCAGCGGAATGTTGTGGTCGATGGCGCCGCGGCGTATCCTGTAACCGTTGGTGAGCTCGCGCTTGCTGTGGTTCTTAGGGATGTTGACGATGAGGTCGAACTTGTGGTCGTGGATCATATCCATAACGTTAGGCATACCCTCGACCTGCTCGTCAGGCCAGCTTACGGTCACGGCCTTCACGTTGTTCTCGTTGAGGAACTTCGCTGTGCCAGCGGATGCGTAGATGGTGTATCCGGCCTTGTCGAGGGCCACGCCTGCATCGAGCAGGGAAGCCTTCTCCTTGGTGCCGCCTGAAGAGAGCATAATGCCCTTGTCCTTGGACGGAATCTTGTAGCCGGTGGCGATCATTGAGTCGAGGAGAGCCTCTTCGTAGCTGTCGCCTATGCAGCCCACCTCACCGGTGGAACTCATATCCACGCCGAGCACAGGGTCGGCGTTCTGAAGCCTTGCGAATGAGAACTGCGAAGCCTTCACGCCCATCCTGTCGATGTCGAACGCGCCTTTCTCGGCCGGCTTGACAGGGGCGTCGAGCATAATCCTGGTGGCAGTCTCGATGAGGTTGCGCTTGAGGACCTTGCTGACGAACGGGAAGGAGCGGGATGCGCGGAGGTTGCACTCGATGACCTTCACGTCGCGTCCCTTTGCGAGGAACTGGATGTTGAACGGTCCGGAGATGTTGAGCTCCTTGGCGATGGCGCGGGCGATCTTCTTGATCTGGCGTATGGTTGCGAATGAGCACTGCTGGGCAGGGAAGACCATAGTGGCGTCGCCTGAGTGCACGCCTGCATATTCGATATGTTCTGAGATGCCATACTCGACCACGTCGCCGTTCTGGGCCACGCCGTCGAATTCGATCTCGTTGGTCTCGGTCATAAACTGGGAGATGACCACTGGATATTCCTTTGACACCTCGGATGCCGCAGCGAGGAAGCGTGCGAGTTCGTCATCGTCGTAGCAGACGTTCATAGCGGCGCCTGAGAGGACGTATGAAGGACGCACGAGGACAGGGTAGCCCACCTCGTCGATGAACTTCTTCACATCTTCCATATTGGTCAGGGCGCTCCACTTAGGCTGGTCGATTCCGAGCTGGTCGAGCATAGCCGAGAACTTGCCGCGGTTCTCCGCACGGTCGATGCTGACTGGGGAAGTACCGAGGATAGGCACACTCTGGCGATGGAGCTTCATCGCGAGGTTGTTAGGAATCTGTCCGCCCACGGAGACGATCACGCCACGAGGATTCTCGAGGTCGATGATGTCGAGTACGCGCTCGAAGGAAAGCTCGTCGAAATAGAGCCTGTCGCACATATCGTAGTCGGTGGATACGGTCTCAGGGTTGTAGTTGATCATAATCGACTTGTAACCGAGCTTGCGGGCCGTGTTGATGGCGTTCACTGAGCACCAGTCGAACTCCACGGAGGAACCTATGCGGTATGCGCCTGAGCCGAGTACGATGACGGACTTCTCGTTGCTGTAGTAGTTCACGTCGTGTCCCTCGACCGCGTATGTCATATAGAGGTAGTTGGTGAGTTCAGGGTGTTCGCTGGCCACGGTCTCGATCCTCTTCACTGCAGGGAGGATGCCGAGTTTCTTCCTCTGGGCGCGGACTGCGAGGTTCTCCTTCTCCATATTTCCCTCCGCCTTGAGGACGAAACGGGCAATCTGGAAGTCGGAGAAGCCGAGAATCTTGGCCTCGCGGAGCACTTCTGCAGGAATTTCCTCAAGGGTATTGTAGGCTGCGAGCTTGTGCTTGTAGTCCACGATGTTCTTCATCCTGGTGATGAACCAAGGGTCTATCTTGGTCAGTTCCTCGATGCGCTCGATGGTGTAGCCGTCCTCGAGGGCCTGTGCGATCGCGAATATGCGGAGATCGGTAGGGTTTGCCAGCTCCTCGTCGAGGTTGTCGAACTTGATGTGGTCATTGCCCACGAAGCCGTGCATGCCCTGGCCTATCATACGGAGACCCTTCTGGAGCATTTCCTCGAAGGAGCGGCCGATGGACATAATCTCGCCCACGGACTTCATCGAAGAGCCGAGCTTGTGGCTCACGCCCACGAACTTGCTGAGGTCCCAGCGAGGGATCTTGCAAATCATATAGTCGAGTTCAGGAGCCTTGTATGCGGAGTTCGGAGTGCCCATCTCGCCGATCTGGTCGAGGGTGTATCCGAGGGCTATCTTGGCTGCCACGAATGCGAGCGGATAGCCGGTTGCCTTGGATGCAAGGGCGGATGAGCGGCTGAGGCGCGCATTGATCTCGATGATGCGGTAGTCGTTGGTGACGGCGTTGAACGCGAACTGGATGTTGCACTCGCCGACGATCTGGAGGTGACGTACGCACTTGATGGTGATTTCCTGGAGCATCTTGACCTGCTCGTCGCTGAGGGAGCAGGTAGGGGCCACCACGATGGACTCGCCGGTGTGGATTCCGAGCGGGTCGAAGTTCTCCATCGAAGCGACGGTGAAGCAGTGGTCATTGGCGTCGCGGATGCACTCGAACTCGATTTCCTTCCAGCCCTTGAGGGATTCCTCCACGAGGACCTGAGGGGCGAAGGTGAATGCGGATTCCGC
>DCHT01000036.1:75575-77391 GCA_002314885.1 Bacteroidales bacterium UBA1745 | reverse complement strand
CCGATGCGACGTGCGGCCGCGATGGCATCCTCCATAGTCTCGCAGGCCTGGGATACAGGCACCTTGAGGTCGACCTTGTTGAGTTCCTTGACGAAGAGGTCGCGGTCCTCGGTGTTCATAATGGCCTCCACGGAAGTGCCGAGAACTTCCACGCCGTATTCCTTCAGGACGCCGCTCTGATAGAGGGCCGTGCCGACGTTGAGGCCGGTCTGGCCGCCCCACGCCAGCATAATGCCGTCCGGGCGCTCCTTCTTGATTATTTCAGTAACAAAAAAGGTATTGACCGGCAGGAAATAAACCTTGTCCGCAATACCTTCACTTGTCTGAATAGTTGCAACATTTGGATTGATGAGTACCGAACTGATACCTTCTTCTCTCAGGGCTTTGAGCGCCTGGGAACCAGAATAGTCGAACTCGCCGGCCTGGCCGATCTTGAGTGCTCCTGAACCGAGCACCAGCACTTTCTTAAGTCGCTTCATTTATGGGGGTGTTGAGGTGTTTCTTCTGAACTGCAAAAATAGTCAAAACAGCTCAAATTCCCAAACACCCCCAAAGAGGATTTCCCTTAATTGAAGGTCTTGAAGAAAGCGATCTTCTTCACATCGCCGTGGGTGGCGGTGATGACGGCGTCGCGGCCTGCCTTGCAGGTGAATACTGCGGCCTCGTCAGTTGCGTGGAAGCTGCCTTCCTTGTAGCCGGTGGAGCTGACGGTGAAGGTCATACTGAGCGGGATGGTCTTCCTTGATGCCTTTTCGACGGCATTGACGGCATAATCAACCCCGTCGTACAGTGCGGTAACCTCCTCGTTCCCCTTGAAGACGCCGATGGTCCATCCATAGACTCCAAACGGCTGCTCGACCTTGGCCTTGCCGCATTTTGCCTTGATGACAGTGTTCAGGACGCTGTCTCCGGCCGGAATCTCCTTCACGGTAACTTCGATAGGATTGCCTTTGGCATCCGCGGTGTTGTCGTAGTTGAAACTCAGGACTTCGCTGTCGTAGGTGAAGAAGATGTCCTGGTCCACTGCGACCGGTGTGACCTGGAAGGTCTGGCCTTCGTAAATCTTGTCAGGCATAGTGAAGACCGAGCTTGCCGGAATCGAGTTCTTCTCGCACGCGGCAAGGGTCAGGGCTGCACAGAGGGCAGCCGAAAGGTAGAATAGTTTTTTCATTTATTAGTATGTTTTTAATTTAATTTTAAATCCCACTTAATATCCGGATCGTCCTGGAGGTCAAAGCTGTACCATCCAGAGTATGTCCAGGTAGCGTAAATCGTTATTATTCCTTCTGTGAGAGGGAATCTATCCGAATAAGATTTCAGGTTATAATACCAGGCATTGGCAGAACACCAGCCATAAGTCAGGTAATCGCTTCCGGTGCTTCCTGCTGGATTAAAGTCATCTCCGGAGTTTATGTAGAAGGTTGCATAATCATTATCGGAACCGAGGGGATGATAGATGGTAGCTCCAGGGGTTACGGTTTTTTTATAGCTTACGGCAAAGTCTTTAGTGCGAGAATATGACATCGTAATGGACTTCACCACGGCCGTAAAGGTAGGGGAGGTGACGGTCTTGCCCTTGAACTTGGCGGTATACGAGCACTGGTCCCCTCTTTTCTTGATCTTGATTGGAATGACGAAAGGATGAGAGTTGTCGACGGCTTCGGGCTTCGAATACTTGTAATATGGGTTGCCCGTATAAGTGAGCGCGATGTCGCTGGCTTTGCAGTCGTTCGGACAGAGGGCATAGCCGTCGCTGAGACCCAGGTACATTTCCACGCTGTGGCCGTCAGGGACGATGTCGGTCGGGAATTCGTTC
>DCHT01000036.1:0-75545 GCA_002314885.1 Bacteroidales bacterium UBA1745 | reverse complement strand
CTGCCGTCCGAATTCTCTTTGCATTTGGCGTACAGTCCAAGGTCGAGACTTGCGATGTTGCGTGGTGGCTTCACCGTGATGTAGCACTCTGCGGTCTTCCCGCTGTTGATTTCCTTGAGGGTTACGGTGGTGGTCCCCTCCGAGATGGCAGTCAGCTTGCAGTTGGCGCCGTCAGGGGTCAGGCTTGCAATCTTCGAGTCGGCAACGGACCATTCGAAGCTGACGTTCTTGGTTGGGCTGGCCGGGTTGGTCGTGGCGGAAAGGTTGACGCTGGAACCCTTGTAAACGGTGGAGGCATCAGCCTTTATGCCTATGCTGACCAGCGGCCTGTTGGCTGCTACGAGGGTGATGTCAGCGAGGGAATTGTCGCCCAGTCCGGAGCAATAGAGGGTAACTTTCTTTCCGTTCGGAGTATTGTCCGAACAACTTACTTCGATGGTGTTCTCCACCACGTTCGTAACCTGGAAGTATTCCCGATCGCCAGGATTGATATCGAAGCGTATGTTGGTGGCGTTTGCATAATCAGGAGTGATGGATGTCAGCTCGAAGCTGGCGGTGCCTCCCGCTGGAACTTCCAGAGTGGAAACGGAGAAAGATGCCTTCTTGACATAGACGTCCTGCACCTCGACCTCCAG
This sequence comes from Bacteroidales bacterium UBA1745, assembly GCA_002314885.1. Taxonomy (GTDB): domain Bacteria; phylum Bacteroidota; class Bacteroidia; order Bacteroidales; family UBA932; genus Cryptobacteroides. Next base: position 74,910 of record DCHT01000036.1, on the reverse strand, counting down.
CTCGGCGTAAGCGTGGCCGCAGCTTGCCGTGATTGTGGTGAATCCGGCGGATTTCGCGAAGATGAAACCTTCGAGCACGTATGCAACGTCCGGGACGCTGCTCCTCCACTCGATTTCGGCCTCCCCGGCAGTTTCCGGATAGACCGTGTACCTGAGGAGCGCGGATCCGCCCACGAGCATAATCTTGTGTCCTTCCTCGAAGCGGATTTCCTTCACGCCCATCTTGCTGCACGAAACAGCAAGACAGGCCAGAAGGATTACGAATAGTTTTTTCAAAAAGGTATGGTTTATAATAGGTGTGTTCATCATATCCATAATATTTACGTTTTGCGGTTTTTTGTTGATGCAAAAGTCTGTTTAATTCTGCAAATCCTACTGAGTAATTTTACTCATTTTGCGTTTTTTCTCTATCTTTATGCAGTAAATAATGCTCTTATGACCCGTTTCAAGCCATTTGCAACATTTTTTTCGGCGCTTTTCCTGATATTGGTGCCGTTCGCTTCCGATGCCCTTGCAAAAGATCGAAAGGAGTCCCAGAAGGACGAATTCCGTGAGTTGCTCAGCGAGAGCGACACCCTGATGATGGACAGGGAATTCGACCGTGCGATGGAAAAATCGCTGGCCGCACTGGACATCGCAGAGACTTCGGGAAACAAGCTCGGAAAGGCAGAGGCAATGTGCTCTATTTCCAAGATCGACATCGCCTGTTCCAGGGATGAGCACGCTTGGGAATATGCGAGCCAGGCGGAGGCCGTTGCGCGTTCGGCTCATAGCAATGAGTTGGTCGCAAGGGCACTGGTCCTGAAGGCCCAGATTTGCCTGTTCGCGGAAATCTCCGAGGACTTCAACCGCAATGACGAAGGACTTGGATATGTCGATGAGGCAATACGCCTGAGCGGTGAAAACATTTCTTCCGACAGGGCAATGGCCTTCTATGTCCGTTCACGGATTCTTGTCAACAAGAACAGGTGGAGGGACAAGAATATCGATAGGTCTCTCTACAGGCAGGCGGAACAGGCATTGATGTCCGGAGATGTCGTGGCTGCAGCCGCCGGGGATGTCGCCCTCCAGAAGAAGGCCGTGGCCTACTGGATGCGCTTCTATCGCCAGGGAGGCCGCATCAGGGAAGCAAGGGATTTCTGCCTGGAACACCTCGAGTCCTTGGAAGAGGCAGATTATCTGACCGCATATCAGCTCTGCGATCATCTTACAGTTCTCTCCCTCGAACTGGATGACAGCCAGGCGGCTGCGCAGTATCACCAGAACTGCGTCTATTTTATGCAGAAGTACATTACGCAGAAGGCCGACAAGGACCTTCAGGAAATGGAAACCAAGTACGAGACAGCCCTCAAGCAGCAGACCATACGCCGCCGCGGATATCAGCTGATAAGTGCGGTGCTGGCCTTGGCACTCCTGGTCATCCTGTCCATTCTGCTTGTCGTCCGCAACCAGCGCATCGCCCGCCAGAAGGAGGAACTCAGGCGCCAGAATCAGTCAAAGGAGGAACTCCTGGCCTTTATATCAAAGGATTTCAACAACCCTTTCAATGCCCAGGAAAATGCTATCCGCAAATTCGTCGAAGACTGTGCCAAGCTCAGTCCTGATGAGGTCAAGGCCCGCTGCGACGAATTCATCTGCGGAGCCAAGGCCCTCTCCGACGACGTGGCCCAGTATGTCTATAATATAATAGTGTCCCAGAGGGCTGCCGCCAAGGAACTGGAACTTTCCGAAAGGGAAGTCGAAATCATACGTCTCAGTGCAAAAGGTATGTCTGCGGCCCAGATTGCCGAGCAGCTCTTCCTGAGCACCCGCACGGTCAGCAACCACAAGCAGAACATCTATTCCAAGATGGACGTGAAGAGCAACGCCGAAATGATCAGCAAGGCCCGCGAGGCCGGCATAGTCAAAGACTGATGAATATGGATTCACAGGATTACCTTGAAATCGCAGTCAGCGTCGCGGATGAGATGTCCGCGGAAATCATAGAGGCAGTGGTGGCCGAAATCGGATTCGACTCCTTTATGTATGAGGACGGGGTGCTGAAATGCTACATCCAGTCCGATCTCTTCGACGAGGCCGCCTTCCAGGAGAGCCTCGGTATGCTTGAGGGTGAGTACCCTTACCGGGTGGAGAAGATGGCCGCCGTCAACTGGAACGCCGAATGGGAACAGAGTGGCTTCACCCCCATCGTCGTGGACGGAGAAGTGACGATACATCCGTTCGGAACCGAGGCACAGACCCCGATAAGCATAGTCCTGAAGCCTGAAATGGCCTTCGGAACGGGACATCACAACACCACTTATATGATGATGCAGACTATGCTGTCTTTGCGCGATGTCATCGCAGATGGATCCGTTATGGATCTGGGCTGCGGCACGGCGATACTCGCGATATTGGCGGCGAAGCTCGGGTCGAAAGACGTCTGTGGCATCGATATAGACGCCGTGGCGGCCAGGTCTGCCTACGACAATGTGAGGCTCAACGGTGAAGATTTCCCTGTGCTCTGCGGAGATGCTTCCGACCTGAAGGCAGGGGCCTACGATGTGCTTCTGGCCAATATCCATCGCAACATCATCATCGCCGACCTCCATCGCTACGCCACCGCTGTCAGAAAGGGCGGCTGGCTCCTTCTGAGCGGCTTCTACGAGTCGGATGTTGCGGATATCGAGGCCGCCGCTGCGCAGAACGGCTTCATTCTCGAGGGCCGTCGCAGCAGCGAGGAATGGGCCTGTCTGGCCCTTCGCAGGGGCTGATTTCCTATTTGGTGACCAGCGCCAGGATTCCGAACGCGATCAATGTGGCCAGCACGATGAGCAGCATATACAGCAGGCCTACCAGCATCGTATAGCGCACGCCCTGTTTCCAGCTTATGTTCAGCAATTGTGAGAGGTCCCAGGCGATGAGGGTCGTCATTATCAATGCCCCCAGCCTGTGACTGCCCCCCCATCGTCAGGATGAGCGCTATCATCATAAAGAAGCAGAACTGGCATAGTATGTAGGCCGCCACGGTCGCTGAGGCCGAGAAGGACAGCTTGTGGGCGCGGTTCCGTCCGAATATTATCCAGAGAGCCAGGGTCAGGATTATGAATTGACCCAGGAAGGAGAACAGGCCCTGGTCGCGAAGATTGCCTTCCATTGCCGCCAGGGAAGCCTTCGCCTGGGTGTCCACACACTCCGGGAAGAGATCCAGGTTGGTGAAAATGTAGATGTTCTGGGCGGCGCTGAGCATAGAGGTCCATTTTGTGTCGAAGCTCAAGCTGTCGAGTCCCTCTTCTGCCAAAGCGTTCTTAATAGCTGTGCTCCCCGGATTCTCTTTGGTCAGGTCGGGGCTGATGACCGAACTTACCAGGGCGAAGAAGGCATAGAACACGATCAGGGCGGTCATCGGAGCCAGGTAGCGGCTGTTCAGACCGTTGAGATAGTCCCTTATCATATAGCCCGGACGCAGCATCAGGTGGGTGAAGGTGCGCTTTCCGTCATCGTTCAGGAAAGGTATGCTGTCGAATGCGCCCTTGAAGAAGGATTTGCCGTTCCTGGCGGAATAGGCCTGGCCGCACTGGGGACAGTAAGGGGTATGAATGGATGCTCCGCAGCTGGAGCAGGTGGCAATCGGAAGAGCGGAAACAGTCTTCTGGAATGGCTTTCTGCCGGTCTTCTGCCACATTCGGAAAAAGCGCAGTCTGGTGCGGATCTTCGTTTTCTTCATATCTATCTTATTTCCTGGTGTCTTGAGAATGGTCTGCCGTCGAGGGTCATTCCCTCGATGCGCACGATGTATGGGAGGTCCATCTGGTCGGTGTTGCAGAAGCGCAGCTGGGCCTTGCCTCCGGTGAAGCGCACGGACGGATTCCAATATATAGTGTTGCGGTGGTCGAATTCCTCCGACACATCTCCGCGGTCATATCGAGGTGAATAGAACTTGGTAGGCGCCTGGTAGCCGAGCGGCACGAAATAAGCCAGGGACGGCTGGGTGTCGGAACGCCTTTCGATGCGGGCTCCTGAGCGCAGTTTGATGGACACGACGCCGCCCGGTGCCTGGTAGAAGGTGTCCGGCATCTTGCTCACGCTCAATGAAGTGATGTCCTCGACGAGTGCATCCTCGAACATCCACCATTCCTGGGCGACTCCGTCCACGACCAGTTTCACGTTGCCGGCCGGGCCGCCGCCGTCGACGCTGGTTTCGTTTCCTTCCTCGTCGGTTGTCGTGATGCTGAATCCGCCTGCGTGAGTGCTTGTGTTGAACATTCCGTCATCCTTGTATTTGAAGGTCGGATACTTCATTTCTATATATTCGATGAGGCGTCGGTCGCGGTAGAAATCCAGTTCGGAGTGGGACACCGAATGGCCTCCGATAAGATCGGTGAAGGCATCTTCGGCAGTGACTACGGCCGCCTCGAGGGTGTCCGTGACTACGTCCAGGCTGAGCGGGATGTCCTCCTGAGGCACTTTTGCGTAGGCCAGTCCCGGAGCCGGGTAGTACTTGTATTTCTTCGCAAACCTGTCTCCGTCCCATTTCGGTACGTAGGCAAAGCCTGGAGTTTCCCTGCCGACTTTGACCAGGAATCCGGTGTTCTCTTCGAAGTCGAGGCTGTCGATTATGAAGCTGCTGCCTTCCTCGACATCCACGTAATTGTTGAACTTCTGCTGCGGAATCCAGACGAAGAGGGAGAATTTCTTAGGCACCTTGTTGCCCATCCAGCGGTCGATGCGGCCTGTCACGAACTGTTCGTATTCGCGATATGGGCGGGACTTGGTCTCATAGTAGGTCCAGCCTTGTATCCTCATCAGCAGGTCGAGGTTCTTCGCCCTTTCCTTGAGAGGGATTTCGCTGTCGAAGTAGTAGTCAGGATTGTTGATGCTGCCCTTGATTTCGCTTGAGAGCCTGAGGTAGGACACTATGCCTTCGTTCTGGACGTGGCTGGCCAGGGATCCCCTTATCACAGACACCGAGCAGTCTCCGTCGAGCGGGATTCCGGCTCCGTCACTCAGGGAAAGCCTGAGCGAAAGCAGCGATCTGGCCTGGTGGAGATCTCCTCCTGGGGTCAGGGTGCACACAGGCAGCGCCGTCTGGTCTCCATAGACGAAGAAGAGTCTCTCGGAGACGATCTGTCCGAGCGGGTCTATCAGCATCAGGTGGTTGATTCCGGGGTTGAGGGTGGATGCGCTCAGCACGAATTGCTTGAATCCTCCGTCCAGTTCCACATTGGCAATGTGCCTGAGGCTGGACAGGTCCCTCAGAACCAGGGAATACTCTCCGAAGCCCGCAACGCTGATGCACCAGCGGCTGGTGAGAGACACCAGGTTGATGGTTGCGCCGTCGCTGGACGGCTGGGGCAGCTGTGCACGGCTTCCGTCCGGCATAAGCAGGAAATATGTCTGTCCTGGCTGGGGGAAGATGGTCAGCAGGCCCATACCATCGTGCCTGGTGACGGCCGTAGTCACGAATTCTCCGTCCTGGTTGACTATGCTGCTGTTGAGCTCTACGCTGCGGCCGTCCTGGTCCATCGCCTTGAAGCCTATGTCAGCCCTGTTGCCGTAGAACCAGCGTCCGCCTTCCGGATAGAATGTGACGTCGATCCTGTCGGCCACGGTCTTGCCGGCCTTCTTGTCCTTGCGGCCCTCTGCTCCGAGTATGTCCACGCTCTGATGGAACATATATTCGGGGTCGCCGTAGGTCTGGGAGAGGGTATATGCCCTGAGGGTGTACTTGCCGCTGCCGAGACCCTCCGGAATGTCAATGCTGCCCGGGAAGGAATTCTCGCGCCGCTTGATCTTCACGCGCCTGACCACATTTGCGTCGGCGTCCTGGAGCTCCACATAAATATAGTTGCTGCAGGCCCTCACGGTCGCCGGGGAGGCATTCTGCAGCATTCCGTTGAACCAGATGGTCTCACCGGTGGTGTAGTAGGTCCTGTCGCAGTGCAGGTAGAGTTTTTCGGGTGCGAAATATTGAGTGAAGACGGAAAAGCGCTGTCCTAGGCTGTCCAGAGAGAAATTCTGGGCAGCTACGGCCGTTTCAGACAATAGAAATGCGGCCAATAGGGACAATATCACGTGAACGCGCTTCAACGTTGAAAGTTTAAGAATCAATGCAAGATACAGATTTCTTTTCACATAGCCGCAGATTGAATTAAATTTGCAGCTATGAAGATGGTTTCAGTGATTATTCCGGTTTTCGGAGTACGCGATTACATATCCAGATTCGCTCAGACCGCATTGGCTCAGACCTATACCAATATCGAATTCATCGTTGTCGACGACGGTTCGAAGGACGATTCCATTGCTGTTTTCGAGGAGGTTCTGCACAACTGTTTCCCGCATTTGGAAGACAGGGTATCCGTCTATGCAAAGGAGAACGGAGGCCTGCCTCGTGCAAGGCAGTTCGGCATAGAGCACGCCCACGGCGATTACATACTCTTCCTGGATCCGGACGACTATGTGGAGCGCGATATGGTAGAGAAATTAGTGGCCAGCGCAGAGGCGAATGACAGCGACATAGCCTACTGCGACTATTGGTATGAGAAGCCAGCGAAGCATCGCGTGAAGCATATCAGAGAGCAGGACTACGGCAACGGAGAGGCTGCCCGCTGGACCGCCGACATCCTGGCCTGGGATGCCTGTTCTTATCTATGGCGCTGTCTCATCCGCACTGAACTCTACCGTCAGGTCAAGCCCGAGGTGCCGCAATATCCTATGTGCGAGGACAGCTTCACTCTCTGTCAGCTCCTTGAATTTGCGCAGCGCATTTCACACGTCAGAGAGCCTCTCTATCACTATCTGGTAAGGGAAGGGTCCATTGCCAACAGCAAGGAACGTTATGTCCGCACCCGAATGGGTCTCGTCCGCAATTTTCTCCGTCTGATACAGTTGTTTGACGAGAGGGGCTATACTTCGCTGAGCGAGAAATCCCGACAGGACATCCGCGCCTATGCGGCCTGGAGCGTCTTCAAGTACGACCGCGGCAATTTCGCGGACTATCCGGGACTGCAGGACTTCTGCCGCGGCTTCCGTCCAAGCCAGAAGATCGACGGCATAGCCTACTACAAACAGTTATTGCTAAAAGTATATTCTACCTGTATCTCTTCACCCTCTTGTCATTGATGACGCCCTTCCAGTTGAGGCCGAAGGCGAAGTCATACAGGTTGCCCTGGCTGTCGCGGTAGCAGCGCATATCGCGAGGAATGTCCTCGAACTGTTCCTCGACGGTCGCCATATCCTCAGGCAGCTGGCAAGGCAGGAGGCCGTAAGGCTCGGCGGCACCGCTGATGATGTCCAGCAGGGCGTTGTTGCTCACTCCGAATGCCACGAGAATGGCGTCGGAAGACGGTTCTATCTCGGCCGGTACGAAAGGACGCTCGGTGGCCACGATGACGATCACAGGCTTGTCGCCCATTGCCTTCTTGGTGTCCTGCACGAGGTACATATCCGGCTCGTTGCTGCTGGTTTCGGTGAAGCCGCGGTAGCCTCTGTCCGCCTTGGATTCAGTCGGGTCGCCGCCGGCGATGCTGTGCTCTCTGGCTGCGTCTGCAGTGTAAGGCCCCCACTGCAGGCTGATTGGCTGGTAGTGGCCTTCTGGGTATTCCTCGTTCGGGGTGATATATCCCCAATGGCCTACCGGGCTCTTGATGGAGACGATGGCAAAATCGGCCTCCTCCGGGGTGTCCACTACGTCGTAGTAGCGGCTCAGGAGCTCCTGTGAGATAGGATATTCGTCGTAGGCTGGGGTAGGCTTCTGCCAATGGCTAAGGCCGTCCGGAACGTGGCGCAGAGGCTCGTAAACCTTCAGGCGCTGGCCTTCGGAATTGGCCTTAGGCAGGGCCGAGTCAGCGTTTTTGACCATTACGATGGATTTGAGCTGAGCGTCGTAGCCGGCCTCGGTGAATTCCTTGCATCCGACGATCTCGGCGGCCTTCTGAGGATTCACGTACGGGTTCTCAAATACGCCTACGCGGAAAATATTGGTGAGCAGGCGGCGAGCCGAGAGTTCAAAGCGCTCCCTGGCGTTCTCCGCACCGTATTTCTCCTCCCACAACTTATAGGCAGCTATGCTGATGTCGCTGTCCTTGGCACCTCCGAGCTGATCGACTCCGGCCTCGAAGCACTTCAGGCGCTTCTCGGCGAGGGTGAGATCCTCGACTCCCCAAGGCTTTCCACTGTGGATATAGGTGTGCTTGTAGTTGCCCACTATGCCCCAGTCCGTGCAGACAACGCCCTCGTAGCGATATTTGTCGCGGAGCAGTTCCTGGATGATATAGTGGCTGAAGCCGTTGGCTACGTTTTCGCCGCTCGGATCCTGGTCGTAGGAGATGGTGTAGTATGGCATCACGGCTGAGGCCATCTTGGTCTTGCCAGGCAGGTTGAATGCTCCCTCGACGAAAGGAATGAGGCTCAGACCGAATCCACCGCCAGGATAGACGGCGTATTTGCCTATTCCGAAGTGTGCGTCACGGCCGGCCTCTCCGGTGCCTCCGCCCGGCCAGTGCTTGACCATACAGTTGACGGACTGGTCGCCCCATCCGGTCTTGCTGCCAGCGGTGTTCTGGAAGGCCTCGCAATAGGCCTGTGCTACGTCGCGGCAGAGGTAAGGGTCTTCGCTGAATGTGCCGTAGAAGCGTCTCCAACGAGGTTCTGAAGCCATATCGGCCTGAGGCGAGAGGGCGGTAGTTATGCCCAGTGCCCTGTATTCGGCAGATGCGATTTCGCCGTGACGGCGTATGATGTCCATATCGAAGGTGGCGGCCATACCGACCTCGCGAGGCCACTTGGAGATGTCGTTCGCACCACTCGGATTGAACTCTCCGTCAGGCTCCGGCTTGTAGTTGTTCACGTTGGCCGTGCCATTGGTGTAGTTGCGGGGATCGGAGCTGTTGTTGGACGGAATACCCAGTTCAGCTGCCTCGCAATATGCCTGTACTGCATTTGACCACTGTGCGCCTATTTCCGGAGTCGCGACGTTGCGGATGAGCATATGGCGGATGTTGTCCTTGCCAAGGAGGTCCATCTGCTGCTGGTCAAGCGTGTCGGCCATCGCATCCACTGCGGAGGAATAAAGCATCAGACCGCAGATCTGCTCCAGGCTCATTCTGGACGCCAGGTCAGCGACGCGCTCGCCCACATCCAGACGCCAGTCTTCATACGGGTCGAGCTCCCCGTTCTTGTTGAGGTCCTTGAATGCATAGCCATCCACATTGAGGATGGTCACGCCGGAAGCGGGGCTGTAGCCCAGGTTTGCGCCCCTGGACTGATATACCATACGATAGCTGCCGCAGTCGATGTCAGTGATGGCGTTTGTACAGGATGCCAAAAGGATGGCGGCTGCGAAGATTGGAGCTTGTATTTTCATCGGTTGAAGTTTATTTCTTGAAGTTCACCGCGTCGCGGTTGATGATCAGCACCGGGCTGTCCCAGAGCGGCAGACCGGAGATGTTGAGTGTGTCCTCGCTCTCCATAGCTGCGTCGGATTTGTTGCCTCCGGCGCCGTATATCCTTGCCATAGGGAGGTCATATACTTTGCCGCTGAGCATATCTACGTAGACCGGTTTGTCGAAATTTACGCCTTTGATGCTGACGCTGGCAGGAGTGCGCTCGAGGGAACTGTCCGGGCGTTCGTCTCCGAACCAGAGGGCGCAGCCGACCTTTTCGCCGTCCTTGCAGATGCCCACGCAGTAAAGCTTCTTGCCGCAATAGCACTCTACGGTGACATCGTCACAGGCCGTCATTCCAGGCCCGAAGACAGAGGTCATATTCTGCACGGCGTAGAATTTCGGACGGAGATATACGGGCTTGGCGTCAAGCTGCATCCTCACGAGGCCGAAGGACTGCATCATCCAGCCGTAGTTGAGATCCACCATAGTGAACACTGAATATGGTATGCCCATTCCGAAGTGCTGCATCATATTCCTGAGGTCCCACTTGGCCTGGCTGTACTCCGTCCACTCGATATTGCTCATCGCGTGGCCGTATTCCAACTGACCCGGGCAGCCGGTTTCGCCCTGGAGCAACTGAGCCTTAGGAGCCACCTTGGCAAGGTCTTCCTGGAGTCTCTTGACGGCTGGAACGACATACTCGGGCACCTGCCAGTAGGCGTGGTAAGTGAGATAATCGATGTAGCCCACGCCACCCAGACGGGCGGTCTCATCGAGGAATTGGCGTATATATTTGCGGTCCGGACTGCAGGAGCCGAGGGCGGCAATCTTCGCATTCGGATCGGTCTTGCGTATCACCTTTGCGGTGCGTACGAAGAGATTTGCATAGAGATCCCAGGAATCCAGGGCCCTTTTGTTGTCTGGCTCGTTCCACACCTCATACATAGTCACCTTGCCCTTGTAGCGCTTCACGCAGGCCTTCACGTATGCCAGCCACGCGTCCATAATCTCGCCGTCCGGGAAGATCTTCGCGTCGAGGTCGTGCCCGTGGTTGGAATAGACAGGGTTGCCGTAGCAGAGGCAGAGCCAAGGGTGTACGCCCTGCTCGATGAGGCCGTCCACGTGCTTGTCCAGCCAGGTGAAATCGTATTTGCCCTTCTCCTGCTCGGTCTTTGCCCATCCGCTCTGGAGGCGTCCGTACCCCACGCCGGTCTGACCCACGAAAACCTTGTAGTTCTCGAAGTTCGAGTAGTCACGGTCGAGGGTTTCGCAGCCCACGGACCACATCGACTCCCTGCCCAGGTCTGATTTCACCGGAACCAGTTGGCCCAATACCGGCAGCGGTGCCGGGGTGCTGCAAATCTTCTCCCAAGTTACGGACTTCTTGAGCTTCGGTGCGTCCTGTGCGTTGAGGCTGAGTGTGGCCAAACCAATGGCCAGGATGGAGATGAGAGTCTTCTTCATACTGTGGTGTTCTGTGGTATTACAACAAAGGTAATATTATTTTCTTATATGCGCCACGAATCCGCCGCCAGGTGCAAGATGGACGTTCAGTTCCCTGCCTTCGAGAGAATAACGTCTGCGAGTGTAGTCGTTGGCGTTCCTGGCAGCGTTGGTGCCGTCGCAGATGGCGTCCACGAACCATTCGCCGTCAGGCAGGAATGACAGGTCAAGTGTCCTGTCCGAGCCGTCCCAGTTTCCGATGGCGGCCACGTACCATTCGTTTCCTTTTCTGCGGGCTATGGCTGCGTATTCGCCTATCTTGCCGTCGAGGGCCACGGTCTCGTCCCAGACGCAAGGAATGCCTTTGATGAAGTCGAGGCAGTCGCTCTCCTTCTCATAGTTGGAAGGGGAGTCGCAAAGCATAGGCAGCGGAGTCTCGAACAGCACGAACTGGGCAATCTGCCTGGCTCTGGTGCCCTGGCTCATAGGTGCGTTGCAGATGGCGCGGAAACAGCCTTTTGCAGCGTTGTGCATTGCTCCGGAGGTGTAGTCGAGCGGACCTGCCTGCATCCTGACGAACGGAATCACCAGTTCGTTGGTGACCATATCCAGGCTCTCGGAGCATTCGAATTTCGCCTGTTCCATACCGAATACGGCCTCGAAACTGAGCAGGTTCGGATAGGTCCTCTGAAGGCCCGTCGGCTTGCTGCAGCCGTGCAGGTCGAGGAGCAGATGATATTTCGCACAGGTCTCGGCGGCCTCCTTGTAATATGCGATCATAGGCTGGTCATCGCGGTCCTGGAAATCGACCTTGAAGCCCTTGATGCCCATTTCTGAATAGTGCCTGCAGACATTGTCCATATCCTTGTGGAAGGTCCAGTATCCGGCCCAGAGTATGATGCCGACATTCTTGGATGCCCCATATTCCACGAGTTCGCGGAGGTCTATTTCGGGTACGACGGCCATAAGGTCGGCGGCTGAACGTACGGACCATCCACCGTCCATTACAATATATTCCAGGCCGTTGCGGGCCGCAAAATCTATGTAATACTTATATGTTGCAGTGTTGAATCCGGCCTCGAAATCCACGCCCTCGAGATTGTTGGCGGTCCACCAGTCCCAGGCGCATTTTCCCGGCTTCACCCAGCTCCAGTCGACGTCTGCTGCCGGGGTTGCGAGCCTCCAGGTCATATCAGCGCACATCATCTCGGCGGCATTGCGTGCTACGGAGACGTATCTCCAAGGGAAGACCTCGCCAGGCTGGCACTCCGCAATGTAATCCTCAGTTTCCTTGACTCTCCTGATGATGCCCACGGTCTTTGACGTGCCTTCAGTAGCAAGGGTTTCAGGGACAGGCGGGAAGTGGGATCGGAGTGCCGGCTTGCCGTCCGGTATGTTGTAGTACATTCCCGGATAGTTCATCAGGTCCGCTTCTCCGAGGGTCAGTTTCAGACCATTCCTCATCTCGATGGCAAGAGGGGAGATGGCCAGCCTCCAGTTCGACCAGTTTTCGCAGCTGAGCGAGTCGTAGACGTTCTCGTGGGCTGAGTTGTACTGCGGCTGGAAGGTATATTTGTCCGAATTCACATAGTTGACCCAGAGCCGTTCGTAGTCGCCAAGGACGGCTTCTGCCTTCTCCGAACGTACTTTGAAGGCATTCTTTGAATGGGAGACGAAACGATAAGCCGTACCGTCGTCGTATGCCCTGACTATAAGTTCGAAATCGCCGAAGTTCAGTGTTGATTCATTGTATTTCTCGCCTCTGATGCTTTTGGTTTTCTTCAGTTTGACTGAGCCGCCGTATATTCTGCCGTCGCAGAGTTCCATTTCTATTTCGGACGGCCCGAGAACTCGTTCGCCATCCACGACGACGCTGTAGCGGAGCATATTCCCACTTTCGATGATAGCCTTTACTCGGCCGTCAGGAGAAATGGTTTCGCTGGTCTTTGAGATTTTTATTTCCTGGGCCGGAGTTTCCTCTGGGACATAGTTGCGCAGGGCTTTGATGTCTTCCCATCTGTAATATATGCCGTTCACGGCTTCCAGGCCGATGACGTGTCTTTCCCTGTCGTTGTAGATGAATTTGACCAGCACGTTGCCCGCTTGGTTCCTGTAATAGACCATCTGCAAGTTGCTGGCAAATGAGATGTTGGTAGGATCTGTCCAGCGCTGCTCGAAGTTCTCGCGGCTTAAGCTCTCCCCAATGCCTTCGAGATGGAACCTGGAGGCCAGGGCTACAATAGGGTAGTCGTGTCCGAATATGAGGTCGGCGCTGATTTCGTCGCCAGCCAAGGCTTCTTCCGCGTCGTTCAGGATTATGTCCACGAGTTCCTGGCACCCGGGCATACGTCTGGCGCCGAATTCCACGGAGTTTCCGTTATAGAAATAGAGTGCGGTCGAGCACGAGAGCCACCATTTGTAGAGGGACTCTTCGGAGAGCAATGAATAGATGTCCTGCTCCCTCCCGAACGCTTTCGAGAAGCGCGCGCAATGGAAAATATTGCTTTCGAGGTCCTTGCCACGCAGTATTTCCTGAGCCTTTGCGGGGTCTGTGAACAGTTCCTCGAAGAGGTAGCTGTAGTCCATCTCCCTGCTGCGTATTTCCTTTACCCAAACATCCACTTCGCCTTTGACGTAATCGTCCGGACCATTGCTGAGGCCATCAGATTTGGTTGTCATCGCAAACTTTATGTCGGGATATCTGTCGCTCAGGGCGTTGGTGAATGCGGCCATACTCAGGAGCACTCGTGGGGAGGTGGTGGATTTGAGCCGCACTGCCTTGCCGGTTTGGATTCCGTCCTCGAACACTACACCATAGCGGTCGCAGAGGCGTCTGGCAATCGCAGCGTGCTCTGCCTGCCCGGCCGGCAGCAGACCGCCTTCGTTTCCTGTCGTGAGCTTTGTAATGGCTTTCGCCTCTTCGTAGAGAATCTGTCCCCTTTCTGTAAGTGCAATGCCAGCAGCAATGGCCTGGTCCAGTTTCCTGGTCAGATTCTCGCTGTTCCCGGCACTGAAGTCGGTCCTGGAACCGTGGCGGGCATACTGACTGATGTAGACGGGCTTGAAGCCGTCCGGAGCGGGTGTTGTTCCTGCTTCCGGGAAGAATTCGTAGCATCTTGAATTGGTGGATGCGTTTGTGGGGTCTTCTCTGAGGGCTTGCCTGATGTCAACGTCAAACTGTGCCGCGGCTGAGAGCGACAGCGTGAGGAAGAAGATGAGGAACAGTGGAGAGTGCTTTTTCATATAAGCAAAGATACCCTTTCATTCCCCTCGCACGTGTGCGAGTAAATGAAAAGTAAATCAATTGGCTTTAATGCTTTTTGTAATTATTTGTTTATCAATTATAAAGCGCAGTCGTTCGTTTTATAAAAAGTAGAATTCAAAAAATGTATTCTATAGCTTTTTAACCCTGTCCTCGAAGTCTTTTTTCGAGTAGAGCGTCTTTGCCAGCACCTTTACGCGGTAGTTGTAGATGGTGGAGTTCGCGTACTGGAGCAGGATGGCAATTTCGTGCAGGTCTGTCACTCCGAGTTTGATGAGTGCGTAGATTCTGAGTTCCGGAGTGAGGGCCTTGTCTTCCTGAGGGATTATTTCTTCGCCCGGTTTGAGCAGCTCGTTGAACTTCTCGACAAAGTCCGGATACAGGTCCAGGAAGGTTGTGTCGAAGAGTTTGATGAAGTCATTTTCTCCTTCCTCTTCCTGCCGGCGCTCGATTTCGTCCAGCAATTCCTTGGTGCGTCCCTGGCGCAGCATTTTGGCTTCGTGAATGTCCGTATTCCTGCGCTTCATCGTATTTTCGGCCAGCATCATCATAAATGCGGTGATATACTTCTCCTTCATATTATCCGACGACTTGAGCCTTGAATGAGTGGACCTCAGTGCAACATTTTTCCTATATACTAGAATGAAGGTCGCAATCAGACCAACTGAGAGGATTGCCAGTGCGATCAGCGCAAGGGATAGGCGCCTGCGGCTCTCGGCGATGATACGGCTGTTGGACTCGGAGACTTTCTGAACCAGCGCGGAGAGCAGTTGGAGGTTGTAGCGGCTGTTCAGCTTGATCGCGTCCGGGAAGGCGTACTCCACTACATATTTATATGCTTTGTCCAGGTCCTCGTTCTTGTAGTAGTGGCGACCCAGCGAAATGAGCGCAATGTCGCTTCTGGAACCAATGCGCACATCGTTCATTGCCGAATTGCAGAGCCATTTGACGTAGTTGTACTCGTCGCCCACGTCCCTGTGTGAGAGTGCAAGGTAGAATCCGGCTTCTGAATAGTTGCTCGTTCCTTTTGTGGCCGTTTCCAGCGTCTTGAGGGCGAGTGAGAGGCCGCTGATGTAGTCCATTCTGTTCCTGGACTTTTCCCATTGGATGTAGTTCCACCTGTAACTGGTGCTGTCCACAAGCGGTTCCACCAGGTTCAGCCAGTTTTCCAGGTCCAGCTGGTTCTGCTTGAGGCTCTCCTCGTTCGGGGCGTCGTTGCGGGCCCTCCTGGAGTACATAATCTGAGCAAAGTAATAGTCCTCGAGCTGGTCTTTGTCCAATTCTTCCGGATTCAGCCTCTGGAGTATCGTGTATGCTTCCTGGTAGTATCCCGCAGAGGAGAAGTTGAATGCCATTGCTATCTCGGCCTCGCGGACGAGCCTTTCGTTGCGCAGCTGTCGTGCGATCTCGTAGTTTGACTCAAGATACGATTGGCTTTTATCGAAGTTTCTGACACTGTATTCTTTTGCCAACCGGGACTGCAGGTCGTAGATCTGGAGCGGATCAGTCTGACGCTCCAGGGAGATTTTCATCTCGCCTACTTTTGACTGGAATGCTTCGTTGTAGATCTCTCTCTGGGCCAGCATCTCGTCGAGTTCGGTGACGAACTCCGGGTATTCCCTGGTGCAGGCTGAGAGCAGGCAAATGCCGATTGCGAATGTGGTTGTCAGGATGCGTTTCATTGGTGTCATTGGCTAATCCAAGGGCAAATATAGCGTTTTTATAATTTTTTCAAATCTACTTTTTGAAAGATGTTAATTTTTATAACTATCAAATAATCAGTTTGTTGCGAATGTTCATAGTTTACTTTAATTTACTTTTAATCTACTCGCGCACGTATGAGGGGATAAAGATGCTAATTTTGACTTATCACCAACCACGTAGAAGACACGATGAATCAACTGAAATCATTCGCAATCATTCTTTTCGCCGCCCTTTTCACGGGTGTCGGACTCCGTGCCCAGTCCGTTTCCAGGGAGGTCGCCATACTCGAAGACGAGAAATGGTGGGGCGCCCTCAATGACATTACCAACGGCAGGATAGCGAATGCTCCGGATATGCCTTACGATAAGAACACAGTCGTGAGTCTGGATCTGGTGAACAAGAATTACAGCAACTGCGTGGTTCCGTTTATGGTATCGAACAAAGGACGTTATATTTGGAGTGACGGGCCTGTAAAAATCCAGCTCGAGGGGGGCTCGATAAAGGTCGTCGGTACCGAGGAAATAATTGTGGAAAACTGTGGTAGTAATTTAAGGTCCGCTTTTCTCTCAGCGGCCTCCAGGCATTTCCCGTCCTCCAACGTCCTTCCTCCTTCAGAGTTCATCGCCAGTCCTCAGTACAACACTTGGATCGAACTCGTCTACAATCAGAATCAGAAAGATATACTTGAGTACGCTCACGCGATAGTGGACAATGGTTTCCCTCACGAATCCGTGCTGATGGTTGACGACAACTGGCAGAAGTATTACGGCAACTTCGAGTTCAAGCCGGACCGCTTCCCTGATCCAAAGGCTATGTTCGATGAGCTCCACTCCCTTGGCTTCAAGGTGATGCTCTGGATCTGTCCTTTCGTTTCCCCGGATTCTCCTGAATACAGGTTCCTTCGCAAGAAGAAATGGCTAGTACGTGAGCCTGAGGGATATTCTCCGGCTGTCGTGAGCTGGTGGAATGGCCGCAGCGCAGTCATTGACCTCAGCAACCCGGAGGCCAGGGCATATTTCAAAGGCGTGCTCACCGATATGCAGGAAAAATACGGGGTTGACGGCTTCAAGTTCGACGCCGGAGACCCGTCCAGCTACATTGAGGGCGAGGTAAGAGTCTATGACGGCAAGTCATACGGCGTGCGTCACACCGAACTCTGGGCGAAACTTGGTCTTGAATTCCCTTACAATGAATTCCGCGCCTGCTGGAAGATGGCCGGCCAGGCGACCGTCATCCGTCTCCAGGACAAGCCATATTCCTGGAAGGGTGTGGGTGAGCTGCTGCCTTGTATGATCAACTCGTCTATGCTCGGACACCTGTATGTGTGCCCGGATATGATAGGTGGAGGCGACTTTGCCACTTTCACTGAAGTGGACAAATCCAATATCGACCAGGAACTCATAGTCCGCAGTTGTCAGATCCACGCTATGATGCCGATGATGCAGTTCTCCGTGGCCCCTTGGAGGGTGCTCGATACGGACAAGCTCGAAATCTGCCGTTCAGCTGCACAGTTGCACGCCGACCTCGGTGAATTCTTCCTTGCTGAAGCTCGAAAGGCCGCTGCGACCAATGAACCTATAGTCCGTCCTATGGATTACAGCTTCCCGGGAGAGGGATTCGACTCTTGTGTGGACCAGTATATGCTCGGCGACACATATCTGGTCGCTCCTATGACCACCCAGGGTACATCCCGCAGCGTGAAGCTTCCTAAGGGAACCTGGAAGGACGAACAGGGCCGCAAGTACAAGGGCGGCAAGACCTATACAATAGAAGTTCCTCTCAGCAGGATACCTTATTTCACGAAGATCAAATGAAGAGTCCGAAAACATACATCGCGGCGCTGACAATGCTGCTTTCCGTGTCCTTTGCATCTGCTCAGGAGGCGGAAATGTTCCCGTTCCAGCCAACTCACAGCGCCCCGTCCAACCTTACCAATGTAAGCACCTGGAGCTCTGTGCCCGCCCTTCCTGCCGGAAGTGAGGGCTTCATTGCCGCCAGCGGCGACCATTTCGTGGACGGAAGGGGTCAGGAGCGTCGCTTCCTCGGTACCAACATCTGCTTCACCGGCTGTTTTCCTGAAAAGGCGGACGCTGACCGTGTGGCTGAGGAACTCGCCCGCTACGGCATCAACCTGGTGCGTCTCCACTATGTCCATCACGTCACTCCGAAGGGCGGCTATCCTCAGGAAGACTCCTTCCTGGAGCCCGTACAGCTCGACCGATTCGACTATCTGCTCGCTGCTCTCAAGAAAAAAGGAATATATACCTATTTCCAGCTCAATATCGCCCGTAAGTTCGGAAGCCAGAACGGTTTCGTGAATGCTGACAGGCTGCCCGTTCAGAACAATGGAATTGACAGTGCAAACAGCAGGATGATCTACCTGCACAAGAAGTATGTTGGGGAGATTCTCCGTCACGTGAACCCTTATACCGGCCTCGCGTATCGCGATGAGCCGGCCATCGGTATGCTGGAAATCACGAACGAGAATTCTATCGTTTACTCCTGGTTCGCCTCCAAGTACAATTTCCCTTACCTGACCGAGCCGTATGCGAGCGAGGTGAAGGAAATCTGGAACGAATGGCTGCAGAACAAGTACGAAAGCACCAAGGCCCTCAAGGCTGCTTGGCTTGAGGGCGTTTCCGGAGATGGAACCCAGTATCTGCCTGAAGGACGTATGGGAGAGGAAGCGGAGGCTCTCTGGGCTTTCCAGCTCGACGATCTTGCACAGGCCAGCTGGTCCCGCGTTCCAGCCACGGGCAAGGACAAACTTAAGGGCAAATACTATGCAAGGCTCAAGGTGGACAAGATAGGCGCATCCAAGAATATGCCTCAGTTCTATCGCACGGGACTCAAGGTAACGGACGGCGCCCCATTCTGTCTGAAGATGAAGATGCGCACGGACACTCCTGGAAATGTATCCGTCCGTCTCAGCCAAGCCCATTCCCCTTGGGGTGTTGCCGGACTCAATTCTACCGTAAAAATTGATACAAAGTGGAAGGAGTATACCTTCAACTTCCGTTCGAATATGAACGATGATGACGTGCGCCTCGTGCTGTCTACGTTCACCCCGGGCAACATAGACCTCGCCGACGTGTCCCTCGTGGCCGGTATGGACTACAAGTGGCCTGACGATCAGTTCCTCGAGGATGGCACCATAGACTGGCCTTACCGTTCCGACTGGTCGATGATGGAGCAGCGAGCCCTTGATTTCACGGAATTCCTCGGCTATATAGAGAACCTCTATCTGACTGGGATGTACAGCCATATCAAAGGCAGTGTAAAACCTCGTCAGTGCGTTACCGGTACCCAGCTTACTTACGGATTCACCCTTCCGGAGGCAATGATGGACTATTGCGATATGCACAGTTACTGGTGCCATCCATATTTCCCTGGCAAGAGCTGGAGCCGCACGAACTGGAACCTGCAGAACAAGGCCCTTGTGAACGGGGACGATTTCCCTGCCACCAACCTGGCGGAGATGGCCCGCACCCGCATCCTCGGCAAGCCGGTCACCATCAGCGAATATGACCATCCGAACTTGAATTTCTATTCAGCCGAGGGCAACCTGATGGCTGCAGCGTTCGGAGCCTTCCAGAACTGGTCCGGCATACTCCAGTTTGCCTGGACCCACGATACGGATTTCTTCCGCGATGTCCAGGGAGCTCAGTTCGACCTCTGTTCCGCGACTCAGAAACTCGTGCATTTCCCGGCTTGCTGGGCAATGTTCGTGCGAGGCGACGTGAGCACGGGAGACAATTCTATGATATATGCCCCTCTGGCCTCATCCGAGTCCGAGCGCAAGGCTGTCGCCAAGGGACAGAATTCATTCGCTCTCGCCAAGGAGGGCAACAAACTGCTTGCCGCCCTGCCTATGGCTATGCCTGCCGGCAAGACCTTGGCGGAAAAGACCACATATAAGGGCAACGGAAAACTGATCCGTACGGAGGAAGAAGTCCCTCAGACAATCAAGGACGCTTTCGCCAGCAAGGAAATCGTCAGCAACGGCGGCCAGCTCACCTGGAACTGGCAGGAAAAGGGAGCCGGATATTTCAAGGTGGACACCCGCAATACCAAAGTCTTCACGGGCTTCGTGAAAGGCCGTTCCTTCGAGTATGAGGGACTGACCATCACTCCTGGCAAGACCATCCTGGACTGGATGACTCTTTCGCTGACCAACACCAATCCGTCTTCGGCGGCTCAGAAGGGAAGAGTCCAGAAAGGCACATATCTCCTTGCTGCGACCGGTCGCGTCCACAACACCGATGCTGTGATCGTGGATCTGGGCAACAACAGCCGCATATCCTGCGCTGCGGAAAATGGAGGCAATGTGGGTCACGCTCCTATACTTTGCGAAGGTGTCCCAGCCACCCTCTGTTTCAGGGGGCTTGCAGGGAAAGTGCAGTGCTGGGCCCTGGACCCGGAAGGAAACAGGATGGCGCAGCTGCCTGTTGAGGCTGATGCTGAAGGCAACGCCGTGCTGAATATCGGTGCACAGTACCGCACCGTATGGTATGAACTCAATATAGATTAACAACTGATTAATATACACTGATATGAACAGACTATCTGAAGCAATTGCCGTCCTGGCTGCTCTCGGCTGCACGCTGTCCTGTTCCCTCAAGGAAACGGTCGCGGCGCCTGCCGACCTGCAGACTGACAAAGATGCGATTGCTGTGGAAGCAGACAATGTCACTTCCGCTGATCCGTTCGCGGAAAATCAGACTGTGGTCCTGACCGATACCATTATGGTAACGGCCACCAGGTCGTGGACTGTATCCGTAGAAACTGCAGATGGAGGAGACTGGATCAAGCCTTCTGTCATTGAGCACATCAATGTCAGCGGCATCGCAGACGTCGTTGAGCTTGTGCTCACATTCGATCGCTACAAGGGCAAGGAAGCGCGTCGTGCAGACTTGATTTTCGCGTGTGCGGAACTGGGAGAGCGACGCATAGTTCCGGTTACACAGCAGGCCTTTGAGCCGTCACTGGAGCTCGTCGCCAAAGACGACCCTACCGGTGTCAGCGCCAATGGTCAGGAATGCTATGTAGTAGTACGCTCCAACACCAAGTGGAAACTCAGTGTCGATGCTGCGGAATCTACGGTCGTGCCTGTCATTTCCAATCAGGAAGGCGACGATACCCAGGCCGTGTGCCTGAGCTTCCCGGCCAACGAGGATGATGAACTCGCCCGCTTTGCAACCCTCGTCGCAACAGCGGAAGGCTGCGAGCCTCGCAGGATCGAATATGTCCAGACCCAGAGCGAGCGCTTCTTCTATCTGAGCGAAGAGGTGCCTTCAGAGATCATCCCATATCAGCAAGAGGTATTCATTCCGCTGCGTTCCAACGGCCCTTGGACCGCGGAACTCACAGAATGCACATTCGAGAATGCGACCATCACTCCGGCTGCGGGAAAGACCTGCTACAGCGGCTTCTATTTCCAGGCCGACCACGGTGCTGACCCGGAGGCCGGAATGAAGCACGCAAAGATCACCATCCGCCGCGAAGGTATGGAAGACATAGTCGTGGACTTCAGCCAGCACGGATGCATATACCTCAATTTCGGACGATATAATCCTGAATATGTGTGGGACGGCGTCAACGAAGACGACGATAAATCCTACAAGCCATATACCGTAGTATCCAATCAGTTCTCTGAGCCTAGCTACTTCCCATACAACTACACTTCAGGCCTGTATGCGAAAGATACCACGGACTGCGTCACCAAGAACGGCGGCTTCGTGTTCTCCGTCCTCGGAAAGGACTGCGGAGCCTACTATTCGCCGGGTGCGTTCTGCTTCTGCGTGGGCAAGATGGCCGATGACTTCGTCCTCTTCCCTGGAATTGAAGGTTACCGCCTGACCAAGCTGTACTACGAGGCCTCCTGCCGTGCGCAGACTCCGTATACCATCCGCACCGAAGACGGTTCACGCGTCATTGCAGGCGGCGAATATACCGTCACGAAGAAGACCACCCCGATCACTCAGGACATCAACGATATGCACGTCCACGAATTCACGGACACTGAAGCTGGAGCGAGATATCGTCTCAACCTCGAGGAAACATATAGGGTAATAAGTATCAAGGATATCTGTCTTGTCTATGAAAAATAAAGCATTCATATCAGCGCTCGCCTGCCTCATCTGGGCAGTGTCAGCCAGCGCAGCAGCACAGGATATCGTCGTAGATACCCTGGAATTGGCCAAGGCCGTTTCCAAGACTCCGGCCACGCTCCTGCAGGGACAGGTTTCCGGTGTGCGCGTCTCAGCTGTCGACGGCAGTCCCAACGGAGCGGTAAACACCAACATCCGCGGTCTGAACACCCTTCACGGAGACGGCCAGCCTCTGTGGGTGGTCAACGGCGTGATACTCACCAACGGCCTCAGCCAGAACCTCAACGCCTTCTGGCAGAAGGGAGGATACACCACCAAGGGAGACGAACTTCCTAATTATTCCGAACTGAGCTACTCATCGGCTCTCAACGGACTCTCTTTCCTCGGCGCCTATGACATCGAAAGCATAGAGGTTCTCAAGGATGTCGCCGCTACCGCAATCTACGGAACGCAGGGCGCAAACGGTGTAATACTCGTCAACACCAAACTTCCTCAGGAAGGCAAGTTTGCCATCAGGTGGGACTCCAACCTCATCACGGAAGTGGCCAACCGCTACGGCTCGGCTCTCCGCCCGGGCTTCAGCCACAATCACAGTGTGGGCGTAAGCGGGTCCAGCGAGGGCACGGCCTACAACATCTCAGGTTATCTCCGCAACGGTTTCGGCGTGGTCAAGAACACAGGCGAGACATACGGCGGACTGAACGTGAACTTCGAGACCAAGACGAATTCATTCATCTGGTTCGGCCTCAACTCTACCGTGTCCGCAGGCGTCCAGCACAACGCTGCAGGCGTAGCATACCTCGGCCGTCCTTCCACGATGATCGTTTCCCGTTATCCAAACCGCTTCACTGGCGATACCCTCGAGGGGTGGGAAAAGGACTATGACGACGACGTGGAGGATTACAGGGCCGTCTCATCGGTTTATCTGACAGTTAACTTTATGCCTGGTCTCTCCCTGAAGGCATCTTTCGGTGAGGATTTCCAGAGCAATACCCGCCGAATCTGGTACGGAGAGGGCACATCCTTCGGCGCAGCCAACAAAGGCGCTGCGTCCATAATGTCCTCCACGCTTTTCAACTATAACGCCCGTATGGATCTGAACTTCCAGCGCTACATCGCCACCAAGCATCGCGTCAGCGCCCAGCTCGTGGCCGAGGCCATAGGCAGCAAGAACAAATTCGGCGTTATGAACGGCACCACCTTCGAACTGATGTATCTGAGGGCACGTGGCCTGTCCTCATCATCCAGCCGTGCAGTGCCTTACAAATTTACCCGCGATTACAACATCGTCGGCACATACGCCACCCTTTCATACGACTATGATGGCATAGCAGGCCTCAACGCATCCTACAGGGCGGATTTCTCCCTCAAGTATGGCAAACAGCCTATGAGCTATCCGGCGGTGGACGCATATCTTGACCTCCGCAAGCTGGCTCTCGCATCCAACGAGGTCGTCACCGGTCTCAAGCTGAAGGCCGGCTACGGCATCGCGGGCCACGAGGACTATGTGCCATACGAAATGCTCGGCAACTACCTGCGTGAATATCCGACCGTGGACAGAGGCACCGAGGTCTACTATGACGGCCTCAACCGCCTGCGCAGCAGCGAGTGGAACGTGGGCGTTGAGCTTGCCTTGCTCGACAGGATACGTTTTGCGGCCAAATACTATGACAAGCAGACCCGCGATTCCTTCGAAATCTGGAACTTCAGCAAGATCCTCGGCAGCTACCATACTTGGGCTCCAAAGGGTGCCGTCGAGTATTGCTCAGTCGGAACTCTTTCCAATGCCGGCTTCGAATTCGACCTTGATGCGGATATCATAAAGACTTCCAAGCTCAAGTGGAATGTCTATGCGAATGCGGCCTTCAATGTGAACCGCGTCACTTCAATCAGCTACGACGACATCGCCGGACGCAACATAGGCAAGAACATATATGTGAATGTCAACCCTCTGGGCAGCAGCATCAGTTCTCTCTACGGCTATGTCAATGACGAGAACGGCGACATCTGTGACCTCAACGGCGACGGAAACATCAGCGATGCGGACAAGAAGGTGCTGGGCAGCACCCTGCCTAAGTTCTGCGGTGCATTCGGAACCACCCTCAGCGTTGCCGGTTTCACCGTCGACCTGGCTGCCGACGGCGCTGCCGGCCACAACAT
This sequence comes from Bacteroidales bacterium UBA1745, assembly GCA_002314885.1. GTDB lineage: Bacteria > Bacteroidota > Bacteroidia > Bacteroidales > UBA932 > Cryptobacteroides. The sequence continues at coordinate 50,866 of DCHT01000036.1, read as the reverse complement.
CGCCAATTTGAACAAGCTCATCGCCGAAGGCCGCACCAAACTCTCTTCCAAGTATGTGGAGAAGGGTGACTACCTGAGGTTGTCGAGACTTTCCCTGAGCTACCAGATCCCTCTCAAGACAAATGTGGTCAAGAAGCTCAGTGTGAACGCCACAGCAACGAATCTCTTTACCATCTCCCGCTACAGCGGTTGGAATCCGGACGTGAACTGCTTCGGCAATTCCGCTCTCTCCCAGGGTGTGGACTACGGTTCCTATCCTATGGTCAGGAGCTTCGTAGTGGGTGTAAGTGCCATCTTTTAAAGCAGTAGGAAAATGAAGAAATTACTTTTTATACTCGTTCTGCTCGTATCTGCGGTGGCTTTTGCCCAGGAAAAGGTAACGATCAAAGGTATGGTTTCCGACGCTGCCGGCGAGCCCGTTGTCGGTGCGGCCGTAATGTTGGACGGTACCACTACAGGTGCCATCTCCGATGTGGATGGTAACTATACCCTCACATTCACGATGCCTAAGAACAATAAGGCTTCCATTACAGTAACTTGCCTTAGCTATGCCAGCCAGACCGTGGATTACGACGGTCGAGCAATCATAGACTTCGTGCTTGCCGATGACTCACAGGCCCTCGACGAGGCAGTGGTCGTGGGTTACGGTTCTATGCGCCGCAGCGACCTCACCGGTTCCGTGACGTCCATCAAGCTCGAGGATACCGAGGCTGGCCAGAGCGCAGCTGTGAATCAGCTCCTCCAGGGCCGTGCCGCCGGCGTACAGGTAACCAGCAACAGCGCCGCCCCGGACGCAGGCGTTTCGATCCTCATCCGCGGTGCCAGCTCCTTCAACGGTTCTTCCGAGCCTCTCTATGTGGTCGACGGAATCGTGATGAATACCAGCGGCTCGACCACCCTTATGAGCTCCAGACTCGGTGAGGACAACCAGCAGTCTGACGAGTCCACCAACGGCCTTATGGGTCTCAATCCTCTGGACATTGCCTCCATCGAAATCCTCAAGGACGCATCTGCAACCGCAATCTATGGTTCCCAGGGTGCCAATGGCGTCGTGCTCATCACCACCAAGAGGGCCAACAAGGACAAGCCGGTGATCACTGCATCCGTAGGCTTCGACCTGAATACTCCTTACAAGCAGCAGGCGATGATGAACTTCGATGAATATGGCGACTTTATGCGCTATATGACGGAGAACGCCATTGTCAAGTCCTACAACCCTACCCTTGCCGACAACGCAAAGATGCGACTCAACACTATGCGTTCCGACACCTTCTACGACCGCTATGAACCGGTCAACTGGCAGGACTATCTGATGCGAAACGCTCTCACCCAGCGTTACTATATGTCCATCTCCGGTCAGCCTAAGATGACGAACTACCTCTTCTCAATAGGCTACAACAACACGAAGGGTATCATCAAGCAGACTGGTTTCCAGAACTTCACCGTGCGTCTCAACCTCGAGCGCAACTTCGGCAAGAGGGTGACCCTGGGCACCAAGACTTCGATGTCCTACCTCGACTCCGAACTTACCCAGGGTGCCTCTACCGGCAAGCTTACCGCCGCAACTTCATTGATGCGCTCGATGCTGACCTGCCCTCCTTACAGGGAAATACTGTCGGCTGACGAAGACGGAGACGTAATCGACTGGGGCGACGACGAGAGCCGTCAGTACGGCCCTAACCGCTGGCTCCAGGGCTTCGTGAACAACAAGGTCGAATATCGTGTGAACCCGAGCGTCTATGCCCAGGTCAAGATACTCCCTTGGCTGTCCTTCAAGAGCACCTTCGGCGGGGACTTCCGCGTCACTGAGCAGTCGAAATTCAAGTCTCGTCTCCTCACTTCCGATTCCACCGGTTCCACCGCTGCCATCAGCCACGTCGACCGTCTCGCCTGGAACTTCGACAACTTCCTCTCAGTGTGGAAGCGCTTCAAGAAGGTCCACACCGTGCAGGCCACTCTCGGTATGTCAATGTCGATGAGCAGCACCAACGTGCAGACCACCGAGGGCGCCAACATTGACGAATGGAAGGCAAAGGACAAGGCCATCAACGCCGCTGCATACACATATTTCACATATAAGGAAGACTCCTACTCCCTTATGTCCTACTATCTGCGCGGCAGCTATAACTACAATGACCGCTATGTCCTTACCGCCACGGTGCGCGCCGACGGTTCCAGCAAGTTCGCAAAGGGCAACCGCTGGGGCGTGTTCCCATCCTTCGCGTTCGCCTGGAGACTCAACCAGGAGCCTTGGTTCAACGTACCGGCAATCTCAATGGCGAAGTTCCGCGTGGGCTGGGGCCAGGTAGGTAACCAGGCCGTTAGTTCATACGCGACCATTTATAACTATACGACCTCGTATTATCCGGACCACGGCAGCTCCTCCCAGAAGGTTCTCACGACCACCAGCAACAACCTGCCGAACGCAGACCTCAAGTGGGAGACTACTGAACAGACCAACCTCGGTCTCGATTTCGGAATGTTCAAGGGCCGTCTCACCCTCAACGTGGATGCCTACTACAAGCTCACGAAGGACCTCCTCCAGACCAAGACCCTCGCAGGTTCCTCAGGTCTCGCGAGTCCGTATGTGAATATGGGTTCCATCCTCAATAAGGGTCTCGAGTTCACCCTCTCGGCAGTTCCCGTGAAGACCAAGAACATAGAATGGACCCTCGGCGGCAACATTTCTATGAACCGCAACAAGATCGTGTCCATCAACCCTGAGGGCACGGAGAACGACTGGATATACATCGCTCCGGGCGACCGCAGGTATGTCGCGTACTTCCTCGGCGACCAGATCGGCAGCGGTACCGTGCTCCGCTCCGCCCTCAACATCTTCGTGGAAGGCCAGCCTATGGCGCTCTTCTATGGTATTCCTACCGACGGCCTTGTGAAGCCTGGAGAGACAGGCGTGCCTTACTCCGACTCCGACGGCAGCTATCGCGGCCCAGGTGCGGTCAACTACATCGATGTGGACGGCGACGGCTATATCACCGAGAAGGATCGCTGCATCATAGGCGACCCTAATCCGGACTTCACCTACGGTTTCAACACCTCGTTCCGCTACAAGAACATTTCCCTCACCGCGAACTTCGTCGGCTCATACGGCAACGACATCTACAATGTCAACAAGATGATCGACACGAACACCTCAGCCGTGAACCAGAACCTCCAGAAGGCAGTGGTTACCGAAGCCTGGACCGAGGACAATCAGGACACTTGGTATCCTGCTCTCGGTGCTCTCAACGGCAGTGACGTGAAGTGGGCCAGCGACCGTTACATCGAAGACGGTTCCTACCTGCGCCTCGCAAACCTCTCCCTTGCTTATGACATTCCGATCAAGAATAAGAAATCGCCTCTGAGGAACATCAACATAGCTGCTTCCGGCGGAAACCTCTTCATCTGGACCAAGTATTCCGGATGGGATCCTGACGTGAACAGCTACGGCTCCATAAAGAAGCGTGGTGCGGATATGGGCTCATATCCAGGTGCCCGTTCCTTCAAGATCGACCTCAAACTGACATTCTAAAAGGAGATGACGATTATGAAAAAGATATTCAGACTCTTGCTTACGATTGCAATCTCGGCTTCAGTGGCCTCCTGTGGCTTCCTGGACGAGAATATGAATACGAATTACACCACCGAGGACATCTTCGGCTCCGAGGAGGCACTTGAAACCTACCTGAACGGCTGCTACGCGCAGTATGCAGGCGCCGGCTTCCGTTATGGTTCGATGAACGAGTGGCTCACTCCGGCATCCGTCATAGTGCATTGGGGCGGCATCTCAGGCCGTCTCACCGATGGTCAGAAGCGTTGGATCGACTGCCTCCACCTGGCTCAGTTCTCCAAGAACCCGTACAACTACGACTTCTTCTCAAAGCTTTATTCTACCATCTACAAGTGCAATCTGCTCCTCGACAATCTCAAGGACAGCAAGGTGGAGCAGGAATACAAGGATCAGATTGAGGCGGAGGCCCGCTTCGTCCGCGCCCAGGCCTATTTCCACATCGTCCGCAGATGGGGCAATTCTCCGATCCACACCACGGCCCCTCACACTGTCGAGGAGACATACGGTGTCCGCGAGCCTTTCTATAAGATATATGCCCTGATAATGGAGGATCTCGACTTTGCGGAGGAAAATATGCGTGGCTACGATGAGCAGTACGCTATCGTAAGCCTCGGTTCCGGCCGTCCTTGCCGCAACGCTGCAACGGCCTGCAAGTCCCTCGTCTATCTGACCATCGGAACTCTCCTGGAGCACTCCGAAGTCGGTGACAACTTCTGGGTATGTCCTAACAGCGAAGTCTTCGACGGCTTTGCCCAGATGGGCGTGACTTCGGCCAAGGATGCTTTCGAGAAGTCTCTCGCCTGTGCCAAGGAAGTAATGCCTGAGACCACTACCAACGGCACTCCTTACAAGCTTGCCAACAGCTATGCCGACCTCTTCAAGTGGGCTGAGCCGGAGGATTTCCAGCTTCGTGAGAGGATCTTCGTGATTCCTAACACCAACGAGGCCGGTGGTAACCAGCTTGCATCCTGGAGCCTTCCTCAGCAGTACAACGGTTCTCAGAGATTTTCCAACTATGGCCGTATCCGTCCGAGCCGCTTCCTCTTCCAGAAATGGTGTGAGACCTATGGCGGCGTGAAGGGCGACGGCAAGGCCGAGAACATATATGTGAAGTGCGGCGACCCGCGTATGGATGCTGCCCTCATCTACGACACTTACAAGGCCACCGAGACGACTACAGAGAACTGCTATCCGGCAGCGAACAGCATATATTGCTTCAACAGCAACATACGCGCGATGCCGTATTTCAAGAAATACTATGACCCTAAGTACAACGCCACGACGGGCTATGCAGACCTCTATGTGATGCGCCTGGCCGAGGTTTATCTCATCGCTGCTGAGGCTTGTGCGAACCTCTGTTCCGCCCCGTCCGACGCCTATGGTCAGGAGGCACTCGGCTACGTGAACATCCTCCTCGCCCGTGCCCGCAACTCTACGGCTGACGGTGTTCCTTCAGCGGAGCCTGCAGCCTGGGATGCCGCCACCATCGGTGACAAGGACGATCTCATCGACCGCATCTTCTGGGAGAGGGCCTTCGAGATGTGCGGCGAGGAGCACGAATATTTCGACACCCACCGTATGGGAGCAAGGTGGCTCTCTGCACACGTGACCGTGCCTGCGAACGCCTTCCTCTTCCTGCCTGAACAGGATGATTATGAGAGCGGTACTACTCTCGGTCATCGCAGTCAGTTCTACGGCCAGGCAACCCACGGTGAGGGCAATATCTACCCTGTGACCCAGGAAGAAGTCCGCAAGGGCCTTCTCTGCGCATTCCCTAACGACGAACTCGTCTACAACAATGCGCTCAGCCTCGAGGACCAGAACCCAAGTGAAATCTTCTGGGAATAAAAAGTTATGGATATGAAAAGAACAAAGATATATATGGCGCTTGCGGCCCTTCTGGCCGTTGCGGTTTCCTGCGACAATCCGGTCGAACCGGAAAAGCGCGATGAGATCAAGCTGTCCACCTCCAGCCTTGAGTTCGTCTGTGACCAGGGCCAGAGCGGCAGCGTGGAGGTCTTGACCGAGGGAGAATGGGTCATCAAGGACTACTCCGATGGTATGAAGGCGTGGCTTGAGATCGATGCGACTTCCGGTACGGGCAATGCCGTCGTCAATTTCAAGACAGTCGAGACCAATCCGTACGACAGCAAGCGTATGGCCGTGCTGAGCTTCGTGAGCGGAGACGCAGTGGCAAAACTGGTGATCAAGCAGTACAGCGACCCGGAGCGCAGCGTGAGTCTCTCCGAGGACCTGCTCGCGTTCGGAGGTCCGCTTGACGAGAAGACTTTCAAGGTCGTGACCAGCAAGGCCTGGAGCATCGACGAGAGCGAATCCGTGATTCCTTCCTGGCTCAGTTTCTCGCAGACCAGCGGCAGCGGTATGGAGGAAATCACCGTCAAGACCCTCGAGATGAACGAGGAAATCGACACCCGCGAGGCTTCAATATGTGTCAGGATCGACCGCGTGCACAGCGCCACTCTGACTGTGTCCCAGGCCCCTGGCGTGGAATTCTCCATCAGCAGCAGGAGCCTGAGCTTCAAGGCGAGCGAGGCCGAGACCCAGACCCTGACCGTGAAGTGCAACTCCTCTACAAAGGTTTGGAACGTGGTGGGTTATGACGACAGTGTCAAGTCTTGGTTGAGCATCGACAAACTCAGCGGCACAGGCGATGCGGACATCCACATCCAGACCCTCGGCCTGAACAATGACCTCACCAAGGAGACAACTCTCCAGGTCAAGATAGATGAAAAGCGCTGCATCGACCTCACGATATCCCAGGCTTCCGGAATCACCATCAGCGTGGAGCCGACGCTCAGGCGTGGTTCAATCTCGACCTGACCACTGCGTCGGCGCTTGAGAAGACTATCACCCTCCGCACCCTGGGCGCCAACAAGAGCGGCCACGCCTACTGCGATACTCTGAAGTTCGTGATCACGGAAGGCGTTGAGGCTACTCTCATCGTCACCCAGGCCCAGAAGGCCGCAGCCCAGAAGATCATTTCCTGGGCCGGAGCATCAGGAGTGGTCAGCATCACCGCACCTGAAGGCGCAACGTACAAGGCATTCCCATACTCCGAGCAGAGCGAACCTACCGGAGCCGCTACCGTATGGTACGACGGCGTCGGCGGAGAAGTGATCAACACCGGTGCTTACACCAGAATCACCAGGGACTTCGTGTTCCAGATGAGCGGCAGCGCGAATGTGGGCGAGACCTACACCTTGGAACTCGGTCCTTGCGCTTCCACCACGGAGAAGACCGGCTATGGTAACCTCAAGATACATAACTGGACCGGTATCCGAGGCAGGAACTTCTACATCAAGGCGCCTGCAATCAAGGGCTTCCGCCTCACCCAGGTGGACGCCACCTGCGGCAATGCGGCAGACAGGGCCACATCCGTGACGCTCGGCACGAGCACGGCCGTGACCTCGGCCACCAAGTCCACTGCGACGAATGTCGTGGACGGATATGCCCAGCTCACCTTTGGAAAGCCTACTCCAGTCCAGATGACTCTGACTTCAACTGAACCGAATACGGAGTACTACCTCTTCTTCGTTGCCGACCGTCTGGTTTCCGGTTTCACATTCACCTATTCAGAAGTACAGTAAGATTATGAAGGCAGATAGATTCATACCTATTGCAATACTCTCTGCTCTGGCAGTTTCCTGCCTCCCGGCAGAGGAGGAAATCGAGGACAGCGGCGCATCTGCTTTCGTGGCGACTTTCGAGACCGTCACAGGGGCAGAGGCCACCTGGGCCAGTTCAGACAGGCTTATGGTCGTCGATTCGGAGAATACTCTGCACAGGTTCGGACTCGATATGGGTGCCGCAACCGCAGAGGGTGAATTCTCCGGCGATATCAGCCCTAAGTCTTCAGTCAAATACGTGGTATATGCACCGGATGTGAATACCATAGAATATAATGGTGAGGACGGCTTCACTATGGACGTTCCGACGACCTACTCGGCAAAGGCGGCCGGCGCTCTGCTCACCGCGAACAATGCCGCAGTGGGCATACTTCAGGGCAGCCAGGTGGAACTCCGCTCGATATGCGGTTTCATCAAGTTCACTCTTGAGGGTAATGGCGCGACTGTCCAGAAGGGAGGTCAGACCTTCCATCTGACTGATATCTGCAAGGTAAGCCTCACCGACAAGGACGGCAAGGCCTTCGCCGGCAAGCTGTCCGCCCAGTGGAAGGATGGCGACCAGTTCCCGACCTTCGTGGGCGTGGATGGCGCTTCTACCATTAATTTCAATACCAGGACCATCTCCACGGCCGACGGCATCTACTATGAGGCCGGTGACTACTATATTCCGGTCGCTCCTCAGAACTATGAGACCGTTTCCGTGACCATCGAGGACACCGAGGGCAACAGGACTACGTTAGCCGACAGGGCTCTGGACGTGAAGCGTGCGGCCGGATCGAATATGGGTACCGTGGCTTGGCCAACCGTCATCGTTTCGGCTAATTTCCTCTGCTCATCCAAGGACGAAAGTGCCACCCACGAGGTGTACTCATTCGCTTCGGAGAACCTTATGTGTGACCGCGTATCGCTCACAACAGGCGATACCGTGGCGGGCAAGTCCAAGAAATGCACTGTCGTGGATTTCAGCCACCAGGGCGTGAACTACCAGCTCTGGGCCTCCAACGGATACGGACGCGCCACCAACACAAGCACAGGCCTGCTCAGCCTTATGTTCAATGGCTACACTGCCAGCTGGACCTACGTCGGCGACAAATGGACCGTAGGCTCTGCGAACGGCTACGCCTGGGTCAAGGTGCCTGCTCAGCCTGGTAAACTCTCCAAGGTGGAAATCACCGCCTGCAGCGGCAATGCCGGCCCTATCAACATCTCCAGCGAAGTGGATGCGGAGACTGGCAAGGGCCTTGCGGACCTTGGAGCTCCTACTGTCACCAGGAAGGCCTCCAGCACCTATGAACTCGTGACCATACCAGTCTTCGGTGCCAAGGCAAACCAGGCCTGCTACATCTGCTGCGGCAACGGCTGCTCCTACAGACTCCAGACCTGGAAACTCTACTACAAAGTATTCGAATAACCAAAAAATACCCCCTTATTATGCTCAAAAAAGATTATCTTGAGGCCTATGAGGCCCCGCTGGTTACCACCCAGCTGCTAGAGGTTGTCACACCCTCTGTGCGGAAGCAATTCCGTAGATCCTGTTGTTATTGATGAAGATGAAGAATGGCCTGCAATTTAATGCCTGACGTTATGAGAAAGATTTTTGCAATTATCCCGATGGCCGCAGTGCTCATCGTGGCGTCCTGTACTAAGGAGAATCGTAGTGAAACTGAATACACAGTCAGCTTTACTGCCACCATGGCTGATGATGAAACTAAGTCCTATCTGGATCCTTCGACATTCCAGGTCAAGTTCCTTAAAGACGAAAAAATCATGACGGCGGCCATCCCGACAGCAACTCCGTCTGGTTACAAGGCTTCAACCATTAAGGTTACCAGCGCAGATGGAGTGGAGCCGGTGACACTTGGCAACGGTACCTACAGCTTGGCAGACAAGAATGTGGAATTGTACTTTTTTGCCGGAACCTACCTCAAATCGGGCGTTCCAAGTCCATCCAAGTTTGCCAGCAGCGGATACACCGAGTACAAGACATATATAAACCAGAAGATTACTGCTAAGGGTCCAGTGGGAGTCGACACTGACATTGCCGGCATGCCTCTGATTGATCTGTTTGCCGTTACCGAGACTTTTCCTTCCCTCCCGTCCGCAGTGAATTTCAATTTCCATCACGTTGCCGCGTATGGTAACTTGAAAATCAAGAATCTGGCCCTGGCGGAAGAAGACCAGGTCAAGATGGTCACGATAAGCAACGCTGCGAGCAAGTACTTCGCAAGACGGCTTTATGCCAAGGTGGACGGCACGGTTACAGATGCCACAACAAACGCGAACATCGACAAAGGCACAACATTGAATCTGGATGTCACGGACATGAACATCACCACATCGGATTTCAACGTGGTATTTGTAACTGCTCCAGTGGATCTGTCACAGATTACCTGTACCATCACGGTTACGACCGTGAACAACCAGACTTTCACTCAGGATGTAACGGCTCCAAAAGGCAAGGGTAACTTCCAGAGAGGACACCTCCTTCCTTTTACGGTTGATATGACCGGAGTAGTTGCTAACTGATATAAGTCAGAATGAAACTTACCCGAATCCTGACGGCGGTGTCCGTGTCTGTGATGCTGGCCTCCTGCGTGGAGAAGCCGGAAGAGCAGCCTATGCAGCCTATTACTGTGACTGCGTCCTTCGGCGAGAAGCTCGAGACGAAGACCGCCGTCAAGGAAGGGGGTAAAGATATGTTCTGGGATGGCGGAGACCAGATCAAATTTTTCTATGGAGACAAATCCGCGCAGCTGAAGAGTTCGATATCCTCGGCAGCGTCATCCGCTTCATTCAATGGATATTTCCCGGGCGCCATCAAGTTCGGGAACGACGACATCTACGGTCTGTATCCGTACAGCGAAGAGGCCACCCTCGAGGGTTCCACCATTACTGCTTCGATACCGTCGGAGCAGCTTGCCGTGGCGGGATCCTTCGCCAAGGATGCCGCCGTCGCCGTGGCCCGTTCCGGCAATATGGTGATGAGTTTCTACAATGTCTGCAGCGGTATCCGCTTCACTGTGAACCGCTCCGACATCAAGAGCGTCACGCTGGAAGGAAATGCCTCCGAGGCCCTTGCAGGCAAGGTGAAGATCACTTTCAGCGGTAAATATCCTACTGCCAAAGTTGTGTCCGGCGTGCAGTCGATCACCCTTTCCGCCCCTGAAGGCAAATGCTTGCAGGCTGGAAAATGGTACTACATTGTGACCGCTCCGGTATCCCTGTCCAAGGGCTTCAGGCTCACGCTTCGCACGGCTGACCGCTATGCCGAAAAAGTCGTTTCCACGGAAGTCGGCCAGGTCCGAGCCTATGTGAACTCCTTCGAGGCGGTGGATGACGGGCTAATGTTTATCAAGGACGGAGAAACTCCTGGCGAAGGCTGGGAAAGCGCGGCAGAGGCGGTGCAGAACTTCTATGTGGGATGGAATCTCGCTGGAGCCCTCGAATCCCACGGCATAGCCTGCGAGTACAATTACAAGAAGTATCCGTCCGACAAGGTCTTCGCTTACGAGACCGGCTGGGGCTATCCTAAGGTCACTCGGGAACTGATTCAGACCTTCAAGGATGCGGGTTTCAAAGCCATACGTTTCCCTGTCACCTGGTATCCTTTTATGGATGATGCGGGCAATGTGGATGAGAAATATATGGCAAGGGCTCAGGAGATCGTGGACTATATCATAGACTGCGGCCTCTACTGCATACTCGACACCCACCACGATGCCGGCAGCAAGGACACCCGCTGGCTCACGGCCATTCCGGCCGACTACGAAAAGACCAGCGCCCGCTTCAAATTTCTTTGGAAGCAGATAGCCACACGCTTTGCCGGCTATGGCCCGAAACTCATATTCCAGGGCTACAATGAGATTCTGGACGCTTCCTGCAACTGGGACAACTCCGATGCCGCCAGCTATGCGGCCGCCAACAAACTGAACCAGGACTTTGTGGACCTGGTGCGCTCCACCGGCGGCAACAACCTCTACCGAAACCTGATGGTGTCCGTCTATGCGGGCAGCACCAGCGAACTCTCCCTCAAGTCATTCGTACTGCCGAACGACAGCGTTCAGGGCCATCTTATGGCCGATGTGCACTCATACGCACCATACCGATTCGCCTACAACCAAAGCGATGCCAGCCAGGATGAAAAGGAATTCCTGGAATATGGGGCGACCGAGATCAACACCCGCCTCAAGAGGGTTTACGACAACCTCGTGCAGAAGGGCATTCCTTGCATACTCGGCGAATTCGGTGCGGTGGACAAGAACAATAATTACGAAAGGGCCAAGCAGGCCTACGCCTACGTCGCGACGGCTACCAAGTACAATATGCCGACCTTTATCTGGTACGGACTTATGGAAAAGGCCGACCGTGAGACCCTGACCTGGTCATCAATTGATATTCGTGATGCCATCTTTGCCGCCCGCAGGGGTGAGGCTATGCCGGCTCGGACGGACGCCAAGGAAGTCTGCACGGAGAACGAGCTGGCGCACGCTTATATGACCAATGTGACATACAAGGACGGGGATTATTCCTATTCTTCTATGTCCTCTTACTACAATGCCAGTGGCTACACATCGCCGCGTCGCGACCATCCGCTGCCAGTCACCCTCAACTGGACCTGTTCCAAGTCCCTGTCCTCCCAGTCCCTGACCGTTACGGATGGGTCAAACTTTACCAAGACTTATTCCCTTCAGAGTTCCGACCGCTCCCTCAAGGTCTGGAACCTTGTGCCGGGCGTGACTTATTCCTATACCGTCAGTGGCACTACATCTTCCGGATCGGAGACAATAGCCTCCGGCCGGGTGAGGCCGACCGGGCAGCTGCGTATGATATATGCGCCCTCTTTGTACAATGTACGAGATATCGGCGGTTGGGCCAGCTCCTATAAAGATTCCAAAGGCAAAGCCCTGAAAGTGGCCTACGGGCGCATTTTCAGAGGGGGAGAGATGGACAGCGGACGCAGCATTACGGAGGCCGACAAGGCAGTGCTCCTGAATGACCTTGGTATTGGTGCGGAGATGGATTTCCGTGCCGATGCAGACCTTCCCGGCATCACTGGCAGTGCCCTGGGCAGCAGTGTCACCTTCAACAGATACTCTACTTCCAGCTACTCCAACGCATCCGGCAACAGCTCCATCGCAAAGGATTTCTCCTTCATCTACGAGCAGGTCAAGGCTGGTAAGAATGTCTATATGCATTGCGCCGGCGGTGCCGACAGGACCGGAACTATGGCCTTTGTGCTGGAGGCCGTGCTCGGCCTGAGCGAGAGCGACCTGAGCAAGGAATTCGAACTCACCTCTTTCTACATCTGGCGCTCCCGCATTGAAGGGGAGAAATATGACTACGCCACGATGCTCAAGACCTTCAAGGAGACTTATGGTGGTTCCACCATACAGGAAAGCTGCTGCAACTATCTCATTCATTACGGGGTGACGGAGCAGCAACTCAGTGATTTCCGCAGCTTGATGCTGAATAATTAACTTATATTTGTGAAATGAAGCGAATAATACTCTCAATATGCGTATTCTGCGCTGCACTTGCGTGCAATGCACAGAACGAATCCGCCGAAAGCTACACAAGCTGGCGCAACTGTGTGGAATGGCCTATGATCACCAATGACCGCAGCGACGACGTGCCTCTTGCGGGCGGAATACGTCAGCAGCCTGGCTATTGCGGCATCATTCACAAGTGGGGTTTCATAGGGGACTCCCTCTGCAGCGGCGAGTTCGAATATGCGGACTCCACCGGAAAGAAGTACTTCGATATGTACGAATACTCGTGGGGCCAGAGGATGTGTGCCTATATGGGTGCGCAGGGCGACAACTACTCCTGCGGCGGCCTCAGGGCGGAAAGATGGGCTGCACTGTTCTGGGACGGCAAGCAGAACAAGAACAATAATATCGATGCCAAGACTGACCCGAAACAGGCATACGTGATAGCCCTCGGCGTCAACGACATAAAGAAGAGCGGCATTGAGGTCTTCAGCGAATGGTACCCTTCCATCATCGAAAAGGTACGCTCCATCCAGCCTGACTGCAAGATTTTCGTGGTCACGATGCCGCGTGGCAGGGAAGGCGTGGACCCATTCAACGAACTCATCAGGTCAATGGCGGACAAATTCCCGGAGACATACGTAATCGACCTGTACAAATATGCCCCGGACTACTCTGACAAGGAGTTCCGCAGCAATTTCTATCTGAGAGGGCATCTGAATGCCCAAGGCTACGACCTAACCGCCTGGATGATGCTCAACTACATCGACTGGATCATCCGCCACAATATGAAGGCGTTCAGCCAGGTCGGCTTCATCGGCACTGAATACTACACCAGGTAGTTGACCTACTCAAACTTAAAGCAGTCGAAGTAGAAGTCGTAGTGGCCGCTGGTCGGCTGGCCGGTGGCGGGGTCGATCGCGATGCGGATCTTGGCGTCGTGGGTCTTGCCCTCGTCGAGGATGTAAGTGAATTCCTGGACGGTCTGGCGGTCGGCGTACTTGGCGAGGCCGATCTGCTGCGGATTGTGCCAATCGGTCGTGCCGAATTCGCAGTAGGAGATGGTCGCCTTGCACCAGAACTCGGAATAGTAGTACTTGAAGGAGACTTTTGAGAGGCCCTTGAGGAAGAATTCGGTCTTCAGGCTGCCGAACTGATCCTGGTCGTAGTCGTCCTCTTCCTGATAGACGCGCAGCTGTGCGGACTGTCCGCCCTCGATAGGGTTCTGCCAGGAGAAAGAGCCGAACCAGGTGGTCCAGTTGATGTTTTCGCGGCCTGCGGTGAGTCCGTATTTATAATAAGAAGGCTTCTCGGTAGTAGGGAAGTCCTTGTCGAAGTTCTCCTCAAAAGGATAGCTTACCTGCACGAGCGGGCCATACTCGGCCTCGGGCTCGTAGAAGTCGGACTCGACGAAGCCGCCCTGATACTTCACATAGATGGTGTCCATCTCCCAGCGCTCGCTCTGGGTGGTGCCCATACAGTAGAACTTCACCTCGGTGCAGTTCTCCAGGCTTTCTACCTTGTACATCTCGCCAGCCTTTACGGTCTTGGTCTCGGACTTGGCGGCCTTGCCGTTGAGCGAGTGGGCAATCTTGGTGTCCGTCGCGGAACCTACGCCCACCTCGAGCAGTTTCGCCCCGTTTTTCGAGCGTACGCGTATGTATCCGCCGCCCTTGCTGTTGCCCTGGTAGAAGCGTATGTGGCCGTTTTCGAGCAGCAGAGGCCAGGCGGTGCCGTTGCCCTGCGCAATCACGTAATCGACGTTGCCGTACTCGTCCAGCTCATCCTGGACGGTGTTGTAGAAGTCGTTGTACGCAACCTCGTGGATGAGTTCAGGATGCTGCGGCTTGTAGTCGGTGGTGCCCCTGGTCGCGCCTGGGTCAAGCACGATGACGGTCGGGTCGGCCGGCTTTTCTGGGTCGGTAGGGTCCGTTGGGTCGGTCGGAGGGGTCTCCGGGTCGGTAGGATCTGTCGGAGGTGTCTCTGGATCAGTTTTGCCGGTGGTATCAGTCGGTTCGGTAGGATCCACGATTTCCGGCTCGTCGGGGTCGTCCGGCGGCGTCGGCATCGGTTCGGCGCAGCGCACTGCCAGAGAGAGGCAGAGCAGCGCGGTAAGTATGGTGTAGAGGCTTCGTTTCATAGCGGCAAAGATAGCAAAATTTGGCGCATAAGTAGTGGCACTACTTGTGCGTCACCTTCGCGCTTTGAATTATTGAATATAATTCCCAAATTTGTAGATTATTCATTTAAAAAGATGCAGAAGCACTCATATACATTCCAGGAGAAGTTCGAGTTCGAGGCGGGCGGATGCCTGCCGGGAATCACCGTCGCGTATCACTGTTCCGACAGGCCTTACGCGAAGGGGGACAAGGTCGTGTGGATCACCCACGCCCTGACTGCGAATTCCGATCCGGAGGAGTGGTGGCCACAGCTGGTGGGCCCCGGAAAGCTGTTTGACACGGAGAAGTATTTCGTCATCTGTGCCAATATGCTCACCTCTCCATACGGCTCCAGCGGCCCGGCATCGACTAATCCGGAGACCGGCAAGCCTTTCTATTTCGACTTCCCGAAGACCACCGTGCGCGACATCGTCAGGGCTATGATCCTGCTGCGCAAGGCCCTCGGAATCGAGGCTATCGACTTCATCGTGGGCGGTTCAATCGGAGGCTTCCAGGCTGTCGAGTGGGCGATTATGGAGCCGGAGGTCATCAAGCAGGCCGTATTCCTGGCCACCTGCGCAAGGGTGAACGCCTGGGACACCGCAGGCCTCGAGTGCCAGCGCCTGGCCCTTGAGGCCGACCAGACTTTCCGTGCGTGTGAGAGCCTCGACGGTGGCGCCGCAGGTCTCAAATGCGCCCGCGCACAGGCCCTTATGACCTATCGCAGTTTCGCCGGCTACGTGCTCACCCAGTCCGAAAAGGAGGAGGACACCCTCTTCGCCGACAGGGCTGCATCCTACGAGAGATATCAGGGCGACAAGCTCGTCAAGCGCTTCGACGCCTATTCATATTGGTACCTCACATACGCCGTCGACAGCCACAACGTGGGCCGCGGCAGGGGAGGCGTTGAGGCCGCCCTCGCCACCATCAAGGCCGACAGCTGCGTCATCTGCATCGACAGTGACGGAATGTTCCCGACCGTGGAGCAGGAGCCTTTCGCAAAGGCCATCCCGGGCTGCGGATACTATGTGATCAACTCCGCATTCGGCCACGACGGTTTCCTTCTGGAAAACGCTCAGCTGACCGCCATCCTCGAGCCAAGGCTCGCAAAAATGTAAATCCTTACCACCGAATATGTCAAAGAAACCATCCATAGGCACTCTCTGCGTACACGCAGGGTATGCTTCAGGCAAGGGTCAGCCTCGCCAGATGCCAATTGTTCAGAGCACCACATTCAAGTACGAGACCTCCGACCAGATGGCCCGCCTCTTCGACCTCGAGGACGCCGGCTACTTCTACACCCGTCTTGCCAACCCGACCAACGATATGGTCGCTGCCCGCATCGCCACCCTCGAAGGCGGTGTGGCCGGTATGCTCACCTCCTCAGGTCAGGCTGCGAACTTCTATGCCTGCTTCAACATCGCGAATGCCGGTGACCACATCGTCAGCGCCACCAGCATCTACGGCGGCACCTTCAACCTGCTCGGCACTTCAATGGCCAAGATGGGTATCGAGGTAACCTTCGTGGACCAGGACGCTTCCGAGGAGGAAATCGCCAAGGCCTTCCGTCCGAACACCAAGCTCCTCTTCGGCGAGACCGTGTCCAACCCGGGCATCGCAGTCCTCGACGTGGAGAAGTTCGCGCGCATCGCCCACAGCCACGGCGTGCCGCTCATCATCGACAACACTTTCGCCACTCCGGTGAACTATCGTCCTATCGAGCACGGTGCCGACATCGTGACCCATTCCACTACCAAATATATGGATGGACACGGCGTGTCCGTCGGAGGCGCGATCGTTGACAGCGGCAACTTCGACTGGGAGGCTCACGCAGACAAGTTCCCGGGTCTCTGCACCCCTGACGAGTCCTACCACGGCCTCACCTACACCAAGAAATTCGGCAAACTCGCCTATATCACCAAGGCCACTTCGCAGCTGATGCGCGACTTCGGCAGCATCCAGAGCCCTCAGAACGCCTTCTACCTCAACCTCGGCCTCCAGTCCCTCCACGTGAGGATGGCCCGCCACTGCGAGAGCGCCAAGAAGGTTGCCGAATGGCTCAGGACCCATCCTATGGTCAGCTGGGTGAACCAGTCCGACCTCTGCGGCGTGCTTGCGTTCGGCCTCAAGGGCGGCCGCGACTTCGCCATCAAGTTTATGGATGCGCTCAGGATCGTGACCATCGAGACCCACGTGGCCGACTGCTACACCTGCATACTCCACCCGGCATCCCACACACATCGTCAGATGAGCGACGAGCAGCTCCTCGAAGCCGGCGTGGCTCCGGATCTCGTGCGTCTCAGCATAGGTCTCGAGGATGCGGACGACATCATCTACGACATCGATCAGGCCATCAAGACCGCTCAGGCAGAATAATGAAAATCGATATAATTTTGCCCTGCTACAACGCCGAGAAGTTCCTTCCGACGAGTATGGGCGCCCTATTTGCTCAAACCTATACAGACTGGCGTGCCATCTGCGTGAACGACGGCAGCGAGGACGGTACCCTCGCTATGCTTCAGTCATACGCGCAGCAGGACAGCCGTATCCTGGTGGTCGACACCCCTCGAGGCGGCGTCAGCCGTGCCCGCAACCTCGCAGTCTCTATGTCCGAGGCCGATTACGTGTATTTCTTCGATGCGGACGACTTCATTCATCCGCAGACATTTGAAATAGCCATCCGCCTCATCGAGAGGGAAGGCACCGATATGGTGACCTTCTACCGCGACTCCTTCTACAGGAACGTCGGTCTCAGGCTCAGGCGCCTTGTGGGTCTTCAGGACGTGGGTTGGAAGCCTCGTTCCTACTACAGGAAATATGACTTCGACTCAATAAAGATATACAACACCGACGACGCTCTGACCCGTTGTGTGTGCGGCGGTCAGATCAGGATGCCGTTCGCCATCAAGCACGCCTATATGATGCTCCGCTTCTTCAGGCGCGAGGTCATCAAGGACGTCAAGCTGATACCGGATATGCATTTCGAGGACATCGAATGGTGGTCGGAAGTCGTGCTTCCGAAGAGGTCGGCGACCGTCACTATGCTGCCTCTCTACTACTATTATCCGAACAATCTTTCCATCGTGAATCTGGAGAAGCGCGCCCGCAAGACGGCATTCATCCTGAGCGGCTTCATCGTGGGATGGGGACTCTATTCGACCCAGACCACTGAGGAGCGCTTCAAGATATGGCGCAGCAACATTATGTGGCCTATCCTGGAACACACGTCCAAGCGCCTGCGTCACATCAAGAACGAGGCGGACAAGAAGTTTGCGGCAGATAAGATAAGGGAAGTGGCGGAACTGGGAATATTCGACCAGTTGGACACGCCATACGCGGAGAAGACCCGCAGGGCGTTCCTGGAATTTGCGGAGCGCAACAGTTAGAGCCTGCAGACCAGAGGCAGGACGACGCGCAGTCCGCGATAGTTCTCAGTCCTCACCAGGGCGTAGAGCAGGCGATAGTGCGGCTTCAGGCCGAGCCTGGAAGTAGGCTGAGTAAAATGATTGTGGAGGTCCTTTGCGAGAGCGAGGGCCTCTTCTTTTTTGCCTTTGCGCCAGAGCTTCTTGAGCATCCTGAGGCCGTTGCGGCTCTGGCAGAGACCGGAGCAATTGTAGTACTGGTCCTCGCTGATGGACGGGCAGCATTCGCGGAACGCCTTGCAGATGTCCGCGTCGGTGTATTTGGAGTAGAGGCCTTGCACGTGGTTCATATAGGCCAGGCGCCTGTGGTAGGGCAGTGGTTGTCCCCAGTGCTCGGAAATGGCCTGCAGGGCCTCGTAGCCGGTTCTGACCATATACTGTGCCTTCTCCAGGCCGTAGCCGTAGCGCTCGGTCGTTCCGCCCCACACGCCGGTGTAGTGGTCGTAGGGCTTGCCGAGTATGGCCACGCTGTCGCAGTGGGCCAGATAGTTGTAGCTGAACATCGTATCTTCCGCCAGGAAAAGCTTGCGGTCGAAGCGTAGTCCATATTCATCCAGTATGCTCTTCTTGTAGAGTTTCGCCCACACGGTGTAGAAGCATTTCTGCCTGACCATATTGAAGAGATTGTCGACCTCTCCGCGTATATAAGTCTTGTCGCGGAAGCATTGTATATCCTTGCCCTCCGCGCGACAGGCGATATAGTCGGCCGGGGCCTTGGCGTAGAATTTCTCGAGTATGTCGCTCTCCACCCAGTCGTCGCCGTCTATGAACATCAGATATTCGCCCTGAGCGAGGGATATGCCCCTGTTCCTGGCGCCGCTGACGCCTTCGTTCGGACCGTGATATACCTTTATATAATTATACGCGCCCGCGTACTCGTCGCAGATGGCGGGGCTGACGCCGTCGTTGCTGCCGTCATCGATGATCAGCAGCTCAAAGTCTCGGAAACTTTGGCCGATTATGCTCTTGATGGTCCTATGGAGGACTTCGCCGCTGTTATAGACGGGCAGTATGACCGATATGGCCGGCATTGAATCTTACCAGTGATGTCTGTGACGGTGTCCGCCGTGACCCATCCTGCTTCGGGAGGCGCGGCAACGGTCAGCGATGCGCTGGAAGAATCCGCGCTCGTCTTCGTCCTCGTCGTCGAGGTCGCTGGCTTTCGCAATCAGGTCCCCGAAGGTCTGGTGGTTGTTGATCATATTGTAGATGGTAGGCCAGTCGGGCAGTCCGCCGAGGTTGCGGTCGTCGATGAACATATCCGCACGGAGCTTGCGGGCGACTGTGGCGCCTTCGAACTCGGTCATCGGACCGTCGCTGTTGACGGCGTAGAATTCGAGACCGCGCTCCTTGCAGTAGTTGACTGCGTCCTCCAGCAGCTGTCCTTCACGGGCAGTCCAGAGGATGAGTTTGTGGCCTTTCTGAGAAAGTCTCTTGAGCGTGTCGATTGCGAAGGGCTGCTCTTTGCCGATCGCAGGATACTTGTGTTCGACGATGGTTCCGTCGAAGTCAACAGCGATAGTCATAGGTCGTAAGTAGGTTTCAGGTTCGTTTGTTGTCATTATTTGTTTTCTTTCTCGCCGTAGCCATAGCCATATCCGTAGCCATAGCCGTATCCATATCCGTAACCGTAGCCGTATCCGTAGCCATAGCTGCCGTAGCCGTAGCGGCGACGCACAACTGAGCCGTTGAGCACGATTGCGAGATTGTTGAACTTGCCTTCCTGGTACATCTTCTCCACGTTCGCGAGCATACGGCGGTCGATGACGCCTGAGCGGATTACGAAGAGGGTGGTGTCCACAACGCGGTTGACGACAGCGGAGTCGGCCACGATGTCGGTAGGCACGTTATCGATGAGAATGATGTCGTAGCGGGTCCTCAGTTCGGCCATCAGGCTGTCGAGGCGGTCGCGCTTGAGGAGTTCGACAGGGTTAGGCGGAATCATACCGGCAGGGATGAGGTCCACGCCGTCGATTACGTTCTGGTGTATGATGTCCACGAGCTCGAGGGTCGGGTCGTAGAGGTAGTTGCTCAGGCCTATGGTCTTGTGCTGGAGGCCGAACAGACGGGAGAGGGTCCTCTTGCGGAGGTCCATATCGATGATGAGGGCCTTCTTCTTGGCATCAGCCGCGCAGGCCGCGAGGTTCACCGTGATAAAGGTCTTTCCGGATCCCACGTGGAAGGATGACACGGTCACCACCTGTGAAGTGGCTCCCTCCGGCTTCATGAAGTCCACGTTGGTCGTGAGGATTCGCATAGACTCCGTCATCAGTCCCTTGGACTTGCGGTCATACACGAGGGTGTCCTTGAGAGAGGCCTTCTTGCCACGCTTGCGTCCGCGGTTCTTCTTCTGCTTGAACTCCGGAATTTCGCCCGCGAACGGTGCATTCACTGCATCCTCGATCTCCTTGCGGTTGCGCACCTTGTTGTCCAGGAACAGGGTCATCAGGAGGTAGATGGCAGGGATGGCGAAACCGATCAGGAATCCCAGCAGCAGCATCTTGTACTTGCTAGGATAGATGTGCACGTAAGTCGCCGACGCCTCGTCGATCACGCGTGCGTTGTTGTCCACCATCGCCTGCGTGATGCCGTTCTCCTCCTTGCGGTTCAGCAGGAAGAGGTAGAGAGTCTCCTTGATCTTCTGCTGACGCTCGAGTGTCAGCATCTTGCGCGCCGTCGACGGCATCTTGGTGAACTTCGAGAGGGCTTGTTCTTCCTGGTCCTCGGCAGCCTCTTTCTGAACGTTGATGCTCATAATCAGGTTGTCGATGCTCCTGAGGATGCTGCCTCTCATCGCTTCCAGGCTGGCATCCAGGCCCTGTACGACCGGACTGTCCTCGCTGCTGTCGGCCACGAGTCGGTCGCGGTTCATCTTGGTGGTGTTGTACTGCGCGATCTGACCTTCGATGCGGAGGTCGTCGAGTCCGGTGTTGCCCGGAATCATCTCTCCCTTCTTCAGGTCGTCGGTGAGGTATTCCTTGATGTAGTTGGCGATGTTGAGCTTGGTCTCCATCTCCATAATCTTGGCGCTGGAGGCACGTGTCTCGGAGAGGTACTGGCTGGCAGCCTCGTCCGCGCTCATCATCACGTTGGAAGTCTTGAACGCTTCGAGCTCTTTCTCAACGGCTGCAAGCTCATCCTCAATGAGTGCGATTCGTTCGTCGAGGAACTTGGCGGTGTTGATTGCCACCTGGTTCTTGTCGGCCACAGCCATCTCGTTGTACACCACGAAGAGCATATTGAGCACGTCCTTCGCGCGGTTTGCATTCTGGTCCTGGAGGGAGAATTTGAGGATCGAGGTCTCGTCCTCAGGCTGACGAATCTGCATTCTGGCGCGGAATCCGTTAGCTACGATCACTGGGTCGCGACGGGAGATGGTGATCTCCTTGCCGTACCATTCTTCGTTGTAGTATTTGGTCCTCTGGATGACGAATGTGCCAACTGAGGTTGGTATTGAGTCGCCCAGTTCGACCGTGATGGTTTTGTCGGAGAATGCGGCACTTACGCTGTGGTCATCCTGAGGGGTTACAGTGAAGCTGACCGCTGAATTGAGGTCCGGGAACACCACTCTGACAGGGGACTCGCTGTAGAGTTCTATGTTGCGGATCTTGTTCTTGGTCTGGTAGTTGACGTTCGCGTTGAGCCTCCTGACGGTCTCGGTCATCAACCTGGAGGACTTGAACTCCAGAATCTCGTTGGAGATATTGGTCTTGTTGATGAGGGTGTTATAGCCATCGAGGCGTGCAGTCGATTTTGACTGTGAAGGGTCCTTGATGATGATCGTCGCGTCCGCGCGGTACACGAAGTCCGCCTTGGCGTACTTATATGCCGCAATGCCCATACAGATAGCTATTCCGATGAGGAACAGGTACCAGTAGCTCAGCATATAGAAGAACAGGTCCAGCAGGTTTACGCTGCCGTCCTTCCTCGAGGTTGAATCGTTGTATCTTGACATATATGCTGGGGGTTATTTTTTTCCAAGTGTCCAGTAAAGGATAGATGCTATTGCAGAAACACCGGCCATCACCGTGCTTGTAATTGTCAGAGCTAACTGACTGCTCGCATCAAGTTTTGTTTTCTTTGGTTTAACGTATACGATGTCGTTCTGCTGTAGGTAAAATGCCGGTGAGTTGAAGCATTCTTTGCTCTTCAAGTTGATGCTGTATACGTTCCTCTCGCGTCCTTCGGTACGGATTACCCAGATGTCGTCGATGACAGCAGAGGTTGGGATATCTCCGGCGAGGGCTATTGCCTGGAGGATGTTGATTCTGCTGTTGCTAACGATGAAATTGCCTTTGCTGTTGACTTCGCCGAGGACTGTGATTTGGAAATTCACGAATTCAACGAGGACGATAGGGTCCTTGATGTAGTTTTTGGCTATTATCTCACCCTCGATTGTCTCGCGTACCTCCTGGAGTGTCTTTCCAGCTACGTTGATTGTGCCGAGGATAGGGAAGGAGATGTTGCCCTGCTTGTCGACGAGGTAGCCGTTGGAGGCCGTGCTGAGGGCGCCTGCGCTGACGGTACCGTTGTTGATGTCCACGCTGGCTGCGCCACTGGCAATGTTGAACGGAGCCGCAAGCTCAGGTGTCTTGCAGGTCACGGTGATGTTCAGGCGGTCGTTTGCGCTGACTTTGATGTCTGGTTCATCAGTCACGTCATAGGTCGTGAGGGTGTCCATATCCTGGAGGTAGCTGAGTTTCTTCGAGGCTCCGCAGGAGGACAGGATAACCAGGCAAATTGCTAGGAGAATTGTATTTAGTTTTCTTGACATATCACACACTTTATCGCGCAAAGGTATAAATAATTTATTATTTATCGTTTTTGTCCGTTTTCGCGAGCTCTTTATAGAGCTCAATATATTGCTGGTAACGGTCTTCTTTTCTGAAATTATCAAGAGCAAATGCTCTGCAAGCGTCCGTGTATTGGGCTTTTCCGGTTTGTTCGACAAAGCGCATACAGGCGATTATTCCTGCGATGTCACCCTGCTCCACAACGAATCCCGTTTCGTCTTCTACGATGGATTCAGGGCTTCCTCCTGTACGGTAGGTGATCACGGGTGTGCCGCAGGAGATGGCTTCGAGGTTGACGGTCGGGTAATTGTCCTGCCAAGTTGGGTTGATCAAAACAGTGGCTGCTGAATATAGTTCAGCAAGTTGCTGCTGGTTCTCTGTTCGGGCGATTGTGACAACTGTTTCGGGCAGTAATTTCTTCTGTTCTTCCGTGAGTTTTCCAACGATTACGATGACTTCATCTTCCTTGGTCATCTGCGCCAGCCGGAGCATATCGTCGAAGCCTTTTTCTTTGCTCCAAATGCTTGCGAGCCCGAGGATGATGTGCTTATCTCCAAGATTGTAACGTTCTCTGATAGAGGATGTTACAGATGGCTTGAAGATTTCGGTGTCGATGCCGTTATGGATTACTTTGAAGTTACAGCCTTTGAGGAATGAGTGGGACATTTCTCCCTTCATCCACTCTGATACTGTGACTATTGTGAGCTTGTCCTTCGGGATGGAATTGAAGGCCGTCGATTTGTCTTTGAAGTTCTGTTTTGAGCGGTCGAGAAGGATGCTCGTTGGGAATGCTTTTTTCTGTGGGCAGTCGTGGCATCCACTTCTCCATTTATCGCATCCGACTGAGGCGTAATGATAGCAATGACCGGTGTAGAGCCAACAGTCGTGAACAGTCCAGATCACCGGTTTACCGCAGTCCTTCAGATAGTTGAAAAGAATCTTGTAGTTCAAGAAATATCCGTGAATGTTGTGGATGTGAATGACGTCCGGATCAATGGCTATTATCTGCTTCACGAAACGCTTTGTGGCAATTCTGGAGCTGAGTCCGTGTCGGTCGAAGAGTCTGGTTTCTAGTCCGTGAACTGCTACGCTCAGTTTATCTCCGACAGGGACTAGTATTGATTTGTAGGCGTCCGGATCAAATCCATCTCGGCCTTTGCTGTATGCAATGTAGCTTTCCCACCCGTGTTTGATGGCGTGTTCGCCCACCTCTCGCATAATCTTGCCCGTGGAAGTGTTTCTCCTTACAACCGGATTAATCTGTAACAGTTTAAGCATAGCTATATCACATCCAATCTTTTCTTCGAACATAATGTGCTAACCTACAGTATGGAACCATAAACACTTTCACCCCGGAAAGAAAAATGACAAGCCTTCTTGGCAGCGACATTTTTTCAATAGCTCGTCTTGGAAGTAGAATAATCCTATTCTTGGATTGATAGTAATACTTCTTTTGTGTACACTTAGAGTACTCAACCAAATCAGCCACAATCTGATATGCTCCAGTCGTTTGTAACTTTTGCAGGAAAGACGGATAATCCGCAAAAAAACGCTCCAAAGACTCATATGATTTCCAATATGAGTGATACCGATATTCTTCATTAACAGATGAGTATGAATTAGGGTTTTGTTTGTTATAATGATACAACAACTTTTGAAGCGTACAGGTTTTCTTTGAAAAAAATAATAGTTTGGAGGACATCACAAAGTCCTCTGCAACATTACACCCAGGCTCTGAATGAATATTATTCTCTTGATATATAGACGTTTTAGCTATCTTATTCCACACTTCGTACGGGGAATTACTCAAGAGTATAGAATCCAAGTATTCTCTAGCTGTTGAGAACACGGGATAATTCACATCAACCTCACCTTCTATATAATGAATCTTATATCCAAAGCAAACCACGTCATAATCTGTGCTTTCAATAGTCTCAATGGCATCTTTTACAAAAGAGTTCTCCACCCAATCATCAGCGTCAACCCACATAAGGTACTTCCCCTGGGCATTAGCAATGACAGTATTCCTGGCTTCAACCAGTCCACAATTGACTTCATGACGCAAAACCCTAGCATTGGGAATACCATATTCCTCTATTAACCCCTTAATGATATTCACGCTATCATCTGTACTACAATCATCAACAAAGAGGTATTCAACATCTATGTATGTTTGCGAGAAAAGGGAACGGACGCACCTTTCAACATACTTCTCTACTCCATACACAGGAATTCCTATCGTTACTTTGGGGTTCGATTTACTCATAACAGCTTAACCATTTATCCATCACTTTATCTTTAGAGTATTTCTCCACAACCTCAGTCGCAGCAGATCCCATAGCTTTGCGCCGAGCTTCATCTTTCATCAAGGCCACCAAAGCATCTGCCAGCCCGACAATATCGCCCTCTGGAACAATCAGGCCATTCTTCTTTGACTCAATGATATCGTGAGGCCCACATTTGAAGTCAAATGAGACAGCTGGGAGTCCGCAACTCATAGCCTCAATCATCACCATCGGGAGTCCTTCATAATGTGATGACATCACGAAGATGGAACTGCTTGCATATTCCTTCCAAATGTTATCGGTAGTGCCCATCAGATGGCATCTTGAGCCAAGATTGGCGTCATTGATCATTGTTTGGAGTTTTCCCTTCCATTCTCCCTGACCATAGATGTCCAGTACCCAGTCGGAGTTTTTTTCGCATACGATCTTCCAAGCCTTAATCAGCCTGTCAAAAGACTTTTGGTAGTCAAGTCTGCCTACTGCGATGACTCGCTTTGCAGTGCATTTGCTGATAAATCCTTCCGGAACGATGGCTGCGTTAGGGATTACTTCCATCTTTGGAAGATCACCCCAGTCTGCTTTGTCCTCCTCTGTGAGCACGACAAATTTGTCGAATTTACTAACCATTCGAACATCTGCCCATTCGCGGAGTCTATCAATGATTCCTTTGATTCCCTTGTTTGCGTATTGACGATGGAAATACCGGCCCTGATGCAGTTCAATCACCTTTTTGCTGCCGTCTTTTATGCCTGGAATGAATGATGATTCGCCTGGGTAGAGTGTGTCAACGATATCAGCCTTGGCTTCCTTCAGATAGGAGGTCAGCCTTTGCTTGTGAAGGCGCCTTTTCTTGAGGAATGAGAATGTGTGAGCAAAGAGGTTTTTGCCTTTGTCTTCTGTGTAATTGATCCCTAGGTCTATCAGCTTTATTTCCTTTGGAAATTCATAGAATGTTGGTCTACCGCACTGATCTGTCGTCAAGATTTCTACCTCCCATCCGTGATTGACTAACCAGGTCGCCTTGTTTAAGACGACTCGCTCCATTCCTCCGGGGTTGTAGAGGGAGTTAATGTGATAGATTAATTTCATTACAGGGAGTGCTTTAAAATCCTTTTAGTCGAATATCTCACCCATGATGCGCATCTTCCGTAAAAGTAGACAAGGAATGGGAATGGTGCCAACCACAGAATAAGTCGCCTTGTTATTGATAATAGTCTATAGTCGTGTACAGGAATATCCTTAAGCCTCCTTCTCGCTTCGCTAAAGTTCTCTCTCTTTCCATATTTTCCATAACTTGTGAAGTCGCAAGAGATTGACCAAAGAACCATATATTTTGTTGCAATCAGGAACTCTTCTCCTCTTGTTGAGAAGAAACCATTAACATACTCAATGGTTTCCCAACTCTGTTCTAGCGATCCGTTCTTGGTGAGGGATTGCTGGTTGCAACAATTATAATGGTAGAGGAACTTTGGGATAGATTTTACCTTGTTTGCATAATATGCTAGTCTTGTTGTAACTTGAAAGTCCTCACCGATATTCACTCCCGGAAGGCATCGAATATCATTGTCTGTATATAAACAACGACGTGTCATCCTACCCCATAATTCGTATGGTACTTTCTTTTTTATCAACTGCAGCGAATACTCTCGGGAACTATCTATTTTCTCAGGTTGATGCCGGTGTGTTGTGGAGCCATCTTCATATTCCGCGATCGAATTGAAGATCACCATATCAGCTTCATCCTCCAATGCTGTTTGTACGCAGGCCTCCACAAAGTCAGGTTCAACCCAATCATCCGGATCAACCCACATCACATAGTCTCCCACCATGGCGTCTAATGCAGTATTTCTTGCAGCAGATACGCCCAAATTCACGTTGTGGTAAACAATCCTAGTCCTTGTCCACATCTCCTTATCAATCAGTTTTTTAAGCAATGATACACTGTTATCAGGAGAACAGTCGTCAACAAAAACTACTTCAACATTGTCGTATGTTTGCCTCAATAAGGAAATTGCACACCTCTCAATGTACCTTTCTACATTGTAGATAGGGACTCCGATTGATACTAAAGGGCTATTCTTTATTTTCAACACATTTTTCAGCACAGAAATAAAAAGCAAAAACAGGGAAGATATCGGTTGTTACCTTTATCCAAACCAGGCAGTTTAATAAGAAAAAAAACATAAATAATAACCGGTATCGTCGATCTATATATATACAATTAATAGCACATAACGCAAAAAATGTGATAAATACTATGAGGCCAATAACACCAAAATAGAATATGAATCTGCAATATCCAATATCCGTATTCATATAATAATTTATCATCTTAGGATCACCGATGAAATTGGGGTCAAAGGCTGCGCCTCCCATATATCCGTCGCCAATGATCCATGTCTTTAGATTGTCGGGCCACACCCACATATTCATAAGCATATCATTTGAAGTAGTCTCCCAGCGTCCCTTTTCTGCTAATGAAAAAAAACCTTCGAAGGCAAACCTGATATTAGCTTCAAATTGGGGGCTGATAAAATAAAACAGTACGGCTATCCCGGAGAATAACCCTAAAGTTAAGACTCCGATTCGAATAACTCTTCTTTGCTTGCATGAATCATTGGTAAATAACCAGTTAACAATAAGATATAAAACACTCAGAGCAACACCTACTGTTGTCGTACGCGCAATCATATTTCCAATAATTGTGATAAATAGGAATGCAGAGAAATATAGGAATACTCTTCCCGTTGACATTCTTTGACCGTTTTTTTTCAAAAATGCCGTAATGATTAGCAATATCGCAGCGAAACGGGTTCCTGCGACATCAAGAGACGCACCGATACCATAAAGCCTATCTTCATCAGATACATCAAAAATATTGACAATATAACTGTCAACAATGTTTTTAAAAACTGGGGAAAAATCAATGAATAGTGCCAACACGCACTGCATAACACACACAGCAATAAGATAATTCCCTATTAGGTTGGTTGTGCAGTTTCCATGCACTAGACGAATTATTCTAGAACAAGCATACGCGGCACTCGTCCATACAGCAAATGATACTATGTATGTCACGTAAACAAAGTCGTTTGTGTTGTTTAGGACGCAACTGGCAAAACTGACAAGTGAGACAAGCAATGCTCCGGTCACCACCCCAAGGAAAATCCTCGAAAATTCATTTTTCCGTTGTCTTGCGAATGTAACAACGGCCATATAGAGACCTATAGCCGCCAAGGCCATTTTAAGATTCACTCCAGGAAGGAATGTGAACTCAAACGGAAAGAAAAAGCAGCTGACAATAATTGTTAGGAAGGTGTAAGCTATTAGTCTTCTCATCAATTATACAGGCTTTTGTATACTATCTTGTATAGAATGAAATAATAAAACTTTACCAATATCCACATATTATGGGCGGCGAACCACTGCAACAGTTTGGTCCTGTATGGTAGATAGGGGTTCTTCATTATGGCCCGATTTGCCTCGGGATACCAGTCTTTCCATATTTTGTATTTTACGGGATCGTCTGTTATCAAAAACGGGAGCTTGACATTCAGCTTGAAGAAGGAAAGCTCTATTGTCATATCTTCCGTGCAGTTCCTTTGTACAGACTTGATGGCATAATCCGCATTGTATCTTATGTCTTTTAACCTCTGTTCAGAGAATTTCTCGGAGATTGCGTTCTCGTTGTATTTCACATAATGATACAGTGCCTCGGGGACATGAGCAACGGTCTTGGCTCTTGAAAGGACATAGAACATAATCATATCTTCTCCACCCTTCCTGTGGTCAACGGGGAATTCAACCCCTTCGTAGAGTGATCGGCGAATCAGTTTATTCCAGACGTTGTACTTCGCAGTTCCTCCAAGATATCCTATGCGGAGGGCCTCATCTGCTGTTGCGAAATGAGGGCAGTGCAGATAGCGTTCGCTCTTTTCGTATGTGAGGTAGAAGTCGCAATAAGTGTAGTCGATTTCGCCATTGTTGGTTGCTGCATATAATTTCTCGAGAATTGTGGGTTCAACCCAGTCATCTCCATCGCAGTTATATATGTATTCTCCTGTGGCGGCTTCATATCCTGTCTTTCTTGCAGTTGGGAGGCCACAGTTTTTTTCGTGGTGTATGATGCGAGTATTTCTTTCTGGATGTTTTGCAAGTATTTCTTCAAGAATTGCAATGCTGCCATCGGAAGAGGCGTCATCTACGAAGATGAATTCAGCATCCACAAAGGTCTGTGACATCAGCGATTCTGCACATTTTGCAACAAATTGCTTGACGTTGTATACTGGAACTATTATGGAAATCATTGGTGTCAACACAATCTTTTTTCTGGTAAATGCAGCCAACTGCCAATTTTCACATCCCAATAATCATCGGTTAATGGTTCAAAACCAGACGACGGAAAGAATGTCATTTCTCCAAAAAATATGCGGCCGTCAACATTATACAAATCAACACGAACAAACGGGATGTCGGTTGAAAGAATCCTAGCAATTTCTACCATTTTCGAATAATTCTCTGGAGCATGAAATTCTTTTGTAAATTCCGGTTGAGAGGATTTTTTAAAAAACGGCAAGAGGTTCATTTCTATATCGTAGTAGTTTGCATGGTGTTTTGTGCTCCTATCATAATCTATTTTAACCATCTTGGGGGTACCGCCAAAACAGAAGAACTTGTAGTCGACTAAATCGCCTTCGTGCTCAATATACTCCTCGGCAAGAATTTTACGACTGACATCTTTATATGGCTTTTCTCTCCCTCTCCAATAGTAGTTCGTGCTAAGTGCTTTCTTCAACATCAATCTGGTCTGCTTAATGTCAAGTTTTTTCTTGTCCTCACAAACGATAATTGTACCCGAGTCGTGATTACATTTCAAAACGAAACGGTTTGGAAGTACATCAAAATCCACATCTCCAACCTTATCCCAAGTTGCATATGTTCGTGTTGTATATCCTTCCCCCAGCACTTGATCGACATATTTTTTTACTTCCACCTTATCAACTATTGAGGTGTACTTGGTATCAAAACTATACAACTTTAACCATTGGAGCTTTTCTGTAAAAGCTACTGGTTGTTGCCAAGAAATCCATTTACCGAAAACTACCCTGTATCGGATAGAAAGGTACAGCTTGCTTGGCAAGGTGTGGCTAGCTATTACCCAGAAAAGGTGTGACAGAGTATACTGTTTCATTAATTATTATATTTAACCCTACCATATATAAAATAGCGGAGAAGAATTTTGATTCTTTTCGATAGCGAGAGTTGATCCAAGTATGTCAGCTTGCTGTTGAAATAGTTAAAATAGAAAGATGGATCATATATCGGAGATTTTCTATAACATTCCCACCATTGGTCAAGGTTTGGGCACCATGTTTTCCATGGTTTAGCTCCATTGAAGTGAATATTGCTATACAAAAGAGGGTCACGATTGTCTTCGGTTTGCATATACTCAGATGATAGTAGCACCGTTTCATTACGCGATACAATACCAAATGCGGAATCAACCATTGAATAAACGTAAGGGATTGACATTATGTGACCTTTGCAGACGATATTCATAATGTCCTGATCCTGGTATTTATACTTGCCTTTTGACAACTCGATAAATCGAGGGACAAGTCTGTTCTCTCGGATAGCCTTAAGATTCATAAGTAAAAACCCCGACAAGAAATACTTCCCAGGAGTAGCCCCTATTGATTCTACATATTTTTGTCGTTCCTCTGACAAATTCATACTTAGTCCGTATACTGCTCCTAGATAATTAGAGCCCATTTCCCGATCTAGTAAGGGTTCCATATCCAGCCGGATAACCATATCCACATCTGCATAGATTACTTTGTCATACTCGGGAACCAACTCAGACGTTAACAAACGGTAATATGCTGCAGAGGTAATGCCACGGATCTCAAAAGCCCCTTTGAAAACATCGCCAACGGATCGATACTGTAGCCTCATGTTAGGGAATGCTTTAAGAATTGATTCCAATCCACATATTTCAGGCTCTGGGCCAGAATGAAGAACAAAAAAGTCATGGAAATTATCTTTGTTTCCTGACATCATAATTGATGAAATACAGACACCCGCAGCAAGTGACATGTTGTTGTCGAATGTCAATACAATCGGTATATTTTTCATTTGTAAGGAATAAACCTATTTGGGGCTCCTTTTAAGAGCCAATACAACTTTCTCGCCTGTTCTGCAATTTTTAGTAGCAACGGATACCTATAGCCATGTACATCGATCACGGAAATACCATTCAGGCTATTGAAGGTGTGACATCCTGTGTTATATCGTTTTGAGGGACTTTCAATTCTTTTCCTTTCGTGGAAAATAAAGTGGCCGTCTTCTTCAGTAACTTCTTGGATAATGACTGCGCCACCATACAAATTACTACAATCTTGGGCCGGCCTGAATACCTTGTTGCCAATCTTAAACCATTCTCCTGCATTGCGTGCAATATTGGAAGTGAAAAGTATATTACTACACGGAGTATACATACCTTCACGCTCTTCAGCAATGGTCAAAATGCTACCGTTATAGTTGGGATAAACAGTCGAGAACATTAGTTTCCCACCAAAAAGATCCGTGATGACGGAATCTGCATATTTCCCTTCGGAAAGAACGCGGGCGGGAGTGCAAACCCGATTAAGCGGATCAAATCTGTATAAAACCAATTCGCCTCTATCTCCGTTTTCTGGATATATGTACGTGCCTTCAGAATCCCGAAGGACTGCCGGGAAAGAAAGGTGGGTATGTTCTTCAAGTACAGTCTCAACCCTCAAAATTTTATAGGAGTGCCTATCAAGCGTTACTAACGAAATGTGACCTTTTCTTGTTTTATACTTAAACTCCTCAACAAGTAACAGTATAGTATTCTCATTAACGTCATAAATGAATGGGTCCGCTATCCAACCTGTTGTATTATTATAATTCAACCAATGAACAGTGGGCAACTTTTCGCACTCAAGAATCGTTTTCTCGTTCGCCTCTATTACGCCGACTTTCCAACAGTTGCAATAGATCCGTTTCCGAAGAAACTCTATTATCATTTTCATTTTATCTAAGAAGCTTTTTTGCTATTATGCGCACGGAATCGTACGTTCTAATAAAACCACACCTTAATAGCATCGCCAGTAGCTTTGCCCGAATGGACCCTCTTATCGGGAAGTTGCGTAGTTCATCAAATGGTAGGTCTCTTATTTGAGACAAACGCTCCGTTCTGTCATAATGTTCAGAGAAGTACAGCGAGTCAAGAATCCTCACCAAATATGATCTTTTCAAACGGTCCAATTCATTTAGACTTGTCTCGTTACAGTGTATCGAGTCAATATACTTTTCGATGCAATCAACAATCAAGTTACGGATTCTTATTTCGGTATCCACATTATAAATGGCCTTTGTCAAACTTCCCTGCGATGTGATGTTATAAACATAATCGTGGTCATCCGTCAGAACAACACACTTGCATTTTTGAAGATATCTGAACAAAAAAACGGCGTCCTCTCCAATCTGTACGCCCTCCGGGAAAATGAGGTTATTCTCACGGATAATCCTCAAACGGAATAATTTTGACCAAGGATTGGTCATAGTAATGTTCTTGTTGAAAGAAAATAAATCTCCCAAATGATCATCTACAAGTTTTATGGCTCGACAGGAAGGGATTTCTGCAACTCCATCTCTTACATTTATGCAATATGAAAAAACGAGATCGACTTCCGGCTCTGCGATCTTCAACATATTACATAGATAATCTGGCATAACATAGTCATCTCCATCCACAAAACACACACAATCGCCGTGTGCCTCAGCAAGTCCCGTATTCCTTGCGCTTGCAACTCCCTTGTTTTCTGTGTGAATACAATGAATTCTACTATCTTGAATAGCATACTGATCACAAATGAGTCCAGATCCGTCATTGCTTCCATCATCAACAACGATAACCTCAAAAACTGGATACGATTGTGACAGGATACTGTCCAGGCAACGCCGAATAGTAGTTTCTGTATTATATGACGGTATTATGATTGAAACTAAAATATTCATTTTTACGATGTTAAGGGTAACTCTGGCGTATTTCAGGGCATAGATGAATCCTACAATAAACCGTTTCGATACCGATAGGCGGAATCAAGAAATCAGGGTTTAACAAGGAGTCCTCATAATAGTTTGTAGAGCGTGACTTGTCATTTTCTGAACGCAATTATTGAATGAAAATAATAGAAACCATAAAACGCGTTGAATGATGTGGTTGCGATGCTTTATTATGAAAGAGAGGAAAGCAAAAAAGACATTGAATCTTTAGCGATTAAATCAAGTGAACTATACACCGAATCATAATCTATGGGATGAAGTGGGAAAACGCCATCTCTTATAATTCTGTCTTGTAGTCCAAACAGACCTAGCAAAGAGTGTATTCTTGAGGCTCCACGTGCTTCGTTAACAATAACGCTAAAGTTTTTCTTGAAAATGATTGAAAAAACACAGGCGTGAAAACTGTCTGTAATGACATATTCGGCATCGGCTATTGATACGAGCCATTTCTCAACAGGGGCCTGTATACGTTTACTAAGAATCGCATCTTCATTCTCGTATTCGGAATTAATACTTAACACGGGCAAACTCAATTGGGATGATAGAGCTTTCACCAAAACATCAACTGATGGATTTCTATCCAAAATATATGTAACAATGTTGGATGCAGTGTGTTGGTAATGTACAAGACTTAGATAATCTTCTGACGTCAGCAACAAGGTTGGATCAACAACGAAACTCGCCTCGACTCCAAATTTTTCTTTACATAACACTTTTCCGGAGGACTCCCTAACACTAACCGCTTTAAAGCTTTGCACTAGTTTTCTGCACATGCTAGTTTCTTCTTCAGAATACTCCCACGTATCTGTGCCGAAAGAGACAGCATACGCAATCTTCTTAATTCTTTTATTTGTTACAAAGTCCAAAAAAACGTGACTTAACGGATAGTAATAACAAGCATATTTGGGGCGCCATATTTGATCACTCCCAACTACTACCGCATCATATGTATCATTTATGGAATCCCAATTCTCCACATATTCTATATTCATATGTTTATTTATGAACGCCCTAGTATGTTGACTTGCATATTCATTTACAGAATACCAGATAGGGATATTCGCATGGAAAACAAATTTCATTATTGCCCGTTTAATATAAACCAATGGCATTAAAAGGCCGTTATGTAGAGGTTTGGGTTTGGGTACAACTATGTTGACAATATGCCCTTGTCTTTCAAGTATTATTTGTAGGGCATATGCCTGAAGAATTCCCCCATAATTTAGATGTGGCGGAAGTGTTAGTATTGCAATTCTCATCTAGATCGCCAGTAAACAAATTTTTTAATACGCCTTCTCGCAAAACGAAGACACCTGAGAGCGTAAGCCGCGCATGATACTCCGATTCTAGTGGATAGCATCACACTCATGTTTCTTGCAAAACAGTTCTTTTTCGAAGAGACAATCAAGGATGGATTGCTTGAAATCACTTCGTTATACGAGATTTTATTGATCTCTTTATGCCAATCTGGCTCCAATTTGAGCCTTTCATTATATACTAAAACAGCCCCAATACCATATTCTCTTGTATTCTTGAATACCCAATCGCTAGCACCCCACAAATCCCCTATAGTATAATCGCTCCCGGACCTTCCGGATCTGAATGGACAGGAATAACAGCTATCTGCCAGGATCACATCCGAAAGAAATAGTTTCATATATGGGTCGTCATAATACTTAGCTGCATATTCAGCGATCCTTATTGAATACGATTCCCATCCAGTAGATTTATCCCTAAAATTGATAGTGGAACCTGTTTTTCCTTTGACTTTAGTTCTAACATATTTGTCCCAAACTTTTGGGCTCGGAACACCATGGCAAATCAGATCTACAAGAATTAGATTGTCATAGTCCTTCTTCAAGTACTGCTTGAGGCCAGCAATCTGACAAGGAGTGCCTGAATACAAAACTTTGCGCCCTTCTTTGAGAAAACGCTGAGCATCTTTAAAAGACGAGCCAGTATCAGCTTGGACATACTTAGATCCTCTGAAGGCTGATAAACCTTCAGCTGTATCAGTGTAGTCAACCTCAACCTGCCAGCAATCATTGAATCGAGCACCAAAGACCACCCCTCCTTGTTCAATAACAGAGGATGCAATGGTAGTAAAGAAACCTCCAGAAGAGCTGTTCATCAACACCTCTTTATTTGGATTTTGATATGCATACACAAGCTTCGGGTCTCTTGGCTCTCTATGGACGGGCATTGGACATACGGAATCACAAATACCGCATTCTATACAGATATTCGTATTAACCTTTGGGTATCTGAAACCGGTCAACTTATCTGGAATCATTGAAATGCAGTTTTTCGGACAAGCTTGGGAGCAGGCGCCGCAACTACAACAATTCTTCTTATCCAAACTAGTAACCATTACGTAAGATGTAGCTTAGCCTTGATCCCGTTGACAATAAAACTCCTTTCACCCTTCTTACAGCCAAGAAACAGAATCGACAAGGAGGTTATCAGAAGGCTTGACAAAAGAATAGTCATGAACCTTAACCATCCATAAGGCATTGTCAAACGGAGAATCAGCGGAACAACAGATGAGCATATTGTGACCAGCGTGATATTCACCAACACGTCCTTCATAAAAGAAGTAAGGGAAAGGCCTATCATCTTTCTTAGAAAAAGAAGTCTCAAGATGAGGCAACAGATTCCCACTGCAATTGCAATAATGAAGACTATATATGGAGGGTAACCAAGTTTCAAGAACAAATACGATATAGGGAAATTCATCATAAGCAAACCACCGACGGCTATCTGATAATTTCTGATTTTCCCAGTTGCATTCTGAGCGGTAATGAGCGTATTGGAGATGATATCAACTAAAGACACCATCAAGAAGAGTCTCACGAAGATTACGGAGAACTTTGGATATTCACCAAGCCACACTGATAGTATAAACTCCGTTTCCATTAACAATGGGATAGCAAAGAATAGAATAAGATAGAACGAGAAGCGAGACCCACGATTCATCAATGAGAACATATACCCCTTTTCGTTCGCGGCATATGACTTTGTAATCTGAGGGTTCAGGGCAGTCATGAAATTGCTCGCAAAACCAACTACAGTATTATTCACTGTGGTAGCAATACCATAAGCCGCATTCACTACGGTTCCAAAGAAAAGGTTCAGAAGCATGTTAACTCCTTGCCCTTTCAGTATTCCTGCAGCGCAGCCTATGAAGTTCCATCCGGCAAAAGAGAACATCTCAGCAAATGTCTCTCTTGAATAACGCGGTGTTGTTTTACATTCGCTGAATTTAGATCTTGTAAACAAGAAATAGAACAATTGCGAACAAACCGTTATTGATAAATGGAGAATAGAGAAAACTACGAGTTTATCTGAGATGAAAGATGAGTATGCGACAAATAATACAATTATAAGCTTTGCGATTACTTCGCCGATGCCAACTACGGCAAAAACATCCAGCCTTTCATGTGCAATGACCGCTGAATTATATGGCACCATTGAAAGGGAAACCAAAAAAGAGAATATTGACGTTTGGTATACCACATTTGCTGCGAACATTCGGTTCACAGGGATAACCATTTTTGAATTTAAGAACCACAGTCCGAATGTCTCGAAGGCTAGTAATACAATCAAGGCGAGAAGAAGGTGAATAAGGATAGCCGAAGAGAAGATTCTCTTTGGATTCCCATCTTCTTTACCTAGTTCAAAAGTCAAGAACCGTCCCGTTGAAGAAGATAGTGCAGTCGATATCAATGCGAACATTGAAACAAATCCACCTACAACATTCTGGATACCATAATCATCGACTCCAAGCATGTTAAGGATCACTCTAGAAGTATAAAGCGATACGACCATACTAAAGAGCATCCTGACATATAACATCAGGGTGTTCTTTGCGATGCGTTTAGTGTTTTCTGAGGAATTGGACATGCTCTACAGCTTCGCCCTTGCACAGCCCTGGAGCACACGCGCCCCAGTACCGTCCATTACGCAATTGGCGGAACTAATTTTTAAAGTCAAAGTCTTTATTGGCTTTGATACGGAAGCAAAGATAATGAAATTATCTTACGAAATACGAAGGGGGCCAACGAAATACGAAACAGCCCTATCTATATCTCCTCCTCAGCACCCTCACCCAGAACCACGCGTGCTTCGCCGGCAGGAACATGTGCAGCTCCAGCAGCGCCTCTTGGGGGTCAATGGCCAGCGAAAAGGCGGCCCTAAAAACCGGAGGACGGGTGGTGCAGTGGTAGGCCTCGAACAGCTCGAACGCCTCGGGGCACCCTTGGTCATAAAGCGCAAGAATTGCTCGTTCGACAATCTTGCGTTGTTTGAAAATCAGGCGCAGGGAGTAGCGATTCACGTCCTGGCGAGCCTTGGAGGCATATTTCACGTACTCGTCGAGCAGGACGATGTTGCCACGAACGGACTTGGTGGCATTGGTGGAGGTCATTATGGAACCGGGGCGGATGCGGTAGATGTAGGTCGGGCGGTTGAGCACGTAGAGGGACTTGGCCTGGTGGGCGAGTGCGAAGGTCCAGGCGCAGTCTTCGTAGATGATGCCGGGGATGAAGAACAGCTCCTTCTCCAACACCAATTCTCTGCGGATGAGCTTGTTCCACGCAAGAACGGTCCACTTTCTCCGGCAGTAGAACTCTAGAATCTTCCCGCTCTCGACGGGGCCGGTAGGGAGCTGCTGTGGCACCGTGATCTCCGAGCCGTCGCTGGTGCGATACCCGCCTTCGACGATGTCGTAATGGCCCTCGGTGGCCGCTGCAGCCAGGCTTTCGAGGCAGTCGGGCTCAATCGTGTCGTCGCTGTCCAGGAAGTAGAGATATTCGCCCACCGCGGCCCTGATGCCGGCGTTGCGGGTGATGCTGATGCCTTGGTTGGACTGGTGAATCACCTTGACCCTCGGGTCGCGTCCTGCATATTCGTCGCATATCTGGCCGCAGGCGTCGGGCGAGCCGTCGTCGACCAGGATGACTTCGTAGTCACTGAAGCTTTGGACGAGGACGGAATCCACGCATTCACGCAGATAATCCTCGACTTTATAGACGGGAATTACGATCGATATGAACGGTCGGCCGGCCATCAGATGAGACTCTTGTAATAGGCCAGGCAGCCGTCGATCATCTTGCTCTCCTCGAACATTTCCGCGAATCGGGCAGCGGCGCCCTGGCTGTAGCGATCGTAGTCGTTCAGCACGGCCATAATGGCCTCGGCGAGGGATTTTGCATCCTCCGGCTCGGCGTTGAGGCCGGAAATACCGTGGGCGTTGACCCAGCTTACGCCGGACTCGGGAATCTTCGTTGCGACGATAGGCTTGCCCAGGGACATAGCCTCGATCTGCACGATCGCGAAGGCCTCGGTCTTCCAGATGGAACTGAGGCAGAACATCGCGCTGGCATTGTAGTAGGCGTCGAACTTGCAGCCGTCGATGCGGCCCAGCAGATGGACTTTCTTGCTCAGGCCGAGACTGTCGATCTTCTCCAGCAGATGCTGCCTGAGCGGACCGGCGCCGCCGATGAGGACGACGCAGTCATCCGGCAGCAGCCGAGCGGCCTCCACGAGGTAGTCGTAGCCCTTGTATGGGATGAGGCGGCCGAGGGAGTAGATTATCCTGCGATTGCCGTATTGCGCCTTGATGGCAGCCACCTGCTCGGCAAGGGTGCTGTCATTTTCGGAATATCTGAAATCGGGCTCATTCTCGACGTTGCGGAGGGGCTTCACACCTATAGGCAGATAGTCCATACGCTTGCCGTGGCGACGGGCCCAGGCGAGGTGCGGAGACTCGGCTATATATACCGGTGTCGTGCCCAGAATCAGGTCGGCGCGGCGTATGAGCCAGTTCTGCAACGGCTTGTAAAAGAAGAGTATAGCCTTCTGGGAGAGTATGTCGCTGTGCCAGTGGAGCACCACCTTGCCCTTGTAGCCGGAGAGCCACAATGCGAGCGCCGCCATCGGGTCCGGATGGTGCACGTGCACCAGGTCGTAGGCGCCGTCGGTGGAGCAGTTGTCGCTGCCCCTGAGGAGCTTGCGCAGCTTCACTATCATAGTCGGCGCGATCATAGTGCCTGCCAATTTGCGAAGTGCCTTGACGGTGATTACGCGGCCGTGCTCGTTGAGCCTGACCACTCCATTATCGTCGACATCCGTGTCCTTTTCGATACGCGCACAGAGCATATCACAATCGACCCCGCGACCGGAGAGGCCGAGAGTGAGGTCATACATAACCTTCTCGACACCTCCCCTCACGGGGTAGAATTTTCCTAGTTGAAGTACCTTCATCGTCGCAAAGGTACTATTTTTTTTAGTGCGAACTACACTTGCTTGGATGAGCCGCGTTGATGAGTTCGTCGAGGGTCCAGGTGTAGTTGTCCCTTGCCCAGGATGGCCTGTAGGTGGCGGCTTCGGCCTCGGTGATGCCGAGCATCTCGGCGATGAACCAGTCGATGTCGCTGGCGTTGAGGCCTATCTGGGAGTCGCCGGTGTGGACTGAGTTGTCCACGAAATAGCGGTTCAGATAGTAGTAGCAGCGGTCACGAAGGCTGGTGAAGGTGACGTCTGTCGCAGAGGTGGTCATACCTTGGATGGCTTCAAAGAAGGTGGCAAAGTAGCTTGCGTCGCTGATGATTCGCTTGCAGTTCTCGTAAGAGAAAGTAGTGAGCTCATATTCCTTTACCATATCGCCTTCAGAGAGGCCGAGGATGGCCTCGCAGGTGAATCCGAACTCTCCTGTGCGGTCCGCGCCGGACTTGCAGTGGAAGTACACCGGATAGCCGGCTTTGAGGCACTTGATGACGTATGCGAGCTGGCTGACCTGTACGGAGTGGGTGAGCGGTTTGTTCTGCTCGTAGTCGCTCATAACGCGGGTCCACATCTGGCTGCCGTAGATAGGGCAATAACCCAATGCGTGGTTGTGAGCGGTGTTGCTGGTTGCCCAGATGCCCTCGTAGTTGTTGTAGCTGGTGTACAGACCCCTGAAATCGAGTTCGGCCTTGATGCCGACCTGCTGGAGTTCGGTTTTTGCCTTAGTGGTGATGGCGTTGAGGCTGCCTCCGCGATACATCTTCTCGTACTGTATCTTGTGGCCGCCGAGACCTGTCCATCCGCCGAGGTCACGTCCGTTCCATCCGCCTTCGATCTTGATAGGCCTGAGCTGGCCCACAACCTTGAATGCGCCGCTGTTGAGCACCGTGGTGCTACTTACGGACTTCCACCAATAGGTGTTGCCAGGGATGAGGCTGATGAGTTCGAACTGGGTTTCGCTGTTGGTGAGGGTGGTGTCCCTCTTGACGTTCTGGAAGGCTTCGTCGGTCGCAAGGATGAGCCTTACGGATGACTGAGTCGTCCTGCCGAGGTCCACTGTCACACCCTTAGGATAGTCCACGTGGGAGCTCATCTGAGCAGACACTTTGGTCCAGAGTCCTGCAGATGTGAAGTAGCTCGTCTGGGACCTTGTGAGGGAGGTATATGACGCCTTGTCCATATACTCCTGCATCAGGTCGTTGAGGACGGTGTATTCCTCAAGCTGTACAGGATCAGGCTCGCCGAGGGTGTTTTCCGGCATTTCCTTGATGACGCTTCTCTTGACGGAGTTGTCCTTGCTGGTGCTGAAGGTGACATTGCCTTCCGGAGTGCGTACGGTGGCCGTGAAGCCGGTTGAGAAGCTTCCGACAGGGACTACGATGTAGAATGTCGTAGCGGTCTCAGGATCGAGCTGTACGCCGCCGCAGCTGAGGATCACGCTGTTGTCTCCTCCGCTCAGGCTCAGGCTGTATGTTGAGGATGAGATGGAGGCGGAGGCGGTGCCCCAGAGTTTGGCTGTGGTCTTGTTGTCCGCAACGCTGATGGACTGAACGGAGGTTGAGCCCTTGATTGCGAGACGCAGTACGCCGCAGACGTTCTTGAAGGAAACGGTCCTGGTGTCGGTGTCGAATACTCCGATGGAAGGGTTGGCCTTCTCGCCTATGCTGTTCTCTGTGTAGACCTGGGTCTGAGGCAGGGAGAATGTCAAGGTGGTTCCGCTGATCGAGGTGCTCGAAGAGTACGGATAGACTGCCATCAGGGTCTTTCCTGAGTAGCCTGACGGGAGGTCTCCGGCAAAGGTGCCGTTAGCTGTTCCCGTGCCGCTTGCAAGGGTGAATTCCTGCGCAGCTGAGCCGGCATAGAGGACGCCGAAACTGTCGCCTTCGCTCCACACGACGGTGTTGGTGCTTGTAAGGGCGGTCTTGGTGTCAGAGCCGGCCTGCTGTTCAGCGGCGGCCGTGATGATAATATGGTTGCTCTCCGGCATCCTGTCTTTTGAACAGGATGTCAGAGAGACCATCATTGCAAATACTGAAAGTGTGTAAAAAGTGTGTGTTGCTTTCATTTGCAAATCAAAATTGTGTGTTGACTATAATCTTAATAAGCGCCCGCTTCACCGATGAATGACTCGTTGCTCGTCTGAGCAGTTGGGTCGGTCCAGGTGTATGTGGATGCGGCGGTAGTTGAAGTTACAGGATAGATCGTCCAATAATATGCACCCTCTGTAGTACCAGAGTTAATGACAACATTATTGCTGCTATTGATGTACATATGGTAGTACGTCGTGGTTTTTTTACTGCCTTTGCCAGATGTTGTAATCGTATAAATAGATATACCATTTCCTCTTGAGTATACCTCATAGAAGTTCGTCGCATTTCCCAGAGTGATAGACGAGTTATCGGAATTGATAGACTTATTGGCACTTACACTCTTGATGGCCGACTGGCTGGAAGATTTTGCAAATGTAAACCTTGCAGTTGCGTCATTTACAATATCAGTAGAAGTCTTACCCTTCAAAGTTCCATTGTCATTGTAGAGGTACTTTCCGTCATACATCAGAACATACTCCTTAGTTGTGTCGAAGGTCGCTGCAGTCAAGGCCGTGCCAAGAGAATAGGTGGTTTCACCAGGGATCTCAACCTTCTTCCACACAACCATATTCTCAGTTGCAGTTTTAGTTGCGCTTGAGAGAGTTGCTGTTGCAGTGACAGCGAGAGTACCGTATGTACCTGGAGTAACGGTTGCGGTATAGATGTAACCGTCAGTGTCGTTGCCGGACTTCAGATCTGCCTGTACGGCAGTCTGGTCGCCGACCTTGATGGAAACCTTGGTGTTGGTGACGTCTGGAGTCTTCAAAAGGACAGAGACTTTTGTCTCTACATCCTGTGCTGCCGCATTGCCATTGGTTTCCTCATCAGCCTTCTCATACCAATCATCGGTTGGGAAGCTAATTTCGAAGATGCTCTCTGCTACTGTCATTGTGGCCTTTGCAGTTGATACCTGAGTTCCGCAGACAGCCTTGACGGTAACCTCTACATCGCCTGCGGTCTGAGGAGTGTAGCTTGCGGTGTACTGAGTTTCGCCGTTCACGGCGCTGCCCTTAGTTGCAGGGATGGTCTTGCCACCTACGATGAAGTTCACTGTGGTGTTTTCTACATCGCTGGTGAGGACGAGAGCGCTGAGGGTAGTGGCAGCGTACTGCTTAGGAGTTCCTGTGTACCAGGTGTCTGCAAAGCGTGCCTTGATCATACTTCCGTTCTGGCTTGCCTTAGGGTACTGCTCGCCTACAATGCTTACGCTGAAGGATGTGCTGCCTGTCCAGAGGAGGGCAAGAGTCTGCACACCTGCTGTGGAAGGAGTGTAGGTGTAAGTGCCGTCAGCGTTGGCTACGAGGCCGCTGCCTTCTGCTGGGGTGAGTCCGGTGAGGGTCACGGTAACAGGGTCAGTGGTAGGCATATTGAAGCTGAAGCTTACGCTGTTGTCGGAAGATACTTCAGAGAAGGCCAGGCTTGAGAACTTGTAAGGGTTGAAGAAGCCGGTCTTGGCAGTGTTGAAGTATTCGTTGGCTACATAGATGTCTGAGGCGCTCTCCTTGGTGTTCGTCTTGAAATGAACAGGGAAGGTCTGAGTGTAGGTGGTGCCGTCAGAGTATTCTGAGTAGTTGATGGTCTTGATGAAGTGGAAGGCTGATGGCTTAGTCGATCCAGGGATGATGGAAGGACCAGTTACCACTGAGATGTCGCCGTCCTTAGGGCTGAGGCTGAGGGCCTCGCCTTCGATAGCCATCTCGAGAGGGAAGATCGAAGCAGGGAGGTTCTTCGGGAGAGTGATGTTGAGGGTAACATCCTCGCCAACCTGCTCCTCAACCATCTGTGGAGTGCAGGAGAGGGTCATATCGTACTTGCCCCTCACGATGATGGTCACCTTACGCTGGATGGTGGTCTTGACGGTGGCGCCGCCTTTCTCCGTCACGTGCTGGCCTACGATGGTGATCACCTGGCTCTTTGGAAGGGCCGAAGGTGCAGTAGGCACGATGGTGAGAGTCCTGGTCAGGTCGCTGTTGTCGCTGGCGGCCACGCTGTAGCTCTGGATGGCTGCGCCGAGGGAGCCCGGCTCGCCGAGAGTGATGGTGATGCCGTCAACTTCGCCGCTTGCGACGGAGTTCTCTACCATTGCCTCGCCGCTGTGGGTTCCGCTGCTGTACTTGTCCGTGAGGTCAGGTACGAACTTGTAGTCGAGGGTGAAGGCGCCGTCCTTGATGACGATCTTCTGGGTGTACTCGACTGCGAGGAAGGACTCGCCATTGGAG
This sequence comes from Bacteroidales bacterium UBA1745, assembly GCA_002314885.1. Lineage (GTDB taxonomy): Bacteria > Bacteroidota > Bacteroidia > Bacteroidales > UBA932 > Cryptobacteroides. The sequence continues at coordinate 6,818 of DCHT01000036.1, read as the reverse complement.
ATGGAGGTCAGGTCCTCGAACTCGACGTTGGTGGAAACGTCACCGGAACCGGCACTTGCGTAAGCATCTTCAACCGTGCTGTAACCCTCTTTGAAGACATTCGCGAGGATGATGTTGTAGTTGAAGTTCCTGAGGATAGGATACTGATTGCCCTCGTTGTCCACGAGGTTGATCTTGAAGTAGGAGGTCTTGCTGTCCTTCTTGACGCCTACGATGACGCAGCAAGGGCTGGAAACCGGCTTCTCCCTCTCGAGGGTGAAGAGGCTGACCTTGTTGTCTACAGCTGCCACAACGTTGGTAAGACCCTTGTTGAGGACTGCGGTAGGAGGAATTGCACCAGGGTAGCCGGCTGCGATGAGTTCGGCGGTGGTGTAGTTCTGATAGTCGAACTGGAACTGGCTGGTGGTTCTGTTGTATGGAGCCACATAGCCGCGGTCAGGGGCGTTCACGAGCACAGCGGATGCGAGCTCATAGCCCTCTGCCTCACAGGTCACGGTGAGCATTGCGAAGTTCCTGACGAGACCGACTAATGCGAGTCTGCTCTTGCTGTCGGCGATAAGTTCCGTGGTGTTGACTGGATCAAAGCAGATGCCGGAAGGGAGGTCAATCCTCTGCCAGTAAGCATCTGGGCCGATCTGGCCGGATTCCGGATTCAGATATGCGACCATAGAGGCGATAACTTCCTCCTCGGAGCCGAACTCCACGGATGCAGGGCCGTTGGCGATGAAGTGCACGGTGCGCTTCTTGCCCTTTACGACCTTGAGGTCGACGCTGAAGTTCTGGGCATTGCTTTCGCCGTTGTCAGTCACCTTGGTGAAGGTGGCTGCCTTATATTCATAAAGGTATCCGGATTCGTCGAATACGGCCACATAGAGGTTGCGGATGTCCGGAGCGACGCTCAGGGCCTTCGTTCCGAGTTCATCTCCAGGGACGTTGACGGAGAAGTCGACCTTGACGGTCTCTCCGTTCCAATCCTTGTTATAGTCTGGCTTCAGTTCCTGGGTACAGGCCACTGCAGCGAGAGATACGAGTAATGAGTAGAATATCTTTTTCATCTTCGTTCAGTTTTAGCGTGGCATATCGCCCCAGGTGAATGTTGCTCTGTCGACCTTGCCGTTGTTGTCCATATTCTCCCAGTACCACTCGTCGTAGACGCAGCGGATGGAGCGGGTGTAGTAAATCTCTTCAGTGCTGGTGAATGAAGTTCCTTTGTCTACATTGAAGCCGATGAGACCTGTTGATGCACAATAGTAACCAGATGCATCTGTAATATTGGAGCCAGCCTCATTGTAGATGAACGGCACCTTACCGAGTACCTGGAGCTGGCTGATGTAGATTATTTCTGCCTTTGTCGGCATTCTCCATCGTCCGGCAGGGAAACCTGCCTCCTGGTATGTGGCGCAGCGGCGTGCCATATCGAAATACTTGGTGTGAGAGCCGATAGCGCCTGCGCTAGCGAAGCTGGAAGAAACCCTGAACTTAGGAGCGATGAAATTCTCACTCTCCTTGGTGGTCTGGGTTGCGTAGTAATACTGCATCTTCCTGGTTGTTCCGTCCACTGCAGGAGCAGTTGCAAGACCAGGATTGCTGGTGTTGCTTGGCTCGTTGCCGAGGGCATCGCCAGGGAAGAGGTCGATAACGTCGCCTGGGTCGCCCAGACCATAGGTGCTGCCGGTTTTCGTTGACTCGGTGTACGGAATCATAATCTTGTTCGGCTGGTCAAACCTTGGGTCGGTGATAATGTAGTTGGCACCTTGTGGAAGAACCTTGGTTTCAATTACATACATAAAGCCTTGTCCTGAGCTACGGGTACGTATGGTGTTGTAGTAAGGAGTGCTGCCGTAGATGTTTCTGGTCTGACCGTTGACGTATGCGTCACCACGGGTGCCGAGACCGGTGTTGCCAGTGCCGTATGCGCCGTTGTCTTCGCCCTTGATGATGATAGCCGGAGTCTGGACGAGGGTCACGTCCTCGTAGATGTTGGCGTCATCAGCGTGCTGGAGGCGGAAGGTGACGGTGTAAGGTGAAGTATCGATGTCGGCGCTGGTGATGTCGTTGTTGAGGGTGTGGCTGAACTTGGCTGATGAGCCTTCAACTGTTACCCAATCTACGCTGTTGGTGACGGTCTCGATCTTCTTGCTGGTGGAGTTGTAAGCCTCGTATGACACCTTCTGATTCGTCACGACAACGCTGTGGCTGGAGGTGAAAGGAATCTCGAGGGTGTTCTTGTTGTAGGCGGTGTACTCGTTCTTCTCAAGGGTGAGGTAGCGGATGTCGGCGATGGAGCCGGCGGTGGTGCCACCGATGTACTGGTGCTCGCCGCCCCAGTCATACACGAAGTAGTTGCCGGCGGCAACGAGTGTAGGGTTGATGGCGTCGAAGGAACCGAGGATCTTGAGGTTGACGGTGTAGGAGTACCAGCAGTTGCTCTCGAACATTTCGTTAGGGAGCACTGCCTTGTAGTAGCAGGTCTTCACTACGGACTCGCTGGTGATGGTCGCGGTGTTGGATACGGTCATCGTGATGATGAAGTATGGAACAGGGACGATGCCGTTGAAGCTCCAGGACTCAGGGTAGGTGTAGTAGACGCTGCGCTTGCTGTCCACGTCGAAGAGGCTTGCAGTCTCGGTGCTTGGAATCTCGCCGCCGATGGTGCCTGCGTTGTTGACGTTGTAGAGAGAGTAGGAAATACTCTCAGGGAAGGCATACCAGGTGTTGCCGCTGTCGTCGGTGTGTGTGGCGACGGAAGTGACGGCCATCTGGATCTTGCTGGCTACGCGCTCAGCGTCGATGACAACTGAAGCGGAGCCCGCAGTCTTGTTGGCGGTGATGGTGGCCTCGCCCCTCATCACGAAGAGGGACTGGGTCTCAGCGCTTGCGAAGTCTGCAGCGAGTGCCGTTGCCTTCACGTCGGCAAGGGAAGCGTTCTCTGCGAGGGTGGTGCCGGCAGGGAGGTTGATGACGGTGTACATCTTCGCGGTGTTGGCGGTGAAGATGGTGTTGTAATCAGTCTCCTTGAGGTCTACGACGAAGGAGAAGTTCTCCTTGGTGTCGGTGTCGAGGTGACCGCTCTTGACAGCTACGCTCTCGTTTCCGTTGGCGTAGATGAACCAATCGACGGTCTTGATGGTGTTTTCGTTGAGAGCCTCAACGCCGTTCACCTGAGCCTTGGTGGTGAGGGAACTGGTGTTGATGGTTACTGAGAATCCCTGGGCGAAGTCGATGTCCCCAGTGCAGGCTGCGGTGCAGAAGATTGCTGCACAGAGCGAAAGGATTGCGATTGTCTTCTTCATATCTTAGAGGGATTTCGGTAATACGATGGTGTACTGATTGCTGCTCTGAACCACGTCGTCCACGTTGATTACGCGGCCGTCGGCGGTGAGCACGCTGATCTTGAGGCCAGCCACATAGTCCCTGGTAGGATTCTGTATCTTAGGGGTGATGTGGAAGATGCACTCGTAGGACTCGTCGGAAACGATGACGCGGCTGTATGGATAGCTGATCTCGAATGCGTCGAAGTCCTTGGTGAGGCTGACCATAAAGGTGGCTCCGAGAGGGGAGTCGATCTTGAAGGAACCGGTGATAGGAGTGTCACCGTCCTTGAAGGTCACCTGGTGGCTTTCCTCGTGGATTTCGCAGTCGCTGAAAGTGAGCTCCTTCTTGGCGGCAACGACGTGGTTGTCGAAGTCGATGACGTTCTCGACCTGCTCCCAAGGGATCCAGTCGGTGAGGTCCACGGTGATGCTCTTCTCGCGCGCGTTAATATTAATAGTAAAGGTGTAGATGATTCCGGCTGCAAGGGTGACGTTCTTGAGGGCTGCGGTCCTGTTGTCGAACTTCACGCCGTTGAGGGTCCACTCGAGGCTGGCCTCTGCGTTCTCGAAGGTCTGAGGGAGGAGCATAAAGATGCTCTCACCCATATTGGCCTTGTCTGCAGACTTGGAGTCGAGATACTGACCGGCAACGATCTTGCCGCTGAATTCCTCGCTGTAGTCCGCAGTAGCGGTGCCGAGTACCCAGCTGACTTCTGAACTCTGGTTTACGGTGCAGGTGCCCTGAGACTTGATGCCTGAGAGGGCGAGCTTGGTGACTGCCACCTCGTCAGAATCTGCAAAGCCCGTGATGCTGCCGACTTTGAACCTGACGGCTGCCAGGGCGTGCTTGAAGTCTACAGGTACGAGAGGATTCGTGTAGCTGTACTTCCTGTTAGGGGTGCAGGCTACGATGACATCCTTCTGCTCGGTCGCGGTTGCGGCTGGAGCGTAGTCGAACGACATAGTGGAATTGTCGGCCGCATAGGATGCGTTGATGCCGGCAAATGCCGCTACAGGTCCGTAAGACCAGAAGTCGAGTGCGACGTTGGCATCCTCCGGCCAGGACTGGCCGGTAGCCCAGGAACCGTCACCGTAGGTGGTGAGGCTCTGGATGTAGTAGGACGCTCCACCCGTCACGAATGCGCGGGTGTAGAACTGGCCGTACTCGGTCTTGAGGTTCTCAGTAGTGATAGGGGCTGACTTGGTCTCCTGCTTCGTGGAGCTTACCTTGAAGCCGATGGCCTTGCCCGTTCCGTTGGTCTTCTCGCAAGATGCGAGGGTGCTGCATAACACGATTGCGACAGCAGCGAATGATAATACCTTCTTCATACTGCTATTCGAAACTGATGTTAAAATCGTCGAGGTTGGACGTGTTCTCCTGGAACTCCGTCACCTTGACTTCGGCACCCATTTCGATCGGCCTGGAGCCGGCGAAAAGGCTGCTTTCGGGTTCAACAACTGCCCGGAATGTCTCCGGACTCAAATACACTTTCATTTTTTCAATGGTTATTTATTTACACACACTTAATAACTTTCTTTCTCTAGAACTTCTTGCCGAACACTATGTTCATAAACGTGGCAAAAAGTATCTTTATGTCAAACCACCACGATCGATGTCGGAGGTAGTAGAGGTCAAATTCAAGCCGCCTGAGCATCTTCTCCATCGTGTCGGTGTAGCCGTTCTTGAGGGTGGAGTAGGATGTTACTCCCGGGCGTATCTGGTAGAGGTAGTAGTACCTCGGGTCGTGTTCCATTATCTGGTCGATGTAGAACTTGCGTTCTGGGCGCCAGCCGATGAAGGCCATATCGCCGATGAACACGTTCCACAGCTGCGGGAGCTCGTCCAGATGGTGCTGGCGCAGGAACTTGCCCACCTTGGTGAGGCGAGGGTCGTCGTCCCCTGAGTAGAGGGCTGGGCCGGCTGCCTCGGCATCGGTGCGCATCGAGCGGAACTTATATATATTAAAAGGTCTACCGAAGCGTCCGATTCTCTCCTGCTTGTAGATGGCCGGTCCGCGGTCACTCAGCTTGATTGCGAGGAAGCAGATCAGGAAGAGAGGCGAGAAGACGATCAGGAGCATTCCGGAAAGACCGCAGTCCACAAGGCGCTTGGTGATTCTGCCGAATCCGCTCATACCGTCGATGACCATCTCTGTGTTCGCCACTTCCTTGATGGCTTCCTGGGAGAGTCCGCCGAACTTTGCCTCAGCGATCTTCGGGGCGTTGAGCACGTGGATGCCGTTGTGGAGGCAAATCATACTCAGAGCGTCCTGCTTCTCCTGCTCCAACTCGTCGTGGTCTGCAAACAGGATGCACTCGAATCCGAGTTTGTTGCGCAGGTCGACGACGTCCGCCTCGTTTTCGTAGGACCACACCTTCAGGTCGTGGATGATCTGGCCGTTGTGGCTCTTCTCAGGGCTGAGGAAGCCGATGATGTTGTAGTTAGGGGAAGTGGTCAGGCGGGTTACGGTTGCGATGGCCTTGTTGCTGGTGCCATAGACGATCACGCTGATCTTCTCCACCTGGTCCGCGTAGCTGCGTCCGGCGCTGTCATAGCCGTTGATGATGGCAACCCTGATGAGGATGAGCGACATCAGAGTGAGCATAAAGTCGAAGATCAGGGTGAAGTACTGAGGGGCGTTGGCCTGGATGCCGAATGCCCTGTAGAGTCCGCAGACGATCACGAGGGCAAGTATCGCCTCCTTGATCACCGCTGCGATGAAGTACTTGTTGATGCTCTTGAGGGTGGAGTGGCGGATGACGATCTTGTAGGATCCGGTGGTTGCGAAGCAGATGGCCGAAGCCACGATGGACACAGCCACCCAGATGCCGATGATCTTGCTGAAGCCGAGGATCTCACCCATAAGCGCACGCGTAAGCAAAGCCGCGAACACTGATGCTGCGACTGAGGTTGCCATATCCAGCAGGAAGATGCTGGTGTTATGTGCGTACTGCTGTTTCACTTTCTTTCTCTTATATTTTTTCCAGATACGCTATCGGTATCTCCACTTTTGCCTGCAGATAGTTTCCGACGGAGACTATCACGTAGGTGTGACTTTCCATTTCCAATATTTCGCCCTCGACTCCTGCGAGGGGTCCTTTCATCACCCTTACTTCGTTGCCGGGCCTCAGGCTCAGCTGTTCTTCGAGTATGGCCTCAGGGTTCAGGTCCATAACTCTGCGGAAGTCTTCCAACTGTTTGTCCGGTACCACGAGCAAGGTCCTTTTGGCCTTGTCGATGAGGTAGTAGACAGGAATTATGCCATTTGCGATCTCGCAGGCGTGAGCCTTTGTGTCGCGGAGGAATACCAGGTTGTTGATGACGGGCTTTTCGGTCTTGTATTTCCTGCCGTTTCTCTCCCTGACTCCTATGACAGTCGGAATGAAGTTTTCGACTCCCATCTTGCAAAGCTTGTCACGGACGGAGATTTCCTGTCCGTGACGAGTCCTTGCTGCAAACCACTGCAGTTCCTCTATGTCTCTATTAGTGCTCAATGATTACGG
>DCHT01000070.1 GCA_002314885.1 Bacteroidales bacterium UBA1745 | reverse complement strand
CGTCCTGGGCAAATGCGGTTGCGCTGAGCATAATCGCAGCTAGCGCTGTTGAGAGAAATACAATACCTTTCATTTTCTAAATAATTATTCTGTGCAATGAGATGACTTTTCAATCAAATCGGCCAAAAGAAACATTTTATATATGTATAAATGTGTATCATTTCCTATTTTTTATGTGTCAAAAGTACTTTTAGGATGTGTCATTTTACGATTTGAATAGCATAAAAACAAGCTATCCAACTATATATCAATATCTTACAGCGTGTCATTTCATATTTTATAGGGAATTTCCCCCATACAAAGAAAATTATGCACAAATCATAGCAGTTTTTAGGTAGAAAAAGTCTATTTTTGCACACATAATGTTAGGACAGGACATCATAACCGGCGCTCGTTTTATGGGAATTTTCCTCCCATTCGTGTTTGCGCTAATGATTATTTTCATAAACAGAGGTAAGACAAAATCCAAAGTCTATGAAAAGGCAAGGTATATGGTTTCCATCGCAACAATGCTCTGCGGCATTCACTTCCTCGTTCAGTTCCTGGGACATTTCCGCGAGAAAAGCGTGTGTACAGCCTGGGCGATCAACCTTGCGGCAACATCCGTAGTCGTCGCCCTTTTCGTCATTTCCGGTCTATACCTACTCAGGGATGGACACAAAATGAAGACTATCCTGATATCAGCTATGCTGTTCGTGTTTGCAGAATACGCTCTTCTGGGAATAGGTCTGCTGACAGGAACCCTCGTGAACGATGAGCATCCGATCAGGACGACGACCTTCGCTGTCGCTGTTCTGATTACCCTGGGCTTCATCTATATGATCGCTCTGTTGCAGATAGAGCTTAAAAAATCTCTGGAGAAGCTCGAAGACAGCGACCTTGGAGAATATCACAAGTACTTCAGGAACCTCGCATACAGCACATATATCCTTTCTATCCTCCAGCTGGGAACACCTTGGATCGGCATCACCGCAAACCCATATATCAATGCGGTATATCTAATATTGCTTGTAATGGCTGTTTGCTGTACAATCGGATGCTTCCTGTTCTACGGTATAAATATGGAAGCAGTGATCAATGTCCAGGACGAGATCACGGAGGCCACTGTGGACGAAGATGACCTCAGCCTGACAGCAATCAGTTCCGGAGAGATGGAAGAGATCGGCCGGAAGGTCGGGGATTGGGTCAGCAAGGAGTATTATCTTAGCCAGAGTCTGAACCTTGCTACTGCATTGAAACAGATGGGATTGACCTCCAATCAATTGAATGATTACATCAACTCATCCACAAAGGCTGAGGGATATAGGAAATGGATTATAGGACTGCGCATCGAAGCCTCGATGAAGATGATGCTCGAGCATCCGGAATACACACTGGAGAGCATTGCTGAAATGTGCGGCTACTCCGACAGAAGCAACTTCACCCGCGCCTTCAAGTCCCACGTGGGAGCCTCCCCTAGCAACTGGCTCGCCGAGCAGAAGAAATAAAAAAAAGACCCGCGAACGGGTCTTTTTTTATTTCTCTATAAACAGATCAGGCCGATTGGTGATGATGCCGTCGACCGGATATTTCGGTGCCTTCTTCGGATCGTTGACCGTCCACACGAAGACCGTCTTGCCAGCCTCGTGGCACTTGCGTACCATTGCCTTGCTGACAAACATAGTATTGATGCCCGAAGCGTAGCCGTATTTCTCGCATTTGAAGGTCTTCATAACCGCAAGTTTCTGTACCGGCATAGTCGGATCCAAAGCAAAAACATTCTCGATCACACTGTCATCGAAGGACTGGATAATGGTCCAGGAATGTGCGTCATAGTCATTGAGTTCCTGCAGAATCTTGGCCTCTATGCCCTCGTACTGCCCTTTTTTCCTCTTGACCTCCAGCAGAAGACCGCAGTTCAGCCCTCTGGAACGGCCGTCGGCCACAAGAGCCAACACCTCTCCCAGAGTAGGAATCATCTCATCGGTAGCCTCCCCTGTCTTGAAATCTAAAATATGGAACTGACGCAGTGAATCCAGGGTCATTGACTCAATCGCACCCTTGCCATCGGTGGTGCGGTCGATAGTGGCGTCGTGGCAGACCACGAGTTCGCCGTCCAAGGTCTGATGGACGTCGATTTCGACCATATCGGAACCCAGTTCCATACCGTTGGAGAGGCAGCTAATAGAGTTCTCATTGCCCAGGAGAGCACCGCCCCTATGTGCAATTATCAAAGGCCTGGACACTTCCGTCTGGGCGAAGACGTCGTTCGCAAAAAGGACAAGCACTGCCGTGCAGATGGCATATATTGACTTCTTCATACTATATAAATGTCTGTTTCTCACAAAAATAACTATATTTGCGTTATATGACTATGTCATAACGTATTTTATTGCTTATGAAACGATTTTTCATCATTCTGGCCGCTCTCCTCGTGTGCGTGGGAGCGACTGCCGCAAAAAAGGAAAAGAAACCCGTTCAGTACAACGAGAAGGGCGAGATCATCAAGACCGGCATGAACTTCGGTCCGCTCCCTGCAGTTGCATACGACGCCGACAAGGGATTCCAGCTCGGAGCAATCCTCCAGCTCTATCAGTACGGCGACGGTTCCACCTATCCTAACTATTTCAACCGCTGGTATATGGAGGCATCCTGGTTCACCAAGGGTTCAATGCTCTTCCAGCTCCAGCACGACAACAAGAACCTCATTCCGGGCATCCGCTGGTCCACTTCTGCTGCGTTCAACATCGACAAGGCATTCGACTTCTACGGCTTCAACGGCTATCAGTCATTCTATGATTTCGACCGTATGAGCCTCAAGAATGACAGCAAGGGCATCAAGAAAGGCACTGCAACTCCGGATGAGAACCTTTATCGCTACAACCCTTACTACAGGTTCAACAAGACCACTCTCTACGCAAAGACTGACTTCGTAGGCCACATTACCGACCATCTCTACTGGGAGGCCGGCTACCACTTCCGCTGGTACAATCAGCACGCCATCGACCGCGTGAGCATCAACAAGAAGAAGAACTGGTACGACACCTTCCCTTCAGGTCCAGACAGCTTCGCAAACGCAAAGCAGGAAGATATGAGGGGCACCACTGACACCCGTGCCTTCCAGCCTACCCTCTTCGAGCTCTACCAGAGTTGGGGTCTGGTCAAAGACAACGAGGTCTACAGCAAGAAAGGCAAGGAAAATATGTTCGACAGCAGCATCCGTCTCGGCCTTATGTATGACACCCGCGACAAGGAAGGTGCCCCTACCCGTGGCATCTGGGCAGAGGGTCACGTCATCCTCGCACCTAAGTGGCTCGGTTCCAGCAATTCATACTATCGCTATGCTGCGACCTTCCGTCACTATGTACCACTCGTAGAGAACGACGTCCTCACTTTCGCATACCGCGTCAGCTATGAGGGTACTTTCGGCAAAGTAAAGGGTGAGCAGAACCCATATTACGCACTATGCTACAACACTGTAGTCGGCAACGACGGCGACAAGGACGGCTTCGGTTCATACCGCACCACCCGCGGCATCCTCCGTACCCGCGTCGTAGGTCTTGACCAGGCTCTGTGGACCGCTGAGTTCCGCTACAAATTCGTGGAATTCCCTCTCTGGAAGCAGAACATCGCGTTCTCCATCACCGCCTTCACTGACGGCTCTATGGTTACCCGTGGCCGCGATATGAGCTTCAACTACAATGCAAACCACAACAATGCAATTGTTACAAGCGAGGCTGCCAGCTTCGGTCTCTACAAGGCATTTATGGAAGGCAGATATGCTGAAATGAGCCCTGAGATCCAGAAGAAGTTCTACAAGAAGGTCAATGAGGGCACCCCATACGAGGTCAACACCCTCAAGGAGATGCCTCACGCCACCTTCGGTCTCGGTCTTCGCTTCATTATGAACACCAACTTCATCGTTGCGTTCGAGTATGGCCGTGCAATGAGCAGTCTCTACAAGAAGACCAGCCCTTACAAGAACCAGGATGGCAGCGGTGCCTTCTACATCAACCTCGGATACCTCTTCTAGAATATGACTAACGAAGAATTCGATACTTTTGAGACAAACCTTCAGGACAATCTCCTGAGGGTTTGCTCTTCTTTGGGAATGCTGAACGGCGTTCTTCTCGCCAGTGACGACCTCGACGGCAAATGGAAGGAGTTCGCTCCTGAATATATGGTAGATGCCGTCAGGAATGTGAATGACTACCCTGAGTTTACCCTCGCCTGCGCAGGTTATGCAGGCTTTGCCGTAGCCAAGTGGTGGGACGAGGATTGGGGACGCCATCACGGTGCGGAGTTCAAGGATCTGCAGGGTCCTCGCGGCTTTGACGATATGGATGACCATATTACGGTCAATATCCTCGGCCTGGCCATCGATTCCCCTGAGGCTGGCGTTCTGCGCAGCACTATGGAGGCACTCACCCAGCAGGCGTGGAATTTCATCCGTCATTCCCAGGTGGAATCAGGCACAGCAGATGCCCTGAAGGCCTTTGCACGCGCTGCATACGTGATCTATCGCCTCGGAGCGGCCATCGAGCTCAAGAAGATGGGCTACCGCTTCCAGGCTGTCAATCTCAATGATTACAAGTCGTAGTTAGGGGTGGCGGTTTATTCAAATGGGACCTCGGAGTTCCCGGTCCAGTGGTAGAGGCGGGCGTTGCAGGAGTTGGTCTTGTCGACCTTGTTCTTGCCCTTCTCGGAGATGATCCACCAACCGCCGCCGATTGAGCAGAGGCCGGTACTTCCCCACTTGAAATGCCAGCCGTAGGTGCCGGAAGCCTCGTCGTAGAGGCCGTCCTTGGCCAGAGTCAGCTGAGGCACCTTGGAAGTGAAATAATCAACGCCCTGGAGAGGAGCCTTGAAAGGCTTCACGGAGCAATCCACAGCGAAGAGGTCGTAGTTCGGATACTGCGGCTTCTTTCCTTTATATACTGCGAGGTAGATGCGGTTCGTGAAGCTGTCGTAGGCCATATTCTGAACACCCCAGGTGGTGTTGCCCGTATAGACGAAATACTTGTCTGCAGGGGCCTCAGGGCCATTTGTGTGCACTTCGCCGAAGACCACCGGAGTCTCATACCGCGCCCAGTCAGACACGTCGTATCTGAGAAGGACATTGTAGTCGTTGTCACTGCGATTGTTGTCGCCATAGACGCCATACGCCACGTAGAGATACCACTTTTTGATGGCCTTGCCGGCCTTGTGGCCAATTGCTGGGCCGAAGGTCACACCGTCGATGCCTGAGCAGGCGAAACGGTGATCGACGGGGTCATTGAACTGATAGTCGGCGCAGGCCTCCTTGACGCAGACGGTGGTCATAACGCCGTCCTTCTCCGGATCCATACCGAGTCTGGTCAGTTTGTCCACGTCTATAATGGCGATGTAAAAGACTGAAGACGCACGGTCTATCTGCTTGACTTCCAGCTTCTTGGAGATATTGGCGCCGATCTCGTCATCCTTGCACTCGAGGGAAGCATAGACGCGGCCGTCGACTGGACTGAGCGTCATTGCGCCGAGATGGCCCTGGACGCGGTCGATGGAGGCGAGGATATTGCCCTGGAGGTCGGTCTTGAAGAACTGGCTGGTAAAGGAGAAATACATATAGCCCTTCTCACGGTCTATGGCCAGGCCCTGGACGTGGAACATCTGCCCGCCTACATAGACGGAATCTGGCACGTCGGAAGGACGAATTGTGGCCACGGGAGCCTTTGCAGTGCAGGAAACGGCCATAGAGACGGCCAAAGCGAGGAAAGTGAGAAGTCTGCGCATATTACAATTATATGGATATGAAGCAAATATAGCAATTCCGAGGCAGTTTTACTATATTTGCAAGGATGACAATAGAAGCAATAGCACATATCAGGACTGAGTTCCCTGAGAAATTCGGCATTCCACGCCAGAGCGGGCTTGCCGATGAACTGTTGGGCAGGATAGTGTTCGAACCGGCCTATCGCAACAAGGATGCGGTCAGAGGCCTTGAAGGCTTCGACTACCTGTGGCTGATCTGGGAATTCTCCGCCAACCGCCGTAGAAACGCCTCTGCAGAGACTTCCAAGCAGGCCTGGCAGCCTACGGTGCGTCCTCCGAGACTGGGAGGCAATGCCACTATGGGCGTATTTGCCACCCGCTCCCCTTTCCGCCCGAATCCGCTAGGGCTCTCCGCCATACGAATTGACCATATCGACCTGGAAGGGCCCGAAGCCCCTGTTATATGGGTTCGTGGAGCCGATCTGATGGATGGAACGCCGATTTACGACATCAAACCTTATATCACATACGCGGACAGCCATCCTGAGGCCCGCAGCGGCTATGTAGACACTTTGGACGAAAGACACGTGGATGTAATCATCCCGGAGGCCGAAGGCGCAAAAATGAGCCCGAAAAGGCTCTCCTCGCTGCGTCAGGTGCTGGAGTTGGACCCTCGCCCGTCCTATCAGGATGACCCAGAGAGGGTTTATGGCCTGACTTTTGGACATTACAACGTACACTTCACCGTTGCGGACAAGGTCCTGACGGTCACTGAAATCGAAAATATTCTAAAATAAAACTATTCATTATGAAACGTATTCTGACGATTGCCACGATGATGCTCACCGCGTCCGTCCTCGTATTGGCCGGAAACGACGACCTCAAGGTACAGAAAGACAAGGCTACCAAGAAATTCGGCTACATCAATAAAGCCAAGGAATGGGTCATCGAGCCTCAGTTCGACAAGGCGAAGAAGTTCGACGACGGCTATGCATTGGTCGAAGTAAACGAGAAATGGGGTGCAATCAACACTTTAGGTGAATTCACCGTACAGCCTATATATGATGACATTGACGGTTTCAACAAGAACGGGCTTTCCGAAGTATGGAACAAGATCGACAAGGTCAAATACCACGGAGTCATAAACACTGAAGGCGCCGAAATCATACCGCTCGAGTGCGTCAATATCCATATGACCAACAAGAGCAGGATCATATACGCCGACCGCTATGTGGACCTCGTCGAACCTAATGTATATACGCAGTCACGCGTGCATATGTGGGGTATGTACAACCTCGAGGGCGCGACCGTCGCAGAGCCTCAGTTCGCTGAGCGTCCGAGCTTCAGCAACGGCAGGGCAATCGTAACCGACCGCGAGACCGGCCTTATGGGCGTCATCAACGAAAGCGGCAGTTATGTCATCGAGCCATACCATCTCAAGATCCGTCAGACTACCGACGGCTACAACACCCTCGACGTATGCCTGACTCAGGAGACCTTCAACGATGCAGGCTCGCCTGTAGGCAGCTTTGTAGCCCTTCCTGGAGCCGTTGCGCCTTATTATACGGGCAACGACGATCTCCTGGCTGTAGCTTACGGCCACAGGCTCATAGGTATGCGTATGCACAGAAATACCATACGCAGCTGCACCAGCAGCGGTTCCAGCTCCCTGACAAAGGTATCCTGTGCCCCTCTCGTCGACCTCGTACGCAACTGCTATGTCGACTGGGGGCTTAATTCCTGCCGTTTCGTGCGCCTCGAACTCGTCAAGACCGGAGAACAGCACACGGGCGACATCATCTATACCGACGGCAGTCACTACACCATCCAGGCAGTGCTCTACGAGGCCAACGGCGAATGCGTGAATATCATCAGCGACTGGGGTTATTTCACCGTATTCAGCAACGACGCACTGATCTACCGCGCCCACGGAAACGGCAAAGAGAGCGAATATGTGCTCTTCTACGACATCAACGCGGACATAACTGAGAACAGCATCGCCCTCCGCAACTGCACTTACCCATCCTCAAACTTTATCTCCCTGCTTGAATTCAACAACGCTGACTACGAGATGCTCACCAACTGGTATAAGGCCAAGGACCGTCAGAGGAAGGTCTATGAGATGGAGAATGTCGGAGTGCTCTCATACTCCCAGCTCCCAGCCCTTTCACCTAAGGAACGTGATATGGTAAACGACCTCTCAAGGCACGCTCGCATCTTCGGCAGGAAGTTCTACATCGGTGACGTACTCAATTGCAGCAAAGCGACTTGCAATGAGGAAGGTAATGTAAAGATTAAGATAGAAAAGAACCCTCTCCACATCAAATTCGTCGACAAGTTCGACAACGTTGGATATGGCACTGAAATCGATGAAGACATCTATTTTGGAGGCAAGAACGACCGCTATATCGGCCTCGACCTCATCCCAGTGAAGATAGACCGCTCGAAGATCGTCAACCCTGCTCAGATAGGCTATCTCTGGGATGACATCCACGATTACAACTACAAGTTCTACATACAGGTGAATCTCTATGAAAACGATAACACCTATGTAAGGACCATCGCTGAGTGCAATACAATCTCTTACATAGGTGAAAACTATCTCGTCCTGAACGAATGCGGTCTCGTGATCGCAAGGACTCAGTTCAGGCCTCAGGATTTCCCTAATCTGGAATTCAAGAACCTCCTGAGCTCCAACTATCTGTCAAAGCTGGCAGAGCTTAATTGGTAGCGTTCTTCTTGGCGTATTTCGCGTCAAAACAAATATTGAGCACTTTTGCCAGGCGGTAGCCGGCATTGCGGATCTGTGAGCGTACAAGCGGAAGCTGTGCGCTCACCCATTTTCCGGTCAGCTTGTCGCCAGGCTTGATTGAATGCACAGGCCAGGAAGCCACTGCACAGTCTTCTGCCCAATCCCATACGTCGCCTGCGACAATCTCCTTACGCTCCTTATCTGACGCAGTATCAAAGAGATAGGCCAGGTCACTGAAACTCCAAGGATAACGTACGGTAATGCACTCACGATCCCAGAAAGTGTGGTAGCGGAGTTCTTCCTTGTTGTAGATCACATTGTAGCCTCCGATGGTCATATCCTCCGGATAATAACGGATGTGCTCAGGGCAGTGCATATCGCCGAGCCAGTGCACGATCATCACGATTTTGACAAATCTGGTGCTGTCGTCCATATCCTTTGCGCCTTTGCGAAGATCATCAGCGTACTGTTCGATGAAACAGAGGCAGTTCTTCACATAGCGACCGTTGTCATTGGTGGTCGGGTATGGTTTGAAGTTCATATCCACCTCGAAAGTATGAGGGTATGCACGCACCTGTTTGCCGTCCTCACCCACGAAACCATAGTCGTAAGGAAGGGCGTCCTTGAAGTCGTCCGCGTATGACGCATAGTTCACGATAGACTCGCCGTGAAGGTATTCCGAAAGTGCCTTTTTGGTGGTCTCAGTAAGGTAATCTTCGGCTATTCTAGCCACTGTTGCGTGTCCCTGACGGCCCCAGGCGAAGGCAGCCGTACTTGTGAGCAACATAATGCTCAAAACAATAGTTAACTTCTTCATTTTCTTATATATTTAACTTTTTTGTTTTTACTATTAACATTTTTGTTATATACCTATTTAAGCCTTTCGAAGCCCTCAATATCCATCAGAATAGGCTCTTGAGACATAGTGTTCGGATTTGTACCAGGTACTCCTTGAGGAACAGGCACTTCGAGTATCTCTTCGAAGCTGAATTTCCAGAAATCAGGGAGCTCTCCATCGGCATCATAGAAGTTCATTGGGCTGGCTTGGAAGAGATGTGGGTCCCAAGGCTTAGGGGTCATCTCGACATAGGAGTCATAGACAAGCTCACTGCAATATTCCATACCGTTCATAGGCAGGTAGTAGAAATCATAAGGCAGCCCGACCATAGTCTTTGCGACCTCCACGAACTCGGCGAGTATCTGATCGGGGGCCACTTCCCTGCTGTCAGCCAACTGCTGGACGATTTCAGGCTTGATACGCTTGAACACAAGTGACTCAGATATGCTTCCTTTGCAGTTATCTGCCTTGAACTCCGCGAACGGACGTCTTACGACTCCGAGCTCCGGAGCAGCCTCGATTACGAATATTTCGTCCTTGACCACTTCTATTATAGCCACGTGGGAGAAGGATTCGGCCTCTGAGCCCGTTGCAGCCGTGATTGCGGCATCCATAAGGGAGCCGCCGTCACGCACGAACACGAGGTCGGCATTCTGCAGCGGACATCTGTTGCCGGTGCAGCCAACGAGGGCTGCGGCCGCGAATGCTGAGACTAAGAGTGATTTGCAGCGCATATTATTTATCTTCCTGGATGATCCTGACATTAGCGACATTGAGTCGAACCTTCAGCCAGGCCTGAAGTTTTTCGGCGTCGGCCTTGCTGAACTTGGACTTGCAGCTGACGATCACTACGACTTCGTCCTTGAGAGTTTCCGAATCGTTGCCGCTGACAGTCTGTGCCCAGGCCAGAGAGACCTCTGAAACGGCCGGGAACTGAGTTCTAATTTCCTTTGATAACTGCTGAGATGGCAGCACTTTATCCTTATATGCCGAAAGTTCTGCTTCAAGTGCCTTTATCTGGTCGTTCTTCTCCGCCAGGCTGGCTTCGTGCTGCTTCTGTATGACGTTGATGACCTCGCTTTCGGAGAGTATGTCCACGGTCGCATTGTCGTAGATCTTCACTTTGAGACCAAGGTCCCTAGCCTGTTCTTCGAGAGTCAGACGGCTTTCCGGAGAGAGAGCCTCGCCTGCCAGGTAGAGTTCGACTTCCATCTCCTTGTTCCAGAGTTTGCCGGACTCGATGGTCTTGGTGTCGTAGATGTAACTCTTGCCCATAGTCTTGTGCTCTGCAAGGAACAATTTGAGATTGGACTCGAGATTGGCCTTGCGGATGACGCTGACAGCGGTAAAGACGCTCGGAACGATAAGGATAGTCATTATCAGGCCGATTGTGAAGGTTCTGGTGCGGCGTTTTGCCTCAGATTCGAACTTGACGGATGGGAAATGCAGGTATTTCACGACTCCCCAGCCGGCGAGCGTAATGAATATGCCGTTGATCGTGAAGAGATAGAGGGCGCCGAGGGCGTACATCCAGTTGAGTGTGGCGATACCGTATCCCACGGTACAGAGAGGCGGCATCAGGGCGGTTGCGATCGCCACGCCGGAAAGTACGGTTCCTTTGTCCTTGCGGGCAGTCTCAAGCATACCTGCAAGGCCTCCGAAGAAGGCTATGAGCACGTCGTAAATGGTAGGGCTCGTCCTGGCCATAAGTTCCGTAGGGTTCGGAAGCTTCAGTGGAGTCAACAGGAAGTAAAGAGTTGATGCTGTGATACTTATCAGCATCATTATTCCGAGGTGCTTGAGCGACTTGACGATGAGCGGCATATCATTGGTACCGAAGCCGAGACCGAATCCGAAGATAGGTCCCATCAACGGAGATATGAGCATCGCGCCGATGATGACAGGTATGGAATTGACGTTCAAGCCCACTGATGCGATGACCACTGCAATCGCAAGAATATAGACGGTCGGACCGCGGAATGGGATATTGTTCCTGATATTTATCTGAGCCTGAGCGAGATCGACGTCGCCTGACAGGTTTACTATGTCTTTGAGGTAGTTCCTGATCGCCCCGGTTCTGTTGCTGTTTTCCATATTATTATATCGTATATATAGGGCAAATATAAGAAAAGTCGCTTAAATTTGTGGATATGGTAAACAAGAACGCCCTCGAAAGATACATCAGGATCGACACCTGTCTCTCAACCGCAGACGGGGCGGACATCCAGACCCTCGTGGAGGCCTGCGGAGTGAGCAAACAGCAGGTCTACAAGGATCTGCACGAGATGCAGAGGCTCTTTCCGAACATCAGGATCGATGTATTCACCAGGAAACGCAAGGCCATCTACAGGTATACGGCCGATTCCGAGAGGATCAACGGCACGAAACTGTCCGATTCCGAGTACGGCAACATCCGCGACGCCCTGAAGATCCTCGAGTCGGTGCGGGGTCTCCCCTACATCAAACCGGCCATCGAGGCGATCAAGAAGCGCCTGGACGAGTCCGGTCGCGTCCAGGGCGAGAGCATTTCCTTCGAGTCCAGCGAACTGCTGAACAACGGTGATCTCGTCTGGACCATCTACAGGCACATCCGGGAGCAGACTCCGCTGACCTTCCGCTACCACACTGCCTTCAAATACTGGTATGTCTACAGCATACAGCCCTACTATCTGAAGCAGTATAACGGACGCTGGTTCCTGCTCGCGTGGGAGTACAGACGTGACCGCATCGATGATAAAGGTAACCTGGTTGAAAGCCTTGACCGTGAAGACGATAGCGCATCCGGAAAATTCACTCAGCCACGCAACTACGCCATCGACAGAATAGACCGCAGCACCTTGAAGGTAGACCGTCCGAGGATGACTTCGGGACTCCTCCACCTCAAGTGTCCTATCGAGCCGTCGCAGTTCTTCACCGAGGTCATCGGCGCCACTCTGATCACGACCAATCCTGTGCTGGACATCGTAATCAAGGTTCCGAAGCTCATCCCAGGAACCGAGTGGCCGAACCTGGATCTGGACCGTATCAGGACCAAGAAGCTCCACGCCAGCCAGACCGAGATCGAAGAAACCGACGAATTCGTGAGGCTGCAGATCCGCGTCAGGAAGAACTACGAGCTCTTCACCGCCCTGATGCAGTACGAGCACATCGAGGTCGAGTCGCCCGACGAGATCCGCAGCGAGATGGTCAAGCGCCTGCAGCGGATGGCCAGCAATTACAGCGACAGCAAAGTGGCGCAGAAGTAGTGCCACTAGTTCTGCACCACTTGTAAACATACACTTTACACTTCAAGCTAAAATCCGCCAAATACTTCGTAAAACAGCGGTGAAAAAGAAAAGAATGTTGGGTTTGCAATAACATTTGCATAAGTTTGCACTGTAACAAAAACACAAAGCTTATGCAGAAGAAATTTACAGAAACCCAGATTCAGGACATCATCAACCAGGTCTACTTCAGGAGCCTTGCTCACGGAAAGAAACTGAACTATCAGGATTCCGAGGATGTAGTCAGCGACACTTTACTCAATGTCCTTGAGAACAACAGCTTTGACCCAGAAAAGGGCAACGCACAGGCTTACATCGCAGTCGCAGCAATGAACAACTCAATCACCGCCGCCGAGGCCATGACCAGGCTGCAGGAAGGCAGGAGCAGGAAGAACATCTGCACCGTCAGCTACGACGTGAAGCCGGAAACGGTCAGCAGCTTCACCTGTGACGACTGCTACTCAGCAGACCACATCTTCACCCAGATGGACGAGGCAGCCGAGGCTGAAGAGGCTGAGATGAGGCTCCACGCCGCCATCGCACAGCTCTCCCCTGTCCAGCAGCGCACCGCCATTATGCTCAGTATGGAAATGACCAACCAGGAGATGGCCGAGGAAGAAGGCGTCGCACTCAACGTGATGAACAAGCGCGTGCACGACACCCGCAAGGCCCTCAGAGTCCTCTACTACGGCCCGATGCAGGCTGCTTGCTAGTGAATCGAGACAGAGAGCTTCCTATTTTGTATAAAAATATTTGCATAATCCGAAGTTTTGTCTAAATTTGCACTAGACAGTTGAGAAAAATGGCTAACTATAGGACTTCACAGAACAACCAGCAGCAGAACCAGCAGCCCCTGGCTCTGTTGTTCTTGCGTGCGATTCCGTCAGTCATTTAGACCAAGAAAAGAGACAGTATACACATCAATATGAAGGCTGATTCGAAAGAATCGGCCTTTTTGTTTAACCTATTAAATATAAAACGAATGAAAAAGATCTTTTCCCTGATCGTGCTGATGGCCCTTGTGCCCAGCATCAACGCCCTCGCCGAGACATCTGCAGAGACAACTGACTCAACAACTGTAGAAAAGCCAAAGCGCAAATGCTCAATCGAGGCAGGCGTCGGATTCGATGTCGTATCCTCCTACCTCTGGCGAGGTTCACAGTTGGATAAGGCGGCAATACAGCCGGACGCATACATATCCTGGAAAGGTCTCACCTTCGACGTATGGGGCTCAGCAGGCTTCGCAGACGGTCTCGCCTTCCCCGAGATTGACCTCAGTCTCTCCTACACAATCAAAGGCTTTTCAATCGGCGTCACCGACTACTACTGCCCTGCAGCCGCAGAAGACCTCTATTTCACCGGCGGCCCACACACGATAGAAGTCGGAGTCGGCTATGACCTGCTCGGATACGTAGCTTTCAACTGGTACACAAACGTCTACAACGACGAGCACTATTCCTCATATTTCGAAATCTCCGCCCCATTCAGCATAGGCGCAATTGATTTCAGTGCCGCTGTAGGTTGCTCACCTTATCACAGTGATTTCTACGGAACTAAATCATTCAACGTCATCAACTGCTGCCTCACTGCAGGACACGAATTCGAACTCAAGAGCTGCAGTTTCCCAATCTCGGCCACTTTGATGGCAAACCCTGCCGCAAAAGCCGTCTTCTTCGCCGTCAGCGCGGGTATTGCGTTCTAATTACTTTGCCAGGGTTAGATTCCCCAGTCAGTATTTGCCAGGGTTAAATTCCCCAGTCGCCGGAAATGACGCGTGACTCGACGGTCTCCTCCACCTCGTCCGGCAGATTCGGGAAGAGGTCGCGGCCGATTATGGCCTCCACCTCGTCGACAGTTCTCTTGTAATAGTATGGATCGTGATGCTCAGCCTTGTTGGGCATCACGAATGCTATTGCAGAGTACTGACCATCCTGCTTGCGAATGAGCATAGCCTTGAAGAAACGGTCCGGAATGGCCACTTTGTCCCTACCGATGGTCCGATAAGGAGTGGAATCATAGATAGGACCGCACACGATCCACACCTTGCCATACTGGCGGGCGAAGCGGCGACAGGCACTTTCGATATACTCCCAGTCACCTGAATTCATTTCGTGGTCCTGCGGACAGATATTGGACAGGTAGAAACACTCCTTCATAGTCTGGTCGGACCAGTTCATATCCGCAGCCGGAGCCATGTGGCCCTTGTCCCATCCGCTGTTGCTGTAATCTTCCCTTGCAGACTTAGGCCTTTCGGTGTCAGGCTCCCAGCTGAAATTGTAACCATCGCGGGAAAGGTGTCCCCTAGTCTCATCGGAAGTCAGTTCCCAGGCCACCCAGTCCGGACAGAGGGTCTTGTGATTGTAGCAGGTCACGTATGCCTCGTGACGGATCACGTCTTCGGTCGACTTGTATGCAGGCAGTTCCAACGAGTCAGGAATGTCGGCACCGGAATACGTTCCTGACCAGCAGGAAGTAAGGGAAATCACTGCCCAAAGGCAGGCAAAAACAGTTACTTTCTTCATTAACAAAAAAGTTAATACTTATAACAATATTGTTTATTTACTTAATTCTCAATAATATAATTAGATATAAAGCAAATAACGACGAAAATTGCTCAAATCGCTAAAGTCAGTCGTCTTAAGCTCCATAAATGCAGTCACGAAGTTAAAAAATCTTGACAAATACTGAAAACTTTGGAGTATCTTTGTCGCTCGAAATAGCAATTTCGAACGAAAACAAACGGACTTCGAACAAAAACAAACGAGCTTTCGAACAGATGGACAGAAAGACGACAGCCGGACATATTGCCTGTTTTCTCGCATACGCGATCTTCGGACTCAATATAGTATTCTGCAGGGACATCGCCCTTTGCGGTGCCATTCCTCCCCTGGCACTCTTCACCATCAGAGCCATCGGAGCCACCGCCCTATTCTGGCTGCTCTCACTGATTATCAGCATCAAAGACAAGCACTTACCGAGTCATAGCTCAAGAAGTAAGTCAACTAAAGATTCAATCGAGGCTAACGAAAAGAACGTAGTCAAAGCCAGAAAGAATGTCATCGACAAAGAAGACTGGTGGAAAGTCATCGCGGCCTCCCTGCTGGGTCTCTTCGTACCTCAGGTAACCTTCCTGAAGGCCATATCGATGGTCACCACAGTGGACGCCTCAATCATCCAATCCGTCAACCCGATCTTCACTATGTTCTTCGCCGCCATCTTCTTAAAAGAGCCAATCACCCCCAAGAAAGCACTTGGAGTATTGATTAGCTTAGGCGGTATTATCTTCTTGATTCTCAATTCCGTACACGCCAGCAATGGAGTCGAGCAAACGCAGCCTTGGGGCGTCTTCTGGCTGCTTGTGAACGGCATCAGTTTCTCCCTCTATCTGGGCATATTCCGCCCTCTGATTGCCAAATACGACGTCATCACCTTTATGAAATGGATGTTCCTGGTGTCGCTGATCGTGTCACTGCCGCTCTCCATCGGAGGCCTCATCCACGCCGAATACGCCATCATCAGCGGCAAAGTCTGGCTTGAGATCGGATTCCTGGTTGTCTTCGCTACCCTCTTTGCCTATTTTCTCATCCCATACGGCCAGCAGAGGTTGCGCCCTACCCTCGTCAGTATGTACACCTACGTACAGCCTATCATCGCTGTGGCTGTTAGTATAATTATAGGTATGGACAAACTCACCTGGCAGAAGGCCCTCGCGATGGTCCTCGTCTTCGCCGGAGTCGCCCTCGTCAACCGCTCCCGCGCGAAGGCCAATTAGCGCGACGACACACTCAACCCAATAATTGTTGAGCACAGCTATGTGGTATTAACGCTCACAATGATGGATTCTCGTGCTCAACGGAGGCTTTTTGGCCAAAGTGAGCACATTAATCGGCCTCTCAGAGTGTTAGAAAGGGCATCAACGTGCTCAACGAAAATCAGGTTGCATCCCTTGGAAAACACCCAGGCAAGCGCAGCGGGCGACGGTAGAAAACCATGGCCACCCTCGGCCTTGTAAGAGGGAGGGGCCCAAAACGACAAAAAGTCCTATTGAGCTTGCTCAAAATAGGACTTTTTTAGTTTTGGGAGGGACGAGCGGAGCGAGGTTTTCTACCGTCGCCCGCGAAGCGGCCTGGGCTGGAGGCACAGCGCGGAGCGGCCTGGGCTGGAGGCACAGCGCGGAGCGGCCTGGACTGGAGGCACAGCGCGAAGCGGCCTGGGCTGGAGGCACAGCGCGAAGCGGCCTGGGTAGGAGCCCAGCGGCAGCTTAAAGCTTGATGATGCTGCTGACAGGCGCGATCTTCTCGAGGCGGGCAGCCGCACCTGGGATCTCAGATGCAAGCTCCACGAGGAATACGAAATTCTTGACCTTTACGTTGTAGGTCTTGCCGTCCTTGACGATCTTCTGGGCGTTGAGAGAGAGTGCAATGCCCTCTGCAGTGCCGCCAGTGGCGAGAATATCGTCGAAGAAGGTAACCTCGTAGGTGTCACCGTTTGGCTCCCCTGCTGCAATGTCGGAAAGACGGTAGTAGATATGATCCGGACCGTATTCCTTCATATAGGTCACCTCCTGGAGATCACCCTTCGCGAATGGAAGTTTGCCCTTCTTGCGTGCAGGTATGATGTTGCACACCTTGCTGCCCTCGAGGGAAAGAAGCGGAGCCGTGAAGAGGAAACCACGCGCCTCAGCAGTCACCACGCTAGGAGCCAGAACAAGCTTGTCAATGTCCTTGATGAGATCGGCAAAAACCTCGCGGTTCTGCATAAAAGGCATAATGTCGATGAAGTCGATTCCCGGAATCGGGAAGTTAGGATAGTGTTTGATTACGTCCTCGTACATATCAATTGTATTTTAAGTATCTATTTATCTTCCCCTATGTAAGCCTTTGATTTCAAGCCATCTATGCAAATGCGCATAGGCTGCTCAAAACGCACGTGACGGAGGAATTCGGTCTCGGCGACTGCAGGCATTGCATTCAGTCTGGCCTCGTCGAATACGCCCTCTCCGCTGTCTGGATTGATATTGATATAGCCCACGTTGAAGGAGGTCATATTCTGGAAGAAATGGGTGCCCTGGCTTGGATCCACGTGGAAGTTAGGAAGTCCGGACTCGATGAGCACCTTGGCCTCGGAAATATGGCTCCACTGCACAGGCACACCGAGGGAATCGATGGTAGAGCCCCAGCGACCGTAGCCGAGCAGCACATAGTTGCGGCCTTCCACGCGCATTCTGGAGTTCAATTCAGTCAGCTGCGCAGCAATCTCGCGGGTGCGCATCACGTCAAATGCCTCAGATTTGATATAGACGAAGTCAGTGAGGCCATTTATCCAACCAGTGCCCAAAGCGCTGTCAGAGGCCACGAGAGGCTCGCTCTGGTCCACAGTCTTCCAATCTATGTTCTCACCGCTGCTGTTTCGCGAAATAGGACGGATCTGGAGCATATTGAAGACCTTCGGTTTGCCCTTCTCCACATCGAGATTGGCCGCAAACTCAATCTCCACGCAGCATTTCATCTCGTCCTGGGCAATCTGGAGTATGCGCTTCAGGATTTCTGCGAGAGGGAAAGTACGATACTGGAGAATATGGGAGAAAGTGATGATCTTAGGGCCCTCAGCATAAGGAGAGCTGACCATCTGGCCGGAATTGTAATCAAAGGTG
Source organism: Bacteroidales bacterium UBA1745 (assembly GCA_002314885.1). Classification (GTDB taxonomy): domain Bacteria; phylum Bacteroidota; class Bacteroidia; order Bacteroidales; family UBA932; genus Cryptobacteroides. The sequence goes on along the minus strand of DCHT01000070.1, from coordinate 9,406 downwards.
GACGCAACGTACTTGATGTTGCGGAACTTGCTGGAATCCATCAGGTCGAGTCTCTCGAGGTTGATGGAATCGTTGATGGAAGTCTTGAACTTGTCCGGCTGGAGGTTCAGGGCGTACATCACGTTCTGGGTCTCCTTCATCGCCAGTTCAATAGTGGAAGTCTGCAGGACGTGGTCAGGATAGGCCGGAGAGAAGCGGAGCACCTGCTCACCGTCCACGACAGCCTTGCCGAGACCGTATGCGACCTTTGCGATGCCGTCCTCGGCTGTCTCATAGCCGATCGGATAGAAATTGAGGGAACGGGCAACGCCTGAGAAAGTCGGGAAATAGTATCCCTGGTCTTCCGTACCGCAGATTTCCTGGAGCACGATGGCCATCTTCTCCTCCGAAAGCACATTTGCGGAAGAAAGGATGTATCCACGGGAAGAAGCGAAGAATACGGACGCATAGACACTCTTGATTGCCTTGGTAAGCAGTCGGAGTTCCTGGTCCTCATTCTCCGTGTGAGGGATCATATATGTGGAATATACACCGGCGAAAGGCTGGTAGTATGAATCTTCAAGTTTGGATGAGGAGCGGACGGCCAGAGGCTTGTGGATATGGTGGATGAACACCTTGAGCGCCTGGATGAGCTCGGCCGGAAGCGTGGATGCCACGAATTCGGAGAGCACCTCCTCGTCGGAAATATCGGCGTTGATCACGTACTGCAGACCGTTGTCGATGATGAAGCGGTCGAAGTATTCGGTGGTGATCACGAGAGTCCTCGGCACCATTACGCGTACGCCTTCCCACTCGTCATAGAGCTTGTAGCGCTGGAGCGTATGGTTGAGGAAGGCCAGTCCACGGCCCTTTCCGCCCATAGAACCGTCTCCAAGGCGGGAGAACCAGATAGCACTGTTGTAGGTGGCAGGATCGAACTTCGCCACCACACCGAGAGCCTGGTTGATGCGGTAGTCGTGGATAGTCTGGGCCAGATAACGAGTATGGGTGGCGTGGTCTGGGAATTCGGACGCCTTGCGCGGACGTATCTTGTAGCCGAGTTCGAAGAGACCGCGTGCAAGCAGCCACTTGGAAAGATAATTTCGGCTGGTAAGAGCATTGAGGGAGGCCTCGTCAATTCTCTTCATAGCCCTCTCGAGGTCACGGAGATCCTTGACTCTATAAGCCTCAGTGCCCGTTTCCGGATCGGTTATGACAAGGTCGCCGAAGCCGAATTCGCGGCCCATATACTCGCTGAGTTCGTGATAGAGGGTCTTGGAATCCTTGAGCAGGAAGCCTACTCCCATCTCACTGGCCAGTTTCCTCATACTTGCCTGGGCGGACTGGAAGAGGAAAGGCATATAAGGGTTGTCCTGATGGATGTGCCTGCACAGGTCCACACCTGCATCGAGCTTCTCCGTTTCGGATGCGTCGCCGTCGTGGAGCACGAAGCCCATATCGGAGATGACTCCGAGGAGATTCGCCTTGTAGCGTTCGTAGAGATTGATCGCATCCTCGTAGTTCGTGGCCATAAGAAGCTTAGGACGGGCCCTCTTACGGCTGATCTGCTGCTGCTCGTTGAGAGCATCGCTGATCGACTGTGTATTCTGCTGGAGCATCAGTTTGTAGATGAGAGGCAGGTAGGTCGAATAGTACCTGACCGAATCCTCCACGAGGAGAATTGCCTGCACGTCATACTGGAGGATGTCCTTTTCCGCATTCATCCTGTCCTCGAAGAGTTTGATGATTGCGATGAGGAGATCCGTGGAGTTATTCCAGCAGAACACGGAGTCGATGTCGCTGCGGTCCTTCTGCTCAAGTTGCTTGTAGAGTTCCTTCGAGTAACTGAGAATAAGGACGATGTTGGTCTCGGGCGCAATGGCCTTCGACTTATGGGAGAATTCGAATACGTCCAGCTCGCCCACATTATACATAGTCATAACCAGGTCGAACCTCTCTCCCCTCTCCAGAAGGGCCAAGGCCTCGAGTGTAGACTCAGCCCTGACGATGGAAGGAGGATTGGAAATGTTCAGATCTGAATATTCCTGGGAAATGAGGGACTCGATATGTCCGTCTTCCTCAAGTATGTAGCTGTCGTAGTTGTTGCAGATGAGCAGGATTCTACGTATCCTCCTGCTCATCAGCTGTGTGTAATCGATCTGTCCCATCGAATAAGAATTTCTAGATAACGCCCTGAGCCATCATAGCCTTTGCGACCTTCATAAAGCCTGCGACATTCGCACCCTTTACGTAGTTCACATAGCCGTCAGCCTCGGTACCATACTTCACGCAGTTCTCGTGGATGTTGTCCATAATGGCGCGGAGACGGTTGTCAACCTCCTCAGAGGTCCAGGAGAGACGCTCGGAGTTCTGAGACATCTCGAGACCTGATACGGATACACCGCCGGCGTTGGAAGCCTTACCTGGAGAGTAGAGAACCTTGGCAGCCTGGAGAACCTTGATGGCCTCAGGAGTGGTAGGCATATTTGCACCCTCGCAGACAGCGATGACACCGTTTGCGACGAGAGCCTTTGCGTGCTCCTCACGAAGTTCGTTCTGGGTAGCGCAAGGAAGAGCGATGTCTGCCTTTTCGCCCCAAGGCTTTGCACCGCCTGCAACGTACTTCACGCCATACTTCTCAGCATACTTGCTGATACGGCCGCGGAAGACGTTCTTGAGCTGCATTACGTATGCGAGCTTCTCCTCGTCGATTCCGTCCGGATCGTAAACATAACCGTCGGAGTCAGACATAGTGAGAACCTTGCCACCGAGCTGGAGAACCTTCTGGGCTGCATACTGAGCAACGTTGCCTGAACCGGAGATGAGGACTGACTTGCCCTTGAGGTCGAGACCCTTGGTTGCGAGCATATCGGTAAGGAAGTAAACGACACCGTAACCGGTTGCCTCAGGACGGATGAGGGAGCCACCGAACTCGAGACCCTTTCCGGTGAAAGTACCGCTGAAGTCCTTGGTGAGCTTCTTGTACATACCGAACATATAACCTACCTCACGGCCGCCTACGCCGATGTCACCTGCAGGGACGTCGATATCAGGACCGATGTGGCGTGAGAGTTCCATAGAGAAAGCCTGGCAGAAACGCATAACCTCTGCCTCTGACTTACCGCGTGGAGAGAAGTCTGAGCCGCCCTTGCCACCGCCCATAGGAAGAGTGGTGAGAGCATTCTTGAAGGTCTGTTCGAAAGCGAGGAACTTGAGGATGCTGAGGTTTACGGAGCTGTGGAAACGGATACCGCCCTTGTATGGACCGATGGCATTGTTGTGCTGGATACGGTAGCCCATATTGGTCTGGATCTTTCCGCTGTCGTCCATCCAGTTCACGCGGAACATATACACGCGCTCAGGGATGCAGAGACGCTCAATCAGATTGTAGCGCTCGAACTCAGGATGATTGTTGTACTCGTCCTCGATGGTGTAGAGAACTTCTTCAACTGCCTGAATGTACTCAGGCTCGTTAGGGAAACGCCTTTTGAGGCTTTCAAGAACTTTTTGTGCTTCCATTTGTTAATTGTTTATGGGGATTAATAAATAGTTAGTCGAGGAAATAGCACCAGCCGTGGATATCCTGCTCGAGGCCGTCCTGGATGGCGCGATAGTGATTGTACATCTTGGTGGACATCTCACCTGCGAGTCCGTTCTTGGAGATGACGAACTGACGGGTTACCTCAGTGGATTCGAGGGTTGGCTTGTCGTCGATGCTTGCGATAGGAGTGATGACCACTGCAGTACCGCAGGCGTTGATTTCGTCGAACTCTGCGAGTTCATCCACGTACACTGCCCTCTTCTCAACCTTGAGTCCGAAGTCCTCTGCCACGACCTGGAGGGACTTGTTGGTGATGGACGGAAGGACGCTTGAAGAAAGCGGAGTAACGTAAGTGTTGCCCTTGATAGCGAGGAAGTTGGATGAACCGAACTCATCGATCTTGGTGTGAGTTGCAGGATCGAGGAAGAGGAGTTCGCGATAGCCCTGGCGGTGAGCCATATTGTATGGATGCAGGGATGTAGCGTAGTTGGCGGCAATCTTGAACGCGCCGGTGCCGTTAGGTGCAGCACGGTCATAGTTCCTGGCAAGGACTGCGGTGCCAGCGGAAAGGCTTGCAGCACCGGAATATGTGCCCACAGGAGCACCCAGCACAGCAAATACGACCTCAGTGGATGAGGCGATGCCCAGCTGAGGGTTCATACCGATCAGCACAGGGCGGAGATACATTGCGGCATTGTAGCCGTAAGGAGGAAGGTAATCGATGTTCTCCCTTACGCACATCATACACATCTCGATGAACATTTCCTCTGAAGGAACTGCCATATCGAGGTGACGGCCGCTGCTCTGCATACGCTTTGCATTCTCGTCAGGACGGAAAAGGCGAACCTTACCATCCACGCCACGGAAGGCCTTGAGGCCCTCGAAGCAGGAGTTTGCATAGTGGAACACGCCGGCGAAGGCGCTGAAGGAGAAATTGAAATCTTCTGAAGCGACAGGGGCAGACCATACGCCGTCCTTGTAAACACTTACGATAATCTTGTCAGTCTTCCTGTATTTGAAGGCAAGATTTGACCAATCTAATTCAGCCATTGTTCGTATATATTATATTAATGTATCAGATCTGAGCTGCAACCCAGTCACCTACTTCGCTGGTGCTGTGGCATTCGCCGCCGTTTGCGAGGTCTTCAGTGACGTAGCAGGCATCGATGGATGCGGCAACTGCCTTGCGTACTGCTGCACCTTCCTCGAGGAGGCCGAGGTGCTCGAGGAGCATAGCGGCGGAGAGGATGGTTGCGAGAGGGTTTGCGATGTTCTTGCCGGCTGCCTGAGGATAAGAACCGTGGATAGGCTCGAATACGCCTGTCTTCTCACCCACTGATGCAGATGCAAGGAGGCCCATAGAGCCGCTGATGCAGCTTGCCTCGTCGGTGAGGATGTCGCCGAAGGTGTTCTCGGTAACCATCACGTCGAAGAACTTAGGACCGGTGATGAGCTTCATTGCAGCGTTGTCCACATACATATAGTCGGTGGTCACATCAGGATACTGAGGGGCCATCTCCTGGGCGATCTGCCTCCAGAGACGGGAGCTCTCGAGGACATTGGCCTTGTCGACTACGGTAAGATGGCTGCGACGCTTGCGGGCATATTCGTAACCGAGCCTGAGGATGCGCTCCACCTCGTAACGATGGTAGAGATTGGTGTCATATGCGGTGTCACCGTTGTCCTCGCGGCCCTTTGCACCGAAGTACATACCGCCGGTGAGTTCGCGGAGGCAGAGGAAATCAGCACCGTCCACGAGCTCAGGCTTGAGCGGGCTCTTGTTGATGAGGCTCTTGAAAGTCTCGACAGGGCGAAGGTTGGCGAAGAGGCCGAGCTGCTTGCGCATTGCGAGCAGACCCTGCTCAGGGCGAACCTTTGCGGTAGGATCATTGTCATATTTAGGGTCACCGACTGCACCGAAGAGAACTGCATCTGCATCAAGGCAGGTCTGATAGGTCTCATCAGGGAAGGCGTTGCCGAAACGGTCAATGGCGCAGGCGCCTACATAACCGAAGGTGTATTCAACTTCGTGTCCGAATTTCTTTGCAACGGCGTCGATGGCCTTTACGGCCTGTTCTACGACTTCCGGTCCGATACCGTCGCCAGGGAGTTTTGCGATCTTGATCTTCATAGTCTATTTGTTTTCATAAGCCTCGATCTTGGACTTCTGCTCGAGCAGATAGTCGATGTCGTCGAGAGCGTTCATAAGACAATATTTCTTGTAACCGTTGATTTCGAAATGCTCGCTTGAGCCGGTTGCGAGGTTGGTGACGGTCTGATTTGGCACATCGACCTTTACCTGGCAGTCGGAATCAGCTGCGATGGAAGCGAAGAGTTCAGCAAGGAAAGCCTCGCTCACAGCAACTGGGAGCACGAAATTGTTCAGTTCGTTGTTCTTGTGGATATCCGCAAAGAAGGAAGATATCACCACGCGGAAACCGTAGCCTGCAATTGCCCAGGCGGCGTGCTCACGGCTGGAGCCGCTGCCGAAGTTCTTGCCTGCGACGAGGATCTGATGCACACCCTCGGAAGGGGCCGCGCTGAATGCAGGGGTGTTGAATACAAAGTCCTTCTTAGGATTGTCTTCCTTGTCATAGCGCCAGTCGCGGAAGAGATTGTCGCCGAAGAACTTCTCGTCGCGGGTGGTAGCCTTGAGGAAACGTGCAGGAATGATCTGGTCAGTGTCCACGTTCTCGAGCGGGAGCGGTACGCAAGTGCTCTGTATGATGTCGAATTTCTGTTTCATAATATTATATCAGTTCACGTGGATCAGTAATTACACCGGTCACAGCAGCAGCGGCTGCAGTGAGAGGGCTTGCGAGAAGGGTGCGTGAGCCAGGGCCCTGACGCCCTTCGAAGTTACGGTTGGAGGTGCTGACGCTGTACTTCCCTGCCGGAATCTTGTCGTCGTTCATAGCGAGACAGGCAGAGCAGCCAGGCTGGCGGATTGCGAAACCTGCGGCCTCGAGGACCTTGTCCAGACCCTCAGCCTTGATCTCGTCGAGGACCTTCCAGGAACCAGGCACGAGCCAGGCGGTCACGCCCTCAGCTTTCTTCTTGCCGGCTGCGATGGATGCGAAAGCACGGAAATCCTCAATGCGGCCGTTGGTGCAGGCACCGAGGAACACATAGTCGACCTTGTGGCCGAGGAGGTTCTGACCGTGGGTGAAGCCCATATAGTCGAGAGACTTCTGTGCCGCATCAGCCGGAATGCTGTCAGTGATGGCCATACCCATACCAGGGTTGGTGCCGTAAGTGATCATTGGCTGGATGTCGGCTGCGTCGAAAGTCAGCTCCTTGTCGAAAACGGCGTCGTCGCCGGACTTGAGAGTCTTCCAATACTCAACTGCCTTGTCCCATTCCTCGCCCTTAGGCGCATACTCGCGGCCCTTGATATATTCGAAGGTAGTCTCGTCCGGAGCGATGAAGCCACCGCGTGCGCCCATCTCGATTGAGAGGTTGCAGAGAGTGAGACGACCTTCCATAGAGAGGGAGCGGATAGTGCTGCCGGCATACTCGATGAAGTAACCGGTTGCGCCTGAAGTCGTGAGCTTCATCATCAGGTAGAGAGCGACGTCCTTGGCGGTTACACCCTTGGCGAGCTCACCTTCCACGCTGATCCTCATAGACTTCGGTTTCTGCTGAAGGATGCACTGGGAAGCCATCACCATCTCCACCTCGCTGGTGCCGATGCCAAAGGCAACTGCGCCCATAGCGCCGTGGGTGGAAGTGTGGGAGTCGCCGCAGACGATGGTCATTCCAGGGAGGGAAAGTCCCTTCTCAGGTCCTACGACGTGGATGATGCCATTCGAATGGTTCATCATACCATAATGGGTGAGGCCGAATTCGGCTGCATTTGCGGCAAGCGTGTCAACCTGCTTGCGTGATACAGGATCCTCAATTGTCTTGTCCTGGTCGTGGGTCGGGGTGTTGTGGTCCGGCATACAGTAGATCTTCTCCGGACGGAAGCACTTGATGCCACGTGCACGAAGGCCGTCGAAGGCCTGCGGGCTGGTAACCTCGTGACAATAGAGCCTGTCGATGTAGAGCTGGGTTGGGCCGTCCTCGATGAGAGAGACGACGTGGCTGTCCCAGATCTTGTCAAAAAGCGTGTTCATTTTATCTGTTTGTGAATTTGTTCAGGCAGTCGAGGTAAGCCTCGAGTGAAGAAGTGACGATGTCCGTGCTGACGCCGAAGCCGTATGCTATGCGGCCGTTGCTCTCGCACTGCATATGTACCTTTGCAGCATCGTCAGATCCATTGTTGATGTTCTGGATAGTGAATTCCTTGATCACTGTGTCGCGACGGATGATGTTGTTCACAGCCTTGATGGCAGCGTCCACAGGTCCGTTGCCGGATGAGGCCGCTTCGAACTTCTCGCCTGCGATGTCAAGTCCGACAGATGCGACGGACTGAACACCCACGCCGGCAGTAACCTGGAGGAAATCGATTTTGATGTGATGGTCAGCAGCCTTGTTTGCGCCGGCGAGGACGAGGAGGTCGTCGTCGTTGACTTCCTTCTTCTGGTCTGCCAGTTTGAGGAACTGCTGATAGAGAGCGTCGAGCTTGCCGTCAGGAACAGTCACGCCGAGAACCTCGAGACGGAACTTGAGGGCTGCACGGCCGCTGCGGGCTGTGAGTACGATGCTGTTGTCGTCGAGGCCCACGTCCTTAGGATCGATGATTTCGTAGGTCTGCGCGTTCTTGAGCACGCCGTCCTGATGGATGCCGGAAGAATGCGCGAAGGCATTGCGGCCGACGATGGCCTTGTTGGCCTGGACTGGCATATTCATAAGGTTGCTGACCATACGGCTGATCGGATAGATCTTGGTCGTGTTGATATCGGTGTGGACTGGAAGGTCCTTGTGGCTCTTGATGATCATCGCGATCTCCTCGAGAGAGGTGTTGCCTGCGCGCTCACCTACTCCGTTGACGGTAACCTCCACCTGACGGGCACCGTTCAGGATGCCGGACATGGTGTTGGCAGTTGCCATTCCGAGGTCATTGTGGCAATGTGTGGATATGATGGCCTTGTCGATGTTGTCCACATGGTCGCAGAGGTACTTGATCTTCGCACCGTATTCCGACGGCAGGCAATATCCCGTAGTGTCCGGAATGTTGACGACGGTTGCGCCGGCTGCGATGACAGCCTCCACTACCCTTGCGAGGTATTCGTTCTCCGTGCGGCCCGCATCCTCGGCGTAGAACTCCACGTCGTCCACGAACCTGCGGGCATACTTGACGGCCTTGACGGCGCGCTCGATGATTTCCTCGCGGTTGGAATTGAATTTATACTTGATGTGGAGGTCGGAGGTGCCGATACCGGTGTGGATACGTCCGTGCTTGGCATATTTGAGAGCCTCCGCCGCTGCGTCGATGTCCTTCTCCACTGCGCGGGAAAGGGCGCAGATGGTAGGCCATGTGACGGCCTTGCTTATTTCCACTACTGAATTGAAGTCGCCTGGACTTGAGATCGGGAAGCCGGCTTCGATTACGTCGACGCCGAGTTCCTCAAGAGTCTTGGCCACCTGAATCTTCTCGATTGTGTTGAGCTGGCAGCCCGGGACCTGTTCGCCGTCCCTGAGGGTGGTGTCAAAGATGTAGACCTTGTCGTTTGTCATATTCTGAATGTAAAGTTCGCGTCATACGCACGCATAATGCGCACGAATTCTCAAAGGTAGTGAAAAAGCTCGGATTCCGCAACACCAGGAGCGAGCTTTCAACAAACAAAAATGGCGTCAGTTCACACCTACGCCATTTCCGTCTCGGCCGAAGCCGATAACCTTTTGCTCAATATTGTAATATCAGGTTAGATTTGTATCACAAAGGTAGAAGACTGAATAAATGAATACTATAGGGAATATATCCTTGCACCCCGCCTACCT